>CAWEDY010000001.1:0-121819 GCA_963807935.1 uncultured Planctomycetota bacterium
CACAACCCGACTTACCGCTGATACTAACGTCGCCGCACTACGCTGCCAGCGGCGGGCAGTTTCGCGGGCTTCTTTCACAGCACCTGCTTACCGTGATTTGTTATGGGGGGCACCAGGGGCGCCGGTCGTTAGTCCGACCGGCGCCCCAACTTCTTGGCGCCCTGCTTGCGGTGATTTGTTACCCGGCCGCGGCCGTCGTTAGCCGCGGCTTGGTGGGGAGCTGCGGTAGTGCCTTCGAAAAATCGTTCCCGGCAATTTTCGATACGTCGATGTAGCGCTCGGTCATGGCCATCGAGCGATGCCCGAGAATCGTTTGTGCGGCGCCGATGCCTTGCGTCGCCGCGATCGCGGTGGCCGTGCTGCGCCGAATCTTGTGCAGACAGCCGACGTTCGAATCGCCGCGAGGTACGCCGGCCGCCTCGATGATCCGTCGGAACTGGACGTAGAACGTGCTGCGGTCGTGCGGGAAGTCGAACAGCAGCTCGCGCGGCGGATCCCAAATTGTGCGGATAGCGCCAGGCAGTCGGGGCCCAGCCGAAACGGTTTGCCGCGGCGATTCTTCATCGCGTCGCCGCGGACGCGGATCCATCCCGAGTGCAAATCGACGTCGTCGCGTCGGATGGCCATGAGCGCCCGCCGGCGCACGCCCGTGTACCAAACCGTGTAGATCAGAGCACGCCACCAGTCGCCGGCCGCGTGGCCCGCGATCGGCTTATCCCGTGCGGCGTCGCAGTGGTCGAGGATCGCGGCCATCTCCGTCGCGCTCCAGGCGTCCGGCGCGTTGTGGATCTTCGGAAGCTTCCGCAGCGTCGGGCCCTTGTCGACGAGGCCCAGCTTCTGAGCATGACGCCAGATGGCAAACCAAACCGCCAAGTGGTTGTTGATCGTCGTCGTCGTGACTCCGCGGTCCGCCAGCCAGGTGACGTGAGCGCTCGCCAGGGCGTCGCTCTGTTCCGCGACTTCGATGTCCCGCTCGAAATGCTCGTGGAGCCGGTACAGCACCATGCGGCAATCGTCGACGTAGCGGGCCGATCGGCCGGCCAGGCGGTGGGTGATGTACGTCTCTTCGAAGAATCGACGGACGCTACCGGTGGCCGGATCCGGCAGCCGGCGCCGCTGCCGGCGGTTTGTGCGAACCTTGTCCCGGTCCGGTGTGTAGACGGCGACGATCCGGCGGAGCGATTCGACGACGTCGCGTCGTCGGCCGTCCGAAATACCTTGCCGCCACAACCAGGCGTCGAAATTCAGGATGAGCTGCTCATCGATTTCGTCGGGCGACAGCGGCGATTTGGAAAACCGTTCCACGTATTCGACGGCCGCGGCGTGACGCTCGATGTGGGATTTGCTCGCCCCCTCCCATTCGAGCCGCGGTTGAATTACGCCGTCGAAGAACTCCCGTAACTTACTTCGTTCCAGTCGGTGCGCTACGTGCTCGCTCATCTTACGCATGGTTGGACCTCGCGCAAAAAGAGAGCGGCGGGTTCAAGGCTCTCTCGCGCCTATCAGGGCGCCGGGGCCATTGCTGGACACCCAAAACCTTGAACCCACCGCTCTCGTTTTTCGTGGCCAATGCCATGCTCCTATAGTTTGAGAGCACGCAATATACCGCGCCCGTGGCGGTGTGCAAGTGATCGGGCGTCGACGCGCAGGGCGCGGTAGAATGCCGCATCATGGCGACGTACACGAACCCCGAGCGAACGGAACCTTGGATCGTGCAGCGGTGTCGGCGCTTGCGCGCCAAGGCGAATCGGTAACGCGGATCGCATCGATCGTCGGCATCGATGCCGACCAGGTGCAGAAGATCCTGGACCGGCCGAGCAAATACCAGCGCTGCCCCACGTGCCGCGGCCTGGTACTCTTGCCCTGCACGGTTTGCGAGCTGCGAGCAACGCGCGTTAGTTCCTCGATCGCGAGAGGTGCCACTTTTTCACGAGCGCGTTGATTTCCCTTTCGACAGACATTTTTTCGTGCTCGACGCGCGTGAGCTCGGACGCCGCGGTTTGCGATCGCCGCTCCTGACTGAAGGCCGCGGCCGTGCCCTTCTCCAGCGCGCTAGAGGTCGTGACCGCGCCGGCGTCATGCATAATTCGTTTCCGGCCCTTGTCGAGCTCGCCGAGCTTCTTCTCGGCTAAGTCCTTCCTTTCCTGCTGGCCGGCGAATGGGTCCGCGGTCTGGCCGCCAATGTTCAACGTCGTCATCGTCATCCAGGATCGCATGAAAAGCGCCTGGGCCTGCTGGGCGTCGGCCGCCTCCTTGGCGTGCTTGGCCTGTTCGACGCGGACCCGGTCCTCAGGATCCGAGTAGCCGAGCTTCTTGTGTTTGTCGACGGCGGCCTGGTTCATCGCATCCTGCCGTTCGCGCATGGCAGCGAGGACCAAGCCGGCGTCAACTGTGCCATTTTTTCTCCAGTCGATTCCGAGCCGCTTTGTGATATAGAACTCACTATAGAGCATCCGTTTGTTGAAGACGTACAACATCGAGGCAACCTTGTGAGACTCAACGTCATGCTGGAATTTTCGGAACTCGGCTTCCGTCATCTTCGCAATGAGGCCCGTGTACGGGTTCGACTTTTTCCCATTCAGCCAATCTACAAGCCGCTTCAAAAACTTCGTGAGACCTGGCGCCAGCTCCGCGACATATAGCGTCTTCAGGTCGGTGAACGCCATCGACAACTCGCGGCCCGCTTTGACTGCCGCCTCGATGTCTTTGGCTTGCTCCGCGGTGACAGTCCCGTAGCGGTCCGTGCCGCCAGCGATCGCCGAGGAGCCTTGCATGATCGTCGGCAGCAGCGACGCGCCGCCCATGCCGAAAATGTCTTTCACCGCGGCCATCCGCGTGCTGGGATTCTCCAGCGCCTTGATCCGTTCGGCGACTCGCAGAAACTCCTCTTCGGGTTTGAGCTGCTTCAGCTCGGCCGCGTTCAATTTCAGCTTGGCAAAGACAGCCGCGCCTTTGTTGATCGCGACTTCCATTTTCGAGAGGCCAGCGACGATCTCGCCGCTGTTGGCGCCGGAGAGTTGGCCGAACCGCTCCAGGCCTTGCAGTTTGTCGGTCGCGATGCCGAGCCGGGTGGCGTCTTTGGCGAGCTCGTCGATTTCGCTGGCCGTGCTCTTCAGCGAGCTGATCGCCAGGCCGGCGGCCAGCGTCGCGCCGAAACCAACAGCCAGGCCTTTGAGAGCAGTAAGCCCCGACCTGATGAGGTCGAACTCCCCACGGCCGGCCCGCAACGCCCGTGTGAAGCCGTCGCTGTTGCCCACGAGTTTGACCGCGAGCTCGCCGACTGTGGCCATGGTCCATCCTCAAAATAAAAATGGCCGGGCCGCAACGAGCAGCCCGGCCGCGTCGGCCAAACAGAGCGACCACATGTTAGGCCTTTAACCCGATAATTTTGCAAAGCGAGTTTTCGTTGAACGCCCCAACATCCGCCCGCAGAAACACGGCGAAACCGATCATGTTGTTTTCGGCAAACCGCTGTTCAAGCGGCAACACCCGTAAACCGGATCGCATCCCGATCAGCAATTCCTGGAACCCGCCGACAACAATGCTGCTGCATTCGCCAGTCGCCGTGCCCTGGTCCTCAACAATCGAGAGCTTGGATGTCGAGAGAAAACGCATCGCCTTGATCTCGTCCGGCCGCGACAAAGGCTGCCCCGTCGTATCTTCCAATTTGGAAAATTGAGACTTGGTGGCGGGTGCATGATGGCCGTCGTCGGCGTCTCGGCGTTGTCGACCTCGATTTCGTAGATCGCGTCGATGAGTGGCGAGTAATCCGCCAGCTCGGCGCCGTTGTCCCCCATGCTGACCGAGTTGATGTCGGTGAAATTCAAAACGCCCAACGGTTCGGCGCCTTCGCCAGAGCCCAGCAGCGCTACGCGGTCGAGCTCGCCGGCCATGGCTGCCGCAAAGATTGTCGGTAGCTTGCCGTTCAGATTGATCGAATCCTCCAGCAGCTCCCGGGGCACCTTAACCAGCATCCGAAGCGTCCGGGCCGTGAACCGGATTTGGCCGAACGTGGGAGCGGTTTCGGTCATCTCGGCGCCTTCGTGCAACCACGACGGTGACGGGTCGGCGGTGAGCTTCGCGAACAACTGGTCGGCGGATTCCATCGTAAAAGTCTTGGCCCCGGCTTCCATCACGCGAGACTTGGCACGCATCAGGTCGATCAAATCGGCCGAGAGAATTTCGGGAATCGTATAACCGCCGGCGGATCCCAGAGTGGAGCTGAGCCGCATTGCGCTCGCGGCTGTTCCGCGGGCCCAGGGCGACGGCGCGGATAAAATCACCAATGGCGAACCCGGAATACTTGGCGGCCAGCTCAGGCTTTCGCTTCGCCGACGCCGCGGCCATCGAATCGCCGCGGCCGAATAGCGGAGTTTTTTTTCCGCTTTTCGAGACGACATACTCGCGGGCCGCACTTCGTACCCGGCCGCTGTTGTGGCCACCGGGGGCGGGGCGGTTGCCGACGCGGCCGTCGCCGGCGTCGTCCAGGCCGATGTTGTGCGGGTTGATCGTAGCATTCATTTCGTCGATCGAGCGTCTCGCCGCGCTGGTTGACTTCCAGCGCGTCCATCGTCGCATCGTACTCCGCGTTGACGGCATCCCATTTTTTGGAGCCCTCCGGGTCGCTCCATGCCTGCCCGTTCTTGTTGAACGCATCGCGCATGTTGCTGATTTGCTCGAAAAGAGCCGTCCGCTTTTTGTTTAGTTCTTTGATGGTCATGATTTCGCCCCCTTAAGTTCCGGATCGCGGTGCGGAAAACCCGCGGCCGCCCATTGTTTTAAATCTTCGAGTCGCCACCGCTGCCGGCCACCGAACAGAACCGGCGGAGGCATAAAGCCGCGCTCGGTCCAGGTGTATACCGTGGAAACGCTGACCTTCAGGACGGCCGCGGTTTGATAGATCGTCAGCAGGCCGGCGGTTAATTCTGAGCTGCTCATTGTGCGGCCTGTGCTTTCTTGAGGAACGCCAAACACACCGCGCCGGTGAGCAGCTCGCACAGCTTGAAAGTGAACGCGACGATCGTCGGCTCCCCTTCCAGCACTGCCGCCTCGACCATCACGAGCGAGAGCGTCGTGGCTTGCACGAGATATGATGGCGGCCATTCCGAGAAGACGTGCATCGGGTAGTCCGTTGCCACCTCTCCCGACTGGCGCCGGCGGCGCTCGGTGTTAAGGAGCTCGACCAGCCACGAATTAAAGAGCGGCGACGAATACCGGTCGGTGTAATCGTTGCTAACGAGCGTGTGGAGCTGGTCCAGGTCCAGCACGTCCGCGAGCGTGTCGATCAGGCCGTCGGTAACCGTTTTGGTCATGAGCTTCTCTCCGATTGAATCATCGCAAGATTTCCAGTGATTTGTGATTTCAGTTGGTCTAATTTGCTAGAACGGTGCCGCGGAGACACGTTTTCGCGTGGAATTATTTTTACGTCCCGGTGAGCGCAGCCCGGGTTCGTACACCGCAGATACTGCTTTTGCGAACTCCCGACGCGGCGCGAAGTGACGACTCGCATCAGGCCCGCCGCGCATTTCTGGCAGAGACGTTCGGCCGGCAACGGCCTGCCGCAGTGTGGGCACACACTACTGCTGTGCATCGTTGCGTTTCTCCACGAGCGGCGCTTCGATTTTGTCCTTGCTCCGGCAGCGCGGGTTCGAGCACTTTCGGTACAGGATTAGTTGGCCGTCGCGGCGGGCGCGTTGATATGTGACGCGCATTTTTCCTGACAGACATCGAACACATTGATCGGGGTCGATCGCCATGCTGGCCTCCTTGCCATCCCCCCCCCCTGATTTTTGCCAAAAAATCTGCGGTTTGGGGGCTACGGTCCCTGGAACGCCGCGGAAATAAAAAATTACCGCCCGCGGGTCGCGCGTTAGGGGCGGAGATTAGACCGACTCAATGATCGCGACAATTGCGGTACGGAGCTGAGGTGAGAGTCGCGGCCAAGTGTCAGCAATCCGCTGTAACTCGGTACGCAGTGCGCTTGCTCGAAAGTGCTTGACATGTCGCGCTCCGCCGGGACTTTTAATCCGTAGGTCGTGGGTTCGAGTCCCGCCGGGCTCAGTTTTGATTATGGGGACTGCACGTCGCTGATGCGGGGGCGGTTCGTGGAGTTGTTGCCGTTGCACAGGTGGGGATCGTGCAGTTCGGCTCGTGCGCGATTCTGCGCCTGGTTTTAGGGAGCCTGCGGGGAAAACGCTCTGGATCGCGAGTGTCGAGGGGTTTTGCGCCTGACGTCCTCGCGCGCCGTTGGCCGATGCGCTTGGCGGGAGGGGAATTGAGTTTTGCACCGGCGGTGGGGGTCCCATAAAGATGCGTGCGAAAGTCTTGAATTTTGCACGCAGCCGGACGGTTCGGTGCGGCTGGTCAATCCCGATGGGAGCGACGCGCGGTCAGACACGCTCGTTGGTGCACTGCTCAAGGATTGGGGCTGGTAGCGCTACCCACGTTTGACAGTCCTTGGTCAATCTTTGACAATGGGCTTATGGCGCGCCAGCGGCCGTATGACCTCAGCTATGACCAGGCGACGAAGAAGCACCCGCGCGATCGACGCGAAATACCACTCGCTCATTCGCGCCTCAATTGAAGAGCAGTTGCAATTCGAACCAGGAAAGGAGGCCCGCAATTGTAAGCCGCTGCGGCAGCCCGCGCCATTTGAGGCGACTTCGGAAATCCGCTTTGGGCCAGATAACTGTTTCCGCGTACTTTATGCGATTGATAAGGAACATCGAGAGGTCCAAATCCAGGCCATCGGTGTGAAAGAAGGCAACCGGCTATTCGTCGCTGGAGAGGAGGTGGTATTGTGAAAGTTGCTTCCGAACACGAAGTCGCTGCCAATTTTGCCCAGTATGTAAAGGCCGCCCAGAGAGGCCCGGTCGTGGTCACGAGCAAGGGCAAACCTGTCGTGGTGTTGCTCCACGCTCAGGGTGGGGAGGACTTAGAACGTCTGCTCATGGGTCACTCGCCAAAGTTGCAATCGATTTTGGAGGCCGCACGGAAGCGGTTTCGAGAAGGACGGGGCATTCCCCACGAGACGTTTTGGGAAGCAGTCGAAGCGGAGAACGCGAGCAAAATCCCCAAGAGAAGTCGTAAAGCAAAGAACGGCCGAACAAGGCGATCAACTTGACTGGGCCGGCATAACGGCCTTTCGAGACAAGACGTTCTACGAGCCGGCCCGGCAAGTTATCTTGGTCGTTAGGCTCGTCGGTTGACAGCCATATGAATGGGACGTGGGGCGGTATTCGCTTCTGGACGATCGTTATAAGCAGCAGCCTCGTTGGCTTTTGCGGATGGTGCGCGATCGATTACGCACTCGTGCAATACTCGCCAGACCGAATGCACGACTTTGAATGGACGGCGCTCATCTTTCCGTTAGCTGTGCTCGCGTTAGGTATATTCGCTTTTCGAAAGCCCCGGGGGCAAGCCGAATTTGGTGGGCGTTTATCGCAGCCGTGCTGGTGTGCATCGTTACAATGGCATTGGTTGTATTCGTTGGGATTCCATTCCATTTATCAATCGGTGGTCAACTCTGAGTCGTTGGCGCCGGCCTATCAAGTCGCTGCAGTTGCCCCGCCAGTACAACAGGCGATTTGGCGTTTCTCGTTTCGCGCCGGTATACCGGCGCTCGATCCCGCTCACTTGATGGCGGGCAACTGAGCGTCTTTCGTTAGTGGTACAGGACCCCTTGCAATCGATCAAACAATTTGTAATCTGTGCGCTGTTGTGAGCAAGCGGACAAGCGCGCATTCTGTTTCATGCAAGGAGTTTAGGAGTTTCGCCGGCGGCCCCTTTTAATCCGCAGGTCGCACGTTCGAGTCCCGCCGGGCTCAGTTTTTCAGCGAACTCGTGCGCGTGTCGCACGTGTGCGAGTCGGTTGCCAGCGGCGCTTTGTACGGCGCATTCATTGCGCCTATTTCGGTTGGCGCATCGGTGGCCGGCCAGGCGGTGAGCTTTTGGGGCTATGGCGCGCGGCACAATATCTTGTAAATCATTGACATACGCCGCCGGGAAAATATAGAATCACGCCGCGATGCTGGAATCGCATTCTAGAGCAACTTTCCTTTTTATGTCCCCGTGTATCCGCAGTGTAGGAATACGGACTCAAGGTCGTCGAGGGTGATTTTGCTGAGGACTTGTTTGGCGGCGTTGACGATTTGGCGGAAGCTCCTCGGGCGGACTTTGCGAAAGAGCTGCTTAACTTTGGAGAAAATGTTTTCGATCGGGTTTAGATCAGGCGAATAGGGCGGAAGGTATACGACGCGAGCGCCAGTCGCTTCAATCGCTTGAGTTGCGGCAGAGGAACGATGGCTGGAAAGATTGTCCAAGACGACGAGGTCACCCGGATACAAGGCCGGAATCAACAGCCAGTTGCAAAAACCGCTGAACGACGGCGCATTGATGGGGCCATCGATGATCATCGCAGCGCGGATTCCATCTAACCCGATCGCTTGAACGAGGGTGCTTGTCTGCCACTTTCCGCCGGGGACCGCTTCGACCAAGCGATGGCCTTGCGGGGCCCAGCCGCGGAGCCGTGTGAGATCCGTTTGCACTCCCATTTCATCGATAAAGACCAGACGCTGCGGATCGATGCGTTCCTGGCTGGCACGCCAGTCCCGTCGCTGCCGTGCTACGTCCGGACGATCCTGCTCGACGGCGCGCGACGACTTTTTTTAAAACGCCAGCCCATCTTGCGTAACGTCTGCCAGAGCGTCTTTTCCGAACACTTCAGCCCCAACGCTTCGCGCCGTTCCAGCACCGTCGCATCCGGGTATTGTTCCAGATGCGCGCGGAGTTCCTCTTTCTTCTTGCCGCAAACGGCCGCCTTTCGGCCGCGCCGATGCACCTGGGGAGCCAGCGTTCCCAGTGAGCGCTTCTGGCGAACGAATTTCCCGACCACCTTGCCGCTAACCCCAAAGCGGCGACCAGTCGCGGCCAAGCTGACTCCGCCAGCTTCATACGCCGCTACAATACGTTCCCGAAAATCCTCTGTGAACGGTCTCATCCTAATCCCTCCTTGGATCAGGAATCATGTTTACACAATATTCAGGAATGAATAAAGGTAAGTTGCTCTAGATCAATGGCCCCGAGCCCCGGATCGTCAACGCCACAAACTCTTGCGCGGGAGAACTGCTAATGATTCGCTCGATATGTTTGCGTGTTATGCGCGGTCGCGGCGCCACCCTGAGTGTTATCGCCCTAGGCACACTGTTTGTCGCGAGCCAATCGGCACGCGCCATCGTGCCCGTGACCAATACCGTCATTGCGGGCGCGTTTGATGAGGCCGTTCGCATCACGAATTCGCAAGGCAGCCGCGGCACTGGCACTCTCTTTGGAAAAACCTACTCGCCCGACCCGGCGAATCCTGTGGGCAATCCCCAGCGATACCTCAATCTGTGTTTTCTCACGGCCGACCACGTACTGCGCCCGCTTCGGCCCGGCGGCGTACCCAACGATCCCGAAAACGACAACATTCCGGCCGGCTCGATCTATGAGGATTCGCCTCTCTATGGCGGCAATTACGATCCGGCCGTCCAACCCCAGGCCGTGCTCGACACGTATATTTCCTCGATTGGCTTCCGGGGCATCAACGAGGCCACGTCGTTCGATCTGTCGGCTGCCAACGGCGTCGTTGCCCGCAAAGTGATTTTGGGCGATGGTCTTAGCGGCGTGGGCAACCTGCGAACCGACCTCGCCTTCGCGGCCGTCCGCGTCGATATGAATAATCCCCTCATAACGCCCGCGCAAAAGGCAATCCTCAACGCGCTCACTCCCGAAACGTTGGCCTCGGTAATTCCACCGCCAGGACCCTATCCTGTGAACCTGCCCGCAAATGGCTTCGTGCCGTTTAGTGTTAATGGTGGCTACGGCCTTTCCGGTCGCCCCGACGTCGCACAGCCCGGCTACGACTATGTTTACCATCCTGGCGTGCCTGCCGATGAACAATACGGGCGAGAACGATTCCTCGACAACCTATGGCGGCGCTTCGTCCAGACGCAAGGAATCTACAACTACATTGCGGCGCAATGGCAGCTCACCGCGGTGCTGAACCAGCTGGGCATGCAAATCGGCACGCTGGGTGTCGGACTGTCCGGCGATTCCGGTGCGGGCTTGCTGATAGCGGATATGAACGGCAATCCCGTGCTGGCGGGCGCGCTCACCGCGGGCAAAATGGACAAGCTCGGCGCGGCGGCCCCCTTCATGTACGGTCTCAAATACGGCTACTTTGAAATCGGCGCCCCGCTCACGCCACAGGCCGCCGCCTTGTTCATCGCCGCTTGTAACGCCTTCCAGGTCCCCGAACCCACCGCGGCTGCAATGTGGACGTCGTGTATGGCTATGCTCTTTGTCTGCCACAGAATGCGAAAGCCACGCGGCGCCTGAAACGCGGCTCGGCGAGCCGGTGGTCGCCGCACTGCAGGCGTGCGGGTGCCGATTCCGAATGGTGCCCTGCAATCGCCGCCCAAGCGCCCCGCGATTAAGAACCTGTCGCCGAACCGCCAGGGACTGGCCGAGCACCGTCGCCGCGATGGTCGTGCGGAGTCGTCGGAGCAAAATGTGCCTGCCCGCTGTCGGCTGACGGTTCTGCGATAGGCTCTAAATCTCCTGGTTGATGAGATCCGGCATTCGGTCATGCTTCGTCATGGTGCCGAAGTCTTCACTTGCAGGTTTCGTCAGCATGTAGACATGTGGCTGGTCGTGCTCATCGTTGACGAGTACGCCGCGGATTCCCTGAATGATTGGAAACCAAACGCCTTTTTCCAACCCGAAGTCTGCCGGTATCTCGACCGGCTGTGGCGACAACGAACGCCACTTGCCTGCCTCCAAGCTTTCGTTCCGACACCACCCCGTTCGCGGCAACCGCGATTCTTTGTTGCCGCGGTTGCCCCACTCGTAAACATCGAGCCGTCCATCGTGGATTACCGGCAACTGCACGATGGGGTCGGTATACGTGAAATGAAGTTCCTCTTGCACGCCGCGAGCGGTAATACGTTGTGCCAGCTCGTATTGCTCCAACAGCTCTTGGCGTAGCCGAGCCTTTGAGATTGAAATACCTTTGCACATGGTAACCTGCCTCAAATCGCCAACACCGCAGTGCGACATGGTCCGGTGAAACGGGCCAATCAAGTGGCCGAGGCGGGAGTCGAACCCGCACGGGGGTTACCCCCCAACGGATTTTAAGTCCGTAGCGTCTGCCATTCCGCCACTCGGCCGATAAGCATTATTTCATCCATGTTGATTTTCCACACCAGCTTCCATACCTGTCCGGTTTTTGAATTAGAGCTGAGGTATGGGAAAGCCTCAACAAAAGCCCGAAAAGCAGTACAAAGAGTTTCCACTGTTCGCCCATGAAAGATGTCCCGCTCGTAGTTGAAATAGATTGCTGACTCCTGGAATGGATTGTTACGCTTGTTTGCGTTTAAGGTCAAGTGTTGGTGATGCCACGAGTCGATCCAGCGCGGCGAGGAGCTGCGGCAGGTACTTGTGGCCTTTCGCGCGGTTGAATCTCCTTTCGGCATCCAGCAGGCCGGCCACGCACCACCGCTGGCGCATGTCGCCGTCGCGCCAACGTTTGACGCGGCGGGTCACGCTCTCCGCGACACTGAACGCGCTCTCGATCGGGTTGGTGGTGGCGAGCGTCTTGCGTAACAGTTCTGGCACGCCCAATCGGACTACGGTGAGCGTCTCTTCGAGGCCTTCTTCCAAGCTGGCCGCGGCGGCGGGACTGATCCGTCGCAGCCACTTCACGGTTGCCCGCAACAGCGTGAGGGCTTGGGTCGCGTTGGTCTCGTGGTAGGCGGCCGAGAGTCGCTGCGCAAGTTCCTCATGATGCTCCTCGGACAAGTGCGCCTTGACGTTCCGCCGTTTGTGGACCTGGCACCGCTGGACGACGGCGAACTTGCCCCACACGCGGATCACCGCAGCGTGCAAGGCCTTGGCGCCGTCCAACACGAACAGCGTGGGCTGGTCCGTCCGCACGCCTCGTTCCCGCAATTCTTCCAGGAGGGAGGTGACGACGGTGGCGTTTTCGGTGGCTCCTTGCCGCAGGCCGAGGAGCCGTTTTTCACCGGAAGTCGTAATTCCCAGGGCCACGACCAGCATTTCGCCGGCATACGGCTGGGCGTCGACGAAGATCGCGGCGAAGCGTTCCTCCTCAAACCGCCGCTCAGCCAACCGCTCGACTTCCGCGGCCGAAGCCCGCACGAAACCCCGGCTGACGCTGGACTTCTTCACGCCAAACCCCGCGCGGGCCAACTGCACCACCCGCTCGTAACGCCGCGTCGAAACACCGTTCACCAAGTGGTCCAGCGCAACTTGCGGCAGGGCTTCTGGCGATTGCAGGAGCTGGTACCGCTCGAGTTCCGCTTCCCCCCGGTCGTCCGTGTAGCGGACCCGCGGCTTGTCAACCGACACCTTCTGGCCCGCGATCGTGATGAAGCCCCGCTGGTGGCCAAACCGCGTCTCGCTGCGATTCGCCACCCGTTCATGCCGCTGGCCGCAGCGCTGCGTGACTTCGTCGGCCAACAAACACTGGGCCACTTTCAGACCCATTTCAACAGCAAACGACGAGAGCGCCTCACGCGTCATCTCCAAGAGCGCTTCCACATTGAGCGGCAACTGCACTTCCCGCGCTTGAGCCACCGCCTGCTCCTCGATCCGCCGCGCTCGACCGTGACGACGACGGCCATTCGACGACTTGCAAACACGGGACGATTTCGGATACTTTCGTGACATGGTGCGTGTCTCCTTCTAGGAAAGAAATAATTGCCCCCGGAATGTAAACTCCGGGAGAAGGAGACACCACCTTTTCAACTAAACCAGGGACATCCTCTCGCCCATGCGTCCGGTGTGTGGGCCAAAAAAATCAAAGGCCAAATGAGATACTTTGGCCCGTGGTCTGACCCGGATGCTGCAAAAGCCAATACGATAGGGAGGTTCATTATCTGCAAAGTGGCGAACAGCCGCCAGAGCCGGAAACCACTTTGGGCAGTGTGCCTGACGCCTTCCTTACTGAAAAGGAAGCGTTACGCGATACGGGCGACATTACAGAGCAAGGCTATTACGAATACAAGTGGGCGACCCGATGGGCGATGGGTTGTTCATCGTGGAATCCGTAACGCGAACTCGGCAGCGCTCGTAGGCGGCGTTCCCCAACTTTACTGTGTTGTTAAGTTGCTGGTTAAAGTACGGGTAGCGGGCGCTGCCGTTTCTGATTTATGCCGCGAGTTATGGCCGATTATCGCTCTAGTGATTTTTGGCTATATTAGGGGCATGTTCCCCATGAATCGCAAAGTGCTACAATCGCCCATAACCATCGAGTACGATTCACGCGGTAGGCGTGTGCGCAAAACACTAACGGACTCGTATACAGCCCGTCAGTTCTACAGCCGCATGGATAGGGCAGGACGCTCGCCGGCTGTTGTCTACAAATCGCAATCGCAGGCCGGCTGAAAATGCTAACGGCACCAGTCGGTAGTGTCCCGCGCCCGCCTCCGGGTTCGGCGGGGTTTTTCGTTGCCCTTGGCATTACCCAGTGAATGGACATCTGAACGGATTATCAGTACACTTTGGTCGCCGTTTAACAGAATTGGTATCTACCACAATGGCAGGGGTAGGCAGCAATGGTCGTTAAGATGACTCTATTGTTGAGCGGGTATTGTCTGCTGGTATTGGTAAGTCTGATTTTGGCAATCTGGTCGCCAATCCATTTGGTCACAGCATTGGTCACCGCCTGCCTGTTCGTCGTGCTGACGGTGAGCGTCCCAGTGCAGTTGGGATGGAGCCGAGGTAACTTTGGCTTTCTAGTATCGTGGTTTGTTGGCTCAATCTTCTTTGGTATCACGATATTTGCAATCGTGTATTGGCGCACTGGACTCAACGTGGCGGGAGCGCACCGCCAAGTATCGTTCCAAGAGGCTATGTACTTTAGCGTCACGACCTGGACAACGCTCGGTTACGGGGATTACACGGTTGCAAGAACAGAGCAAATCGTAACGTCAGTCGAAGCTCTTACAGGCTACTTCGCAATGGGTGTCTTTGTAGCATTCGTTGCGTTGTGGTTCGCTGAGTCCCTTAAAGATTACGATACTTATATCGAGCAGCTGCCACAGCTTGCGCAAGGCTCTTGACGAGATCGATGCGAATGATCCAAAGCTTGCCGAACGGATAAGCGACATCATAGACAAGGCGAGACGGGATGCCTGACAAGCCGCCACTAGCCGCTCCCCCGTGCAAGCCGGGGCAAACTACGGTAGTGGTCCGTTTGAAATAACTCTAACGCGACTGTTTCTTTTTTGGATGTTCGCTTTGCTATACTGTAGCCGTGCAGCGAATGAGATGCTTGTCTCGTCAAGCATCGCAAGGGGTTGGTGTAAGTATCATGGCGCGGCGACGAAAATATGGGATTTCGTTCTCGTGGAAGCGCGCGATCGGGCTGTCATCTATGAAGGGCAAGATTTCTCGTCGGATCGGCATACCACTTACAAGAACAGGGCGTCGTCAAAAAGTTGGCCGCCTTTTCGGATGCTGCATCTTTTTTGCCTTCGTCATCGTTAGCGCAGCGGCAGCAGTAATTTACGCAATGTCCTAACAAATAGCGTCCGAAACGCACCGCCAAGATAGCTTCAAACGTACCCACTGCCAAAGTACGTACGGATGCAACGGCAGCCCCCCGCCCCTGTACCCTGCAACGGGCTCGTTAGGCGGGCCGTAGGCGTTTAGGCGTGGTGCTACTGGCGACCCGTTGGGGCGGTGGGCGTTGGGTAGGTGGGTACGTGCTGCGGCCTAATCGGCGGTATTAACTAATACCGCGAGGGCACGTTACGGGGCGTTTTAAGTAACCCTAGAAAAGTGGGTTTACACGGGAAATACCGGCATTTAAGCCATCCCCAAAAATGGCTAGTTAGCTCTTAAGTCCGTAGCGTCTGCCATTCCGCCACTCGGCCGAACCCTATTACTATAGGGTTTTTTGTCTCGTGGGAATCCATAGGGTTGGGTATATATACGCCTGCCTCTGCGCCCGGCCGAAGCGTCCCGACGACGTGTCCGCCCGTAATTCGCCGGCCTCCGCTGCTACCGCGTTGCTAATTTTTGCCGTGTTGGCGATACGGTATCACGAACATGAAGGCGACGGCGAGGATATCCACAACAATCTTGAAATACAGATCCATCCGGGCGGCGCCAAGGAATCCAATGAACCCGGCCATCATCGATCCCAGCATTGTGCCGAAGATCAACGCAAACTTATGATTGGGTTTAAAGTTGGGATTGGCCGTCCAACGGGGCAAAACAAGCAAAACAACGATTGCCAGGAGCAAGCCTGCGCCGACCGCCGCCGCGGGAGGGAAGGATGGGGCAATGCCAAAGGCCAGCAGGATGAGTCCATACCACAGAACAGCCCAGATTGCTCCCGCTGTGCCGATCAACCAAGGCGGAGGAGGCTTCAACGGCTGAGACCGCCGGGCGAACTTGTTGCGAAAAGGCCCCAGTGCCGCGAAAATGAGGCAGCAAATCGCGGCGACGGCGATCAGGATCGCGCTCGGCGGCGGGTTGTAGATCGGCACGTGAAACACGTTCGGCCTGGCGAAACGAGTCCACGAATACCATGCGAAGTAACTTCCCAACAAAAAAAATAGGGCAACTGCAACAAGCCCGGTCTTGCTGACCCACAAATCTTCGCGCCGATTCGGATAGATCAGCTCCACAAGATACACGGGCACAAAGACGACGAAGGTGGTTTCATAACACAGTGCCCACAGGAAATAGACGTAATTCATTCCGTAGGCGCGTCCGTAGACCTGGCCTTTGAGCTGCAGGACCATTGGCGCCAACGACGTTTGTTGAATCAAACATTCCTCGGCCACGGCGAGGGCGAGCGCCAGGAACAACATGTTGAGCCAACCGAGCCGCCATCGCCTGATGCCGTAGCGAATCAACAGCGCACCGCCACCCCAGACGCACATTTCAATTGGGAACACAAAGAGCGAGCTGAAGCGTGTCGCGCCCGGAAGCACCTCGGCCACGAGCGGCGAAATAAACACGAGCGTGAGCGCCGGTGCGCTACGCCGCCAGCGGGAAGATGGAGCGATAGAATTCACGAGATCGCCGCGAACTTGATTTGACGGGCCACTAATTGTGAGCCGAGAAGCGGTAGGTTTCACCGATTATTGCGCACGCGGCAGCAGATGCAAGCGTTCGGTCGCTCGCTTGGCATTTTCATCCTTCATAAACAACTTCCAAATAAGACCGGTGCGCACGTTTTCGATAGCGAGCAATAGCGGCCCGACATCGATCCCGAGGTTTTCGTCTTGACCGTAGGGCGGATCGAGGCGAAACGAATCGACGAAAGCGTAGCCGCCGCGGTCTGGGTCGCGCCAGGCCAGCGGGCGTCCATTTGGCCCGCGCAGCGATTTATATTCGCGAAGTGCGGCAAGGCTTTCCGTCGGCGCAAACATAATGGCGGAGCCGGCCGCATAGGGAGGTACGACGCCGCCTTCCCAATCGTCTTTGTCGTCGATATTCGGCCGCACTTCGTGAACCAAATATTTGTCGCGGAATGCGCACGGGGCGAGGCCCCAACGGTTTTCGCCAAGCGTGGGGAATTCGTGGCTGGCCTCGATGCATCGCCGGCGCTGCGTGAGCACTGCGCGGCGAGAATTTTCGAACCAATCGACCCGCGGACCTGGCTCGCCAAACGCGCCGGGGTCATCGGCTGCCAGGTGACGATAATCGATCCAGCAGTGCGAAAAGAAATACGTGAAGAGCGACCCGTTCCAAGACACAACATAGGGCGGCATGTCGTCCAGGTGCTTGATCCTGCGTTTGAGTCGATAATAGGCCGCTGGCTGCAACGCGTGTTTCTCGATTGGCGAGCCGACGGCCAGAAAGTAAATCAATCGCTCCTCGTCACTGCACCATTCCCAATAGTTCGGGTGTGTTTCGCCAGGACCATCAACGCCCCGGTCGGTAGATGCCCGCCAGCCCATCCGAAGATAGCCGGCTTTTTCATCGAACATCGCTCGCCAATCGGCGTCCCGGGCGATTTCATGGGCGGCTCGGGCAACGTCGCCCTGGAAGTAGGATGCAGCCGTCATCGCGCCGGCTTGCAATAAAGCGTGGTCCACGGTGCTCGCCGTCAATTCGTACCGATATTTTGTTTTGCTGAAATCGGGCAGGCCGCCCGTACCGCTATCGATGAAATGCAGATAGATGCCGAATTTCTTGTTGTCGCGGCGGTCGAGGAGCGAGCGTAGTACGGTAAGAGCCCGCTGCTCACCTTCGCGCCGAGTGATCCAGCCGCGTTCCACTCCGATGGGCAATGACGAGAGCTGGAACCCGACTGCCGCCGTGCTGCAAATCGTGTCGCTTGTTTTGTCCTTCGCCAACTTCGCCGGGCTGCCGACTTCCTTCCAGCAGTATTGGAAGCAACCTTTCTCGATGGCGTCGAGCAGCTCGCTATCGGCCGCCGTAAATTGATATTTTGCCGCCGCCAAACTCGCAGGCGTGGCCTCAATTGCGGGTTCCGAACACGCGCTACGCGACGTTGCCACCAGCAGTGCGCAGAGCAGCGCGCAGGCGACTATCCTGTTGAATTGCTGCGGCGGAAATTTGCGGGTCGCCTGCATCGCCGGAGTTCGACCTGTCATCAGGACTCGGTTGTCAGCTTTCGCTCAACGGAAAAACAAAAAAGGGGACGCTCGCCGATCGACGAACGTCCCCAAAAAAATTGTCCCAGGTTAAAAAACCTCCACGGCACCACGAGCCTAACCGCGACGCCGCGCTAGAGTAAACATCCCGAACATGCCGAGCAGACACAACGCAATGCTCGTCGGTTCCGGAACAACCATCGTGTCACCTGCAAACGCCTTGAAGAACAAGCCAAATCCACCGGCTTGCTGCACGTTGGCAAAGCCTTCGGAAGAGGCGGCATCATCATAGGGACCGGTTAGTACTCGTGAGGCATTAACATGCCAGCCACCGACCGGCGTTGCCAACGCCTGATCGCCCTGGGCGATCACGTCAAGATCAGGATTGGAAAGCAAATTCCCTCCTGCGGGCGTGGTCAATTCAAAGGCATCTACAACAAACGCTTGACTGCCACCGGCGGGATTGGCGTACGCGTTGGCCATCGTGGCACGTGCCCTCACGCTGGCGGTTCCCAGCGGAGCGAGTGCGGACACGCTATACTGGTCGTAACCGAAGGGATTCCCGGTCGACCCCAGCCCGGGGACCAGCGATTGCGATGCAGTGCCGATCAACGCACTGCTTGAATCGAAGAAATCAAGGGCGAACAGCGAGGATACGGTCGGGTCGGACAAACCAATGTAATTCGCCTCCGCGCCAGCCCAACCGGTAAGAGTGTACAGCGTTAGGGCAGTGCCGGGGACATCCTGGTACAGATTCGCGGTTACCCTTCCATTGGCGGCGTACGCCTCGCCGGCCGTAAAGGCCGCCAGGCTTAGAATTGCGAACAGAGTTAGGATTTTCTTCATTAGTTCGTTCTCCGCATGTAAAGCTTTTGTGCAAACTTAACCGAGGCCAAGGCTAACGTCGCCTGTCCTCACACGCGCCCCTTCTCATAGTAAACTCAACATCCACTTTCGAAACTTGTCAGTTCACTCGCAGTCTGTTCAGCCGCGCTTAAAAATGCACCCTCCCAATATTGCGCGATTCGCGAATCGAAAGTCGTAATTGAAAGCGCTTTCACGACTAGCTATCAGGATAATATAAGAAATTCGTATTGTCAACAAACTTCTGGCAAAAATGAGCAAGGTTTATTCGTCGGCTGGCCTTAAAGCCGACGGGCGATCAACCGCATATTACCGGCGTTTTCCGCGTTTTTCCGCAGTTTGGCCGAAAATCAGTGGCTTTCCACGGCCCGCCGCCCGCCGCCGTCCGGTCGAAAGCCGATCGCTTGCAGCGCCGGAGCAATTTCCGGATTCGCCATGAAGTTCTTCCAGACGAGACCGGAGCGGTGGTTTTCAATTCCGACGACGATTTGGGCTTGGTTCAATCCCATGTAGACCTCGTCAAACCAATTCTCCGATTGGTTGAAGCCGTCGTGAAACCCGTAAGGGCCCCAAATGTTGGATCCCATTGAGCGATAAAAATGTTTGAGCGCCGCCAGCGACTCGTCGGGCGTATAAGGAAACTCGCCGAGCGCCGCCGAGCAACAAATCGTGCCGTTGTCGTCGCGCGCGAGCGGCCGTCCTCCGCCGGAGTTGATGCCCGCCGAAAGGCCCCAGCAATTGGGGCCATAGCCGTTGTACCTGCGCGGGTTCTCCATGCAGTACGCGCGATTAATCAGCGCGATATTGCGATTGTTGCGAAAATAATTGGTGTAGCGATCGCGTTTGCCGCGCGGGTCGAATCCCAGGAATGAGAATTGCGTGAAGAACAGGTCACCGCCGGTGCCACTGCCGACGTCAAGCCGGATGCCGTAGTACTCGTTGCCGTTGGTGTAGTGGTCGCCTTCGCTGGTGCGGCTCCAGTTTCGTCGGTATTGTACGGCCAACTCGCTTTGGCTGGCCCAACCAGAGTAGTACAGGCTCGCGGGCACGGAATGTGTTGGCGAGGCGATGGCCAACAAATAAACGATCATCGTTTCATTCCACCCAATCAGTGGATGATTAATGTGCCAACCATAGTCGGGCGACCAGTGCCAATAAAGTACGGCGCTATCAGGCGTTTTGCGGTACCAGTCCCACTCAACCTCGCGCCATAGACTCGTAATCGTGTTGCGGATCTCGCGCTCGCGCGCATTCTCGCCGTCGAAGTATTGTCGCGCGGCGAGCAGCCCTTGCACGAGAAACGCCGTTTCCACCAGGTCGCCGCCATCGTCGTACTTGCCGAAATACGGATTCACTTGGCCCGTCTGACCATCGAGAAAATGCGGCCACACGCCGTGAAACCGATCGGCCTTGCGCAAGAAACGTACGATCTTGAGCATTCGTTCGACGCTCTGATCCCTTGTTATGAAGTTCCGCTGTGTCGCCACAAGCTGGGCCATGATTCCGAAGCCGGACGCCCCCACCGCGACAAGATTTTCGTCGCCCGGCAAAACCTCCACGGCCATACCGGAATCAGGATTCGCAGCGTCCCAGTAATATCGGAAGCAAGCCCGCTGAACCATATCCAGCAACTGTTCGTCGTCGAACGGCGTTGTCGCTCCTGCAGCCGCGTCCGACAATGGCGACTCATGATTGCACAGATCGATCGCGCTGATCTTGAAATATGCCCGCTTGCCCGGTTCTCCCACGTAATCGGCGTATCGGCAGGACCACCCAGGTCGTGTTCCTGCCGGCTCGAACTTGTTTCCATCCCACGACCGATAAACGCGATAGCTCTTCACGTCGTCATCGGTGCTCGCCTGCCACGACAGATCGAAGTGACTGTCTTGACCTTCGACCGTAAGGCCCGTGGGCGCCGCCGGCACGTTGTTGTCGGAGACCGTCCCATCGACAACAGAAATGTCATCGATATACAGCGTGTGCTGTTTGCCATCGTCGAGGTTTTGCATCAGGGTGATGCTCGCCAAATGGCGCGGATCAAATTTGCTGTCATCCGTTCCGCGGTATAGACCGGTGAATTTGGCGAATGGCAGCCGGATCTCGACCCACCTCCCGGCTGGCAACAGACCATGGTATGCCAATAACGGGATCGTCGGCACACCCGCGCCACTATCGTCTTGTAGGAAGATTCTCGGAGCGGCGTCGGTCTTGAGCCCCATTTCTGAAAAGCACCAAAGCGACAGGGTATCGCCTTGGAACGCGCCGTGGCGGCCGAAGGGTACGTTGACCCGCAGCGTGGCGTTCCAGTCGCCGCCGCATGCCGATTTCCACTTCAAACGCAGGCAGTTAGGAGGCGCTGAGAAAGCGACCATTATCGAGGGGAAGCTTTCCGTCGATGATCTCCAGCTTGCTGGGGGCAACGACGGCAGCCTGGCTGTGGAAATAGCACTTGTTTGCCGCGCCGTTTTCAAAGAAGACGTGGCGATCGTACACGTTAAGCGGGTGCGCTATCGCAACTTGCGCCAGCAGCAGCAGGCAAGGCAGAGCCGCAATGCCGTATCGCATGTCGCCGCCCACGCTGCAAACTCGCCGGCGGTAAGACACGCGCCGCCGTTGTGTAAGGCACTACAGCCCGCGCCGACGAAGCCCTATTCCTAACCAGCCTGCCAAAGCCAGCAGTGCTAAGCAGCAGGCGGTCGGTTCCGGAACGGCTGTTGCATTACCCAACACGCTGCCGCTGCCGGCAGAGGTCTTACCGAATCGGGTACGCCACGCGTTGTAATCTTCTTGCGTTACCTGGCCCGGCGTCACGCCCGATACTTCGTTCTGAAGTTGAAACGCTGTCCCATTGTATTTGCGCCAAACAACGTAGTCGCCCGTGTCGACGATGCCATTATTGTTGTAGTCGCCGGGGACTCCAGCAATTAATGCCGTTAACGAGAAATCGTCGAAAAATGCCGACTGCGGATCAATAGTTGAATTCGCCATACCCGTGGCGCCGGCGGAGATTCGCACGCTGACCGTGCCATCAGGAGCAGTGGTGGTGGGTAAGGAGAATTCCCGCCAAGTTCCGTCATTAATCTGCACGGTGCGGAGGTCGAGCGACACGGGCGAGCCGATGACGGCGTCCGCTGCGTCGAGGAACTCCATCGTCATAAATGTCTGGGTGGTGGAGAAGGGATCGGCGCCGTTGTAACCCGACTCCCATTTTGACCAGCCCGAGAAAGTGTAATCCCCGCCGGCCGTGCCGGGAACGGTTTGCAATATCTTCGCGTCGCCGCCCGCAAATGAACGCAACCACATGCCAACATTACCAGTGTGAGCGGCAAAACTCGGAGCACCGTTAAACGACAGGTTGTCTTCAGCGGTCTTGTCGACCGTCCAATCGGCCGGTGCGCCGAGCATGTTCAGATTACCGTTCGAAAGCTTTTCGCCACCAAACAAGCCGTTCTGGACCAGCGAGAAATTGTCGAGATACACATCATGGCCAGCCATGCACTCCGTGGTACAACTGGCTACCATGTTGGTCGCGGCGGCCGTGATCCGCGCCTGGGTGGTTCCGGCCGGCGAGTCGAGGCTCGGTATCGTGTGCGTTTGCCAGTCGTCCGGGTTCACATCTGTGGCTCGATTCTTGGGGAGAACGATCGTCTGCGTGTCCAGCACTGCATTGCTACCGTTGAGGAACTCCACTGTAAAAGTGGTTTGCGTGGGCGAGGCAACAGCGCCCGACGGCGAATCTGCGAACAGCGTGTCGAGATTGTTGGAAGCGGCGGTTTGAAAAAACGAATGGCCCGTAAACGTGAAATTCTTATTGGCAGGGACGGGAACGGTTTGCGACATACTCACATTGATCATCTGGTTTTGATCGAGATAGGGTCCCTCGTTACCCGCAAACGTCTTAAGAAACAGTCCGAGGCCGCCTGGCCCTGGCGCAGGCTGAAATTGAATGTCGGCCAGGCCAACTTGCTCCACGGCGCTGAGTGGGGCACCGGGCATTCCGGTGACCGATTGCGTTAGCGTCCACCCCAGCGGTCCTGCGCCAGCTTCCAGCCCGCCATTGGTGACTACTTCGGTCGCGTGCGCCTGTGAATAACTGATCGCGAACATCGCCAGGCTCGCGACCGCCAAAAATACCGGTAATTTTCGCATCCGCTTGCTCATAACCATTGCCTCCGGGAGCTGCATCTCGTCGCTAGAAAACCGATTGTGCCAAACCGATGGAGTCGAGCAGCCCGATATTGAAAGCGCTTTCACCAATCTTTAACGTTAATTGAGTTTCACAAAATTGTCAACTATTGAACCGAAATAATTAACAAGCCTGACTGCGGCCATGGCGACAACGGGGGAGTCAATATTGCTGCGTGATTACCTCGCCATCGTATCGGTTCCCAAGCTGATTGAGCGTCTCAAGATCTACGTCGTAGTTAATGAAACCCACCGACCCGTCCGCAAACGCTGCGTTGATGCCACCCGAATGCGCCGAACCCAGCGGGTAATTCGACGGATCTTCGGGGGTGCCGTCCGGCGCCGGTCCTGTGCCATCCGAGCGTGGCCGGATGAGGGTCGAGCGCCTGCGCGTCGAAGTCCCAGCCATCGGTCCAACCGCGGTCGTCCGCCTGTCCATTGGTGTCGCCTAGTATCAAGCTGTAATAGACCCACTTCTCGGCAACCAGCAACGTTTTGCTGGTTCCGTCGGTGATCTTGGCATCCGTCATTTTCAACGTGAAGCCGATATGCCGATACAGCGGCGTGGGGTCACCCGGCTCAGCAGTCCAATCCGTGCGCTGAATGACGCCGCGAAACTTAGGTATCAGTCCCGCCTTCACTTTGGTGTCGAGGTCGCCCAGGCCACGACCCTGGCTTTGCGAGCAGCCGGGACACCCCCAAAAGATATCAGCCTGTTTGCTTTTGAAAAAAGGGAAAGGAGATGGATCGTTGATGTACTTATTGAACTCGGTATCGCCGACTTCCGAACGCGAAGGGCCGCCCACCGTCGCCGCATAATCGACGAGCGAGATTCCGGAGCTAGGATGAAAAGTTACGCCGCGCCGGGACGGGCAGTTGTACAGCGGAATTGCGATCTTGGTGAGTTGATTCGTCCTGATAATGTTCTTGACAGCGCCCTCTTCTAGGAAGGGCAAAATCTGATACATCCAACACAGACCTTGTTCGAGCGGTCCGTTCGCAGGACCCACGCGAAGAAATATGTTCGGTTGCGACTGGGTATCATGAAGATAATACTCGAGAGCCGGGTTCGGCTGCGTGCCACCCGTGGGGAAGGTATTGAACGTGTTGTAAAAGTTATGAATCGACAGCGCGATATTCTTGAGGTTGTTCTTGCATTGCGTGCGGCGCGCGGCTTCGCGAGCAGCTTGAATTGCCGGCAGTAAGAGCGCAACCAGGATGCCGATGATCGCAATCACGACCAATAGCTCGACCAAGGTAAAGCCACGCTGCTCCTGCGCTCGTTTCGCCGCCATGACGAGAGCTCCGCTGCTGAATTAAATTAAGAGACTGTCGGAAAAGGACCGCTTCTGCCCGTATTCTACCGCTGGCATACGATCGTTGCAAGCGCTTTCAGTACTGGTTTTCCAAGGATTTTGTATTCTACGAAATTGCCGGCGGATATCACCATTTTGGCCCTCTCCGCTTTCTGCCGAGCATCAAAATGCCAATCACGCTCGACATCAAAAGGAAGCCGCCCGGCTCTGGCACGCCAACGCCTGCACCTAGCCCGGCGCCGGCACGCTTCCGCCAGGTCACGTAGTCTGCCGCATCAACGATCCCATTGTTGTTGGCATCGGCGGCGAGCGAATTGACCAAACCGAATGTTGAACGCCAGTAGTTGTAGTCGGCCGCATTCACGAGGCCATTGCCCGTGTAGTCGCCAGCGACGTAGACGGTATCCAATGCCGATTTCACCTCCGGCAGGTTCGCGAAGAATGCGCTCTGGCGGTCGGCGCCGTCGAGATAGGCCAAGAGCGCCATCGTCGACAGCGTGATATTCCAGTTGTCGGCAAACGATGGGACGCTTGTCGGGTTGGCGGCGCCTGTGACCCATTGGGCTGAGTCGGCGAGGCCCTGAGGACCATCCAATCCGCCGCCAAGACCGTTGTCCAACAGATAGCGGAGCGCGTCGTCGGCGCCAGGAGCGCCCGCCAATAGCGCCTCGGCGACGCTCCATGGTTGAAACAGATTGGGCTGTGGATTTGGATTGTTGGGGTCTTGCGATAGGTAGAGGCTCCAGGCCTTATAAGTGCCGGCACCCGCCCCGGCATCGGGTTGCATGAAGTTGCTTCGGCCAAGCTGCGTTAGCTTCGCTGCAATGTCGGTTTCAGAACGAACGAAGTTTTCCCAGGGATTGCGGGCTAACGACCGATTCGGATAGTTGTCGGCCCCGCGCTGGGACGTATCGACAAACAAGTTCAGCAGGGCTTGCTCGAAAGCCGCGCGAAAGTCGGTGCCTGTGTAATTCAGGTACGTTTCCGGTGTAGCGAGCGACGTGGCAACTCGGCCCGTATCCTGATTCCACATACCCGAAAGAGGAACATTGTGGGTGGTCGACAGTGCGGCAGCAAGCGCGATGACCTTGTTTTCGTTCGTGTAGCCACTATAGGTGCAGGCACCGCCGCCGCAGAAAGTGCCAAAATTTCCGATCCAACGGAAAGTATGCTTGCTTGAAAGCTCCAGCGCCCGTAAATGCCGCGAAATTAAAGCGGCTTTCCAGGGCATCGATTGAGTTTTTCAGTACGGTCGGGGTGGCGGGCTGCGATTTGTAGTTATGCAGCGCCAAGTCCAGGAATGAGGCATCGATGCTCGATTCTTCGTGATCGGTCACCGGCGCACCGGTTACAAAATCAAGAAACCGCGTGGGCAGATATGTGGTCTGATTGCGATTGTTATTCAGGGTCGCAACCAAGTGGGTCATGTAGGTGTCGGCGTCGGCTTGCGTTACCCAACCGTGCCGAATGGCTGATGGCAAATTCCAGACTACCCCCGTCGTTGTGTTGAGCGCACCGAGTGATACGTCGTTCGAAGAATTGGGAATGAGCCCCGATGTTTTATTGCGCGGCCCACAGTCCCATGAATTGCCGCTTGGCGATTCGCTCGACGACATCCTGGATTGGCGCCGTGGCGGCATCGATGCTCGGGCCGTTTTCTACCAAAGCCATGTCGTCGAAGTAAACGTTTCCGGAGACCGGACCGGAAGTAGCATTGACCAAATAGCTGACTGCAAATGTGCGCGTCAGATCGGGAGAGCCCGTTACATTCCAACCGGAACTCAGATTCAGTGGCACGTTGATCGGCATCCATGTCCCACCCGCGGGAACATTGACGTCGTACTGAGCCCGGTTGCTAAGCGAGTCGCGGTAATCCTTCAGTTCGACCGTCAGCTTGAAACGGCTACCGGTATCGTTGCGAACATAGCCTTCGAGCGTTTGATATTGTGTCAGATCGCGGTCCTGCCGATACGGAAATTGGCCACCAATCTGCGTGCCATTCACATCGCTCGAAAACGCCTGAAAAAACCGGAAATCGCCGTTCGTGATGTTCCCGACGTTAAAATCGTACGCGTTACTTCCCGAATGCACGACCGCCGACTGTTTTGTGAAACTTGCACCAGATCCAACGCCGAACGGCCCGCCCCAAAGATCCAGCGAGTCGTTTCGTTCGCCGTCGAAGAGCGGCACAATGCCCAGGTCGCCGGCGAGAGCAAGGCCGGCAGTTGTCAGCATCAGTAGGATCGCTGCTCCAACGCAAAAAGGATTCGTAGACAAGGAGGCAAGGAGCCAAGGAGAGCGCGGTATTTGTCTCCTGGTCTCCACGTCTCCCCCTCTCCTAAACTTCGTCGATACGGGCATCTCGTTAATCTAATCCTACAATGCGGCGCCGTTCGTTTGAACTACATGGCTATACCACCGAGCGGAGGCTTTCGGAATGCGCCGCTGGGTGTCGAAGTCTACGTAGACGATGCCGAAACGCTTCGAGTAACCTGCTTGCCATTCGAAGTTGTCGAGTAGCGACCAGACGAAGTAGCCCCGCAGGTTGATTCCCGCGTCGATTGCTTGCCGCGCCGCTTTCAAATGGCCATGTACGTATTCTACCCGCGGACGATCATCGATGCTGCCATTTGGCAGCAAAACGTCGTCGAATGCGGCGCCGTTTTCCGTGATGTAAAGCGGCAGATTGCCGTATCGGGACCTGACCCATTGGAGAATTTCTAGCAGACCGTTGGGGTAGATTTCCCAATCCGTTGCGGTTCGAGGACAGTTGGGCTGCGTAATAATGCGGGCACGGGCGGGGCCCGCCGCGGCATCGTCGCACACGATCCACCGCAGGTAATAGTTGACCCCCACGAAGTCGATGGGTGCGTGAATTTGTTGAAGCTCTTCGGCGGTCCACACCGGCCAGGCCGGGCCAAACATTTCGGCCAGGTCGGTCGGGATCGTGCCGAGCAGCACCGGATCGAGAAATTGCCGGTTGAGGTAGGCGTCGGCTCGGTTCGCAGCCTGTCGATCGGCTTCTGTATCGGATGCAGGATGGATGGGGATGAGGTTGACGACCAGACCAATCGCATGCTTTCCAACCGCCCGATACGCGGCCACGGCGGCCGCGTGGGCCTTCAACAGATTCTTGGCCACGGCGGCGGCCTCGATCCAATCGCGCCGTCCCGGCGCGTGCCGGCCTTCGACGTAGCCCTCATTCACAATGACCCACGGCTCATTGATCGTCGCCCACCGAGCGACGCGATCGTCCAAAGCGCGATACATAAGCTCCGCATATTCGGCAAACCAATTGGCCGAATCGGCATGCGCCCAACCGCCGCGATGCTCCAGAGCTTGGGGCAAGTCCCAGTGGTAGAGTGTGGCCATGGGCTGGATCCCGTGCTCCAGCAGCGCATCGACCAAGCGACTGTAGAAATCGAGACCGGCGCGATTCACTGGGCCCGTTCCTGCCGGTAATACGCGCGACCAACTGATGCTAAAGCGATAGGCGCCAAGGCCGAGGTCGCGCATCAATCGCACATCGTCGGCGAACCGGCGATAATGGTCGCAGGCAATGTCGCCGTGGTGGCCTGCAAAAGTCTTACCGGGCGCGTGCGCAAAGCGATGCCACGTACTCGCACCGGCCCCATCGGCCAACGGCGAGCCTTCGATTTGGTAAGCGCTGGTGGCGGCACCCCACAGGAAATCAGTCGGAAACGAGCTGTCAGGCAATATCTTCCCTCGAAGCAGGCAACTTACAGACGAATGACCACCCGATGAAACACGCCGTCGGTGACGAGCGGTATGCGCGCGATGCCGTTGGCAACGGGCGCCGGGCGATCATCAAGCGTTGCCTCTGCAACGCCATGTTCTTTGCCCGCGGGATTCTCTATGCGAATCTCGTAATGCGTGATTCCGTCGGGCAACCGATAAGTTAGTCGGCACTTGGGCCAGCTCGACGAGATCGACGGGTTGACCAGCAGCGTGATCCCGTCTTCGGTCGATATGCCAAAAACAGATTCGACCGCCACCCGAAACATCCAGCCGGCCGATCCGGTGTACCAAGTCCAACCGCCACGGCCAACATGCGGGGGCTCGCCATAGACATCCGCCGCAACGACGTAGGGCTCGGTTTGATAAACGTCTGCGCGATCTTTCGTATTCGTATGCCAAATTGGGCTAATCATTTGCAAGAGCTCAACCGCGCGCGTGCCGCGACCCATTTCGGCAAGTGCGCGCACGACCCACAACACTCCGTGGGTGTACTGCCCGCCATTTTCACGAATACCCGGCAGGTAGCCCTTAATATATCCGGGGTCATGGCGAGTATGGTCGAAAGGAGGTTTCAGCAGGCGAATCATTCCAGCTTGTTCAGACACCAGGTGCTGTTCGACGGCGCGCATCGCCGAGTCGAGCGCGATCTGCCGGCGCAACGCCCGATATCACGGCCCAAGCCTGAACGAGCGCATCGATCTGGCATTCGTCGCTGTCGGCCGAACCGATCGGTTCGCCGCTATCGTAGAATGCCCTGCGAAACCACGCTCCATCCCAGCCAGCGGAATTCACCGCCTCGGCAAGCCGGTTGCGGTAATCGGCGTAGTGCGCCACGCGCAGTTGGTCGCCACGTTTTGAGCAGATTGGCAGCATTCGCTGCAAAACATAGTCGATGAACAGCGCAAGCCAAACGCTCTCACCTTTGCCTTGCCGGCCGACGCGGCTGAAACCGTCGTTCCAATCGCCGCAGCCGATTAGCGGCAATCCATGTGGTCCGCTAGTGAGCGCTCGATCCAGAGCGAGGCAACAATGTTCGTACAGATTTGCCGAAATGCCGGCGGGATCGGGCCGCAGATAAGCTTCTTGCTGAGCAGCAGCCAGGGGTGGCGCCGCGACGAAGGGGATCTGCTCATCGAGGATCGCGGTGTCGCCGGTACGGGCGACATATTCTGCCGCCACACACGGCAGCCACACGAGGTCGTCGGAAAAACGCGTGCGTAATCCATAGTTGGTGTCTGGGTGCCACCAATGCAAAACATCGCCCTCGGCGAATTGCTGGCTCGCGTGGAGAAGGATTTGGTTCCTGGTAATATCGGGCCGATGGAAAAGGAGTGCGGCCGAATCTTGAAGCTGATCTCGAAAGCCGAATGCCCCACCCGGTTGATAATACGCGGAGCGTCCCCACATGCGACAGCTCAGGTTTTGATAGATCAGCCAACCGTTGACCAAGAAATCTATTTCTGAATTGGGCGTTTCAATGGTGACGGCGGACAGCAGATGCAGCCAGAATTGCTTCACCTCAAGCAGCGCTTGATGAACTCGCAGAGGGTCGGAATAATTGCGGATCAGATTCGTCGCCACTTCGCGCTCGAACGTCTCGCCCAGCAATAGCGTGCATTCGAAGGCATCGCCCGGCGCGAGCTCGAATCGCATCTGCCAGGCCGCGCAAGGATCGTGGTCGTTGGCGGCGCGACAATCCAGGATTTCCGAGGAGACGATTGCGGCGGGGGCGTCGATGCCGCCATAGCAGCCCAAGAAGGAAGCGCGGTCGCAGGAGTACAGCGTTTCGCAATCGGCGGCGCGATCGATCGCTACCGATGAAAAGGCAAGGCACTCGCCATACAACTCGCGATGCGGATTCGTCGCCCAGAGCACTCGTAAGTCGTCGCTGTATGACGTCGCAACATCGCCAATCGTTTCCGTCGGCAAGCCGCCAAGCGCCCACTGCAGGTACGAGTACAGAGAAAGGCGGCGCTTGCGTCCGCTGCGATTCTCGATGCGAATACGGGTGAACTTTACGGGTTCGTCGCGAGCCATAAACATGGTGACTTCTTGCGATAGTTCGTGGCTCGTATGCTGAAATGCCGTGTAGCCAAATCCATGACGAACCTCGTATTCGCCAGTGGCGGGCGTCGGGCCTGGCGTTGGCGACCAGAATTGACCGAGGTCTTCATCGCGGATCCAAAGCGCTTCTCCATGAGGATCGCAGATCGGGTCGTTGTGCCACGCCGTTAGCCGATTGGTCCTGCTGTTGCCGCACCAGGTATAGCCGGCGCCACTCTCGGTGACGAGAAAACCCGCGTGTTCATTCGCGATGACATTTGCCCACGGCATAGGCGGGCGGGAATGGCCCCCACGTCCGTCCGGCCGGAGTCGAATAACGTATTCGCGACCGTCGGCGGAAAATCCACCGTAGTTGTTATCAAATCGTAGCGACGTTTCTTCCTCAGATGTTTGTTGCTCAGCCCGTATCCCAATTGCGCCGCCGGGTGTGAACATCTCAACAGTTTTCGATTCGAGAAACTCAGGCAAGTTGGCGCGTATAGGCATGACATTTGGGGAATCTATGGTCAGCGGTTCGTGCCGCGGAGCGGCTATATCTGCCAGGTCGCCTGCCGCAATTAGGGTCCCCTTAATATCGCCGGGGCTTAAGGTCGCCCCCAATGTAAATGCAACTTCTTGCGACTCGCCAGGCTCCAGAGCAATCGCCACTCTCAAGCTGGCGATTGGATCGAGAACTGGCCCGTAATCTCCGCTGAGAATCGCCCCCGGATCGAATGCAATTGGGAAGCGGAGCGTTCGGCCGCGGCCGATGAAACGCATACGGTTCGTCTCAAATTGAAGCGCATCGCCAGATAGAGGCGTTGTACCGTCCAGCACGGAATGAAAGCCCCAATACTCGGGTTCATCGCCATGCCGTGGTCTGCGATGTGCCAGGATCGCATGAAGGTCTTCGCAAAACTTGGTCTCTACAAAGAGTTTTGAAAAAGCCGGATGATTGCGATCGGCTTCTTGGGAACCGAGTACCCACTCCAGGTAGCTGGTCAGCTCGAGGCGGCGGCGGCGATTTCCAACATTCGTCAGACGGCACTTGCGGACCTCGAAGTCGTGATCGGGAGCGACAAACACGGTCAGGCGGCACTCAACGTCGCGATCCATGCGGGTTATTTCTGCTCGACTCGAATCGCAGCGAAAAGCATATTGCGACGGTACGACGCGAGTGGGTTGATATCCGGCCGACCAGACAAAGCCATCATCCAGGTCGCGGAGGTACACATAAAAACCGTCCGCATCGAGCGTTTCGTCTAATGCGTATCGCGTAATTGCAATGCCGTTTGTTTCCGAATAGCCACTTCCTGCTTCGCTAAGGCGAAGGCTGTACTGGCCGTTGGAAAGCTGGACCGGTTGAGACGGCGACCGCCGCGTCGTATTGCGATCGCGGGGCATCCAAGTCATTCGTGGATTATTGGCCGCAAGAGATTTCATGGAACTGAGAGAGATCGCTCGAACTAGTAAGAAAATGAGCGCCGAAAGCGCTTTCAGCCCCCAGTGCCACTTTAATCCTTGTGGGCCAGAATAGCGAGTCCCTGTCCTAAAGAACCTACTCCTTTAGACTTCCAGCCACGATTCCTGTGACGTAATACCGCTGTACCAACACAAATAAGATGAGGACAGGCAGCAAAGTAACGACGGAACCCGCCATCATCAGTTCCGTGTCTTGCACGTGTTCGCCGGAGAGAATGGCTAGGGCGACGGGCAGGGTTCGTAGATCACCATCGATGAGCGCTACTAGCGGCCACATAAAGTCGTTCCACGTCGCCATGAAGGTAAATACGCCGAGAGTTATCAGGATGGGCCGCAGCAGAGGGAATACGACCGTTCGATAGATTCGCCACTCGCCCGCACCGTCGACGCGCGCCGCATCGAGAAGTGCGTCCGGAATCGACAGGGCATATTGGCGGATCAGAAATATGCCGAAGATGCTGGCCGACGCGGGTAGAATCACCGCCCAATAGGTGTTAATCAATCCCAATTTCTTCATCAGCAAAAACAGCGGGATCATCGCTACTTGTGCCGGCACTACCAGGCCCACGATCAAGAGTCGAAAGATACGATCGCGACCGGCAAATCGCAGCTTCGCCAAGGCGTAACCCGCCATCGAGTTGATCACTAGAGAAAAAACTGTGACTGCAATCGCGATCAGCAAACTATTGGCGAAATAGCGAGCCAAATTCAGGCGTTGAAACAGCTCGGCATAATGAACGAACGTGATCTGCCGTGGAAAGAACGGCGGGGGCAACGATTGCGCTTCGCCCGTAGGCATCAGCGACGCAAATACCATCCATACGAGCGGGAATGCGGTGATCCCCGCCGCCACGAAGAGCACGGCATGTAGAAGCCATGTCTGACACTGCGATTTCATAGGCTTGTGCTCCGCTGTAGCCGTACCTGTATCACGGTCACTGCCAGGATAATGAGAAAGAGCACGAATGCGATGGCCGAAGCAAAGCCGATTCTCCAAAAACGAAAGCCCTGTTCATACATGAACATCACTAGGCTATAGGTACTTTCGAGCGGTCCACCTTGCGTCATGACGTAGGGCTCGGCGAAGAGTTGGAAGTAACCGATCATGGTTGTAACGCCGACAAAGAGAAAAGTTGGCGCCAAGAGCGGCAGCTTGACGTTCCAGAATGTGTGCCAGGCTCCGGCGCCGTCGATTCGCGCCGCATCGAACAATTCCTCGGGAATACTCTGCAACCCGACCACAAAAATCACCATGTTGTAGCCGAAGTTTTTCCACACGGCGAGCACGATGATGGCGAACATCGCCCAGCGACCGTTGCCGAGCCAATCGATCGGCTCAAGCCCCAGCCAGCCGAGGGCGTAATTCAGCGTGCCATAGCGTGTGTGATACAGATAACGCCAGACGATTGCCACCGCCACCAACGTGGTTACCACCGGAGCAAAAAAAATTGTCCGCCAGACTCCCTTAAAGCGCGTGAGCTTCGAACTGACCAGCAGAGCGGCAGAAAGCGATACGACCACGGTCAGCGGGCCGCCCACACACACGAAATACAGCGTGTTTACGAGCGCCTTCCAAAACAGCGGCTCGCTTAACAAATGACTGTAATTCGACCAGCCGACCCACCGCGCATTGCTGCTGTCGGCAAGGGCATAGATATCGAAGTCGGTCAGGCTCAACAGTAGCGAGGCTAATATCGGCAGGACGAAGAAAACGCCGAGCGTCAGCAATGCCGGAGCAAGGAACAACAGACCCGGCCGCACGATCGAGGCGAATCGCATACCGGGTCCTCAATTCTGCCGCGCATCGCGCCGAGCCAGTAGCCAGCGCCGCTTATCGAGTATTTCGTCCACTTTTCGGCCCAGATCGTCAATTGCTTGATCGATCGTTTTCTGGTGGGCGACAACCGCTTGCACGGCGGGAGCGATTTGGGTAGTTGCAATCAGTTCCCATTCCGGCACGCGCGGCAAAGGGACTGCGTGCTGAAGTTGCTCGTGAAAAGCAGCCACCGGCGGGTCCTCCGCAATTCGGCCTAATGTCCACGCCGACTCGCGTGGCGGTAGATTGCCGGTGAGCTGGTAAAACCGCACCAGGTTCTCAGGCCGCGAAAGGTACTCGATCAATCGCCACGCCGCCTCTTTATGACGCGAGCGCTTGAAAATCACCAGACCACAACCGCCGGCCTGCGAGATACTGAACTTCGCACTGTCGGGCCGCGGAAATGTCGCCGTTGCCCACTTCTCCTGTACGGACGCCGGCAGCCGGCGGCGAAACTCGCCGATGTTCCACGGACCGGTGATGTACATCGCAAAATAGCCCCGGCCGAATTCCTGGCAATAGTTCGCCATCTGCTCCTTCGTTGCCGGCGGAGCCAGTCCCTCATCAAAGAACTTGGCGTAAAACTCGAACGCCTGCCGAAACTCGGGAGTGTTGAAGTTCGCATAGCGGCAGTCGTCACGCAAAATCTCGCTGCCCGTCTGCAAGCCCAGAATTGTGATATGTTCCCATTCGTTGGTCGGCATCAGCACGGCATAGCCATTTGGATTAACCTTGTGTTTCACATCGCGTGCCGCGGCCAGCCATTCGCTCCAAGTGCGCGGCGGAGCGAGCCAACCCGCCTTGGCAAGCATGTCCTTGCGGTAAAACAGCACTCGCGTATCCGCGTACCAGGCGATTCCGTATACGTGCGAGCCCAACTCATTCGTCTTCCAAAGGCCTGGAAAGTAATCGCTCTGGTCGATGGTGCGGGATCGCTCGATGTAGGTATCCAGAGGCTCAAGCGCCCCAAGTGTTCCGAATTCTGGAATCCACGTATTTCCCAACTGGCAGACATCGGGCGTCGCATCGCCGGCGAACGCCGTGAGCAGCTTCTCGTGGGCCGCCGACCACGGAATTTGCTGAATGCGCAATTCGACGTCCGGATTTTCCCGACGAAACTCATTGAATAGCTCGCCTGAACGTTCAACTTCGGAGCCGATTGCCCAAAAGTCGAGGCGCGTTCGCGCTTGGTGACCCGTTCCGCAACCGGCGGCGACGGCTACCAAAGAACAGAGAATTCCAAATTCCAAATAGCGAAAAGCGGCTTTCACAATGTCGAACGGCGCTAGTTCATTTTGGGGGAAGATCCGCACGAATCGCGAACGACCAATTCAGCTTGCAGCGCGACTTTCGCAGACGGACGCGTTGGCTCGGCAATCCGCTCGCAGAGCAATTCAATAGCGGTCGCACCCATGCGCGACATCGGCACACGCACCGTCGTCAACAGCGGATTTGTCATCTGCGCCACGCGCGTATCATCGAAGCCCACGACCCCCAGGTCTTGGGGAACTCGAATACGATTGGCGATGGCGCCGGCGATAATGCCAGCGGCCATTTCGTCATTGGCGGCGAACACGACGCGATGCGGCCCGGCCCACTCGCCGACCTTATCAAGCGCCAGCCGATAAGCCGATTCGTAAGTGTAGTCCAGGTGATAGCAATCCGCCTTATGAAATTGAATGCCCGCCTTCCGGAGCGAATCGCGGTAGGCCTTGTAGCGCGCCTGTGTATCGATGTTTGTCTCGACGCCGCCAACGAAGTACACGCGTTCGGCGCCACAGTCTTCCAACAGATGGTGCATCATTGCCAGGGCGCCTTGGCGCTGATCAATGATCACCGCATCGTGATCAACTCCTTCGATTTCATCGTCCAATACGACCAGGGGGATGCGCAGTTGTGCCAGTGTTGGTCCGATGCCGGATACCATCGTGTCGGACACCATCAGAGCGAGACCATCGACCAGAGCGTGTTGGCCGATAATTGAAAGCCAGCCTTCTGAGTCATCGCCGGGCAGAGCGGACGACAACAGCAGGTTATGGCCCATCTGGCGTGCCTTGATATTGGCACCCCGAATAATCTCGGAATAGAACTCGCCGTGCAGATCGGGCAAAACCAAACCGACGATGCCGCTTTTACGCAGCATGAGTCCCCGGGCAAACGCATTGGGGCGATAACGAAGTTCACGAATCGCCGCTTCGACCCGTTTGCAGGTTTCCTCGTTGACTAACGCACGGCGGTTAATGACTCTCGAAACCGTGCTAATCGAGACATTCGCAAGCTTGGCAACGTCTACAATGGACGCAGGCATAAGGTCTCATTCCACGGCGGACGGCGTGAAAGCATCGTCGGGAAGCGCCTCTAGCCACGATACCTTCACCGTGCAGGGTATGTCAACGCTGCCGCGCGATGGGCAGATATGACTAGCCGCTGTGGCCGAGTGCCAATGTCTGTCCAGGCACGAATGGTCGCCGCCGGTGGCGATATCTCGACTCGCTGAGTCGCCGCATCCTTTTGCTTCGGAGTGTTTGGCCCTTTCTTCGCTGTCGCGAATCGCTGGCACCGTTGTGTCGAGGCGCAATCCGGCACTGGATTGAGAGTTGAGATGTTATATTGATATCCCAGCAGGAAACTCAACCCACTAGATTCTATGAACAAAGAACGTTTGAGCATCGCGTTCATGATCTGCCTGATGGCCGGCGTAGACCCGGCTATGGCGGCAACTGGCCGGCCGACACCGCCCACCCGCGATCCGAACACGCCGGGATATGTCGCGGCCAAGGAGTTACCCGATGGAACGAATCCGCCGGCGGACGCCGATGGGAATTTTGTCATTGGCCCGACACATCACCGCGCATCGGACATGACCGTGCACGAGGGAGTGCCACAGGGTACTGTGTTTAACTTCACCATAAAATCCGAGGACAGCAAGATTTATCCGGGTGTGGCCCGGGACGCGAATACGTTTGGTACTCCGGACCTCTCCGACCCGGGCAAGCTGGTGGTGACGACCAGTCATCCGGCGCCGTACGCTCGCCGGGTAGCGGTTGATGTGCCCAAACAGTACGTCCCCGGCGTCGTCGCGCCATTTATTGTTGGGGCGGACGGGCCCGACCGGGCGCTGTTCACGGCTTTGGACAACCTCATCGCCCAGCACCGGGTGCCGGTGATGATCGCCATCTCGATCGGCAACGGCAGCGGCGACGCCCAAGGCAGCGAACGCGGATTGGAATATGACACGATGTCCGGTCGATATGCCGAGTTCGTCGAGAACGAGGTGTTGCCTTTAGTAGAAGCGAAATGCAATGTGAAGTTGACCAAGGATCCCGAGGAGCGAGCGACGATGGGTTGCAGTTCCGGCGGCGCGTGCGCGCTGGCAATGGCCTGGTACCATCCGGATCTTTATCACCGCGTTCTTACCTACTCGGGCACGTATGTGAACCAGCAATGGCCGTATCATGCAGAGACGCCCCACGGCGCGTGGGAGTTTCATGAACATCTGATCCCGAATAGCCCGGCAAAGCCCTTGCGAATCTGGATGGAAGTTGGCGACCGGGACCTGTTGAATCCGAATGCCATGCGCGACAACATGCACGATTGGGTCGTCGCGAATGAACGCTTGGCCAAAGCGCTGGCCGCCAAGGGGTATCATTATCAATTCGTCTTTGCCCGCAACGCCGGGCACTGCGATGGCGGCGTGAAGCAACAAACACTGCCGGAAGCGCTGGAATGGCTATGGAAGGGCTATCCGCTATAGCGGCGCCAAGCGCTCGAATGGATCGCGGTTGGGGGATCGACGCATGACGCAAGTGCTTCCTGTCATTTACCTGGCGAGGCATGGGGAGACAGCGTGGAGTCTATCCGGTCAGCATACGGGATTGACCGATTTGCCGTTGACCGAGCGCGGTAAGCACAACGCCGTTCAACTTGGAAAACGGTTGCAGGGATTGACATTTGCCCGCGTGTTTACGAGCCCGCTACAGCGGGCGGCGCAGACATGCGGGCTGGCTGGTTTTGGGGCGGTTGCCGAAATCTGGCCCGAATTAGTTGAGTGGAATTACGGCGAGTATGAAGGTCAGCGGACAAGCGATATTCACGTCGAGCGACCTGATTGGCAACTATTTCGCGACGGTTGTCCCGGCGGAGAATCGCCCGAACAAGTTGGCGAGCGGGCAAACCTGGTGGTAGACCGGGTGCGGGCGATTCACGAGAATGTGCTGCTGTTTTCGAGCGGCCACTTTCTACGCGTGCTCGCCGCCCGATGGCTCGACCTGGCCGCCGAGGCGGGTCGATACTTTCTGTTGACCACGGCAAGCTTGAGCGTTCTCGGCTACGAACATGATTTGTCCCAGCCGGTAATTCGTTTGTGGAACGATACGCGGCACGTGGATCAGTGAGCGAGCTGCGCGACATGTTTGACGCGGAAGCAACATCGCAGATTTGCTTCGGCTTCGGCGTCGAAGAGACCTCCCACAAATGCGATGAATCGAAAAACCTGTGGTCCAAGCGTTTCGTGGTGCGTCGCGGAACAAGGAAGTCAGAATGAACGTGCTAGTTGTTGATGTCGGCGGGACGCACGTAAAAGTACTTGCCACCGGACAAACGCAACCGAGAAAATTCGCTTCGGGCCCGGGGCTAACGGCCCGACAAATGGTGGCAAAGGTCAAAAAACTTACAGGTGATTGGCGATTCACCCGCGTATCGATCGGCTACCCGGGCCCGGTTCTGCATGGTCAGCCCGTCGCGGAGCCGCACAACCTGGCCCCAGGCTGGGTTGGATTCGACTTTGAAGCCGCGTTCGCTTGTCCCGTCAAGCTGGTCAACGATGCGGCGATGCAAGCTCTGGGTGGTTACAAGGGTGGAAAAATGCTGTTTCTCGGCTTGGGCACGGGGCTTGGTTCCGCTCTGGTTGTCGACGGCGCGGTGCAGCCAATGGAGCTAGGTCACCTTCCCTATAAAAAAGCGACTTATGAGGACTACGTGGGTCTACGCGGACTCAAAAAGTACGGCCTGCACAAATGGCGACGACATGTGGCCGACGTGGTAAAACTTCTGGTTGCAGCACTCGAGCCGGAAGATGTTTTGCTCGGCGGCGGAAATGTGAAGCACCTTAAGCCGCTGCCTGCCGGTTGCCGCGCGGGCGATAATGCGAATGCCTTTGTCGGCGGATTCCGCCTGTGGGGAAAAACGACGGCTCGCAAGATTCGGTCCGCTGGCAAGCCGAGCAGGAAGAAACCCAACAAACGCTAAAGCCGCAGTTTGATTAAGGAGCCAACCATGCAACTCGGGATGATTGGACTTGGCCGAATGGGATCGAACATGGTTCGACGACTGCTCAAAAGCGGTCACGAGTGCGTGGTGTTCGATGTGTTTCCCAAAGCGGTCGAAGAGCTCGCAAAGGAGCGTGCGGTGGGCGCCGCGACGCTCCCAGACTTCGTCAAAAAATTGGCGAAGCCGCGGGCCATTTGGTTGATGGTCCCGGCCGCCGTGGTAGATCAAACGATTGCCGATTTGCTGCCCCTCGTGGAGAAGGACGACATCTTGATCGACGGCGGGAATTCGTACTACGTGGACGACATTCGCAGAGCAAAAGAACTTACCGCGAAGGGTATTCATTACGTGGACGTCGGGACCAGCGGCGGCGTGTGGGGCCTGGAGCGCGGTTATTGCATGATGATTGGTGGCGAATCGAAAGTCGTACAGCATCTCGATCCGATATTTGCGACTTTGGCGCCGGGCGCCGGCAATATTCCGCGAACGCCTGGACGCGATAAAATCGGCGGCACGGCAGAACACGGCTACTTGTATTGTGGGCCCAGTGGCGCGGGGCACTTTGTCAAGATGGTGCACAATGGCATTGAATACGGCATCATGGCGGCTTACGCCGAGGGGCTGGGCATCTTGCGCGATGCGAACATCGGCAAGCGCATGCACGATGTCGACGCGGAGACGACACCGCTTCGCGAACCCCGGCATTACCAGTACGATCTTAACCTGCGCGACATTACCGAGGTGTGGCGACGGGGCAGCGTGATCGCCTCGTGGCTGCTGGACCTGACGGCAACTTCGCTGGTCGAAGACGCCGAACTGTCGAAGTTTACGGGTCGCGTTTCCGACTCGGGCGAAGGAAGATGGACGATCAAGGCCGCGATCGACGAGGCGGTGCCGGTCCCGGTGCTCACCACGGCGCTATACGAGCGCTTCAGTTCGCGGGGCGAGGCCGATTTCCAGGACAAACTGCTGTCGGCCATGCGGTTTCAATTCGGCGGGCATTTGGAAAAGCCGGCCAAGTCATGAGGAACTCTCGATGACCCTGTCCCAATCCGATGCGCTGGTATTTTTCGGCGCGACGGGCGACCTGGCCTACAAAAAGATTTTTCCTTCGTTGCAAGCGCTGGTGAAGCATGGCCACCTCGATGTGCCGGTCATAGGCGTAGCGAAAGCAGGCTGGAACCTGGACCAACTGAAGGCGCGGCGCGCGACAGCGTCGAAAATCATGGCGGCATCGATCCGCCCGCGTTGGAAAAGTTGTGCGGATTGCTGCGTTATGTGGACGGCGACTACAACGACGCCTCAACATTTCGAGCCCTTCGTAAGGAGCTTGGCGATGCGGCGCGCCCGGCCCACTACCTGGCCATTCCGCCCGTGATGTTCGGGCCGGTCGTGGAGCAATTGACGAAGGCCAATTGCACGAATGGCGCACGGGTAATCATTGAGAAACCGTTCGGACGCGACCTGGCGTCGGCGCTAAAACTCAACGCCATCCTGCTGGCGACGTTCGACGAGCGGGCCATCTTTCGCATCGATCACTATCTGGGAAAAGCGCCCGTTCACAACATGGTTTTTTTCCGCTTTGCGAATTCTTTTTTGGAGCCGATTTGGGATCGGGATCATGTCGAGAGTATGCAGATCACGATGGCCGAGAGTTTCGGCGTTCAAGGCCGCGGCGCCTTTTACGAAGAGGCGGGTGCGATCCGCGACGTGGTAGAGAACCATTTGTTTCAGGTGCTGCTCAATTTGACAATGGAACCGCCGGTCCGGACCGACAGCGAATCGATTCGGGATGAGAAAGTGCAGGTTTTGCGAGGGATTCGGTCGATTGATCCGAAAAACCTCGTGCGTGGCCAGTTCCGCGGTTATCGCAGCGAAAAGGGTGTTGCACCCGATTCGAACGTGGAAACATTCGCCGCGCTTAAGCTTGAAATCGACTCCTGGCGATGGCAAGGCGTGCCGTTTTACATTCGAGCGGGAAAGTGTTTGCCGGTGACCAGCACGGAAATTGTGGTGCGGCTGCGGAAGCCGCCCACGATGTTTAAGGGATACGATTTGAAATCCAACTATTTCCGATTCCAAATCAGCCCTGCGATCGTGTTCGCGTTGGGCATGATGGCGATTACTCCCGGCGAGGGAAAGGCCGGTCAGTGCGTGGAAACGGTCGCGAGCCGGCACCCGGCGCCCGATGAAATGGATGCGTATGAACGATTGTTGGGCGACGCCATGCGCGGCGATCCCACTCTGTTCGCCCGCGAAGATTCGGTAGAGGAGGCCTGGCGGATTGTCGATCCCGTATTGAATGCCGGGACACCGGTGTACGAATACGAGCCGAACACTTGGGGCCCATGCGAAGTGGATCACATCGTCTGCCCGCCCGGCGGCTGGCAGAATCCCGTCGTATCGCCGTAATGGGCGTCGTCGATGCGGCCGCGAAAACTGTAAACCGCGTCGATGCCGAACGCGAATGTCTTCATGAACATTTACGACACACATGAAGGCGTTCGCCTGCAAATGAACCGCGAGCGGATCGGGCATTGGAACCGCTGGGGGCCGTATTTGTCGGAGCGCGCGTGGGGCACCGTGCGCGAGGACTACAGCGCCGACGGCGACGCATGGAATTATTTTCCGCACGACCATGCGCGCTCGCGGGCTTATCGCTGGAACGAGGACGGCATCGCCGGCATCTGCGACCGCCACCAATACCTCTGTTTTGCGCTCGCGATGTGGAATGGCCGCGATCCATTCCTCAAGGAACGGTTGTTCGGTCTGAGCGGTAAAGAGGGCAACCACGGCGAAGACGTCAAGGAGTATTACTTTTACCTTGAGAATACTCCGACCCATTCGTACATGAAGTATCTGTACAAGTACCCGCAGGCAGCGTTTCCTTACGATCAACTTCGACGAGAGAATGCGCGGCGGAGCAGACTCGAAGCCGAGTTCGAGCTGGCGGATACCGGCGTCTTCGAGGGCGAGCGCTATTTCGATGTCGAGGTCGAATACGCCAAGCGCGAGCCCGAGGACTTGCTGATTTGCATTCGGATCACCAACCGCGGGCCGGAAGCCGCGCCGATCTGCGTGTTTCCGACGCTATGTTTTCGCAACACATGGAGCTGGGGCCGCGATCCCCGGCGGCCATCGATCGTGGCCGGCGCCGATCGGGGCGGCCCACAGAATCCAACGCGCACGCTTGTGGCCAGGCACTGGCAGTTGGGTGAGTACATTTTGTACTGTGCCGGCGCCGACGAAATGCTATTCACCGAGAATGAAACTAACTTTCCTCGCTTGTTTGGCGTGGCCGCACCGACACCCTACGTCAAGGATGCCTTTCACGAGTACGTAGTGAATGGTAATCGCGCGGCAGTGAACGCCGCCGAGACCGGTACGAAGGCCGCGGCCCGGTACGATCGAACGGTCGCAGCCGGTCAGGCCATAACGTTCGAATTGCGCTTGTCGGCGCTGATAGGCGATCATCCGCTGGAAGCGCCGTTCGCGGATTTCGACGTGCTCTTGGCACAACGTCGAGAAGAGACGGACGAGTTTTACCAGGTTGTCCATGGGGACAGGCTTTCGACGGACGCCAAATTGATCGCGCGGCAAGCGCTCGCCGGTATGCTTTGGTCGAAGCAGTATTACCACTATGTGGTGACGGACTGGCTGGCCGGCGACCCTGCGGAGCCGATTCCCCCGCCGCAGCGTCGCAACGAGCGGAACCACGACTGGACACATGTCTTCAGCCGAGACGTGATCTCGATGCCGGATAAGTGGGAGTTTCCCTGGTTCGCCTCATGGGACCTGGGTTTCCACTGCGCCGCGATGGCGAGCGTCGATCCGGAATTCGCCAAGAATCAGATCATCCTCATGCTGCGCGAATGGTATATGCACCCCAACGGCCAGCTTCCGGCTTACGAGTGGGATTTTAGCGACGTCAATCCGCCGGTGTTGTCGATGGCGGCTCGCGCCGTGTTCGATATCGAGCGAGCCCACACCGGCGCGGCCGACTATGTATTTTTGGAACGCGTCTTTGAAAAGATGCTGCTTAACTTTACCTGGTGGGTAAACCGCAAAGACCCGCTGGGGAAAAACATTTTTCAAGGCGGCTTCCTGGGCATGGATAACATCGGCGCGTTCGACCGGGGTAAACTGCCGCCGGGTTATATGCTGGGCCAGGCCGACGGCACGAGTTGGATGGCGGCCTTCGCGCGCAGCATGCTGTCGATTGCCCTGCTGCTGGCGGAGAGGAACCCGGTGTACGAAGACCTCGCCAGCAAGTTTTGGGAGCACTTTGTATACATCGCCAATTCGATGAACAGTCTCACCGATCCTAAAAAATCGCTGTGGAACGAGCAGGACGGATTCTTCTACGACCATTTGACTTCACCCGGCGGCGAAGCGGTGCCCATCCGCGCCCGGACGATGGTCGGCTTTGTGCCGATATTCGGCGCAACCGTGGTGGATGCCGACTCGTGCCAGCGCCATCCGGCATTCAATCGGCGGCGTGAATGGTTCCTCGAGCACCGACCCGAGCTCCTCGCGAGCGTCGCACCAATGGTCACGCCAGGAGAGCACAACACGTTGATCCTGGGACTGGTGCGCACCGATCAATTGCGTCGGATGCTGGCCTATATGCTGGACGAAAGCGAGTTTCTCTCGCCTTACGGCGTGCGGGCCGTTTCGCGCTATCACCAAGACCATCCACTCATCATGCAACTGGATGGGCAGCAACATCGATTGGATTACGAACCCGGAGAGTCCACGACCGATCTGTTCGGCGGCAACTCGAATTGGCGCGGCCCGATTTGGCTGCCGGTCAACTTCCTAATCATCCAAGCGCTGAAGGAATATCATCGTTACTACGGCACCAGCTTTCAGGTTGAATGTCCGACAGGTTCGGGGCAGATGAAAACGCTGGAGCAAGTGGCGATGGAGTTGGCCCGGCGGTTGACGCGCATCTTTCTTCGCGACGCGGAAGGCAAGCGGCCCGTGTTTGGTACCAGCCGGTTGTTCAACGATGATCCAAATTGGCGGGATTTAGTCCCGTTCTATGAATACTTTCATGGCGACACGGGCCGCGGATGCGGCGCCAGTCACCAAACCGGCTGGACCGGATTAATTGCCCAGATCCTGATTAGCTTGCGAGACGCATAGGAGGACCGGCCGTGAGCGCCGGCAATCGTGATGTGGGATGGTGACGAGTACTGCGTCTTCGCGATGAGTGTGTCCGGCTATCCTGGTATCGATGGTTTTTTGGGGACGCGAGCACCGTTGATGCTGGATGTTGTGTGTCTGGCTATGTTCGGGGTGGTGATGGTGCTCGCTTGGAGTATCTATCAAGTCAAGATTCGCCGGAGATATCACGTTCACAAATGGACTCAAATCACGCTCGGCGCAGTCCTGCTGGTCGTCGTCATTCTTTTTGAAATTGATATCCGACTACATGGCTGGGAGGCTCGGGCGGCCGATAAAATTGGCGGGCATCCGGCGGCGATGGTCTATCGGGCACTTTATGTTCATTTGATCTTCGCGGTATCGAGCGTAATTCTTTGGCCGATTACGATCGGATTGGCGGTGATGAATTTCTCCAATCCACCAGCCCCGGGGCCGCACAGCCGGATTCACGTTCCGCTGGCGCGGACGGCAGCGGCCGATATGGTGCTAACGGCAATAACAGGTTGGGTGTTTTATTGGTTGGCGTTTGTGCGATAGTTGGGTAGAGTTTCTCCGAGACGCGCCTACATGAACTTAGACCATATCGGGTCGCATGCCGGTGGCGGGTTGGCCGCCGCCGGCCGCGGCCCGATTAATGGCGTTGAGGAATGCCAGCGTGGCCGCCTCGACCGTATCGGTCGAGACGCCGCGGCCGCGGTAGATGCGGCCGTCGCATTCGACCTCGATCGTGGATTCGCCCTGTGCATCTTTGCCGCGCGTCACGCTGTGGACGCGGAAATCGCGGACCACAACCGATGTGCCGGTGATCTGCTCGATCGTGTGGAAAAGCGCATCGAGTGGGCCGTCGCCGCCAGTGGCGGTCCGGCAGGTCGTTTCGCCGGCGCGGTCGAGCGTAACCGACACTGTCGGTTCCGCTTTTCCCGTGGCATGTACCTCGTACGCGAGAAGCTTCCATCGGTCTTCCGCGATGGTCATCTGTTTTTCAATAAGCGCGGCGATGTCGGCGTCGTAAACCTCCTTCTTCTTATCGGCCAGCTTCTTGAAGGCGTCGAACACCTCTTGCAGGTGGTCGCCCGTCAGATGATAGCCCAACGCGCGAGCTCGATCCGCCAGCGCGGCCCGCCCGCTGTGTTTGCCGAGGACCAGATCGGTTTGCGTGAAGCCAACGTCTTCGGGCCGCATAATTTCGTAGGTCGTGCGCTCTTTAAGCATGCCGTCCTGATGGATACCCGCTTCGTGGGCAAACGCATTGCGGCCGACGATCGCCTTATTGCGCTGCACTTGCAGGCCGGTGATGTTTGAGAGCAGCCGACTAGTGGGAACCAGCCGCGTAGTGCAGATGCCAGTCGTCGTATTGTAATGGTCCGATCGGGTGCGCATGGCCATCACAACTTCTTCGAGCGAGCAATTGCCGGCCCGCTCACCGATGCCGTTGATGGTACACTCGATCTGTCCGGCGCCTTGTTCGACAGCCGCGAGGCTATTGGCCACGGCCAGGCCCAGATCGTTGTGGCAATGGACGCTGATTACCGCGCGGTCGATGTTCGGCACGCGATTGATAAGGTTTTTAATAACTCCGCCAAAGTGAGCGGGTGTGGCGTAGCCGACCGTGTCCGGAATGTTGACCGTCGTGGCGCCGGCGTCGATCGCCGCCTCGACGACGCTGCACAGGAAATCGGGCTCCGTGCGGGCGGCGTCCTCGGGCGAGAACTCGATGTTGTCGCAATAGCCCTTGGCCCGTTTCACGCTATCGATCGCCCGCTGGATGATTTCCTCTTTTCCCATCCGCAGCTTGAATTCGCGGTGGATAGCGCTGGTGGCGAGAAAGACATGAATGCGGGCATCGGGAGCGGCGCAGGCGCTTCCCACGCGCGGTCGATATCCTTTTCGTTGCAGCGCGCCAGGCCGCAAATTGTCGCGCCGCGCACGGTATTCGCGATTTCGCGGACGGCCTCAAAATCGCCGGGCGAAGCTATTGGAAAGCCGGCTTCGACGACGTCCACTCCCAAATCCACGAGCGCCTGCGCGACCTCCAGCTTTTCTTCAAGATTCATGCTGCAGCCGGGCGATTGCTCGCCGTCGCGGAGCGTGGTGTCGAAAATGACGATCGGGCGGGTTTGCATTGTGGTTGACATGGAAATGCTGGGTGCAGAAGTGAGGGGTGTGGGAGGCAAGGCGAGATTCGGCTGAACGGCAGCGATTTCAAGTCGCTGTTCCCCGCATCCCGCATCCTGCTCCCTCAAACAAAAAAACCCCGAGGCCTAGCGGGCCTCAGGGTTCTACTTTACTCATCGAGCATGTCTGGACGAACCCTAAGAACCGCCGAGGCGGCTGGTAAGTAACAACAGGCAAAGCAATAGGGTTCGTAACGACATGAGTATTTTCAAAGTGGTTTCAAACCGAATAATGCCGTAGCGGAATTCGCAAGAATTCCGATCTTTTGCAGTTTTGGTCTGAGGTCTTGCAACGTCAGCTATACCGTTTACCGCTTTGTACAACTCTAGCCGACACATCGGGGGCGGTCAAGGTTCACAGTGCCGCCCTGCGAAAGATGCACCGGGTTCGCCGCGTGAGCGTTTGGATTGAGTTTTGATCGGACTGTTTTCACGGAGGTTACTCTGAGCTGGCCCGCAAACAAGCCTGCTGCCGCTAGTGCCGCAAGCACGAGCGTGGTTGGCTCGGAGGTGCCACTGACTCCCAGTGACCTCAAAAAACTGCTGGGCGGCGAGCGAGCTTTAGGTCGAATGCCCAATGCATCAATTCCCAAAACCGTCGAGCCAAGATTATCTTGGGTACTCGCCGATCCGCCCAACTGATTCGAAACGTAATCGTGATTTGAGTTATTGATAAACGCCGTAATCTTGATCGTGCTGCCCACGGTCGGATTACCCGAAGATCGGCAGGCAGCGGTATCGATACGTAAACGCTCTCGACGCCGGCGCCACCGCGGCCGCGGTTTGCAACTGCTTTGGCTCTTCGATCAGAAGACCGGCTGCGTGCTGAGCCAACTGGAAGTTCGCAGGATACGAACGAAGCCAAGGCGGCGCTCGCGTTCCTTCGCACACTGGTCCTCACAGGACGCGTGATCACTGGCGACGCGATGTTCTGCCAAAGCGAGATTTGCCGGGAAATTGTCGATCGAGCGGCGATTGTTAGCCACTGTCGGATCAAACACACCGCAGGAACTGAAAGATACGATTGCCGGCGATTCCTTGCCGGGATTTTGCCCCGGCGACCCGTCGTGAGCGATTCCGATCCGTCACCCAGGCCTGCGCGACCGTCAAAGCACACGGACGCCTGACGCGACGACGACTGGAGGCGAGCACGCGTATTGTGCCGCTTCTCTCTACCCAGTGGCGGCCCAAGTATTGCGATGCGAACACACCGCCTCCGACAATGGCGTAGTCGGCGTCAAAGCGATTTACCGAGCCAGTAAAGCCTTGGCGGAGTATCGGCAGTGCGGTGAAGTGCTCGCCCGGTGCCGTTTCCAAAACGGTCGGAAACGGAGGAGTGGCCATCTTGGCAAACATCCCAGGGTCGGAACCGAAAGGTGATGGATCCACAACGGGATTCGAGCCGCCGTTTGCCGTATCCGTGTCGAGCGTATTCTGTCCGCCCGCTTTGGAGTCAAAGAACAAGACGAGCTTGTTGAAATTATCTTCGAGATTGCCGGTCAGCAAGAGATACAGAGTGCCACTCTCAACTTTTGCGTAAGCCGCGTCCAGTTCAGTTCCCTTTACGAAGCCATCGTTATTGCCAAAACCGGTGTTGACTGTCTGGACAGCAAGCGGCGATCCGTAAGAGTCACCCAGCAGCGACCCGTCCAGCGTCGGCGCACCGCAACTTATCGAGCGACAGCAAGCGACGATAACTACTGAAATGATGATTTTTGAGCTGTTACTCATTAGACCCTCCTGATTGCGCGATTTCAGAACACAAACCAATATAAACGCGAACTAGTACAATACAAGCATTCTCTGAGTTTTTTCTCCGCTTTTTAGTCTGCTCGTGTACGCCCGAGGTCTATGAGGATCGCGATGAAGGGCTTACGCGGGCAGCGGCCCGCAGTGGGCGACCCGAATTGTACTGCGCACCGGCCGCGGCGGCGCCGATGCGCGTTTCCACACGTTTGGATGAACCGAACGTTATTTGCTGGCAACGCTGGCGCGAGGGGATGCTGGCTAATCTTGTTGGGGTGCCTCGCTTTGACTAACATGCGGCCCCCTTACGCGGTAATGATTCGACCTTGCGGCCGACGCTAAGGCTGCGTCCTCTCTTCTTGCGGCGATTGTTATGCTCCTCGATTTCGAAGTGCAGCGCTGCACGCGAAGTTGCGCCGCGTCCGATCGTGCGCTCCAGCCGGGCGATGAATGTTACTCGGTGCTGGAGATCAAGGGCGCGGATGTGATCCGCAAGGATTATTGCTGTGAAGCCTGGAAGGGACCGCCCGACACGGCGTTCGGATGGTGGAAATCGCGGGTGCCGGAACCTACGGCGAAAAAAATCAAGCTCGCGCCGAATGACGTGCTACTCGAATTATTTGACCAATTGGCCGAACGGCCCGATCAGCAAGATCTTCGATATGTTTTGGCTCTACTACTGGTGCGAAGGCGGGTGCTGCGACTCGATGTGGCGCACGATCAGCCGAGTGAAGAAGTAAGCGAATCGCAAATGAATCACGCAGCGGAATCCATGACGCTTTACTGCCCAAAACGCGAGGCCACGTGTGAGGTGGCGATTGCGATGCCAAGCAGCGAGCGGATCGATGAGATTCAGCAACAGCTTAGCGATCTATTAATCGCGGGTGCCGAGTGAGGAGCAAGTGGCGAACAATCGCTTCACGAAATCTGCGGGCTGTCTGCTTACGGTGGCCGTCTTGCTGTCGGCATCCGGGGCGACATGCCAGCGGCAAATGATGATGAACCCGTTTGCCGCGCCCGGGCCCGCCGCGCCGCAGGTGCTCATGGAAGGTGCCACGCGCGACCAGATTGTCGCGGCCGTGAATCAGAATAGCAGCCGCATTCAATCGCTATCCGTGACGGGAGCGACGATAACCATTCCGGATATGCTGAGCCTGCCGCTTCTGAGCGGTAACATCGCCGCGGAACGGCCGGGCCGATTCCGACTTACGGCAGGCACACTGGCCGGTCAAGAGATCGATCTGGGCAGTAACGACGAGCTGTTTTGGATGTGGGTCCGCCGCAATCAACCCCCGGCCGTTTATTTTTGCCGCCACGCGCAGTTCGCCAACAGCAATATTCGCCAGGTGATGCCGGTCGAACCCTCGTGGCTGCTGGCGGCGCTGGGCATCGTCGATCTTGATCCTGCCGGTGTTTTTGCTGGTCCGTTGCCCTCGCCGCGCGGGGAGGGAACAGTGGAACTGCGATCGTGGATGCCCTCCGCCTCGGGCACCTTGCAGCGAGTGACAGTAATCGATGCGCGGCGGGCGTTGGTGCTGGAACAGCATATTTACGATCAGGCTGGCACCACCCTTTTGGCGAGCGCGGTTGCCGAATCGCTCCGATACTATCCGGTGGAACAAGTTTCGTTGCCGGAACGAGTATCCATTCAATTGCCAACAGCAAACCTGAGGTTGAAGATCAATCTCGGGACGGTTCAGATTAATCGTTTGACAGCCGACCGGCAGCAACTTTGGACGCTCCCAACTTTCGACGGGTATCCGCAATATGATTTGGGCGGCGCAGTGCCGGGCACGCCGCTTCCCGGACAACCAACCGCACGAGCGATTTCCGGCGGCGTGGTGCCCGCCGGATACTCTGCTTATCCTACGACTGCCTATCCGGCGACGCCGATTCCAACTGGCGTGCTTCACCCACAATCGTTCCCGCGAAGTGCCGCCACCAACAGTGACTATGGTTACGCTCCGCTGCCGCTCTATGGCCAGCGGCAACTTCCGAGCGGACAAGCGGAACGGCGTTAGCTTCATGCAACGGCGGCCCAAAGACTTATTGTTCGAGAATCGCCGCCAACCTAGCGATGCTTGGATGCCCGCCGCTGTCTCCGTTATCACTGTAATTGTAATGCACCGTTTGAATGCCAACCGCCGCGGCTGAGGCCAGATTCTTCACGCGGTCGTCGACAAACAGAATATGAACCAGCCATCGATGTGGGTTTCGAGTCGATGTATGCGACGCAGCTTTCTTGACCATCGTGAGACATCGTTTGAAAGACAAACAACACGTTGAAATTCGCTGGTGCCGCCGACAGAAACTCACGCAAACCATCAGTCAAAAGAAGCTGTTAGGAATCCGTCTTCGCGTGCCGGCGAAACGCCAACGCGTTTCCAAAGCTCGTCCGCTCCGATTTGGCCTAAGCTGGCTTCTATATAACCGGATTCGATCTCGCCGTTGAAGGTACACCGCCATTCTCCAAAACAAACGGCACCAACAGGTCGGCAACATCGTCGCCCACCTCATAGATGACGCCCATGGCGTCCAGCACCAGGACTTTCGAGCGGGTGTCACATTCGCGATTTATTCGCGGCCTCACGTCTCATACGCAAACCGGCGGCATTGTTGGCTGCGGCTGATTCGTTCGGTGGCATAGAGGCCGGCCACGGGGCGGCTCATTCAAAGAAGCGTTCAACCTTCATGCGGAAATCGCCGAGGATTTCCGGCAGTGTAAACTCGTCGACGGATTTGAAGACCCGCATGGGCTGGTCGGGGGGAAAGACGTGTATGCTTCGCATGTCGTCATCGACGATACACACTGCCCGCACACCGATTTGAGATATTCCGCGACCTTTACTTGGACCTCACTCCAACGATCCGTTGGCGAAAGGACCTCAAAAACCAGATCGGGAGCAACATCCAGCAAACCGGCCGGCAGTGGGCTCTTCGCAACGCGCTCAAAGCTATAGTAGGCAATATCGGCGCCACGAACTGTGTCCGGGTCACGTTCCGTGATCACACCAGATTCGTTGCTTAGGACGCGGCCGGTCGGATGGTCGTCCAAAAATCGCTGCAAATAGGAAGCCGTGCGCAGGTGTGGCCATGAAGAGGCTTGGAGGAGTCATCGTGATCCGCACTCCTTTTAATAGCTCGGTGGGATAGCCGTGCGAATCGGGCAGATCCGCGTATTCTTCGGCCGTCATCAGAGAAGTTCCGGTGGCCATGATGCTCTCCAATGTCGTTGGCGAATCCAAGTCCGACTAGATTATAGTTCGGTGGAGTTGTTCACGACAATTCACGTTTCATACACGATCCGGCCGCGTTGTTGGCTGCGGCTGATACGGTCGGTGGCATGAGGCCGGCGAGGATGAATTTGACGGAGACGCCGCGTCCCTGTCGCGGCTCACGACGCCTTTGGCCGATAGCCACCGATGATCATCGGCAGCGGTTTCAATTCGCGTCTAAAAGGATCAAGCGCCAAGCCAAGCGATTCGAGCGTTGTCGCGCCGAGCAAATTGCTGTCCCCTTCTTCACCGAAAATGACATCCGCGACACCGACTTTATCGCCGTATTTGAAAAATGCACCGCCGCGTTTGCGAATGATCTTTTCACCGTTGGCAAGCCAAAACTTTTCCTCGGAAATCGGCTTGATGCCGAGCTCATCGAGAACGGTCGCTGGCGCAACCGTGTAAATGGCCCCCGAATCAACCATGAACTCGACCGTCAGAGTTTTGCTGGTGTCGGCCGGATTGCCAAGTTCGACATCGAGATAGGTAATGCCCACGTGTCGCATGCCTCGGTAATTAGTTGGAATCAACATATTCCATTCTACAAGCGACACCCCTTATGACCAATGACTTCACGTTTCATACACAATCCGCCCGCGCTGTTGGCTGCGGCTGATGCGGTCGGTGGCGTAGAGGCCGGCGAGGACGAACTCGACGCACGAAGCGCGGACCGCTTCGTTGTCGCTGGCGTTCACTTCGAACGCTTTGTCCCAAACGGGCGGCACGCGCTTGATCAGGCCGGCGTAGTGGCGACGAAGGCAGCATGTCGCCGACTTCGATTTTCACGCCGCGCGAGAAGATTTCGGCGATCTCGGCGAGGCCGTGCTTGTCGACGTATTCCTTGAACACGGTCGCGATGGCGTCGGCCAGCACGGCGTCCAAAACTTGCCGCTCGCTCATTTGGTGCGAGCCCATCATGTCGAGCTCGAGCTTGCCGAGCGACGAGGCGTAGAGGTGGCCCAAGTCGCTGATCCGCGGCACGGCCGGCCGTTCGCCCAAGCACGCCGCCCGCTGCCGGGCGGAAGCAACCATCGTGCGATAGTTGGCGATCGAAAGCCGCGCGCTGACGCCCGATTGGTGGTCGACGTATTTCGATCGCCGCGCCGCCCGGCTGATCTCTTCGACAAGTTCCTTCATGAAGTAGGGAACGATGACCGGAGAGCGTCGAGTCGGAGGCGGAGGTCGCGCCGCTTCCAGAGTCTCGTCACTCGGCCTCTGACCTCTCACCTCTGACCTCTTGCTCAATGATCTGAATCCCCAGATCGCGCTCGAGCGGATAATGCGTGTGGATGATCGAGCCGATGCGGTCCTTGAGCTGCGGAATCACTTTGCCGGAGCGGTTGTACGTGGCCGGGTTGGCGCTGAACAGGATCAGCACGTCGATATCGAACTGCATGGGATAGCCGCGGATTTGCACGTCGCGTTCTTCCAGAATGTTGAACAGGCCGACTTGCACCAGCTCATCGAGCTCGGGCAATTCGTTCATCGCGAAGATGCCGCGATGCATGCGCGGGATGAGGCCGAAGTGCAGGGCGTCTTCAACGCCCATGCTCACGCCGGCCGCCAGCTTCGCCGGATCGATTTCGCCGATGATGTCGGCAAACTTGGTGCCCGGTGCGAGCCGCTCGGCATAACGCTCTTCGCGCGGCCACCAGGCAATCGGAATCTCATCGGCCGGCACGCTGGTCACCAGTTGCCGGCCGCGTTTTGTGATTGGCTGAAACGGGTCGTCGTGAACGGGAATTTGCGGGTCGTCGATGTAGGGAATCTCTTCGTCGAGAAGCGTCGCCATGAGCCGCATCAGCCGGCTTTTGGCCTGGCCCTTTCTCGCCGAGGAACAGCATGTCGTGCTGGGCGAGGATGGCGATATTCAGTTCCGGAATGACGGTGTCGTCGTAGCCGACGATGCCGGGATACAGCTCTTCACCGGCTTGGAGCTTGGCGATGAAGTTGTCGTGAATTTCTTGCTTAACGGTTTTGGAACGCCAGCCGCTGGACCGCAATTCGGCCAGCGTGGGGGGGCGGGTCATCGTAGAAGTGCTCATCGCGACGATCTTGAGTTTGAGTATTTCTGAATATGTGTACCCAACGATTATAGCGCGGCGGGCAAGGGCAGGGCAGGGCAGCACAATTTCATGCAGCCGGCAGCGGTCCAGCCGCGACGAATTTCTTGAGCCTCGAGTCGACCGTTAGATTCATGCCCCTCGAGCGTGCGTGCACCTAGAAGTAAGAGATCTCCAGGCTCTGCAAAAACGACTTCATCAATTGTGAATGAATCCGCAACGTGCAAAATGGCGAAGCCCACGGAACGCGTTAATTGCTCGCCATTGGCCATTACGAAGCGGAGATCTTTCTTTTCGCGGTTGATACGGGTATGCTCCAAGAGTTCTTTGCTTGTCCAAGTATACTCGCTTCCGGTGTCGACCAAGAGCTTCGAGATATCTCCTGACCGATGAGCGATCAATGACATTGGAGACGCGACAAGTAAAAGTGCCCATCGACTGGTTCCTCTAACATTATACGATCCTATTCGTCTGTCACGCAACCTTCGCGAGGCGCTTTTCACGTTCTTGATATACTTGTAGAGCGTGCCGCGGGTGGCTTTGTAGGGCGGGGCGTTCCACGGCTTTGCGGCGGCTGGACAGTTCGTCGGCCGAGAGATCGATCGTGATCGTGTTCGCTTCGGCGTCGATCGTGATTCGATCGCCGTTTTTCACTAGCGCGATCGGGCCGCCGAGTTGGGCTTCGGGCGTGACGTGGCCGACGATGAAGCCGGCCGAGCCGCCGGAGAAGCGGCCGTCGGTGATGAGGGCGACGTCTTTCTCCAGACCGGCGCCGACGATCGAGCCGGTTGGCGAAAGCATCTCGGGCATGCCGGGGCCGCCTTGCGGGCCTTCGTAGCGGATGACGACCACGTCGCCTTTTTTGATCTTCTTCTGTTGCATGGCGGCCAGCATGTCTTCTTCCGAATCGAAGCAGTTGGCCGTGCCGGTGAATTGCAGGCCTTCCTTGCCGGTGATCTTGGCCACGGCGCCGTCGGGGCAGAAATTGCCGCGCATGATGCGGATGTGGCCGGTGCTTCTTGATCGGGATTCGAAACGGGTGCACAACCGTCTGGCCCTGTGGTAAGGCCGGGCAGGTCGGCCAGGTTCTCGGCAATCGTTTTGCCGGTGATCGTCAGGCAATCGCCGTTGATCAGCTTTTCCTCGAGCAACAACTTCATCACGGCCGGCGTGCCGCCGACCTTGTGCAAATCTTCTTGCACGTATTTGCCGCTGGGCCGCAGGTCGGCCAGATACGGCACGCGGTCGCTCGTGCGTTGGAAGTCGTCGATCGTGAGCGGCACATCGACGGCGCGGGCCATCGCGATGAGATGCATCACGGCGTTCGTCGAGCCGCCGACGGCCATCACGATCGCCATCGCATTTTCGAACGCCTCGCGGGTCATCACGTCGCGCGGCTTGATGTCCTTTTCCATGCACAGGCGAATCGCCGCGCCGGCACGGCGGCATTCGTCCAGCTTGCCTGGATCGGTGGCCGGCAGCGACGAGCTGTACGGCAGCGTCATGCCCAGCGCTTCGATCGCCGTGGCCATCGTGTTGGCCGTGTACATGCCGCCGCACGCGCCGGCACCGGGGCAGGCGTGGCGCACGACGTCGCGGCGCTCGGCGTCGGTCATCTTGCCCATCAGTTGTGCGCCGTAGCATGTGAACGCCGAGACGATATCGATCGGCTCGCCGTCGGCGTGTGGCCGGCGCGGATCGTGCCGCCGTAGATCATGAAGCCGGGCCGATTGAGCCGGCCGAGCGCCATCAGCGAGCCGGGCATGTTCTTGTCGCAGCCGGGCAGCACGATGCACGCATCGTACCACTGGGCGCGCATCACCGTTTCGATCGAGTCGGCGATGAGGTCGCGCGATTGCAGCGAGTAGCTCATGCCGTCGGTGCCCATCGAGATGCCGTCGGAGACGCCGATCGTGTTGAACCGCATGCCGACCAGCCCGGCCGCCTCCACGCCCTTCTTCACCTCGGCCGCCAGGTCCAGCAGGTGCATGTTGCAGGGGTTGCCCTCGAACCACATGCTGGCGATGCCGACCTGCGGCTTTTGCATGTCGTCTTCGGACATGCCGGTGGCGTAGAGCATGGCCTGCGAGGAGCCTTGCGTTTCGGGCTGCGTGATTTGGCCGCTGTATTTGTTGAGTGGCACGATCGGGCCCCTTGTGATTGGATGTTTGATGTTTGATTCATTGGACGTCAGATGTCAGCATGTCACGCTAAACGTGTTGATTAGGTACACAAGTGCTATTGTAGCGTGAAATGGTTCGCGTGGCTGGGGGTGAGCGCAGCGGTAGCGGCCCGACTGGTGCCGGCGAGCGGGGTATCGGAGTAAGTCACTCAACGTGAAAAGCATGCCAGAGAGTCCACAGAGATCACCGAGAAAAATCGAGAAAAAGAAAGGGAATGGATATGAATCAACGAGATATGTTAGCTGCTGCTCTTCCCATTCTTATATCGATTCTCTCTGTGTACGGTGTGGCTTGATTGTTTTCAGTTTAAATAAGTGAGCATGGGAGCGAGCTAAACCGCAACCGGTTGGATGTGTTTTTGTAGCGTATACATGTGATCCGTATTTAAAAAAGAAATGATGGCGCCACTGAGCTGACGATCGAGCGGCGACGCGCACGAACGGCCGGAGGACCGCTTTTTAGAGCGGCCGGCTGCGGCGTGGCGATGCGTGCTCGATCCATGACTCAACCGCCCGCAGGGGACCTGCCTGCCAATGGCCCGGACGCAGCCGGCGCAAAGCTGTCTCTCGACATGAGGGAGGCAACGAGCCTATGCATCGGAGAATCAGTTACGCTCAGTGGCCCGGCGAGAGCTCTTCGAGCAGCAAACATGCGCGGACGGTCATTTCGACGAGAAGCAAACGTAGCACACGGCGCGGCCAAAACCAAGAAAATTATTGAAAGACGAATGGGTAGATAAAGACTGGCGGTTGACAGGTAGGTGCGAGGAGCGAGGAGCGAGCGGCGAGGAACGAGGCGCGAGGAAAGAAAAGGAGTCGGAATAGGGTCACCGCTTCGGCGGCGCGAGGATTACTTGCACCATCCAATCGCCGTGGAAGTCGGTTTCCTTCGGCTCCTCTTTGTCGCCCGGCATGCCCACGCGGGAATATTGGCCTTTGGTGCTGGTGTCGTAGCTGACATATACGCCCTTCGTCTGCTCGGCATTGAAATTGAGGCAGATCCAAAACTTCTGCGGCAGCTCCACCTCCTTCTTGAACACTACGCGCACCCAATGCTCCTTGCCACGGTTGAATAATCGATACGGCGCCGCTTCGACGTCCAACGTCTCGTTTCGTTTGTCGTTGAGAAACGTGATCTCGAAATCTTCCTTGGGCGCCTGGGGGTAGCCATAGCGCGAGCCGTGAATGCGGATGCCCTTGATCTTCGTCACACCTTTGGGCAGCTCAAAACGGATCATTTCGCCGCTGCCGCCGTAGCTCTTCTTGCCATCGGGTTTGCCATCGCCGTAGGACAGGGTCGTCGGCGTGCCTCCCTTGTCTGAGGAAACCTGCTCAGCCGCGTACACAGCCGGTACCGTGCGCACTTGATTACTCGAAGCACCTTGCTTGCCCTCTTCTTTGGTGGGCGGCTTCTGTAATTCTTCCCCTGTGCATGCTGATCCTCGCGCTGCCATTTCAAAAGCTCGCGCTGTTTATCCGACAGCGGTCCAAGGTCGAGTCGTCGCTCCTCTCCCGGCAACAGGCTGACCGACGCACCCGATATGCCGATCGCACCACCATCCGCCTCGGCAAAATCGCGGCTAATGCTGGTCTGGAAGATCGGTGGAACATGTGTGAAGCCAAAAATCTTGGTTGGCTTGTCGTGCTTAAGATCGCTCCAATACTGGTCGATGCTCACCTTCGGATAGCCATCCGACTCTGGCAGGCGAGTGCTGATCGACGCACTTTGTTTCGTGCCCGGCTCGGGGGCAAACTCACTGACAAGCGCCGCCCAGGCGACTAACTGCACTTTCCGCGGTTCCACCAGGTCCTCACCTCGGGCAACGTTAAATCCGGCTCGGATGCAACACTACAACCAAATACTTCTGCCCCTTCGGAGGATAGATTACAAATCGTCCCGCGGCATCGGTATCCGTGACGATATCATCTAACCAATTGCGCACTCGGCCATCGACGATCGCAATGTCATAATCTTTGTACGAAAGCGATTCATCGACCGGCGTAATGAGTATCACCTCGGCCCCGGCGACCGGCTTGCTGTCCCGGCCGAGCACCGTGCCTTCCACGCGAAGCGATTCGTCTGGCACCAGGTCCGACTTACTTCGGATGCGGTCGTACCTTAAACTGGTACGCGCCGCCAGAGTGCCTTCGCTATGGCCTTTCAGCTTGTATTTGCGGTGCAGCTCATACATATGAGGCTTCGCCTCTGTTTCGCCACCCGAATCGATCACGCCATGGGTAACGTAAAACTGGGGAAACGCTTGCGAAGGATCTGGAAGAGCCGCGATCTTTGCGTCGAGTTCATCCCATGTGATAATCTCCTTCCCATCGAGCAGCATTACGTGCTTGGCGACGACGATTGGCAAATCAACTCGCTCATTCGTGCCACGGTTGGTCGCCGGCTTCTTCTGCGGTACTGTGCGGACCGGAACAGTCGAGCTATTTGTAGCACCTTCGCCGTTCGGCGCCGGTGCTTTGGAATCGGATTGCTTCTTTGCCACGCGAATCGTCTTCTCAAATGGTCCGTGATCCGGGACGGTGAGCGTGTTCCAGTTGGCCTGATAGTCCGCAACGTAGATGGCCACGAGGATTTGGCCCGGCGGCAAACGAACCTTAAATTTTCCGTTCGGCTCCACATTGATAGGCACTGCCATTGGATGCATCCATCGATGCTCTTCGTTTTCTGCCAGAACGGTCAAAGAACCGACTTTCTGATGATCCAGCGCAATGGCTTTTTCGTCGCGGCATTGATGAGTTGGATTTTTGCCACGATCGCACGTTGAAGCACGAGATCGGGGGCCGTCATGGTTTGGCCAGCGCGAACCTCGATACCGGTCAGACCCGTGTTGTTAGCCGGGTTTGCCCAACCTGTCTGCTCCGCAAAGACTCGATACTTATTCGGCCGCAACGAATTTACTCGATACCGGCCGGCGGCGTCGGTGCTGACGTTGGCGGTCTGCGTCGGAGTGAAATCCTTCGGCGGCGGCGCGGTTGGCCAAGTGCCCTCGACTCGAATGGGAAACCCGACGGCCGGCTTTCCATCGGCCAGCAGAACGCGTCCTTCGATCACACCGCCCGGTTCGAGGACGACATCAACGGTGGCTGGGATGCGCTCGTATGGCACAAGTTTCTCCGCGAAATGCCGGTGCCGCACGATGAAGATTGGCTTGCCGATCTGGAGCCAATCAGCGCCGGCCGGTCGTTTCTTTGCAGTCTCATCCGCTTTCGGAGCAATTTTTTGAAAATCCAGGGGCACAGCATCGGTGATCGCGTAATGTCCATTTTCGTCCGTGCGAGCGGACCTGAAATCATCGATCTCCGGGAGCGTCAGCGACACGGTCGCTCCAGCAACGGGCCTGCCTTGGGCATCCGTAACTCGGCCCTGAAGAACCGCCGTGGCCGGTGGCATCTGCACTTCGACTTTCCAACCATCGTGATAGACGGCTGCTTCCGGATGTGTATCAAGCTGCGAAATTCGGCCCGGCGAACGGGCAAGGATTGCAATCTGGGCGTTCAATGCAGGACGCCGCTCGATCTTTCGATCTGGATAGTCTCGAACCCACGAATAGGCGTCCGGATCTATCACATGCCCAAATCTCTGTTTTCCACCGCTGTCGGTGAGTGACGCCACAAGCATTTCCGCGCGCTTCCGCTAGAGAAATTGATGCGATAGACTTGGACGGAGACGTTTTCCAGCGGTTTGCCTTTTTCATCGACGCACTTAACCTCGACGAAGTTGCTGTTTGCCGCGGGTTCATAAATATCCAGGTGAGGAGCCGCTTTAGTTTCTGCTTTGCGGTTCTGCGACTGCGAGTTAGCCGGCTGGAGCGTAACGAACGACAACGCGAGTGCAGTAATAGCGTCAGCGCCAATCGCGGTCCATCGCCACGCGCGTGAGCAATTTCGCAGCACGGTGAGGCGATCGTTCAAGAGCAGCGCAATGCGCTGACGAAGTTGGGACGGCCCTTCCCACAGGCCGACGGCTGAAGACAGATGCATCGCCGGTCGGCTGCGCACATCCGCACCCAGGCGACGAGCTGTTCAGCGTAAGTTTGGCGGCTGGTGAGTTCGGCGGCCGCGGCGTCGGCGAGCGGTTCCTGGTCGAGCCTCAGTCGCCGTCTGGCGATCCAGAACAGCGGGTTCGCCCAATGCGCAACCAAGAGCACGCGAGCAACTGTTACCCATTGCAGATCGTGATTAACGACATGCGTCGCTTCGTGCGCAAGACGGCTCGCAAGTCGTCGCGGGGCGAACCCTCCCCATGCCCCTCCCTAAGAGGAAGGGGGATTCGATCGATCCAGCGTGCAGGCAATAGGATGGCAGGCTGCCATATACCCAGGGCCACCGCGACATCGATTCGATCATGCGTGAGCACTTGCAGGCGTTTGCGTTGCGTCGGATACGACCCGATAGTTTCGTTCAAGAGAGCGACAACCGCCGGTGACGCGGCCTGTGCCGTTCGTCGGAGTCGATAGGAAGCGAAATAGCCCATCACCAGCCACATGGCGATGCAAACCGCGCCGGCCAAATGCACCATTGGCAAGACGAATGGCCAAGATATCCGCCGAGAAAGCCATGCCGACGGAGTGGTGCGATCAGTTAGTGGAGCTGACATCTCCGGCTTGGCAGCCGGAAGTGAATCGATCTCAATTGGCAAAGCTCGCTTGGTAACGACGTTCGGTGGCGCGAGAATTCGTCGCGATGAGATTCCACCGTTGGCTGCGGCTGTTCCGAAGTCAAAAGATGCACGACCGACCAGCCGGGCAGTGTACACAGAACGGCCAGAAGCAACACGCCAACGAACGCCGATTTGAGAATGGCCAGCCGCTGCGCGGGCTGTTTAAGAAAGGCCATGCCAGCCAGCGCAGGCCAATAGTACGGTCGAGAGCAAGTAGTAGTCGGCCAACCAAAGTGCATAGGATTCGGGAGAACTATTCATTTTCGGCCTCCCTTGGGGCGACGTTTCTCGACTCGTTCGCGAGCCGACGCGAGCATCGCTTCGAGATGGTCGAGTTCGGCGATTGAGAGTCGCTTGGATTCCAACGCATGGACCAGATATTCGTCGACGGCGCCGTCGAAGACTTTTTCGAGAAAGCTGCGGGCCATGCGGCGAATCGTCGATTGCCGCTCGGCCCGCGGGACGTACACGTAGGCCTTCCCCTCGCGGCGATGGGCGACGAAGCCTTTTTGCTCCATGACCTGCAGCAGGCTGAGAACAGTCGTGTAGGCCAATTCGTCGCCGCCCTGCTCGACGGCGTCCGCGTTCATCGCGTCGGCGAGGTCGCGAACGGTGGCTTCGCCACGGTCCCAGAGAACTTTCAGGGCTTCCAATTCACGATCGGTCGGCGGGGGATTGGGCATGGGCGGTACGATTTCCTGAAAGAGTGGGACAGTCCCCATTTTGCCGGTTGAACACGTGGTTCGAGGCACCTGTGAGCAAAATAGGTACAGTTCCCCGTCGCTTTTCTACTGGTCTTCTAGTAGAAACGACCGCGATTCTACTGCTCTTGCCGTAGATGTCAAGAGAGCCGCCGTCAAAAAACAAAAATCTCACGCAGAGGCGCAGAGATTGCGGAAATAGGCGAGAAACCCCTCTCCGCGATCTCTGCGCCTCTGCGTGAGACGCATTTGTTTGTTGCTCGTAGCGGTCCTAAACGTTGGGTCTGCGGGCGGCCACCATGCCATATATAAACAGTAGCAGCAGCGCACCGAGGATCGCGCCAATCCAGCCGGACGGATTTTGCACATCCATTGGCTGATGGCTCAAGGACGAACCGATGAACCCGCCGACGAATGATCCGGCGATGCCCAACAAGCAGGTCAGGATGAAGCCCATCGGCTGCCGTCCGGGCATCAACAAGCGAGCAATCGCGCCCACGATCAAACCAAAAACGATCCAGCCAAGGATATGCATGGTTCGCCCTCCAAACGAGACAGTGGAATAAGCGTGAACGTTGACAGAGGAATAGTACGCGCGGCGAATTCGGAAGGGAAGCTGGGCAATAGAGAGAAGGCAGTTGGCTATCTAAACCGCGGCTAGCTATGATGATACGGACCGAGTCGTCCGCCACCAAATTGCCAGTAACGTTCGCTTAAGCGGCTGGGCTGAGCGCGGCGGCTCGCGCCCGTTGTGCGCGGATCTTTCGGCACCACATCCGGTGTCGGCCGAAGATCTAAACTTTCGGCGGGAAGAGAGCTATTGTCGAACGGGTGGCTCGGTCGGGAGACGAGCCACAACAAATGCCCACCTGGAGCATTGGAGAATATGCACAGGCAACTACGGTGGCTGGTCGTTTTATGGTGGCTGGGCGGCAGCCAGGTTGTGTTTTCCGACGAGCCCAAGCTGCCGTTGCTGGTGGAGGAAGGCTTTGAACACGGCATGACCCGTTGGCAGACCACAGACCCGGACGCTTCCAAGAGTGTATGGAAGGTCATCGAGGCGGGCTCCAGGAAGAATCATGTTCTTCGCGTGACCGGGCCGAGCACATATAAGCCGAAGTACCGCAGCCCATTCAGCATCGCTCTGCTGAAAGAGGTGAAGGTGACCGATTTCGAGCTGACAGCCCGCGTGCAAAACACGGCCAAGAATGCCGGGCCGCATCGCGACCTGTGCATCATGTGGGGCTACCAGGACCCGTCGCACTTCTATTACGTACACTTCGGTGCGAAGGCCGACCCGCACGCCTGCCAGATCTTCATTGTCAATGATGCGCCGCGAACGATGATCACTGAAAGGCGGTCAAAGGGCACACACTGGACCGACGACTGGCACAACGTGAAGGTTGTTCGCCGCGTCGCCGATGGCGCGATGGAAGCTTACTTCGACGACATGAGAACGCCAGCCATGACGGCACACGACAAGACATTCACCTGGGGCCAAATCGGCATCGGCACGTTCGACGACAATGGCAATTTTGATGATGTGGTGCTGCGGGGAGAACGGGTGACAACGAAGCGCTGAGTTTAGCGGACGGCATTCGTCAAATCGACTATGTCCAAGCGCAAATCTCAATCAAGAAGCGACCTGCCGGTTGCAACTCCGGAGCAAATCGACGGCTCGATCTTGATCGTCCGCGGACAGAAGGCGCTTCTCGACGAACAACCAGCGGCGTTCTACGGCGTGGAAACGAAGGTCCTGCTGCAAGCGATCAAACGGAATAAACCGCGGTTTCCTAGCGATTTCATGTTCCAGCTTAACCGGGAGGAATGGGACGGTTTGAGGTCGCAGTTTGTGACCTCAAGATCCAGTGGCCATGGCGGCCGGCGCTATCGGCCGTATGCCTTTACGGAGCAAGGAGTTGCGATGCTTTCCAGCGTGGTGCGCAGCTCACGGGCGATTGAGGTAAATATCCAAATCATGCGTGCGTTCGTCCGGCTACGGCAATTGCTCAGTGAGCATAAAGAACTGGCCGATCGACTTACTAAACTCGAACAGCAAATGGCGCATCCATAATTGTTCGGCTTGCCGCGTGAATCGTTGCCGTCACTGAGCTACGCTACGTTGGGATCGCCCGCACCGCACCAACGGAAATGCCGCCGTCGACCAGAATCGTTTGGCCGGTGATGTAGCGGCCGGCGTCGGACGCCAGTAGTAATAGCGGGCCGTCGAGATCGCCCGGTGCGCCCGGTCGGCCGAGTGGGATGCGCTCGCAAAGATATTCGACCCAACCGGCGTCTTCGTACATTACGCGGTTTTGGTCGGTTTTGAACCAGCCGGGTGCGAGACAGTTGACCGTGATGCCGTATTCGCCCCAATCGTGGGCGAGGCTCATGGTGAGCTGCTTGACGCCGCCGCGGCTGGCGCCGTAGGGAGCGAGGCCGGCGTACCCGGCGACGCACGTGACCGAGCCGATGTTGATGATGCGGCCGGTGCGGCGCGGAATCATGTGCCGGGCGACGGCTTGAGCGACGAAGAACGTGCCGCGGAGGTTGGTGTCGAGAATGGTGTTCCAATCGTCCCAGGTGACATCGGCGGCGCGCTTGCGGATGTTGCAGCCGGCATTGTTGACGAGGATATCGATCTGGCCAAGTTGATGGAGCGCGTCGGCGACGGCGGCTTCGATGCTCGATTGGTCGCGGATATCGAGTTCGACGGCTGCGACTCGCCGGCCCAATGCGACGGATTTCGTCGGCGAACGTAGCGAGTGATTCGCGCGTACGGCTTGTGATTGCGAGATCCGCGCCGGCGCCGGCCAGCGCACGGGCGAATTGCTGGCCGAGGCCACGGCTTGCCCCGGTTACGAGGGCGATTTTGCCGGTGAGGTCGAAGAGATGTAACATGGGTGGAAGCCGAGTCAAAAGCGGGCGGCAAAGGTAATTCGAAAGGAATTCGGCGTGGCCGCCGACACTAATTTGGGCGCAGAATGATTTTCGTGAGTCCGGGCTCGTGGGCGTAGAGGCGCTCGAACCATTGTGGGCCTTCTGTCAGCGGTGCAGTGGCGCTGATCAGCGGCGCAACTCGAATAGCACCACTTGCCACAAGTTCAATTGCGCGGGGGTACTCGCCGGCCGAAGCGCAGTTGCCCACAAGTGTCAGCTCGCGCGTAACGACGGTTTGCAGAGGGAACGGCACTTCGGGCGTCAGATTGCCGATCAACCCGACGCGGCCACCACGGCGGACACAGCCGATCGCGGTTGCGAGCGCCGGGGCGTTTCCCACGACTTCGAAGGCAATATCCGCACCGTTGCCGCCCGTAAGTTCCATTGCGGCCGGCACGGTGTCAGTTTGTGTCGGGTTGATTGTCGCCGTGGCGCCGAGTTTCTTAGCAAGATTGAGTCGCGACTCATCAAGGTCGATGGCGATCACTTCGGCGCAACCAGCGATGCGCAGAGCTTGAATCACCAACAAACCAATCATGCCGCTGCCGACCACGGCAGCGCGATCACCCGCTTTAGCTCGCAATCGGTCGACGGCGTGGACCGCCACTGAAATTGGTTCGATGAGTGCCGCATGTTCCAGCGGGAGCTCCGGCGGCAGGCGGTACAGAATGTGTTGCGGCACCGCGACAAATTCGGCAAACGCACCATGCTGGCGATAATCGGCACACGAAACGCCAAGTACCCGCCGCTCGGCGCACAGATTTATCTGACCGCCGCGGCAGGCGCCGCAGCGGCCGCAAGAGATTGTGGAATCGAACGTAACGCGATCACCGAGCTGCACGCGATCGACGGCCGGACCAACTTCCGCCACAGTGCCGGCCGCTTCGTGCCCCATGATGACGGGCGGCACCCGTCGGCCGCTGGAGCCGTCGTAGCCGTGAACATCGCTGCCGCAAATACCACAAGCGGCCACGCGAACCAGCACGTCGCTAGCGCCGAGCGCCGGGCGTTCCACGTGGACCAGCTCGAGTTTGCGATAGTCGGTAAGTACGAGGGCTTGCATGTTGCGATGCGGGACGGACAATCCTGTCCGTCGATGGGTGAACGACGGACAGGATTGTCCGTCCTACATTCTGGTTAAAACCCGATGCCTTTGGTCGCAGTTCGTATCCGAAGCACACGATGGTTCGCAGCGATGAACAAGGTCGCCCCATTCTCGCCGCCGAACTCGCAGTTGGCCGTGCGGTCGCCTGTGGCGAGCAGCCCCAATTGCTTGCCGTCGGGCGTGAAAATACCAACTCCACCGGGAATGGTGGCGAACAGGTTTCCTTGCGCGTCCACCGTCATGCCGTCGCAGGCCCCCGGTTTGCCGGCCAAGTCGCGAGCATCGAAAAACTCGTGGTTTCGGCCAAGGGTGCCATTTTTGTTGAGCTGATAAGCCATGATGACGGGCCGCTGCTCGTGAGAGTTGGCTACGTACAGCGTCTTTTCGTCGGGCGAGAGCGCAATGCCGTTTGGCCGCTCCAGTTCCGAGGTCAGTAGCGTCAGCTTGCCATCGGGCCCAATTCGATACACGCCTTGAAACGCCAGCTCCTTCGCGGGGTCGTCCATTCCCTTTACCAGCCCGTATGGCGGATCGGTGAAATAGATCGCACCGCGCGCATCGACGATTACGTCGTTCGGACTGTTGAGTCGTTTTCCCTGGTAGCGATCGGCGAGTGTCGTGAAGTTTGGCCGCGGATGATCCCACGACGAGTCGAGCCGCGCAACGCGCCTATCGCCGTGCTGGCACAAAATGAGGCGGCCCTTTCGGTCGACCGCAAGCCCATTGGAACCCGATTCACCGCCGCGCGGGTTCTTGCCGGTGTAACCCGCCGGCTTCAAAAACAATTTAGCGCCCGACTGCGCGTCCCAGCGCATGATGGCGTTTTTGGGAATATCCGAAAAGAGCAGAAACTGCGCTTCGCGGACCCAAGCCGGACCTTCGCACCATGCGAACCCTTCACCGATGACCTCCATCTTCGAGTCCGGCGGCACGAGCTTATCGAGCGCTGGATCAAGCCGCTCGATGCGGCCCACGGTGGGCGCAAGCTTTGCCGTCGGCTAGAACAACTTGATCAGAGGTGATCGCACTGCAAACCCCGTACAAGCCCACAGCATAAAGACAGCTTCGCAAGACAAGTTTTTGCAGCATGGTCGCCTCTCACCGTTGTAGCTTTGGTCCAAAAAGTCCAACCAGAGCGGCTTGTATGATACAACCGCAACGGCGAGACTGCCACGTGCCGCAATTCAGCGCCACGCGCTAGAAAGACAGAGCGCAAACTCAAGCTTCGACCGGATCAGTCGCGGCGATTGATGGCGGTCGGGTTGGGTCGCCGGCGAGAATCTCTATTGAATTTCGACCCATTTGGTGATTTTCACGCCGCTGAAGGTGCCGCCTCCGTTCTTCAATGCGAGCACCTCGGCCGGACACAGCGCGCGATTGTAGACGCGCACGTCGTCGACCTTGCCGGTAAAATTCCAACCCGACTTATTATTCCCGTGACGGCCGACCACGGTATTGGTTCCCAAGCCGATGAAGGGAATTGTGACATTTGTCGTGGCCGATGCGGCCTCAACGCCATCGACGTATAGTTTGGCAACGTTCTGGTCATCATCGAAGACGGCAGCAAAATGATGCCAACCGCTGTTCAAAAACGTCTGGCTGACGGCAACGAAGTCCCACCCCGAGCCGTTATAAAAGAACATTTTAGAGCTGCCGCCTTCGTCCAGGCGAATGGCGATGTAGTCGCCCATGCTGACAAGTTCGGCGCCGCTGGAATCAATGCCGGTAAGGTTAGCCCATGCCGCTAATGTCAGATTTTTTGGTGCGCCGATCAAACTGGGCACTTGCATATACGTCGATGGATCGACCTGCAAGGCATTATTGATGGCGCCGCTGCTCCACACGGGAGTGCCGACGACGGTTCCGTTCCGGCCGAGACCCGAAGAATCGGCGGCGACGTTGCCGCTCGTTTCGTCCAGCTTCCAATGGCCGACGAGTCCATACAGGCTGGCGATTTCATCGGCACACAACTGCCGACTGTAAACCCGAATATCACGGAGGGCGCCCTGCCAATAGTTCGTATTTCCGGTGCGCGTGCCGAAGGAAAGCAGTGCGGAGGCCTGTTGGCTCATGGCATTGCTGTTCGTCCCGCTGGCGTGTAGTTGTCCGTCGATATAGATGGCAAAGCTGTTATTCGCCGCATTAAAGGTTGCCGCAACGTGATACCAGTGCCCGGCGGTTGCCAGCGGCGTACTCGTTACAAAACTCGTGCCGGCAGCGCTTCCTAAGTCGAATGTCAAGGTGCCGTTTGATAATTGGCATACTTCCCAATTCTGTGCCAAGCCGAGAATGCGTTTCGTCGACGGGGGGGCGCCGGAGGGCGCATCCAGAAGGCCAAGGTACCGGTCACTGGCGGCTTGAAGGCGGACGTTGTTTGTGCGATGCCGCCAGCTCCGTCGGTTTGCAGGGCGTTAACGCCTGCACAATCGCTAGTCCATGTCGCCCCGTTGATAAGGTTTGCCGTATTGCCGAGTGGCGAGCTGTCTGCGGCCGTGACACCAAAACCTTCGCTGAACGCCCAATGCCCGCAGAGGCCATAGAGCATCGCGATCTCGACGTCGCTGGACGCGCGATTGAAGATACGCACGTCGTAGATCATGCCGTCGAAATAATCGGCGCCGGCTCGACCACCGATATACAGCGGACGAGTATCGATGCCGATCGTGCCGCTACGTGGCGTAGGAGTATTATCAAGCTGGCCATTGACGTAAATCTTCACAGTCGAGCCGTCCCACGTGGCGGCAACGTGATACCACTGACCGGCCACCAACTGCGTGTTGCCGCGGATGCCGGCTCCGTTGGAATCGTCCAAGTAGAAGGCGACGTGTCCATCGGCAATTGCGAGCTGATAATTGTTGGGGTTTCCCTCGCCCTTGCGGAGGATGGTATTGACCTCGGCCCCCGATCCCCAGGAATCGCCTTTAACCCAGGCGGCGATCGTCATCGCCGACGTCGGCTGCAGGTGGGACGCGTTGGTGACGCTGAAGAAGTTCGCGCTGGCGTCAAAGTCAAATACGCCGGTGCCGTCGCAGGAAGTCGCCCAATTCTGGCTTCCGTTGAGTGTCCCGTTGAGGGCAAACAAACTGGAATCTGTCGCGGTTGAGCCGCTCGCTTCGCCCAGCTTCCAAAGACCGATCAAACCGTACATATCGGCAATCTGGGTCGTGGAAAGAGCCACGCTGTAAACTCGCACATCGTGAATCGATCCGTTCCAATACTTACCGGCGGCGCCGGAATTTTCGCCGATGTAAACATTGTTGTTATTGACACCGATGCGGCCCGTGGAGCTAACCGCCCCTTCCAGCGCGCCGTCGACGTAGATCGACAGCGAACTGCCGTCGTACACGCCGACAATGTGATGCCACCGGCCGTCGTTGAGATCACTGGTGGTATCGACATAGGTTGTGGACAAACCATTGCAGGTGAATCGCACTTTATTCGTCGAACCGCTGCGGATGAGGCGCCACGCGGAGTTGCCTTTGGCGACGATCGCCTGACTGCCAACGGTGAACGCACCTACTTTAATCCAGGCCGCGACCGTTATCGGGCCACGGATGTCGTAGAGGAACTCGTTAGTCGTCGATACGTAATCGTCGCTGCCGTCAAAGCTGGCGGCCACATTGCCGGTGCCAGGGAACGGGCCGGTGGCGGCAAGCGCCACGCCGTTTACATACGTACCTTGGTTGCCGTACGGCGACGAGTCAAAAGCGGATGCGCCGCTCGTTTGGTCGAGTTTCCACTGCGCGAGGAGACCGGTTAAGTTGTAAATCGTCGATACTTCGGTGGCAGAAAGGGCCCGACCGTAGACGCGCGCGTCGTAGAGCGCACCGTTGAACTCGCGGCCGGCAGCCGCCGCGTTTGCCCCAATTCTCACTGCGGTGTTGTTTGTCGATACGGCGCCCGAACTGTTGACCGAATTGTTCAAGGCACCATCGACGTAAATCAATAGCTGGCTGCCAGTGTAAACGCCGACCACATGGTGCCACTGGCCGTCGTTGACGGAAGTGAGGCTCGCCACCAGCGGCGTTGTCAAGCCGTTGCAACTAAAGGCCACGCCGTTATTCGTGTCGTCGCGGGTGAGGCGCCAGGCCGTGTCACCTTTGGTGATGATCGCTTGCCACTGCTTATTGAAAGCGCCCACCTTGATCCAACAAGCGACCGTCATGGCGCCAGTGGTATCGAAGGTCGATTCGCCGCCGACGGCAACATAATCGTCCACGCCATCGAATGTCGCAGAGATGGCCCCATCCTTGGGTGCGGGTGTGCTCGACGCCAACGAGACTCCGTTTGTGTAAGTGCCGTTCTGAGCGGTGGACGTCGCGTCGCAGGCGGTGGTGCCGCTGGTCTCTGTCATCCGCCAGTGGCCTAGCAAGCCGCTGACGATATCCTGCCCCGGTGCGGGGACGGCCGTCGCCAAGACCGTTATCACGGCGAAAAAAATCCAATGCGATCGGTTCATGGACAATCCTGTCGGCTCGCTGCACGAATGGAACGTACGTACAAGCAGTTTCACAACCGGGGCTAGCGCCCCGCGGCTGATTGAACTAGCCGAGACGCGCTAGCGTCCGGTTCTCCTCGCGAGGTTTCGAAACTGCTGATAGTCCGTTACTGGCCGCACCCGGCACGCGCTGGTTAATTTTAGCTTTCCAGCGGTGGCAACCCTTCGGGATAACGCCTCTTGCCGATTGAGCGAGCAGCAGCGCCAGGCGGCGGCGGTACGTTCGGAAAAAGCGGTGTAACCGGCATGGCGACAACGATTTTTTGCCGACAAGTCGAGCGGTCGATTGCCCGGTCCCCCAGCGAGGAACCGCTAGAATGCCTCCGTTCGCCGGGTTACAATCTTGGCACGGACCCGTAAGGCACCTGTGAGGCAAATCTATGTCGGGCAGCGCACTCTCGAAGCTGATTGGCACTTCGATCGTTTGGTTTGGAGTTCTCAGCTCCAGCACCGTGGCGGAGGTGAAAGTGACAGACTTTGGCCACACAGCGGATGGCACACCGGTGAAAGCGTACACAATTACGAATCGTCACGGTGTGAAGGCAAAGCTCATCTCGCGCGGCGCGACGCTTGCCGAATGGCACGTGCCCGACAAGAACGGCAAGATGGCCGACGTGGTTTTCGGTTTCGACGATATGGCCGGGTACGAATCGAAGGGCAACGGTTATTTCGGCGCCACGGTTGGGCGCGTGGCCAATCGCATCGCGGGCGGCAAATTCGCAGTTGATGGCCAAGAATATACACTCGCCAAAAACGACGGGCCGAATACGCTGCACGGCGGCGTCAAGCGAAGCCTCGACAAAGTAGTTTGGGGTGCCCGGCCATTCGAGAGGCCACAGGGGCAGGGTGTTTCCTTCAAATACGTCAGCCCCGATGGCGAAGAGGGTTTTCCGGGAACGCTAACCATCCGTGTTACGTATACACTGACCGAAAAAAATGAAATCCGTATCGACTATGAGGCCGTGACAGACAAAGCAACACCCGTCAATTTGACGAATCACAGCTACTTCAATCTGTCTGGCGCGGGGTCACCAACGATTCTCGATCATGAGGTCATGCTGGCCGCCGATCGCTACACACCCATCGATGAGACACTTATACCCACGGGCGAGTTGGCGCCCGTTGCCGGCACGCCTTTTGATTTTCGGCAATTCCACAAGATAGGCGAGCGCGTCGATCAGCTTACCGACAAGCCAGGTAAAGGCTACGATCATAATTTTGTGCTGAACAACCAGGACGGCAAACTAGCGCTGGCGGCAAAAGTCCGCGATCCCAAATCAGGCCGCGTGCTGAGCGTTTTTACCACAGAGCCAGGAATCCAGTTTTACGGAGGCAACTTTCTGGACGGCGTAAAGGGCAAAGGCGGCAAAGCATACAATTATCGCAGTGGGCTGTGTCTGGAGACGCAGCACTATCCAAATTCGGTCAACGAGCCGAAGTTTCCCTCCATCATTTTGCGTCCGGGGAAGATATACAAGCACACGTGCGTGTACCAAATTACCACCGAATGAACAGGGCGGGTCGAGTCTTCCAAACCCGCCCTACGAACTACGAACATCCAACGTGGAGACCCCATCGATGAAATCCAGTCGCCGCGAGTTTTTCAAACGGTCCGCCGCTGCCGGGGCACTTCTTTCAGTTCCCTCTGTTTTGGCAAAGGCCGGAAAAGTCATTCCTAAGGAGGACGGCCGGCGGACGGTGGCGGCGATTGGCGTGGGGGGCAGCCGGGGCGCTTTTTCGCGGGGCGGCGAAATTGGCATGCAAGCTTCTCGACTTGGCCGCATGATCGCGGTGTGCGACGTGGATGCGATCCACTGCGCTGAATTCAATGCCAAGTTCGACCACAAACTGGCGATGTATGGCGATTATCGCAAGCTCTTGGAGCGCGAGCAGCCGCACATCGTCACGATTGGAACGCCCGACCACTGGCACGTGCCGATCGCGATTTCCGCGCTGCGTGCCGGTTGCGACGTGTATTGCGAAAAGCCGCTCACGCTAACGATCGAAGAGGGCATCCGCATTCGCGACGAAGTCAAGAAAACGGGCCGCGTGTTACAAGTTGGCACCCAACAGCGCAGTTTAGAATCGCCCATGTTCCTGCAGGCCATTGCGATCGTGCACAGTGGCCGGCTGGGCAAGAAAGTGAATGCGTATGTGGCGATCGGCGGCACGCCTGCAGGTGGTCCCTTCCCCACCACGAAGCCGCCGGAAGGGCTCAATTGGGATATGTGGGTGGGGGGCGCACAGCCTGCGGATTATTCCCACGAGCGGCGCAAAGAATTCCGCTGGTTCTTCGACTATTCAGGCGGCAAGATGACCGATTGGGGCGCGCACCATATCGACATCGCCCAGTGGGGATTGGGTCACGATCATTCGGGCCCGGTGAGGGTCAGCGGCACCGGTAAGTTCGGCGCCGTCGTCCCGGAAAACTTCGACTGGATCGCCTATCTCGCGGCAAGGCCAAGCTCAAGAACGGTTATCAAACTGCCAGCGACTTCAAGATCAAGTTGGAGTACGCCGACGGTTCGGCCATCAACGTTTACGACAACTACAAGTCGGCCGATATGAAGACGGAATTTGGCAACGGCATCCTCTTCGAGGGCGAAAATGGCCGCATCTTCGTCAACCGCGAGCGGCTCACGGGCAAGCCCGTCGAGGAAATGACCAAGGCCGACAAGGAAAGGATGCATGCACAAGTGGTGAAGCTGTACCACGGCAAAGAGCCGACGCATCACATGCAGAACTTTTTCGATTGCGTCGCCAGCCGCGACATGCCGATCTCCGATGTCGCAACGCACCATCGCACGATGACCTGTTGCCATTTGTGCAACATCGCGTTGATGCTCGGGCGCGAACTGCATTGGGATCCCAAGAAAGAGCAGTTCGTCGACGATGAACAAGCGACAAAGCTGATGTCGCGTCCTAGGCGCGACAAGTATTCGTGGAATGCGACAACATAGGCACGCCGAGGACGCCAGCCGCTCGCTGTTCGGCTGCCGCCATATTGCGATCGCTATAGATTTTTTGCACCGGCCCCGGCCGCGCCGTTCGGCGCAATGGAGATTGCCATGCGATATATTATTCTGGTCGGTTGCCTGGTCGGGTTGTCCGCCTCGGTGTCTGCGGCGGCTCCACCAACTGTGGTCCCGCCCGACCGGCTGGAATCTTCGCCGCGGCATCATGAATACGTCGATATCGATTCGGCGGGCGGCCGCAAGCTGCATACGTGGGTCGTTTATCCGCAGGTCGATCATCCGGCGACCGTTGTGCTGGTCATCCATGAGAACCGCGGACTTACCGACTGGGTGCGAGGATTGGCCGATCAATTGGCGGAGGCTGGTTACGTCGCGGTCGCTCCGGATTTACTAAGCGGCACGGCGCCGGGCGGCGGCGGAACGGCCGAGTATGGCTCGGAGGCCAAAGCGATCCAGGGCATTTACAAATTGCCACAGCCGCAGGTGACCGCCGATTTAGACGCGGCGTTCATGTACGCCAAGAGCCTCTCTGCGGGGAATAAGACGGTCGCAGTTGCCGGGTTCTGCTGGGGCGGTGGTCAATCGTTTGCCTACGCGACGCACAATCCAAAGATCGCGGCGGCGTTTGTCTTCTACGGCACCGCCCCGCCGGATGAGGCCGATCTCAAGAAGATTCAGGCCCCCGTGTATGGGTTTTACGGCGGGAACGACTTCCGCATCTCAGGCCAGGTGCCCAATGTCGAAAAGCGGATGCGGGCGCTCGGCAAAACGTATGAGCCGGTGGTCTACCAAGGCGCGGGGCATGCGTTCATGCGTCTGGGCGAGATGACGAGTGATCCGACAGACGCCAATCGTAAGGCCCGCGATGAAGCCTGGCAGCGCTGGAAAAAGCTCCTGGCCGAATTGAAGTCGTAGGGGCGAAGCGATCGTAGGACGAGTAATCCTGCCCGTCCCACAACGCAATCTGGGCCGTTACCTGACGGCCGAAGTCCCAACGGTCGAAATTTCTTTCTTCCAGCCCATTTTCTCTTTAAGATGCGGCTATGAGCCGCGTCTGATGTGTTAGAGAACTCGAGGTAGGCGATGTCCGGCCCAATTGATAGGCACACCGTCGATCAATTGGTCGTTCAACACTTGCCCAGGGCTTTGCGCTTCGCCCAACGGCTGACAAACGACGCGGACGTAGCGGAAGACGTAATGCAGGAGGCGCTATGCCGGGTGCTGGCGCGGTGGAGGACTTTTCGCGGCGAGGCGTCGTTCAGCACGTGGATGATGCAGATTGTGCTCAACGTCGACCGCGATCGACGGCGACGGCGTCACGAGTCGCTTCGGCCACCGTCGGACGACGCTGACTCAGGCGCCGCCGGGCCCGCCGAACAGGCCGCGGCGGCTGAGCTAGCGGAGATGATTCGAACGGTGATCGACAAGTTGCCGGACCGTCAGCGCGAGGTTGCTTTGCTCAGCTTCGGCGAAGGTTTCACCGTAAGTGATGTCGCCTATGTTTTACAGACGACCGAGGCCAACGTGCACACTTGTATTCATTTAGCCAGACGACGAATCGCCGAGGCAATCGGCTTCGACTTCGCCCGGCGCAAATAATATGAAACATGACCCTGAAAACTCGGCTGCCGACGACGCACTCGACGACGCTATTCGGAACGCGATGCAGGTCGAAGTGAATGAGAGCCGACTCGCGCGATTGGAGCATTACTGGAACATTCAGTCGCAGCGGGAGAGGTGGCGACGAAATGCTCGGCGAGTCATCGGTTTGTCAGCGGCGGCCGTCGTTGTGGTTGCTGGGCTGCTCCTGGTCTGGTCGAGGGAGCAAAGAATCGATACGGCGCAGGTGGTCCAAGATTCGTCCCGCCAGGTTGTCGAATCCGTTCCGGCTATCGTGCCACTGACGGAAAATACGGTGCCAATCAAGCCTTCGCTATCTGCGGGCCGGCCGCCCACGGCGTATGAGCAATTGATGTTCGCCGCCCGCACGGGCGTCGAAATGCGTCATGTGGCAACGGCGGCGAAGCTTGACGAGGCGATTCGCAGCGTGGCCGCCAACGGCGACGTGGATGCAGCGAAGATTGTCGCTTCATCGGGCCTGAAACGTGCCGAGGCGGAAGCGCATTTGCTGCGGCGACTGGAGATTGCGCCGGCCGACGATCAGCACGCCGTCCTGCGGATGTTGGCCGCGTGTGGTTCGCCGCGATCGGCGCCCGCGCTGTTGCAGCTCGCACAGCACGAATCGCTGCGCACCGAAGCGCTGGCGACACTCGAACAGCTCATCGGGATTGAAGGTTTGGCACGAGTGGTTCGGCAGTCGCCCGATCCGAACGTACGATCCGCTCTGATGCTCCGACTGCTTACGGCCGGCTCGGACTCCGGGTTGCTCGGCTATTTGTCGCTAGTTCTCAACGGCGCCACGCGTGCCGAAGCATTGTCTGTAGCCAAAACAGAGCCCAAGGTTCCGGTCGCCGAGCTCATCACGTTGCTCGACCACGGCGAAGAACCCGTGCGGATGGCTGCGGCGATGACGCTTGGACACATCAACGGTCCTGAAACCACCCGGCTGCTGATTACCCGCATTACGGAGAAACCGGCGAACTCGTCCGAAGCGTGGATCGCGCTAATGGCATGCCGCGGCGACATGGCGCGAGACTTTCTCGAATACGCGACGCGCCGCCCGCAGTTGCTGGGATATTACAACAACGCCCGAGTGCGTTGGGCACAAATGATTCCATGAACCCAGTTGCAGGAGATATCGTCATGTCGACGGCCCATAAATTGGTACTCAGTTGCTGTGCATCGATCGCCCTGGTTTGTAGCTCGGCGACGGCGGCGGAAGCTCAGGAGCCCTCACAGGCCAAAGCTCCCGCCGCGCCGGCACGTCACGCTGCAGCCACAAACGAAACTTACGTGTTGCGGACCTACGACGTTGGCGACCTTGTGATTAGTGTGCAGGACCATCCCTACCGCGATGCGCTGCAACATGCCGCGAGACTTGGCGGTGAAAGTGGTGGCGGTGGAGGTGGCTTTGGCGGCGGAGGCGGAGGTCTCTTTAGCGTCCCCGATAGTGCCGCGATTCGCACCCAGACGCGCTTTAACACGGTAAGCGGCGCGGCGCCGCGTATGATGTTGTGCCAATTCGGCGGCGCTGGCGGCGGACGCGCCGCATCGGGCGAAGCGGGCGCGGCGTCTCCGGCCGCTGGACCAACAATCACGATCAGCGATCTTGTACGCGTAATTATCGGCACCGTCGCCTACGATACCTGGGCGCAAAATGGTGGCGGTGACGGAAAGGTCGAGCCGCTCGGCACGGCATTAGTCGTGTGGCAAACGCCGGCCGTTCATCAACAGATAGAAAGGTTGCTGGATTCGATTCGCCAGACGTCGGGCCAACATAAAACGGTTACGATCGACGCCCGCTGGTTGCTGTTGAACTCCGATGAATTGGACTCCCTGATAACTCCGAATTCGACCGGCATCCCACAGGTAGATCGCAAGGCGTTGGCGGGCTTTACCCGGCGAAGCGGCAGCATTCGCGGTCTCATCACATGCTTCAGCGGTCAGCTCGTCTATCTGGTGAGTGGCACCCGACGCAACATCGTCTCCGGCTACATTCCTGTCGTCGGCGCGCTAGACAACGGCAATGGTGGCGTTTCGCTCGTCTCTTCGCGGAGCCGATCGCAAATTCAACTGGTTGCCGACGTTTCTTCGGCGGGCACCGCCGCCAGAGAACCGCGTGTCGGCTACCAGCCAATTGTGGCGAACCCGAACTTCGGTGCGCTGCTGGAAATCCGCCCGACATTAGTAGGCAGCGGTGCGATTGTCGATCTCAAGTCGACGTTGACGGCCCTCGGCGACCAGACGGCGGAGGTGGGTCGCGGCACCGCATCGGATACGATTGCACCGGCCGTCGATCGCGTTGCCATTGAGACGCAGGAATTCGCCACCACGCTACGCGTGCCGGACGCTCTACTCGGAAAGCCCGTCCTAGTTGGCGGATTGACCTACGTGTCTGGCTCGATGAAAGCAAGCAAAGGCTCAGAGAGTACGGACCGTCCACAGTTCTATCTGGTGCTGGAAATTCACTAAGCTCAATGATTGGCCGCCGGCCGTCGTTTTGTTAGACTACCCTGCAATTATTGAGGACTGCGCGGCGATTGGTCCTTGGAATCGGAATGACAAGTAGCATGAGCCGCCGGTGTCGTTTACTGCGCAGTTCACAATAGGAGTTCTATTTGCCGCAGGAAAGTCTTCACGATGAACGATAAATGGCCGATTGGCGTGTTTGCCAGTATTGATGCCGGGCTGGGTGTTAAATTGGAAGTGGTTCGCGATCTGGGTGTGCACACGATTCACCTGCACACGCCGCACGCGGCGTCGCGCACGCCGCAGCGGGCCGCCGAATTCAACAAGCGGCTCGCCGAGTTCGGTATCACCATCACGTGTGTGTTCGCGGGGTTCGAGGGAGAAAGCTACGCTGATATTCCGACAGTGAAACGGACCGTCGGCCTGATGTCGGAAGAAACTCGGGCAGCCAGGACCCGAGAGCTTACGGAGATTGCCGATTTTGCCCGCGAGCTGAATGTGGACGTCGTGGGTATCCATCTGGGTTTTGTTCCGCACGACACGTCGGACGCCGATTATCGCACGATGATCGACCTCACTCGCCGCATATGCGACCACTGCAAACGCAACCGTCAGGCGCTCCATTTGGAAACGGGCCAGGAGCCGGTCGATGTGCTCATCCGATTCCTCAATGATGTCGAGCGCGACAACATCTTCGTCAACTTCGACCCGGCCAACATGATACTCTACGGAGCGGGAGAGCCGATTCCGGCGCTGGAAAAACTCGGCTCGCGGGTGCGCAGCGTCCATTGCAAGGACGCGACCTGGTCCGAACGTCCCGGTGAAACATGGGGCGCGGAGGTACCGCTCGGCGAAGGTGACGTCGGTATGGCGGCATTCGTGAAAACGCTACAAAAAATCGGCTACGATGGGCCGCTCACCATCGAACGTGAAATCCCCCAGGAACCGGAGCGGCAAAAAGCCGAAATCGGCCGGGCAATCGAATTGTTGGAACGATTGAAGAAGCAAACGTAGCGGACACGCGCCAGTTGCCGTAGCACGCCAGTAAACGGTGCACTCGAATTCGGTTTCGACACACGGAGTGCGCCTACCACAATTTAACCACAATCGGTGTTCGCCATGCTGATCCGTACGCGACTGTCGGTGATGATGTTCCTGCAGTTCTTTCTGTGGGGTGCGTGGTTTGCGACGCTCGGTCAGTGCCTGGCGAATAACGGGCTCAAGGAATTTTCGGCAGGTTCATGGCGCTGCGTTCGGCAGTGCGCCGATCGCCGCGATAATTGCCCCGTTGTTTTTAGGTCTTGTTGCCGATCGGTTCTTTGCCTCCGAGCGATTGTTATGCGTGCTCTTCTGCTGTTGGGCGGCGTGTTCATGTGCCTGGCTGCCGAAATTTGCCCGGGCCGGCGACGGCGGCACGCTCGTGTGGCTCTTCACGGCTCACATGTTGTGCTACATGCCCACGCTTGGACTATCGAATACGATTGCCTTTTCAAATATTACGGATCAAAATGTTTTCCCACAGATTCGCGTGTGGGGCACGATCGGCTGGATCGTCGCCGGATTGCTCGTGGGCTTTCTCGGCTGGTCAGCGAGCTTCACAATATCTTTTACCTGGCTGGAGTGTGTTCGCTCGTGTTGGGCGTGTACTGCTTCACTCTCACCGCATACGCCTCCGCCGGCGAGGGGAAAGCCGCTCAGCCTGCGCACGCTGTTCATGCTCGATGCGTTCGGCATGATGCAGCACGTTCCGTTCGCGGTATTCTTGATTTGCTCGGGCCTCATTTGCATCCCGCTGGCGTATTACTACAGACTGACATCCAACCTGCTTGGCCAGGTCGGTTTTGAAGCACCGGCTTCGACCATGACGCTCGGCCAAATGAGCGAAATCTTTTTCATGGTCTTGATTCCGTTTTTCTTCCGCCGTTTCGGCGTGAAATGGATGATTTTGGTCGGCATGGCGGCATGGCTCATCCGGTACTTGCTGTTTGCGTATGGCGCATCCAATCAGGTGGTGTGGATGATTCTGCTGGCCGTGGTGCTGCACGGGGTTTGTTACGATTTCTTCTTTGTGACCGGTTTCATGTATACCGATAAGAGAGCACCCAACGAAATTCGTGGGCAGGCTCAAAGCTTGCTCGTGTTTTTTACGCAGGGGATCGGCATGTATTTCGGCTACATGCTCGCATTCGATCGCTTTGCGAAAACGGTGACAAATTACGAACAACTCCAGAAAGCGATCGACGCGGCACGCCCAGAAGCGACCCTGACATTCGCCGAGTCGTTAGGGCGGATGTTTTCCGTTTCGCTTCCGGAAAATATCGACCGACAATTGTTGGTCGATACGATGGCTCAATGGAAGGAATTCTGGTTGCTGCCGGCCGGCATGGCGGCAGCGATCCTTGTGGCCTTCGCACTGCTGTTCCACGAAAAGGAGGATGGCCGCATTGCCATTCGCGCGTTCAGGCCGAGGAGGCGCCGCTGTGATCCGCGTCGGCATTGTCGGCATCGGCTTCATGGGATGGATCCATTGGCTTGCCTATCAGCGGCTGGGCGGAGCCCGGGTCACGGCGATCAGCACGCGCAATCCGCAGCGGCTGGCCGGCGATTGGCGCGGCATCCAGGGCAACTTCGGCCCGCCTGGCGAGCAGGTCGATCTAGCGGGCGTGTCCGCGTATGCCAATGTCGATCAACTTTTGGCCGATGCGCAAGTCGATCTGGTGGACATCACGTTGCCAACATCGCTTCACGCCGGCGCGGCAATCCGCGCCCTTAAAGCCGGCAAGCACGTGTTGTGCGAGAAGCCGATGGCACTTCGACTGCCCGATTGCCGGCGGATGGTGGGCGCCGCTAGCAAGGCGAGTCGGCTGCTTATGATCGGCCACGTCCTGCCGTTCTTTCCCGAGTACGACTGGGCGCTCAAAGTTATCCGTGGCGGCGATTACGGCCGGCTGCGGGGCGGGGCGTTTCGCCGTGTCATCGCCGATCCCACGTGGATCGATAACTTTTGGTCTGTCGAGCACATCGGCGGGCCCATGCTCGACCTGCACGTTCACGACGCCCACTTCATTCGCCTGTTGTTCGGGATGCCACAGGAAGTCGTCACGAATGGTCGTTTGCGGAACGATGTTCCTGAATTCTGGCATTCGCAGTTTCGCTTCGCCAACCGCGACTTGGTTGTCGAGGCCACGAGCGGGACGATCGATCAACAGGGCCGGCCATTTACCCACGGGTTCGAAATTCATCTGGAGAACGCGACGCTGGCGTTCGATTTCGCGGTAGTTGGCGGGGCTGGGCGATATTTGTGCGAACCGATGCTGTTGGATTCCAGCGGCGGCGTGCAGCGACCTGAATTGCCGGGCGGCGACCCGATCGACGCATTCGTAAGCGAGCTGCGCGAAGTGACGCGATGCGTCCGCGAGGGCAAAACGTCCGAAATTCTCGGCGCTATTCTCGCCCAGGACGCAATGCGGCTCTGCGAGAAACAGTCCAAGAGCTTGCTCAGCGGTCGGTGGGTCAAGGTTTGAAATTGGCGACCAAGCGATGGTCCAGGGCACCCACTTGTCGACCATCGCCGCCTACTAGTGGGCGGCTTGAATAATCGATCTCCGCCGCGTCCGGTCTCTGATGCTACAATTTGGCATGGCGCTGTTGATCGATGGCTACAACCTGCTGAACGCCACCGGCATCTTTGGCCAAGCCGGTCGCGGCACCGAGTTGCATCGCGCGCGACTGGCGCTATTGAACTTTCTTGCATCGTCTATCGAGAAGGGCGAACGCGCGGAAACAACGATCGTCTTCGACGCGGCCGGCGCTCCTCCCGGCTTGCCGCACGCGTTGTCACACGATGGCATGACGGTTCGATTCGCGCCGCGGCATTCCGACGCCGATGAAATGATCGAAGACCTATTGGAACAGTATGCCGCGCCTCGCTCGCTCCTTGTGATCTCGAGCGATCACCGCGTCCAGCGAGCGGCCCGGCATCGCGGTGCGAGCTACATCGATAGCGAGCAATGGTATGCCGAGCTGCTGGACGCTCGCCGGCGGCGCCGAATGGCGGCGAATGATGCGTCTGCAAAACCGGGCGAGCAAATGACGTCAGAAGAGCTCAACTATTGGCTCGGCGAATTCGGCGGGATTTCCGGCACCAGCGATGAGTCGGAAAGCCCATTTCCCCCCGGGATATGGCGACGATCTTCGTGAAGACCAGTAAGCAGGGCAGCGCCCGCCATAGCGCGTTACGCAAAAGGTTGGCCGGCAGTGAGCTCCCTGTGCTAGCTTCCTTTTTGGGCCTCAGACGCGGGTGGCAACTTTGGTTCGACCGGGCGAATCGTCATGTCACCGGTGGCTCGAAGCTCGATCTCGTAGGTCTTGCCGGGTTGCACGCGCATGGAGACGGCCGATCCATGCGCCGCGTGGATACCGAGGTCGGCCGCCCGCTTGGGATCGTTGGCGATCAGCCAAAAGTCGCTCCAGATTTTTTTTTCAAAACTCGACATTTCGGTGCCGCGGCCGTAAGCAGTCGGGCGGGACCCAACCGTATCCAACTGAAAACCTTGAACTGGTTCCTGGCTTTCGCCAAAAATGCGTTGGAAGAGTGCGATAGAAGTCGAACGATCGAGGTCGGATTGTTCAACGTATTTGTCATCGAATGTTACATGCAGATAATCGACGTAGACCATGTCGCCGACAATGTCGAACTGTTTCGCCGGGCCGATCGGTTGGCCCTGATCGTTGACCTCGACAAATTCGATCTTTGTCTTGACGTTCGGACGCGGAGCTCCAATCTCGGTTCCAGTCGTGGGAGGGACTGGATTTAGCGATGCAGTCTGACGCTGATCGAGCACCGTTAATCGCGCCAAGCGATGCCGGACCTTCATCAGATTCATCGCCACTTCCAACCGCTGAACTTCGGCGGTCTTATCCTTAAGCTGGCCACTCAGATCGGCCACCTCTTTTTGCCGAGCGGCCAAATCCTCGTTCGCCTGATGAAGCGTGCCCAGCGTCTTCTCCAACTCTGCCTGCTTATCGGCGAGTTGCTTATGCGGCTCGTTGTAAAGCTCGTAGCCTTTATAGCCTCCGTAGCCGGCGCCCCCGATCAGCACGAGCAGAAGAAGATTCCGCATCGCTGCGTTTACGTTCGAAATCGTGTCGTTGACACGCCCCATGGTATTGCTCCGAGAAATGGGGATCCGTGCGGCAAACGATGGCCGCCCGATGAAAAGTTTGGCCCGCTGCTTACATCAAGGATACCGCGCCGCGGGGCTTGCGACAATTTACCCATCTGCGGCGGCCGGCTATGTTCGCCATTGCCAGACGCCACAAAGGCAGCTCCCGCACACGCAATCCGCGCTACGTTTTTGACGGTGTGACCGACAATGGCATTAGAATACAGATTTCCGCGCCGGCGCCCGCTGGCCGTTGAACGATGACTCGACCGCCATGATCGGTGACGATGCGCCAGCATTTCGACAGACCAAATCCCAAACCGCGGCCTGCCTCACGCCCACTGAAAAAGGGGTCGAATAGATGGCGGCGCACCTCGTCGGAAATGCCTGGTCCGTCATCGCGCACCGCAATTTCGGCCCAGCGCGTGTTGCCAATCGTCGTTTCTCGCGGCAGAACGGCTACGGACCCGCCCTCGCTAACGGCCTCAATCGCGTTTTTTACCACGGCTTGGATCGCCACTCCAAGTTGCGTTTCGTCGGCAACGATTTCGATCGGAATATCTGCCTCAGCGCATTCGAGCCAAACGTTATGTTCCTGCGCGAGGGGCGTCAGTTCGCTCACGACCTGGCGCACCAGGCGCCGTAGATTGAACGGCGCTGGAACGAGCTTTGGAGGGCGAGCAAACAGCATTAAATCGGAAATCATCTCATGGGCCCGCATCGCCTGGCGGTGAATGGCCAGGAGTTTTTGTCGGCGCTGCGGATCTCGTTCATCATTGAGGATCGTCTGCGCGGGCCGCAATATTGGCCAGCGGATTGTTAATCTCGTGACTTGCCCCGTAGGCAAGCTCTTTCATCGCGTCGAGTTTGTCGCGCTCGAGTCGGGTTTCAAACTCCACGAGCTGACGCTCGCATTCAGAAAGCTTTTTCACCAGCGCTGGCAATCGACGTGCGACGCCGTCGGGCGTTCGTGCGGCGCCATCGTCGACCAGTACCGCCGCCAGCTCGGTCGCTAAATGCGCGGATAGCCACGTGGCGGCTTCGTCGAGGCGATTGACGGTGTGGCCCAGACGGTTTTCGGCAGTTCGCAGCGCCCAACTCGCCAGATTGGAATCCATCGTCAGCGCGCTCTGCAACTCGGGGAGCCGGGTCGTGTCGTCGCCGGCGAGCATGGCGCGTTCAAGACAGGCTGCCGCGCCGTCGTCCAACGGTGCCCGCGATGGCGCTTTCGGCGCCGAATCATCGGCTGCGTACTGCAGAAAGAGCATAGAACGAGCCGGCTAGGCGTGCGGCACCGTCTCGACATCGAGCAATTGGCAAATGCGACCGATGAGGTTTTCAACATCGAACGGCTTCTTAAGAAAGTCGTTCGCCCCGGCATCGCGCAGTTGCTGAATTTTGTCCTCTTCCACCATACCCGAGATGCAGATGATGCGCACATCGTCCATGGTTTTCTCGCTACGGACGAGGCGACAAACTTCAATGCCGTTGATATCGGGCAACATTACGTCGAGCACGACAAGATCGGGTCGGAATTCCTTAATCAGCATGCCGGCGCCGAAGCCGTTGTTTACACTGCGGACTTCGAATCGACCATCGCGCTCCAACTGGTCGACAATCAACTCGACCAGATCTTCGTCATCATCCACAACGAGAATCTTGCGCTTGCCGCTATCGAGCGCATCGGTCGGAATACCATTATCGCGCATGAAAGCATAAAGCTGATCGCGCGGAATTCGGCGGAAACGACTGCCTGGAACGCGGAAGCCCTTAAGCTGGCCGGAATCGAAGCAGCGGATGATCGTTTGCTGACTCACCTTGCAGATTTTGGCAGCTTCGCCGGTTGTAAAAACGGTTTTCATGCGCTCAACCACCCCTCTCCTTAGTTGATGGTAAGACGATTCTTGCCCTAAACGTGCCGGCGTTGGCGAAGTAGCAAAAACACGGTTGGCTCGCACGTTCGAGCACCCGTACGGCAAACTACCCTCGAACACCCGACATTCGCAGAACCCTTAATTAACTGTGGTTCCATAATTGTAGGGGAGTTCGCAACCCGCAACCTTGACCATGGCTACCAGAATTACCTGCCTTGCCAGATGCCGTCGAATTATATAGGACCATATTGTTGAGTCAATATCGGTCAAAATGATTTAAATACTTGTAAATAAAAGACTTGCGTCAAATCATGCGAATGGCAGCACTTTTTTCTTACGACTTTTGTGGGCAGCAGAATCGCGTAGACACCTGTGCACCACCGCCAACCACCAGAACGTCGCAATTCACGAGGCCCTAGCCATTTTCCGGGAGGGGCCTAGCCACAGCTTCCGCCGCAACCTCCCCGAAACTTCGACTTAGCGCGGTGTGGCGATTTTGCCCTTCCCGTCAAGGTGCACAATCAGCAGGGCGACATCCGCCGGCGTAATTCCGCTGATCCGGCTGGCCTGCGAGAGATTACGAGGTCGAACGCGCGTGAGCTTTTCCCGTGCCTCGGCGCGAAGATGGACGATGCTGTCGTAACAAAAGCTTTCCGGAATGCGCTTCTCGGCAAGCCGCGATTGGCGATCGACCTCTGTCTGCTGCCGCGCGACATAACCGGCATATTTCAGATCGTAAACAACGTGTTGCGCCAGTTGCGCTTCGACGCCAGCTAACTCGGGAACCTTTGCCACAGCGTCCTGCCAGGAGGCTTCGGGCCGCCGCAGCAATTTCGATAGCGGCATGCCTTCAACGTTCGTCATATCGAGCAGGGCATTCACGCGCTGCATTTCCGCCAGCTTTTTCTCGAGCCGGGCCCAGCGACTGCGATCGACGAGTCCGCGATCGAACGCCAGCGGTGTGAGCCTTCGATCGGCGTTATCGTGCCGCAGAAGGATTCGGTACTCTGCACGACTTGTGAACATGCGGTAGGGCTCGTCCACGCCGCTGGTCACCAGATCATCAATTAGTACGCCGATGTACGCCTTGTTGCGATCCAAGATAATCGGTTCGCGGCCGAGCAAAGCGAGGGCCGCATTTGCACCGGCCATGAGCCCTTGGGCGGCGGCCTCTTCATAGCCCGTCGTGCCATTTATCTGTCCGGCGAAATACAATCCGGCGACTCGTTTCGTTTCCAGCGAGGGCTGCAACTGGTCAGGCGGAGCATAATCATATTCAACTGCGTAGCCATAGCGCATGATCTCAGCCCGCTCCAACCCCGGGATTTCGCGTAACAGCGAGTCTTGCACGTCCCGCGGCAAGCTTGTGGAGATTCCGTTGACGTAAACCTCGAGCGTTCGCCGGCCTTCCGGTTCCAGAAAGAGTTGATGCCGTGTCTTGTCGGCAAATCGCACGACTTTGTCTTCAATGGAAGGGCAATATCGGGGGCCGCTGGAGGAAATTTGGCCGCTGTACATTGGTGCGCGATGCAAGTTCGCGCGAATCAATTCATGCACGCGCTCGTTCGTGTGCGTGATGTAACACGGCAATTGGTCCAACTGCAGACGATCGGTGAGAAATGAAAACGGCTCTGGCTCGTCATCGCCCGGCTGCAGTTCGACCTGGTTATAGTCAATCGTACGGCCATTAAGCCGTGGCGGGGTGCCGGTTTTGAATCGGGCCAGCCGGAAACCGAGCCGCGCCAGCGCCGCGCTGATTCCGCTGGTCGTGCCTTCGCCTGCGCGACCACCTGGTGTTTTCGTCTCACCGGTGTGCATCAGCGCCTGCAAAAAGGTGCCGGTGGTAAGGACGACGGCACGAGCACGGTAGACCGCGTTGCCGCGGACGCTAACTCCGAGGATTTTTTCTGATCTCTGACCCCCCACCCCCGACTTCTCTTCGGTCAGCAAATCCTCCACCACTTCCTGCCGCAGCGTGAGGTTCGGCGCCTCTTCGATCAGCCGCTTGATCTCGGCCTGATAGGCCTTCTTATCGGCCTGGGCCCGCGGACTGTGCATCGCCGGGCCCTTGCTGCGATTGAGCATTCGAAACTGGATGCCGGTGGCGTCGATCGCCTGGCCCATCGCGCCGCCCAGCGCATCGATTTCGCGGACAATCTGGCCCTTGCCGACGCCGCCGATGGCCGGGTTGCAGCTCATCTGCCCGACGGTGTCGCAATTGGTCGTGAGCAGCGCTGTTTTCGCCCCGAGTCGGGCGGCCGCGAGAGCTGCTTCGGCACCGGCATGCCCGGCCCCGACGACGATCACATCGAACTCATATTCGCTGGGTGTCATGACCTAAGCATACCGCCAGACCCCACAATCGCACACGGCGTCGCGGTGGCTAAAACCACCTAAAATGTTGGAAATTTCCTTGTAATCAATCGTCAAAGTGATATGCTGACCGGCGGGCGGACGAATCGAAAATGTCTTCATTGAATCGCGTGTCCATCTCGCGAGGAGGGGTGTAATGAAACGCATGCTTTCTGCCGCGTTTGTCTTTGTGGGAACACTCTGTATTGGCGTTACTGCAAACGCTGCCGACGCATTCACGAATTATGGTCCCACCGGCGCCTACGATGCCGCTCCTGGCGACTGCTTGGCTCATCGGCGGACCGGGAGGTGGGTTGGAAAGTATTGCCGAGCAGTTTACGTCGGCGGTCAGCGGCTCACTCGACAGCGTGACCGTAAGCCTGGGCTACGGATCGGGCGGCACCAGCTGGGTCGCCAGCCTAAGAAACGATAACGGCGCGGATAACGTCGGGCCCACCACTCTCACTAGTTGGACGTTTACATTCGCCGCGCCGACATCAACTGGAGGCGGCACGATCACGTTACCCTATTTGGGCTCGCCAATTTCTTTGGTGGGTGGAACCAAGTACTGGGTGGCTGTGGTCGCTGGATCGGACGACCTCTCGGGCGCATGGTTTTGGAATAGCACGGGTGACGGCGCGCCAATATACCAGGGACGTCAGAGCTTCAGCCTCGATGGTGGCGTCACCTGGACGAACTTCTTCACGGGACCGCGCGCCGTTTTTAAGGTGACGGTCGTGCCAGAACCGGCGACGCTGGCCATGTTTGCGGTCGGCATAGTTGGACACCGACTTTGCCGACGACGTCGATACTAAGGCGGTCAAGATGCCGCAAATCTCTTTAGCGACAAGAATTTGATTGGCAAATCGGTTCCGCCATTCAGCGCAAAGTCCGCGAGAGCCTGCCCCAGTACAGGCGTAAACTTGAAGCCGTGGCCGGAAAGTCCGGCGGCAAAGAGCACGTTGGCGTGGCGCGGATGCCGATCGACGATGAAGTGCTCGTCCAGCGACATGGTATACAGACAAACGGCATGATCTGTCACCTGGTTCGAAACGCCCGGCAAGTGGCTCGACAACACATCGACTAAGCGACGCTGTTCTGCCGGATCGATGGTTCGATCGACCACGAGCGGGTCTTCAACAATTCGCCCTCCGGTGTGCTCGGCAAATTTCACGCCCCGCTCATCGAGCTTTGGAAAGCCGTAAAAAACGCCGTCCGGCAACTCAAACAGGAATACGGGCATTCCATTGGCAACGTTGTAACGCGGATCGTCGGTCGCAAACCAGAACAGCGATTTGCGGCGAACGCTGAGCCCGATATTCAAATCACGTAATAATCGCGCTGCCCAAGCACCTGCGGTTATGATCAGGCGATTGCCGTCGATTTCCACACCTTGGTCCGTCGCGATTCGAATGTCGCCACCATTCGCATTCCAGGAGCGCACCTCGCTGAGGTTAAGAACTTCAGCACCGTGCGCGCGTGCAGCTTCGAGGTGTGCCTTTACGCAGTCTTCGACACGGAGGTAACCTGCCGTGGGCTCGAAAACGCCGACGAGTTCGTTGCGTACCTGCAAGCCGGGCCACCGGCGTCCGATTTCCGCGGTGGACATCGATTCAACACGAAGCCGATGCTGTTCCGCGGCACGCAGTACGCCAGGCACAACGACACCGTCACGCGGCCCGATTTCTACCAAACCGGTTCGCTGGAATAATCGCCGGTTCGTCTGCGATTCCAGCTCGCGCCACAATCGATAGGTCTCTTGCAAAAGAGGTACGTAATCCGCATGCTCAAAATACGCCTGGCGGATGACGCGCGTCTGTCCATGCGAGCTGCCGTGGTCGTGGGGCGGATTGAAGCGGTCGATGCCGATCGCCCGAACGCCTCGCCGCGCGAGGTGGTACAGTGCGGCACTGCCTACGCCGCCGATTCCCAGCACGATTGCGTCGTAACGTTCCATTACTGATAAGTGTAGCTGCCCCGCGCAGATCGTTCGCCAGCGTAATAGGTCCGGCGAGCCCATCGGGATGCAAACTAGGCAGGTGAGACCAGGAGAGAGGGGGCAAGAAGAAGCAATGGCGTAGCTCTTTGTTCTTCTCTCGCCTTCTACTTCTTCCCGCCGCGAATTTCGAACGGCACTTTGGCGCTGCCGATCTTATCGCTCTGACGGTCCTTGACGACCAGTTGCAATTGATAGCGCCCTGCTGCGATGTTCTCCGGCAGCGTCAATCCGAACTGAATGTGAAAGTCGCGCCGCCGGCTGCGGCAACAATCGTTGACATCCGGAAAGTCGCCGCTGGTCACACGATTGCCTTTTTCATCGAGCACCTCGTAGGTCGTTCCCAACGAAGTGCAAAACCCCTTTTCGCTCGAGGTGCTGTGGTAATTCTCTATCTCCACATACAACGACACGTGCTGGTGCGGCGCGAAAGTGTCGGTGTCGTATGGATCGAATGCGCCATAGCCGTACACGTTTTTGCAGAAGGAGAGATTACGTAGCGAAAGCGAACCCAGTTCGCGCAAACTCGATACGGCGTCGTCCAAATGGGTCACGGCGGCGGCCGCTCTGCGTTTGTCGTCCGGTTGGCTGTGATGATCGAGATATGTTGCCAACGCGAACAACTGCTGGGACCAATAATCTTGCTCTGCCGGCAAACTGTGCGGGATCGGTTCCATCGCCTTTTCCGTGTCGCCGGCCAGTAATCGAAGTATGCGCAGACTTACGTGCTGATGCACTTCCGCCGTCGTCGTAGGCGACTCCGATACGTGGTGATTCAAATCGACAATGGCTTTCTGGATGAGCTGTTGCCAATTGTCGTCGGGCGCTGAGGATTGCGTAGCGGGCAACCGGAGTGGATGAGCTTGCTTACCGACTTCCTCCAAAGCCGCTTGCCTGTTGAACGGCTCCTCAATTGCTTGTGCAACGGCTTGGGCGGAACCGTGCGAATTCTCGCCAGCCGCATCTTGGCGTGCGGCCGAATCTGGTGCCGCGATATTTCGAGCCGCGATGGGATACATTGGGCCATCACTCGAAAATCGAGCGGGGGTTTTCGGCTCCGATGACGACGCAGCGATTTCGGAGATTGGACCCGGCGTCGGGTAGGGTGTCGATCGCGCCGATATCGGTACCGTTTCGGAGTTGGCCCGGCGCGGGTCGACAAGCGAACCTATCGTCGCCGACGGGCGACCGTCGTTCGGCGCCGCACTTTGTTCGTATACCAGGCCCGTGGCCGCAACTTGTCGCGGTTCGATCGTGGAGATCGCATCGGTGCGCGGCGCCCGGCGCAAGTCGACAACGGGCTGGGTTTCGCGCGGCGCTATTTGGCTTTTCTCCACAAGCTGCTCGTGATAGGCGAGCGAAGCGCGGAACTGCTCCGCGACCAGCGGCCAAGTGGAGGGCGGCACCTGCCGCAACTCATCGAGCAATTTTTGTTCTGCTGCCGGGTCCATGGCCCGCACGAGTTGGATTTTGTCGATCACGGTCGCCATGTCCGGCTGGGATGAGCCTGGATCGAGCGGTGCGCTCGCGGGGCCGGAATTGGATGGTGGCGCGGTGCTTATCGTGGCACGCTTGGAGACTTCGTCGCGCGACACGGGGGCCGCCCATGGAGCAAGGCATCCGCCAGTGAAAAGCGCAACAATGCAGCCGACCGTTGCACGAATCAAATTGGCGCGCATCCACGGCATGCGGTCCGGTCGGTGCGTTCGGCTCGAATCGCACCGTCGATTGGGTGAAGAGAATTGGCGACAGCGCGAGCTGCCGCAAAGTGGGGCCGAATCGTAGGAAAGCTCGCGCGTGCTGGCAAGCTCAAGTTGATGCCGCATGCCGAGCAGCACCTGGTCCGCCCCGGCTGGGCGAAGCGACTTGGGCGCCTGCCGAAAGTCGAATAATCAATCGTTCGAGTTCGATTCGCGCTCGTTCGTCGGCCGAATTGTGACCTTTCATCGCCAAGTCTGCTGCTAGCAGCCACCGGGTGATTTGCTTGGCACGCTGCCGGCCAATCTGCCGAAGCTGACGCTCCGCGTCACCCAATTTGAACGGCAAAACGCCGGCTTGAGCGAGCGCCTCGCGCGGCGGTAAACGCCGTCCTTCCGCTTCGGCAATCTCAAATAGCTCGATTGCCGTTGCGAATCGTCGCAACGATGAGGCCATTTGCGGTAACAGGCCGTGAGGTTTCTCGCCCGAGGCAATTAATCGGCCAAGTTGAGCGAGCGCACCCGCGGCGCGGCCTTCTGCTGCAGCGTCGATCATGTCCCAGGCGGCTCGCGTCCGCCACCCGCCGACGTTTTCGCGAACCAGCTGTGGATCGATGACTTGCTCCGGACCGGCGACCAGCGCGAGTTTGGCGATCTCCTGGACAAGAATCCCTAGCTCCGGTGGCACAAGCTCCAGCAGGGCGTCGGCAGCCGCAGAGTCTAACCGTACGTTGTGAATAGCTTTCGCACGTTGGGTCAGCCAGGGCTTTATATGCCGCTCTTTGGGAGCGGCACAATCAATGGCGAGCCCCGTGGCGGCGACCGCCTTCGCGAGGCGTGTGTTTGCCGGCCACGTTTTCACTTCGAGCACCAACACTCCGCTCGCCGGCCGCGCGACGTACTCTTCCAATTCGGCCCGGTGCTCGCTCACAAACGAGTCCGCTTCCTCGACGATAACGAGTCGCCGCCCGTCGCCGAACAACGACCGCGACGCGAGGGCGTCGCGGACATCGCGAAGTTGCACATCCGGCCCGTTGAAGATGGTGGCGCCAAATTCGCCGTCGTTACCGCCAAGCGCCGCCTTGCGCAACGCCGCCATAACTTCCATCTTCAAATACGCGTCGTCGCCGTAGACCGCACACACAGCAGCCGGCGGATAATTCTTGGGATTCGCAAGAAAGTCCAGCGCACCGACGACTCCGGATTTTGCAGTGGACTTGGCCATGGCTATTGGATGCAGAGCTACGGATAGGTTCTCGCAGTCTAACTGTTCGGCGTCCTTGCGGCGAGTGGCTGGATCGCCGGTCGAACTTTGTCAGGCACAGCCTGACCTACTTCCGGGAGCGAGTTGACGATCTTTACGGTTTCGACACTGACGCGGACGAGCTGGCCGACGAGGCGGACGATGTACTCCTCATCATCGGGGTTGTTGGGGTCGCTGGTGATGCCGCTGCGTTTGTCGGTGCTGATTTGGTATTGGTCGATGACCCAATCGAGGGCGCTGCGGTTGCCGAGGCGGTAGTCGAAGACTTCGGGCGGGATTTTCGCGAGCGTGAGCGAGTCTAGCGTCCAAATCATGTCAGCAGTGCCGTTCCAAAAACTGCCGGAGCGGAAAGGGCGAACGAAGCTTTAAGGCTTCGGCAAAAATCTGGCTGACGCTGCAATCTCTTGAGCAATGTTTTTCTGCGTCGGTTTGTCGTCCGGCCAATCGCAGACAATTGCGTGATTTGGATTGTCAGGAATTTGAGGATCCGGTCGTACATCGAGCGCCTGAGCTGAGCAAACGTCCGTACGGACATCACCCCGCCCGTAGAGCGTTTTATCACAAGCAGCGGCGACATTATCGCCAACCGCCCAAAGCTCTTCTTCGCTCGCCGAATGATGCCGAGTTACTGACAGCTCCAGATTCGTCGGCGGCATGAAAGCATTCGGTTTGATCGATCGATCGCCGCGAATGTAGCTCTTCTGAAGAATATACCGAGCTAGCATCTCGTCGGCAGAGACGTCGGGTACGTTGCTCGGGTCGATCATGCCGTATAGACCCGCCGGACCAAACTCAAGATCGTGTCGGGAACGTCGCCGAAGAATGCTTCCGTTCCATAAACACGATTGGGTCCGAACAGAGCGGAGTAGTGAAGCTCGCCGTAAGGATTCACGCTCACAGAAAGGGTACGTCGAGCCGAGCGATGCCAGTCCAACGTCAAATCTCCGTCTGGTTCAGCGGCGATCGACGGCCGGGGAAAGCCAAAGGGCAATGCCTCCAAAAACACATAAGCGTTCCGCAGCACATCCTGCGTTACCGGGTGCGCATTGTATCCGTCCCAGTTTGCATCACGGCACTCTTCCCAAACGGCGGCCAATTCATCGCGGACTGTACTTTCGATGCCGAACGCGTTTGATTCATGCAATCGCTTCCTGCCCTCCGTTGCCTGATTGCTTACGAACGCTGCTGCGTCGCTGAATCCGCGAGTGGCGAGGTTGGAATTCATTTTCGCTCCATTCTAAAGGAATCGATTGCTTTCGGCTTGATTAGGCTAAAGAACGCTTCGTCCTTAAGCAAGCGCATCTTTGGCAAGTGTTCGCGAAGATACTCATCCGTGCATTCGAACGCGTCCTTCGTAAACACGTCGATATCTAGTATAAACCCGAATTCGTCCTTGTCAGGAAGTGTGGGCGGCTGGATCGTCTGAGCCACATTTATTCCGTACGGATGCTCCGGTACGTCGTAGGTATCCAAGTGGAAAAAGCTGGCCAAAGGCAATCCGAGCGAATCGAGACACTTAGGCGGCTTCGACGATACCTTGACAATATCTGAAACGTGATTGAGTGAAATCTGGTTAATGAATCGCACGCCCAATCGTTGCACCTCAGATGGACCTGCCAAATCGAGGTAAACTTGCCAGAGGCGAAGTCCTTCCTCGGTGAAACGTTCCCAGTTGTCGTACGGCCGAAGTCGACTGAAGACGAATCCATCGCGATTAAACTGCGCGATGTGAAGATTGTCGACCGATGTCAATCGAAAACCTAAAAAGCTATCGCGACGAAGTTGGGTTTTCGCGCCCTCCGCGTCGATTTCGGCGCGGACTTGCAGTTCGCGCTGAGGTTCGCATTTTGCGTAACCGGGGAGTTTTTCGATCAGTTCTTTTTTCAGTTCTTCCGGCTGCCACGGCTTAGTTGCTCTCGCGCCAATGGATCACTGCCTCGACGATCGGCGCAGACGGCAAATGAGGAAATTTCTTTGCGAAGTCGAATTGAAACTTAGAGGCTTGTCGCATCGTAGTGATATTACACTATTACGGCGTGAGTTGACTAAACGTTCAACGGTCGCAGTTCCCTGATTATACTTTTAGTGCCGACGACTACGAGGTTGGGTCTGTTACGGGAGATCGGAATGAACGGAGCGGGCGGCGCGCGGCGACTATCCAGTCGGAACAATTGACACTTAAACCGCGGCTCGACTTCTTTGACATTTTGGTAGAGGACGGCGGTGGATGTGTCTTCGAAGATCGTGTTGGAAAGGGGATAGCCGAGGGCGATCTTGTTGCGGATTTCGACGTCGAGCTTGTCGGAAGAGTCTTTGGCCTCCCAGTAGCCGCGGTGAAGATTGAAGTCGTCGCGGAGCGTGCCGTCGGGGCGGACTTGGCGGCCGCGGATGCGGGTGGAGAGTTGCGGCACGACGTGCCAGCCGGCTTTCTTGCAGGTGGCGGCGAGGAGATTTTGGAATGCGGAGCGGACGGCCGTTTCGTGGGCCACTTCGTGCGTGGCGTATCCGGCGAGCTCTTCGTAGTAGCGCTTGATTTCCTTGTGGGCCGGCTTGAAATGGTGGGTGAAGGGCATGGTCGTGTGTCGCTACGAACGGAGGGGGTCAGTCTCCATTTTCTCCGAGCGGAAAATGGGGGCAGACCCCGATCGTGGACATCCGTTTCGATGGGGGGGATGATACCAGATGTTGGCGCGTTCGCCAATTTGGCGACTGCTAATTCGGCGAAGAACCGAAATCACCGATAGGCGTCGCTGGTTGCGGCGGCGCCGAGCGGCTCGGCAGAACGGAGCCGGCCGACGAGATTTGTCGGAGAGAATGCGACCGGATCGCGTGTTTGAAACGCGGCGAGGTTGCCGGCGGTGTCGCGGGCCTCGATGCGCAGATAGAACCGCGTCGGTACGTAACGTTCGACGCGCCACGCATACTCTCCCGTATTCTCCAAGTTCGTGGCGATGGCCGACCAGGGACCGGCTGGCCGGCTGCTATAGAACAAGCCGATCGGGCGCGGTTCCAAGTTGTTGTCGGCCGCGCGCCATCGCAGGATCAAGTGGTCGGCCAGATTGCCTTGGCCGCGCTCGATGGCGGTAAGCTCCACGACCGGCCGCTTCAGATCGACCGATACCCAGAGCTCAGGCGCATCGCCGGTGCGCGGGGGTTCCGCTGCGATGCCGCCGGCGTTTTGCAAGAGGATTCGGAAGCCGTACAGGCCCTCATTGTCGACCGTTACGACGATGGGACTGCGGTTGTCGTCATCCTGCGCATAGCGGTTCCAGGTTTGGCCGCCGTCGCGCGTGCCCCACAGCTCGACCTTGGAGATGCCCCCGCTGCCGGCATCGTCTAGATCGTATTCCAACGCAAAGGTACGGGATCCGACCAGCTTCGGCGCCGCTGGTGGAGAGCGGCGGATTGCTGGCGCTTCAATCGGCGCCACGTCGCGTTCGTTTAGCTTCCCAAAAGGGACCAACGCATCGTTGGCGCCGGGCGCTGAGCGCTCGGTGGAAGGCTCGCGATATGGTTCCAATGTCGAAAACTGCGGGCGACTCGGGGCAACGGGAATCAATCCGTTCTCCGAGTCGGGCGATGATTTTGCAATGCCCGCGTATCTGGCCTCGGTTCGCGGCACTTGATTGTTCGAATCGGTTCGAGCGTTGGATGTCGATGGGGCATCGAACAGCGGCGGGCTGCCGTAGGCAGTCACGCCGTCGTCTTGCTGCACGGATCCGCTCGTCCACACGCGAAACGGCGCCCGGGCGATGGTGTCGGCTGGCCACGGTTGCGTGGCCGGTCGCGCCACTGTTTGAACCGGCAAGGTTGGCGCGGGGGCGCCTGACACCCAGCCTGGCGCCGAGGCGTTTGACTGTGCGTAATTATTGTTCGGCAAACCGGGCGACACTTGAGACGGGACGCCTTGGACCGGAGTTACGGCGGCGCCAACAAACGGCGAAGTTAACAGCGGACCGGATAGGACCGGCCCTGTTTCAATCCTGGTTTGATACGTCGCCGAGTTGCCTGCCCGATCCGAAATAATTCCACGCAGCGCGCCAGGTCGCAGTCCGGCCGGCGGGTGCCAATAGGCCTGGAGTACGGAACTCGGAGCAGGAATGATGCACGACTGCGAAGTGGTTCCCGCTCCCGGCTCGCCGCGTCCCGCTACCTGAAGCACGGCTGGTTGCCACGGCCCGGCGGGATCCGATTGCCATTCAATCTTCCACGTACCGGCATCTAGATTCAAATCTGTTGCGCGTCCCTGAATCTGGACGGCGCCATTTTCCGCCAGGCGCGCCCGCAGCTCGTCGATACGAGGCAACGTTGTGTCCACGATCACGCGCAGCTCGGGCTGATACGGTCCTTGGGGCCATGCGCGGCCCTGCCGATCGAGCGTGCGAACGGCGAACCAATACTCGCCGTCGGCTTCTGCCCGGTAATTAAACGCCCTTACGTCCGGCTTGGCCTCGCTGATCTTTTGCCAGGTTATGCCACGATCCTTCGATACGAACAACCAAACCACCCGGGCGGCGCCCGGCTGCGCGGCCGAACCCCATTGGTAAGGTATCAAAAAGAGATGCTGTCTCCAGAAAATGGCCTCTGGCAGTACGACCGGCGCTGCGGCGGCCGGCGCCATTGGCTGAGCCCGCAAGGCAGATCGGTGCTTGGGGGTGCTTAGCCAACAACCTAGCAAAAGTGTGGCAAACAACCATGCGCGACATACAGAGCGGGTAGCGTGGATAAAGAAGCGGCGCATCGATCCGCGGTCGATGCCAACCAGGCGATGCTGGCCAATCGAACGTGATTTGCTTCTTTGGGCGTGTAACAAAATAGCCTCCGCGAAGGGGGCAGCCCCATTTTGCTCCGCGGACTTCGCAAAATTGGGACAGTCCCCGGCCATTTTGTTACACGCTCTGAACATGGTCCGCCCGCTGGACAAGAGACCCGCGCATGGTTGCCAGAATTCTTATCGGGACGACTTAAAGACCGACTGCACGGCAACCGGGCCCAAAAGCGAATGTCCTTCGTCGGCCGGAGAAGCGCCCATTACGGTCGTTCTGGACCAAAATCTTCCAGTCGTGCATAATGTAACGATTGGGCGTTCGTAACCAGCTAGCAGCAATAATCATGGCCACTTCGAACCGGTGGCATGACCGAATTGTTTCGTCATCCGTTGTCACAGGCCGCATTGTGGTTTGCGGTAATATTCGCGTTATCGGCGCTTGCTGCGCTGATACTGAGAAGGTGGCGCGGTAGTGCCTTTGACGCCCAACCGACGGCCAGTGAATTGCTCACAAAATTTCGAGAATTGCACGGCCGGGGTAGCCTCAGCGACGACGAATACCGAACAATTAAGACGAAGCTAGCACGGCAACTCGAAGCCGAGATAAACGAGACCGACGAGACGAGTTAAGGCGATCGTGAGCCGCGAAGGGGCTCAGCAACCTGGCGCGATTATGCGACGCATAGTGAGGCCAGCATCGCCCAATCGTGTATTCGATTGGTGAACGAGTTAAGCCGATCGGACGTAGTGATTAGCGGATATTGCAAATGGGCTGCGGCGGTTTCCAAAGCAGCGTAAGAGCAACTGGGGACAAGGAAGCTCCTCCGGACGCAGGTGTGAACTGTGTGAGCAATCGGGGTCGAGGACGGCCGGCTCACAGGTTCGCTATCGAGCGAGTGACATCATAGGATATACCAAGGCGGCAACCCTCTTCGTGCGAGCTATACGCCCGAAATTGTCGCCCACCGGGAAGGAGTTTTGAATGCCCACCAGCCGGGACATCAGCGGCACACGCCGCGGCGGCACGACTAAGAAGAACGCCTTTTGTTCGTTCTGTCGCAAGAGCTATCGAGACGTCGGACCTCTGGTCGAAGGACCGGGCGACGTTTACATCTGCGGCGAGTGCATCGAGCTTTGCCAATCGATCCTCGACCAGGAGCGCAAACGCCGCGGAACCAGCAAGCAACTGTTTACGCGCATTCCCTCGCCGCGCGAAATCATGACGCAGCTCAATGAGTACGTCATCGGGCAGGAGTCTGCCAAGCGCGTGCTGTCTGTGGCCGTTCACAGTCATTACAAACGGCTCGTGGCGGCCGAGGACGACTCGGATGTTGAAATTGACAAGTCAAACATCTTGCTCGTCGGCCCTACGGGTTGCGGCAAGACACTGCTCGCCCGCACATTGGCTCGCAGCCTCAACGTGCCCTTCGCGATCGGCGATGCCACGACGCTGACCGAAGCCGGCTATGTCGGCGAGGATGTGGAAAACCTGCTGCTCAAGTTGCTGCACGCCGCCGACTTCGACATCGAGTCGGCCCAGCGCGGCATCTTGTACATCGACGAGATCGACAAAATCGGAAAAACGAGCCAGAACGTGTCGATTACGCGCGACGTTTCCGGAGAGGGCGTGCAGCAAGCGCTGTTGAAGATGCTCGAAGGCACAACCGCGAACGTTCCCCCGCAAGGCGGCCGCAAGCACCCCGAGCAGCAATACATCCAGATCGACACCACGAATATCCTGTTTATCTGCGGCGGCACGTTCACTGGCGTAGACGACATCATTCGCAAGCGGCTTGGCAAGCGCTCGATCGGTTTCACACAAGATGCCAAGAGTCACACCGACCTGGGCATGGCTGAATCGCTGCCGCACGTCAATGCGGATGACTTGATCGAGTACGGCATGATTCCGGAGCTTGTGGGCCGGCTGCCGGTCGTGAGTGCGCTCACGCCGCTCGATGAGGAGGCGCTCGTGCGCGTCCTGACTGAGCCGAAGAACGCGCTCACCAAGCAATACGAGCGGTTGTTCTCGATGGAAGAAGCCGACCTGCGATTTACCGACGACGCGCTGCGAGCAATCGCCAAGAAAGCCCAGGAGCGCGAGACGGGCGCCCGCGGTTTGCGATCGATCATCGAGCACGTGATGCTCGATATCATGTTCGACTTGCCCGAGCAGCCACGCGGAAGCCGCTACGTCATCACCGACGACATCGTCAACGGCAAGCAGCCCTTGTTCGGCGAGCAACCTCAAACAAAAAGCGCGTAGCGAGTAGCACAGGCAGCCGTGCGCTGTGCGAGAGGTTTGTTGTGCTGCTCTGCTCACCAACGCGCTTGCCGATTCCGTCGAATTCCAATCAACGCGGCGGCGACGACCAAGAGCCCGATCGTTGCTGGCTCCGGTACGGTATTCGAACCAAGAGCGGAATCCGCAAAGGTGGCCAAATTGATCGCTGGACCAATCGAGCGTTGCCAGACAAGGAAATCTTCGCCGTCAACATCGCCGTCGCCATCGGCATCGCCCTGTTCTAACGACGCGCCCGTGGCCATGCCGATGTTTGCCATCAGCACGCCGAAATCATTGCCATCAATGGTGCCATCCAGGTTAAAATCGGCATATGGAGCGATGTGGGCCAATGCGTTCACTTTATAGCCGATGTATGGCGGGCACCCGGCGCACACCGGGGGCAGGAAATTCGTGCCCGTCAGGTGCAGTAACGGCCGACGCAACGTCGCGTCTAATTTGATCGGCGCGCCCTGACCGTCCACCCCGGTGAAGTGCAACACGCTTGGATCGCTAAACGTGCCGTTCAGGCCGCTAAGATTTAGCGTCTTGTCGAGGTCCCAGGCGGGAAGCGGAAGCGGCGCCGCGCTGAGCGGGTTGAAGAGAATCGCGTGGACATCCACAAACTCCGCATGTGGCATAAGCGTCGGAATATGTGCGGTTGGCGTGACTTGGTCACCGTAGCCGGTGATGAGACCGAACTTGCCCGCGATACTTAGGTCCATGTCGTAGTTCTGCGAGCCGCCCGAGACATGAACATTGCTCTTCGAGCTGACGAAGCGGTAATCACGCAGGATGTCCGGCGGTTGGGCTGCCGCCTGATGAACAATTACCGCGCCAACAATCGCCACAATGGCCAGCCGACCGAGCGGAGCGAAACATTTCATTGAACGCCCTCCACCGTAGTGATCCCAGCGCTCTATAATTTACCGCAGCTCGCCCGGCATTGCAAATTCAGCAATTACCGGGCTAGTGGTACAGTTTGGCTGGCAGGATGGACAATCCGGTCCGGTCAATTCGGTAAGACGACAATCTGTCCGTCAATTCGGTGAGACGGACAGGATTGTCCGTCCTACGGGTCCCTCGATCGAGGGAGTTAAGTAACTGATTCACCTAGTAATTACCTCCCATTTTTCGCGGCTTGGCCGCCGTCGTGGCCCGGGGTTGCCGTTTGGCCGAAATGCGCCTTCCACAAGTCGTAGTCGGCCCGATCGACGCGGCCATCTTGATTGCCGTCGGCTTGCAGTTTAGTTGTCGAACCCTTGGTTTTTTTCCAAATGATCTCGTCGGCGGCGTCCACCGTGCCGTCGCGGTTATAGTCGCCTGCCAATGCGACGCGCAAATCCTGTTTGGAATTAATGGTCGAGGTCGGAATGGGGCCGAGGCCAAGTAGCGAGAGGGCCAGGTTTCCCGTGTCGCCGTTGCGAATCGGTTGGTGCACATTCGCGTAGTCGATTCTGTCCCCGCCCGGATCGGCGCGAGACTCTTGGTTCAAGGCGTACAAATCGCCGCGCGCGACCCCGATTCCCCACACAAACAGCGGCACCGTATAGTTTTCTTTGAGCGTTGGATTGCCGTGCGCGAAGCCCGTCCCGCCGTGATCTGAGGTCAGAATGATGGTCGTCTTGCCCTTGAGCTGCGGGTCGGTCTCGACCAGGTGAAAGATTTCGCCGAGGTAACCATCGACGCTTCGCACCGCCCAGCGGTACACGCTACTGCCCCACCGCAGCACGTGGCCCACCGAATCCGGATCGCGATAATGGACGAATGCGTAGTTGAAGTGGTGCGTACCCATCTCCGCGATAAACCGCTCGTTCATCGTTTGCGAGTATCGGGGCGGCCCATCGTCTTCTGCAAAAAACATATCGATTTTGTCGCGGCCATGCTCGTTCGGCGCACCGTTCGTCTGGTCGTAACTTTGGTCGAACAGCACGAACTTATCTTTGGAACTAAACAACGCCGTAGATCGGCCGGCATCGTGTACGACATCGAACACGCTTGGTATGTAGCCGGCCTGGTGTAGCGTCATGCGGCGGCGCGGAAGGGAATTGCTGGTCCAGTTGTGAAAGGGCGCCTCAGGCAGTCCATCGGGCTGCAGCACCGGCCGGCCCGTGAGCATCGTCACATGATTGGGCAGGGTAATGGTGTACGCGTAATCCGCGCGAGCGTTAATGGTCCAGGCCCCCTCGCTCTCGAACCGCTTGAAGTTAGCGGCTTGCCCGGCGTCGATCAGCGATTGCAGTACGCTGGCGTTGAGCCCATCGACGCTGATGTGAATCACGTAATCGGCCGGATGGACGCGGGCCGAAGCCTTCGCGCCGCTCAACAATGCAGCCGATAGCAAAATGAATACGATCCGGCGACGCATATAACCGGCGTAAAAATGTGCAGGCATGCAAGCGATTCGGGCAGGGGGGATGATTTGGAGCGGCTATCGGATTCTGATGGCAATGCCCATTATAGCGCCCACGAGCGCGAGAACGAAGCCCGTCGGCTCGGGCACCATTGTGGCAGAATCGATCGTTGTGCCCGTTCCGGCGGCGCTCACAGTTTGGCCCACGTGGGCGCGCCAAACTGCTAAGTCACCTGCGTCGATTTGATTGTTTCCGTTGCCGTCAGCAGCCAGGTTGACGCCGCTCTTGCCAACTGTCTTACGCCATACAACGTAGTCGGCCGCATCGACCTTTCCGTCCTGGTTGAAATCGCCTTGCGAAGTTAGCGTCGGCGGCAGCATCGTCGCCACATCTCCGATCCAAATGTTACTCACTGTGTAATTGGCCACCCCGCTGCTGGTGAATCGAAGGTCAGTAATTACCGGATTGAAGCCGGCGCTGCCCTGTGCGGTGAGCATCCACTGGAAATTGGGGTCCGTGAAGTTCGCAACCATGGAGCCACTGGGAAACAGCGAGGCCTCCAGCGTGTTGGGCCCGCTGCCATTGCCCGAAATTTTCGCGACCAACATGTAAACCGCGTCGGAATGAAAGCCGGTGGCCGACACATCCTGGCCCGCCGCGTCCGCCACGCTGTCGATCGCAACTTGCTGTTGCAATCCGTGGAAGGCGATGTCGAATTGGCTTATTCCTGCGCTATCGAGAAAATCCAGCGAAAGTGTGCGGAAGCTGGAGGCCAGTTGTGTGGGCGATAGAGGCGCCGTGTTTTCGCGGACCAAAAACTTCACGTAGGTATCCTGGCTTTGGCCAAGGTCGATACTGGTCGCAAGGTTAGCCTGCATGATGCGTGCCTGAGTATTGATCCCGGCCGCCACTTCCGCGCTGTTCTGATTGCGGATTGTCACGAACGCGTTGCTGGCGTACTTGGCACCGACGCCCGCGCCGCTCCATAGCAGGAAGTTGCTGACTTCTTGTTTGAAGTTCCCCGTTTCCACGAGCTTTCCTTGTGCGTTTCGGCCCGCCGTCCAACGCCCGGAGATTCCCAGCGAACTTGCAAACTTGTCGAACGTGCCGGTGAAGGCCAGCCGGTCGGGGATGTTGAGGCCGAGTGCCGCAAATCGCCCGGCCAGCCAGTCGGCATCGGCCTGGTTCACGAATCCATTGCCGTCGTGATCGCCTTTTTCCCAATTGCCGGCCAGATAAAACGCATCGAATTGAGCCGCCGTGGTCATCCCCGTGTTTGTGAGTGTCGATCCCATGTTGTCGGCCAATTTGTAGCCGTCGGTCAGACTGACTTTTCCATCCAGATCCAAATCCGGAACATCTCGCTTGACGTCGAGGTAATGCTGCATCACTCGGTGCAAACCTAACACACCGGGTGAATCGTAGCTTAGCGTCCAGGTGAACATGCCGGGCATGCCGCCATCGAGCGCCAACTGCGTTTTTTCGCGCACTTGCTTTCGGCTTTCGATTGTCCAGGTGCCCGTTACCGGCGTTGATGAATTGATGGGTGTCAGCGTTCCCGTATAACTACCCGCGTTGTACGGCAGATTTGGATTCGCCTGCGTGATGGCGTCTAACGTGACCGATGAGCTGCCGGTGCCGTAAGTGCCAACGCCCACCGCAATTTGGTCTTTCGAAAACGCCTTCGCAGATCCTTGTTGTGTCAACTGCGTCTTTTGCGTGACATACGTATTCGTTGACGTGGCACCAATGTGATAGACCATCACGAAAAGCTGATCGTACACCTTGGCATCGAACAGAGACGTATTATCCCAACTGAAATCTGTGCTGCCGTAATCGCACACCGACACTTCCATTCCCAGTGGATGAATGGCGTCGCCGAGCTCCCTGGCCAACTCTGTGTAGTTTCCCCACAAAGTCGCGGTGCTGGGCCGCTCCCAATCGAAATTGAAGCCGGCCATGTCGTCGCTGGTCGTGCCCGTATTGCCCTGCAACAGGGACTTAACGCCGTTGACAAAATTTGTCCGGTACGCCGGCGTGTTGACGATTGACTGCCACGTGGCGTTCACGCTATCGGGGCCGGAAACCCCCATCATGCTGATATGCAGCTTGAAGCCGTACGTGGCGGCTTGTGAGCGCAGCGTCGCGGTCGTCGTCGGATAAAGATTAGTTACGACGCCCGTGGCATCGGGCCGTGCGCCTCCAAAAAATAGCACGTCGGACACGTGCGAATAGAGACCATTCGAGCCGATCGCGCCGACTTTGGTGTAGTCCCAATACGGGATGTAGCCCCAAATGCGAAAATGAGCCGCGTCCCAGGCGGAAATCGACGACTGCTGGGCGTGCGCAAAAGCAGGCGCGAGCGCAAGCAGCGCAATTGCGCCCATTAACCATTGTAAGTGCGATACCAAACGACTGAAGGTTGGTCGACTCATTGCGTCTCAGCGAAACGGCCAATGCTTAGCGTCCAATCCAGGGGCACTGAGATTCGTGTCTGCGGTTATGCGACCTCTGTGCCGGGGCCCGTCGGCGGCCCGGCCGTCGGCTGCGTACCGTGCCCAACGTTCCAATCAAAACGCCAATCAGCGTCAGCATCCACGAACCCGGTTCCGGCACGTTGGCCAACCAGATCGCATAATCGGCCGAATTGACTCTTGCGTCGCCATTGGCGTCGGCGCCGGTATACATCGGAACCGTTTTGCCATTGTCCGTTAGCCAAACGTCGTAATCCGCCGAGTTCACTTTGCCGTCGCGATTGAAGTCGCCTGGCTTCGCCAGGACATCCTTCCCGAATCGCAGCTTTTTAAGCTGATTTAAAGTTCCATAATACACGTCGCGGTCTACGTTGCCGGAGATACCGGCCACTGGATCGGCTTTCGCTATGGCATCGGCGCCGTCGCTCCATTGCCAGAATTGCCAAATGCCCCAGCCCGGAGTATTCGATGCTACGGGTGGCGACGTCGTGCCTGTGCCCTTCCACCAGGCAAGCCAAAGTTCATGCGAAGACTCGATCGACGTGGCGTAATACGAGGTCGCCTTGGACTTGCTCGTATAGATAATGGGGCGCATGCCGAGTGAATTGTAAACCGTATCGGAAAAGGCTTGCACCCAGGTCGACGTGAATGCCTTCGCCTCGGCCGTTGACCCGAACGACGGGAAGCCTTCTACATCCGCTACCGGCGGCAGATACAAGCCCGACTTATAATACGGCTTGATGATGGCCAAAAAATGGTTGGCCTCGTTTACGGGGTCCTGGGCATTCGCGGTGTCGGTATTCAAATCGCAAAAATGATACGGGCCAACATAGATTCCGTTGGCCGTGGCGTTCGCGATATTCGTGGCGAATGTGGGGTCGACGTAGGTATTACCTTGCGTCGCTTTCATGAAGGCGAATTTCATCCCCTCGTTCTTGACCGATGTCCAATTGATCGTGCCTTGCCAATGTGAGATGTCGATCCCCTTAATATCAACCGCTGCCCGCGCAGCGGACGGCCAACCAGCAACCGCAGCAAGTATTAGCGCCAGTAGCAGAATTGGCCGCAGGAGGTTCAGCTTGGATCGCAGCGACAGGATGATCAGCATGAATCCATTTTAGCCGAGCTTGCGCCGCGAGGTAGTCCGCAGCGTGCATTACTCCGCATACGCGAGAATCTTGTGCGCGATCCGCATGGTTCCTGACAGCGCTGATTCGCCCGATTGAAGGTGTGCCGCCCACCGCTAATCACATCCGCAGCCAGTTGCTGTCCGCCATTAGGCCGGTTTTATGAGCGTGAAGGGGACCCTACTGCCGAGAAACCGAAATGAGTTCATGCGATCCATTGCCTGAGGGCGTCGCCAGGGAAGCGTTTCAACTAGCTTGTCGCCTTTCGGCGCAATCGATGAATGTTTTGCCACGCGAGGACATGATTGTGATCAATGGCGACAACGGAACTTGCTGCCGACCAACGCTAACGGCCCAATGTAGTCCGGCAACTCAAGCCAAAGCGACGATTCATTGAGACAGCGCGTGGGTCGTTGTTCGCATCCATGTCGATCCACTGTACGACCGCCACAAGCAGTGGTCATATAGTCAAACGCTTTGCCGGCGAGGCGCGGAGTTGCCCCCCGCGATAACTATAAGTCTTTGGCGTCATGTTCCGCGCAATCTGCAGAACCGGCGCGGCAGCGGTCCGGATAGTAAACTTTCTGACGTCGAAGTATGATGAAGGAACATCCATGAGGCAGGGATTTCTCGGTGAAAAAAGCGCTCATTACAGGCTCGTCCGGATTGATCGGTTCGGAAGTTTGCGTCGATTTCGATCGCCGTGGATTTGAAATCCACGGCGTGGATAACAATCAACGCGCAGTCTTTTTCGGTCCCTCGGGCGATACACGCTGGAATCAGCGGCGGTTGGAATCGCGGCTACACAATTTCCATCATCACGAGATGGATGTGCGGAATCGGGAAGGCGTCTTGGCGCTGGTCGCCGCGGTGCGGCCCGACGTAATTATCCACACGGCCGCGCAGCCTTCACACGACAAGGCCGCGGCCATTCCATTCGACGATTTCGACACCAATGCCGGCGGTACGCTAAACCTGCTGGAAGCTGCGCGCCAGGCCTGCCCGGAGTCACCGTTTATTCACATGTCGACCAACAAGGTGTACGGCGACCGGCCCAATGCCATTCGGTTGAAAGAATTGGAAACTCGCTGGGATTACGACGATCCGACTTTCCAACGCGGAATACCGGAAGATTTTTCGATCGACCAAACGAAGCACTCGCTGTTCGGCGCCTCGAAGGTCGCCGCGGATGTCATGGTGCAAGAATATGGCCGCTACTTTCAGATGCCCACCTGCTGTTTGCGCGGCGGCTGCCTGACGGGGCCGAACCATTCCGGCGTCGAGCTGCACGGTTTCCTGAGTTACCTGGTGAAGTGCAATCTCGAAGGGCGCGAGTATAAGGTGTTCGGTTACAAGGGCAAACAGGTGCGCGACAACATCCATTCGCAAGATGTCGCCGCATTCATGTATGCGTTTTATCAGAAGCCGCGCATTGCCGAGGTTTATAACCTCGGCGGTGGCAAGGCGAACTCCTGCTCAATTCTGGAAGCGTTCGCGATGACCGCTGAAGTGACGGGCAAAGAGCAACAATATAGCTATCTCGACGCGGCCCGCGCCGGCGACCACATTGTGTATTACAGCGATCTGCGAAAAATGAGGTCGCATTACCCCGAGTGGAACATCACAAAGAGTTTGAGCCAGACGCTGCGTGAAATTGTCGAAGCGTGGCGGCAAAGGTTGGCAGGCAACTAGCTTCGCTCATCTGTCCGTAATTATGCGTCTTTTTATTACAGGCATTTGCGGATTCGTCGGCAGCACGGTTGCCCTGGCCGTGCGCAGGTTGCGGCCTGATGTGAAAGTTTCGGGCATCGACAATTTTTGCCGGCCGGGGAGCGAGACGAACCGCCGGCGCCTGCAAGACGCTGGTATCGTCGTTGCTCATGCCGACGTCCGCTGCGCTAGCGATTTTGAATCGCTTCCCGATTGCGATTGGATTATCGATGCCGCCGCTAATCCTAGTGTCATGGCTGGCATCGGCGGCGGCGCCAGCAGTCGCCAGCTCATGGAACATAATCTTCAGGGCGCTGTGAATTTGCTGGAGTATGCGCGGCGCTCGGAGTCGGGATTTATTCTGTTGTCGAGCAATCGCGTTTACAGCATTCGTGCTTTGACGAAGCTCCCACTGAAAGTAGACGACGCAGCATTTGCGCTCGACGAGTCGCAGCCGCTTCCCCCCGGGATATCGGCGCGGGGAATCAGCGAGGTGTTTTCGACAGCGTCGCCAGTCTCGCTTTACGGCGCTACGAAGTTGGCTTCCGAGACGCTGGCACTTGAGTATGGTCATGCGTTCGGCTTCCCCGTGGTCGTGAATCGCTGCGGAGTCTTGGCTGGGGAGACGCAATTTGGCGTGCCGGAACAGGGCATTTTTTCATTTTGGATCCGCATGTACGCACTTCGGCGACCACTGAAATACCTCGGTTTCGACGGCACGGGACATCAAGTGCGCGACGCGCTGCATCCCCGCGATTTGGCCGACTTACTGCTACGGCAAATTGAAAATCCTCAACATAGCGGCGGAAACATTTGGAACATTGGGGGCGGGGCGGCGAATTCCATGTCGTTGGCACAGCTTAGCCGCTGGTGCGCGGAAACTTTTGGAAAACACGCGATTCAAGCCGATGGTTCGCCGCGCCCATTCGACGTGCCTTGGATGGTCATGGATAATGGAAATGTGGAGCAGGCCTTCGGTTGGCAACCTCGGACCGCGCTAGCGGAAATCCTGTCGGGTATAGCGGCGCATCATTGTCAGAATCCGAACTGGTTGGAGCTATCGAATAAAGCATGACAGCGCCTTGCCTTCCGAATCCTGAGGCGCCGCCGCTAACGCTATTATCGGTGGTCATTCCCGCGCGCGACGAAGAAGGCTGCATCGCCGCCACCGTGGAGCATCTTCACGTGGAATTGCGGCGTCGGAATATTCCCCACGAAATTATCGTCGTCGATGACGGCAGCCAGGACGGCACTTGGGAAGCTCTCCAGCAATTGAGCACCACGATTCATGAATTGCGGCCGGTGCAAAACCTGGCGCTCCACGGCTTCGGTCGCGCCGTGATCTGCGGCATCAACGCCGTGCAAGGGGATGCCGTGGTGGTCATGATGGCCGACGAATCCGACGATTGCCGCGATGTTGTCGGCTATTGGGAAAAACTGAACGAAGGATACGATGCCGCATTCGGAAGATGGAAGTCGAGTGGTTGAAAAAAAAAGCTGCCGAGCTTAGCTGAGGAACTGAGGCGATGCATCGAACCGGATCACCAACAGTTCTCGATCGTGCGGCAGTGCGCATTCTCGGGCTCGCGCACAGCACGTGGTATCACCGGCCGGCGGGCGAGAGTGCGGAGAACCTGGCGCTGATGCGGCGGATCGACGAGCAGTATTTGCGGACCCCGTTTTATGGCAGCCGCAAGCTGGCCGAAGTGCTAGGCGTCAATCGCAAGCGCATTCAGCGATTGATGCGCCCATGGGCATCGAAGCAATTTATCCGAAGCGGCGTACGACCTGGCCCGGCGCCGGGCACAAGATTTACCCATATTTACTGCGGAATGTGGAGGTCACGCGGCCCGACCAGGTGTGGGCCAGCGACATCACCTACGTGCCGCTGCGGCATGGATTTTTGTACCTCGTGGCGGTGATGGACTGGTACAGCCGATACGTTATCAGTTGGCGGTTGTCGAACACGCTCACGGGCAGCTTCTGCATCGAAGCGTTGGAGGAGCGCTGTCAAAAGCGAAGCCCGAGGTCTTCAACAGCGATCAAGGAAGTCAGTTCACGGCCACGGCGTTCACGTCGCGACTGGAATCGTGCGGCATCGCGATCAGCATGGATGGCCGCGGCCGAGCGATCGACAACGTGTTCATCGAGCGGCTGTGGCGGAGTGTGAAGTACGAGGAGGTTTACCTGCGCGACTACACGGACGGCTGGCAGGCCGAAGAGTCACTGGCCGCGTACTTCCGCTTCTACAACCACGAACGAATCCATCAGGCGCTCGGCTACAGCACGCCATGGGAAGTTTATTGCAATCGAGGCTCAAGCGGCGGACAGTCGCCGGACGAAAAACGAATTGAAATCGCGCGCAACAAGTTGATAGCTGGTTAACACATCAGAAAGTTAAACCGCTGCAGCGGCCGCGCAAGACCTATGAGGGTCTTGCGGGCCGCCAGCCCCACTACCTTATACAACCCCAAAAGCTGTCCAACCAATGGGGTCCACTCAGCCGCTTCATCAAGGGCGGCGGCGTGATTGACTATCCCAAGTTAAAGTACGCCTTCAATCGGTTGGGAAATTTGTTCATTAAGATGTTGTTTCGCATCCGGCTCAACGACACCACCAATGCGTTCAAAGCGTATCGCCGCGCAACACTCGAAGGCTTGCGACCGTTCCTATCGCCTCACTACAATTTGACCGTTGAGCTGCCGCTGAAAACGATCGTCCGGGGTTACAGTTGGACGGTCATGCCGATCACGTGGCGCAATCGCCGCCAAGGCATCGCCAAGTTCCGAATACGCGAGATGGGCAGCCGTTACTTGTTCATTGTGTGGTACTGTTGGTTGGAAAAGTATTTCAGCCGGGGCGATTACCGCAAGCCGCAAGAATAAAGCGACACCCCTTAACACATTCTTGATGGAGCCGCCGTGGAGCGCACCCCAGAAGAACTCAAGCGCATTTATCAACGCCGATTTAGCGCGGCGGAGAATCTGGCCAGAGACCGAATCTGGTCGGTGCTAGTACGGCATTTTTTCCAACGCTGGATCAATCCAGAATACACCGTGTTGGATCTCGGCTGCGGGTTTGGGGAATTCCTGCGCCACGTGAACGGTCGACGCAAGATCGGCGTCGATCTTAATTCTCAAGCGCGCGAAACGCTATCGCAGGCCGGCATCGAATACCTGCAACAAAGCGTCTTCGAGCCACTTCCCTTAGCCGACGCGTCCGTCGATTTTGTTTTCACGAGTAATCTCATGGAGCATTTGCCGGGAAAAAAAGAGGTTGAACGGATGATTTGCGAAGCTCAGCGTGTGCTTAAACCGGGCGGGCACTTCGTGATGATGGGTCCCAATATTCGCATGATACCAGGCATCTATTGGGACTATTGGGATCATATTGTGCCGATATCCGATCGGTCGCTGGTCGAAGCGCTTGAATGTCTCGGATTTGCCATTGTCAATTGCTGGCCGCGATTCTTGCCATACACCACAAAGTCTTCGCTGCCCAAGGCCAGTTGGATCGTCCGGCTATATTTGGGGTGCCCCTGGCTGTGGCCAATTTTTGGGCAGCAATTTTTGATTCGGGCAGCAAAGTAACGGACTCACCTTGTCCATCACGTGGCGATTTATTCTTTTGCCGAGTTTTGAGTGCGCGCCGCACTCTAGAGCACCGGCCCTTAAGAGATTCTATTTTGCCGCAGTATCTTAATTGCGAGTACATGGCACGGCACCGCCACGGCAATTGCAATGAGGCTTGATGTTACCCGGTCCGCACCAAATACCTTGAGTACATACGGTGTCCAGCAGGCGATCGCTTGTAACCATGTGAGTCGCACAATTAGCTGCTTGCTCATGTTAAAGTAACGAACGAGCAGCTCGGGACATGCGATCCAGGCCATCGGCCAAGCATAAGAGATATACCTGCCGACCGAAGTACCAAGTGCTGGGGACAGCAGATATGCGGCCAGGCCATACAGTAGTGCCACCAGGCCTGCGAACGATAGCTCATCCTCTCGCACTAGCCGCCAGCGCATCCGTGTGATCACCGAGAGAGCCAGACTCGGCATCACTCCCAACAATGTGAGCAGCAGCGCCGCATTCGCCAGCGGAATGGAAGGATCGAAGTTGTAGATACCCACTTGGCGCATGGAGCCGCTTGGAAGCCAAGTTGGCAACTCGAACGTGACCAACGGTTCGTCGGGAAAAAGGTTCGGATTGTTCTTCGCATGCGTATTGGTCCAAATGCGAATTCCGAAAACGTTGGGCAAAAAATTGAGCGGCACCTTGCCCACAAAGTATACAAGCGTGCTGGCATTATGCACGTTTCCCAGGGCCTGGCTGGTGATGCGGCCCACCACAGCCATGCCAAGGAGGGTGACCAATACGGCCGCGCCCGCAAGCTTCCATTTTCGACGGTATGCGGCCACGAGCACTACGAAAAATGTTAGCAGGACGGTCGATTCTCGCGCTACTTGCAGCAAAAACAGCACTGGCATGGCATACCACCAGCGTCCGCGTTCGAGCACCAAAAAGAAAACCGCGGCCAATGCCGCATGGAGGCAGTCGGGCATACAAATGTCGCGAAAGATGAGCAAAGGCAAAGGGCTGAGCATGATCGCCAGCGTTAGACCGACGGATCCGATTCGCCCCATCACGAAAATCAGGCCCACGCTGATCAGAATGGTGAGACTCACGACATTCGTTACAAAAAACGACGCGTCCAATGAGAGTCCAGTGGTCCTGGCGAGGAATCCAGCAATTGCGGGGTCCAAAACGCGATTTGCAAAAGGCTCGTGCACCTCGGACATGCGACCCTCGGCGATCGCAATATAGTGGCGACTATCCCCGTCGTAAGGCCTGGAGCGCTGTTGCCAATAGTACGCGATCGCAACTGCAACGATCAGCACCGTCAATAGCGGCACCATCCGAGCCCGAGTTACAGCGGATTGGGACGGCGGGGAAGAAAGTGTATCCATAGCTGTGGTCGCGCATGCCGGCGTGCGGATGAGTGGGAAGTCCCAGTCTAATCGCAGCCGTAGCTGTTTGAATAGCCGTTTCGGAATCAACCAGGCAAGCAGCGTGATCGTCCCTGAAAACCGCGGCCTACCCTTATGCGGAAGAATAAATACGACGAGAGGCACCGCAACCAAGCCGCAGTGCGTGCCAGAATGGCTGTGGAGGTCGAGTAAGGATACCGCTTGAAACCGCCCGTCTCGTGGCTGCGAGTGTGTGCGGTCGAGATCAGCACCCGGCAGCGCGCGTCGGCTTCGTCAGCCCTGAGGGATGCGCTTTCAAAGATTTAGCGAAACATCGTCGGGCGGATGTGGAGCTGCCAACTCGACGGTTCGCATATCGCATGCGGCATCCGCTCAGCAAACCGAGCACTAGTAGTGCGGCGGATGCCGGCTCGGGAACGGCCGCTCCAGATGACAAAGCTGCCCCCGCGCCGCTTGCTGCTACTTGTCCGAAGTGCGATCGCCAGGTGTTGTAATCCGATTGGGTGATTTGTCCGTCAAAGTTGCCGTCGGCGCCAGTGCCCATCGCCACCGATTGTCCGAGCGTGCGTCGCCACACGACGTAGTCGCTCGCATCCACAATGCCGTTCCGGTTATAGTCGCCTGGCAGAATTGGCGTGGGTGAGAGGGCAAGTTCATACAATTGAATCGTGTCGTCGGCGCCAGTTATTCGCGCGAAATACGTTCCCGCCGCCGGCAGCAGAAGATTCGCAAGCGATTCGATGCCTCCGGCCGGATTGGCATTGGCCATCGCCAGAACCGATGTGCCGTTCGTGCTGAACACGGTTAGCGCCAAGTTGCTGCGGGCGTTAGCATCGAAGAGCGTCGGCATCTGACCCAGGTCGGCCGCTCCCTGCGTGAAGACCCCGCCGCGCGGCGTTAGCGTCGCAGCCAAAAGCGAAGGCTGCGAAACGGAGAACGAATAATAGTCCACGTCGCTGATGTTGCTGATACTGACAAAATCGGTCGCTGCCGCGCTGATTTCTTGGCTTGGTACATCCGCCGCCGAACCGATTGTCTTCGTGCTGCCTGCTGCAATGGTTCCCAAACTCGTTGCCAGTGCCGCCGTGCCATTCCCCTGACCGTTGTGCGACTTTTCGTTCGCGTCGCCAAAGAAGAATTGTACGCCGCGGACCTCGTCGAGCTGCGGGCCATCGATAGGATTTGCCGAATCGTCGATAAACGGCATCATCAACAGCTTGTCCGTAGTCGAATCCACGTGTTCGAGCCCGAAACTATGCCCAATCTCATGCATCAAAGTATTGCGGAAATAGACGTTATTATGATTCGCGTTGGTGAACAATGGTATGTCCGAGGTGTCGATCGCCATGTCGCTTCCCTGAGTTACTATGTAGGTGAAGGCAAGCGTGCCGCTTGGGCCATCGATATGAAAACCGGCGAGCCGAATGTCGCCGCGCACACCCAGTTGACCATTCGCGCTGGGATGAAACACGCCGTCATCATGCGACTCAAACTCATAGTCCACGCCGCTTAATTGCGCCCACCGACCGAACGCATCGCTAAATAGGTGGAACCATGGCTGTGACGACAAGCTCGTATCCTGGGAGTTGACGCCGAAATTCATGTTCATGAACGTAATGAGATTACTTGTGGTCGTGCCGCCAGTAGAGCCCGTCGACATGCTCGTGCCATCGGGTACGATGCTCCAAGTAATCGTCGCAGGCGCCCCATTGCCGGTTCGCGATCCCGAGGCCGTCGAAAGCCACGGATCCGGATCATTGGGGTTGATGATAAAACCGTTCGCCGGCACGGCGACTAACAGGCCACAACATGCAGCAAGGAGCGAAAGATAAGACAGGCGGCGCGGCATGTTGTTTTTTACAGCGGGAATCCGGCGTGAAGCGGTTGGCCGCGGAACCCGCTGCCCACGGCCCGGCTTCGGGGCCACTCGTGCGGTCTCCATTTTACCACGGCCCGCCGACCAGGAGCGGATCGAAACATCAACTACCACGCCGACAAAACGGCGCGGCGACGAACCAGCCCAAAATCAGCAGCGCGACGGTCGCGGGCTCGGGAACCGCGGAATTCAGCGGCAACGCTGCGAGCGAGCCACCGCTGCCACCCATTTGGCCAAAGCTAGCTCGCCACACATCGTAATCCCCTATTGTATAGACCGATCCCAGACCTTTGCGCCACACGACATAGTCGGCCGCATCGACGACGCCATCGCCGTTGAAGTCGCCGTCCAGGCTAGGCGCGGCGACCGAAAGCTCCACGGAATTCGCCCCGTAGTTGATGTTCCAAAACAAGTTTCCGGAGAGCGTGGGCAAGATGGTGCTGGCGAACGTACCGGTGAGGGTGCCAGTTGCGGTGAGAATATCGAACATGTCGCCAGCCTGCGGCATGAAATCGTTCAGCAGCGAAACGTTTAGTGTGCCTCCAAGTTGGGCGACGGCATTGCCGAGAGTATGATTGAGCTGGTCGTACTCGTTGCCCGCCGTAAGCCCGCCGATCTCGATCTCAAGCGTGCCGGCGTATTCGGCGCTACCGAGACTCGCGCTAGTTGGTCCAATACCCGGCGAATACTTCCCCGTGAAGTGGACGTTGTCCAAACTGCCGATGCCGGTGACGAAGCCCGGTAGCGTAAGAGGCTCGGCCAAAGAAATGCCGTTGATAGTGCCGTTGTTGATAAGCGGTGTGGTCGCGTTGTTGGGAGTGTCGACTGTGCCGTGGCCCGCAATGTTGCCGCCCGCGTTGAGCGTCAATCCGGTCACGGCCGCGAGCGTGCCGCCGGCGAGCGTTACTGGCGCGGCGGCCGAGAGCGTGGCAATTCCTTCGACCGTAAGCTGTTTATCGGCGCCAATCGTCGGCGGGGCTCCAAAAAAATCGGCGATTGCTGCATCGCTATCGATCGTTCGATTGCCCGCAACTTGCACTTTGCCGGAAGTGAAATTGACCGTTCCGCCCGGCGCCCTCGTGTAGCCGTCGAAACGGAGTGTGCCGCCGTTGAGATTGACGGTTCCAAATTGGCGAATGGATAGATTCGTGCCGACGTACACGGTGCCTTGACCTTGTGTGGTGAGCGTTCCTGCCCCCGCGGCGCCAACAACAAGAGAACTGCTGTTGGTCCAAGTGGTGTCCGCATTTACCGTGAGCGCGCCGCTGCCGACGGCAGTTCCGCCGATCGTGGCATTCACCGTGTTCAGCGCGCCGCCAGAGATCGCCAGCGCGGCAGTTCCCTGGAATTCGCCAACCGTCAGCGATGATGTGCCGGTGCTGCTGTTCGACAACGTGTAACTGCCCCCGGCCAGGTCCCACGTGACGTTCCCCTGTCGAACGCTCGCTCGATCGCTCACGCTGCTGCCCGAAAACGTAACCGTGTACGACGCGCTCGGCCGACTGAAGATGACGTGGTCGGTTGCCACGGGCATCGCACCCGTGAAGTAATTCCCACCCGCGGCGAAGCTGCCGCCGGCCGTGTTCGACCATCGTCTCTCGCCCGCCTTCGTCGGAATAATCTCGGTTGCCTCTGTGGCCCAGTTCCAATTCGTACCGGAAAACTGCCTCGTCGTCGCGTACTCCTGGTTCGTCCAAAAGATGCCGGGGTCGGCCGGATCGGGTGTCGTCGCGCTGAAATCACCCCAGCGGTCGCCATCGTAATAGGTGCTGCCGGACTTCGTCTGGACGGGCGTTCCGAATGTGAGCGATCCGCCCGCGACTCCGCCTGCCGATGTGCCTACTACCGCGTACGTGCTCGCGTACGTGCTCGAATTGGAGCCGGAAAAGCCGACGACCACGTCGCCTGCCGCATTCACCGCGACGGACGGGTAGAAAAAACTAAGTGCCGGATCGGAAATCGTTCCCTGCTGCAAGATGTTGAAACTCGTTGCGTCGGCGATCGTCCACCGCACCGCCGTGCGGCCACTAACTGCCGTACTATTTACGGCATACAGGAAGTTGCCGATCTGTACAACGTTGCTACTGAATGAATCATCGCCATTGTCAATCGTGTTGGAGCTCCCGGGCTGCGCCGAATTCGTGGGGTTGGATGTAGATTGAACGGTCTTCAGCGTTGTCGAGCCGAGCGTTGCCCCGGGGCCGCTAGTGCCAGTCAAAGGAGTAAAGTTAAACCGAGTGCTGCTAGTCAAGTTGTTGGCGAGAATGATCTCCGAATCGGTCGGCTGCTTCGGTCCATAATTGACCGCGGCCTGTAGCGTAAAGCCAACCGTGCTCGCGCCCAGCGAGCTGAAGGCCGTGAGGTGCGTTAACGTTGGTGTGGCTGCAAGCAGGTCGGCTTTCGGCACGGAGTAGAGGCCTTCGCTACGGAACGATCCGCCGCCGGAGAAGTTGTTCGTGCCCACGTACACGCCGTTGGCATCCAAGCCGAGAGTAGGAAAATCGGCGAAGCGGTTGTTGTTAGTCGTATACGACACACCTTTGAACCCCTGCGTCGGGTCGGCCGTGTTCGACCGAGCAAAAAGAATCTTGTTATTGGTGCTCTGATCGGTAGTAACCATGACGGCAAACCAGCGCTGGCTGGCCGGGTCGTACAGAATCCTTGGATCGGTAAGGCCGCCCGGATTGCTGCCCAGTGCGCTTGTCCAAAATGTTGCCGGGCTCTCGCTGCTGACGAGCACGCCGCGTTTATTGAAAATCGAGAAGCCGTCGTTTTGGGACACCACAAAGTAGTTCGGCCCGACGGCTGCCATCGTGTCCGGCGGCTCGCCCGTAGACTGCGTATATGTCATGGACGTGAAATTCGCACCGAGGCTGAAAGTCTGGCCTTGTGCAGGCCGGTTCGCCGCGGCAAGTGCGGCGAGACCGACGCTTACCGCGCCAACTGTGGTCCGCAGCCTGACAATTCCTGAGGCTGTTCGTAACATCGGACGAGCGCCCAAAGTGGAGTCAACAGCGTCAGCGACCCCAGTAGTGATGGGCCTGGTCGCAAACCGTCATTCTCGGAGAAATGCGCAAGTACCGCAATCATAGACGATTCCAGACCAGGGTTAACCAATTATTCAAAATGGGTGGCACGTAAAAATGCCGTGGCCGTTCGTCGAGCGCATCGAATCTCCCTGGAAGCGCGCTAGTTCCCAGAGTTGACCACCCTACCGCGCCCCTATGCCGCGCGACGTGTTGCCGGACGTACCGTCGGCGCCGGCAACGCTCGGCCAATCGAGATTGTTTCGACTTTGGCTTTGGCCGTGCGGGCGCCGCGGACATAGCCATGCGGCCGGCCTTCTTTGTCGATCGTGAACCACATCGTTCGGCGCCCAATGCCGCTTTTCCCCTTGTCGCCGGTAATGTCACTCGACGGTAGGGTTGTTGAATCGATGACGATCACCCGCACGAGCCCGTCTCTTTCTGCGACTGGCGTTTGGTCAACGATGACCACGTGCCCCGTGTTGCCGGGATTGGGCTTGTCGTGTCGCCAGGCGATTACATCGCCCGGTCGCGCATCCAACAGGCAAACCACGCGCTGCCAACGCGACCCGCCGGGGACTGTCCCCTTTTGCGCAGTCCGCGAAACAACAGGGGACTGTCCCGTTCGTGCGTTTAATTCGCCAGCAGCCGGAGCCGCTGCAAAAAACTTCTCGTAATCCATCGCAAGCGGGCGTTTCCGACCGTCGTGGAAAGGACCTTTCCCGTCGTTCGCAATCGTTCGATTCAACACGTAACCCACAAACCCCGAACAATCGCAACGGTACACGCCCTTCTTTTCATCGATCTGCGTCCTGTGCCGATACTCGGTGAACTGAATACCGTTCAAGATTCGGACGGCCTCATCGTGAACGCTTCGCGTGGCGGCGTTCGCCGATTGGTCGCTTCTCGGTGCGTCGCGCGCCTGTAACCCACAACAAATGGTGGCGAAGAAAAACACGCCGGCGGTGCTGCGCCGCCAGTGTACGCCCATTTCGTATTGAGGTCTCACGTTAATCCTCTGGATTGATACAAACAATCTACCTTGCGTTGGATCAATTCGCTAGCAACGGACCACCTTGTGGCGGACGAACAAGGACCGAGGTAAAACCGTGCTGAAGAGATTTGGCAGATACGGGTCGGCGGATGACCCGCAAAGCCAGATGCTTAGGCCGCCGCGCCGGCGATGATCGACGCGTTGTGTCCGCCGAAGCCGAAGCTGTTGCTCATCACGGCCCGCAAGCGGCGTTCGCGCGGCTTGTTGGGCGTGTAGTCCAGATCGCAATCAGGATCGGGCGTGTGGTAGTTGATCGTGGGCGGGCAGATGTTGTGCTCGAGCGCCTTCATGCAGATGACCAGCTCCACGCCGCCGCTGGCGCCCAGGAGATGGCCCAGTTGGCTTTTGGTGCTGGAGATGCTCACTTTGCGCGCGTCATCGCCGAACACGGTTTTGACTGCGAACGTCTCGGCCATGTCGCCCAGCGGGGTGCTGGTGCCGTGGGCGTTGATATAGTCGATCGCCTCCGGGTTGAGCTTTGCGTCTCGCAGCGCGCAGGCCATCGCCTTGGCGGCGCCGGTGCCCTCGGCATCGGGTTGCGTGATATGCCCCGCATCGGCACTCACGCCGTAGCCGAGAACTTCGGCATAAATTCGAGCGTTACGCTTTTTCGCATGTTCGTATTCTTCGAACACCAACAGGCCGGCGCCTTCGGAGAGCACAAAGCCATCGCGGTCGGCGTCGAATGGGCGACTGGCACTGGCAGGATCGTCGTGGCGCTCGGAGAGCGCCCGCATGTTGGCAAACCCGGAAAGGCCCATCGGCGTGCAGGCCGCTTCGCTGCCGCCGGTGACCATGATATCTGCGTCGTCGTATTGAATCGACTTGAACGCGTCGCCCATGGCGTTCGTTGCGCTGGCACAGGCAGTGGACACTGCATAGTTCGGGCCGCGCAAGCCGTAGCGAATCGAAACATGGCCACTGGCGGCGTTCACCATCAGTTTGGGGATGGTAAACGCCGAGACTTTATCCGGCCCTTTGGTGAGCAGCCGCTCGTGTTGCGTCTCGATCTCGTTGAGGCCGCCGATGCCCGAGCCGAGAATTACTCCGCAGCGGAACGGGTCTTCTTTGGAAAAATCCAGGCCCGAGTCGTTTACTGCATCGATGCCCGCGACCATCGCGAATTGGGTGAAGCGGTCGATCCGCTTCTCCTCTTTTCGGTCGATATAGCCGTCGGTCGTCCAATCGTAAATGTCGCCGCCGAACTGCACCTTGTGCCCCGTCGTATCGAAAACCCTCAGCGGATGGATTCCGCTCTGGCCGCGCAGAAGCTTCTGCCAAAGGTCATCGACCTTGCAGCTCAGCGAAGTGACGGCGCCAATGCCTGTGACGACAACGCGTCGTTTCATGAGAAAGGCAAAAGGGTTCAGGGTGCAGGGTTCAGGTCCCAGGAGTCGCAACTGAACCCCGAACCATTGTGGGCAGACGAATCACGCAGAAACCGTCGCCAACGCAGCAAAATGCAATCTTGGCCCACGGCTCAACTTTTGCCGTTCATGCCGTTTTCAATGTATTGAACGGCCTGGCCGACGGTCTGAATCTTTTCCGCGGCGTCGTCCGGAATATTGATGTCGAACTCTTCTTCCAACTCCATTACCAGTTCGACCGTATCGAGCGAGTCGGCGCCCAAATCGTTCACGAACGACGTTTCGGGCGTGATCTTCTCCCGGTCAACGCCCAGGTTGTCGGCGACGATATCTTTAACTCGTTCCATTACTGAGGCGGCCACCTTGACGATCCTCCTACTAACAAACCGTGTGTTCCAAATAGATGTATCGCGAAGCAGACGAAAAGTCGCCTGCCAAAATCGTATCCAAACCGGACAACGCGGCTAGCTGCCACTTTTGCGGCAGTTTTGGCCGACGCCCCGTAAACCACCCAAGATAGAGCGAATCCGTAAGGCAGGTCAAGATATACCAATTACCGGGCTCGGTTGTCCAGGGCGAGTTTGCCGCGTAAGACGGGCAATCCTGTCCTGCCCGTCGGCGCCGCTGGTTTTTGCCGAAGACGGACAGGATTGTCGGTCCTACACGGCTTTTACGGCGTCAAACCGCCGTCGATCGTGATGACTTCGCCAGTGATATATGCGGCTGAGTCACTGGCCAGGTAGAGCACGGCGTCAGCTACTTCGTCGGCCTCCCCCATCCGCTTGGCGGGAATGCGTTTTTTAACTTCATCAATAATTGCCGGTCCCAGCGCGTCGGTCATCTCCGACGCGATAAAGCCAGGGCAAATTGCGTTCACGGTCACTTTTCGCCCCGCGAGCTCTTGTGCTACGGTGCGAGTGAGGCCGATGACGCCGGCCTTGGATGCCGAATAATTCGCCTGCCCCGCGTTGCCCATCAGCCCGGAGACGCTCGATATATTGATGATCCGGCCGCTCCGCTTGCGCATCATCACGAGCGACGCTGCCCTGGTAAACAGAAACACGCTCCGCAGGTTGGTGGCGATAACTGCGTCCCAATCCTCGTCGCTCATCCGGGGAATCAGCGTGTCCTTGGTGATTCCGGCGTTATTCACAACGATATCGATACCACCCCAGCTCTCGGCCAATTCTTCAAAGAGCTTGCTCACAGCTGCGCTATCGGTCACGTCGCACGGATGCACTTCGGCCGCGCCGCCGGCCGCCGCGATCGCCTCGGCCGTTTCCTTGAGCTTGTCTGCGCTGCGGGCCACGCATGCGACTTTCGCGTCCGCCGCCGCGAGGCGTAGCGCGATCGCCTTACCAATGCCACGCGAAGCGCCGGTCACGATCGCCGTTTGACCGCTCAAATCAACTTGTATCCGCCGGTTATGTTCGTCTGGCATCTAGGAATTCCCCCATTTTAGGATTCGCCACAGAGGGCACAGAGTTCATTGAAGAAAGTTAGAAGGATTTGTCATTTGTCATTTGTCATTTCCGAAATGGCGAATTACAAATGACAAATTTGCACGGACAAATTGCGGTCCTCTGTGAACTCCGTGTCCTCGGTGGCAAAGTTGATCGGAAACTTTATCAGGCTAAGGTGCGATGTTTTCGCACGGAGTCTTGCGGTTGATGCGTTTCAGCAAGCCGGCCAGTACGCGGCCGGGGCCGAGTTCATAGAACTGGGTGATTCCTTGCTCGTCGAGCAGGTACCGCATTGAGTCTTCCCAGCGGACTTGCGAGCAGACTTGCCGGATGAGAAGCTCGCGAATTTCGTCGGGCTCATCGTGCGGTCGGGCATCGACATTGGAAACGACCGGAATTCGGGGCTGCTGCATCGGCACGTCGGCCAGAGCCTTCCGTAGCCGCTCGACTGCCGATTGCATCAGGGATGTGTGAAATGCCCCCGCCACGGCCAACGGCACGACCTTCATCGCACCGGCAGCGTTTGCCAGATCGGCGATGCGTTCGCACGCTGGCGTGTGGCCGGAAACCACGATATTCCCCGGACAAAGCAGGTTGGCGACTTCAAGTGTCTCGTCGCCACGGGCATCGCGGCAAAGCGACTCGACTTGCTCGTGCTCCATGCCGAGAATGCTGACCATGCCACTCGACGTGGCATCGGCCGCATCCTGCATGGCGCGGCCGCGCTCTTGTACAACCCGCAGCCCCGCATCGAACTCCATGACGCCGGCAAACACCAACGCCGTGTATTCGCCGAGGCTCAAGCCAGCCGCCGCCGCGCAGCCTTCAACTAATTCAGGAGCGTTCTGCTTCAACTGTTCCAGGGCCGCGAGACTTGCAACGAACAGGGCAGGCTGGCTGTGAACCGTCGAATCCAACTCGGCGGCCGGACCTTGGGTGCAGAGCTTGAACAAATCATACCCGAGCACTGCGGACGCCCGGTCGAACAGCGCTCGCGCCGCCGGCGCCTTGGCACAAACGGCCGCCCCCATGCCGACCGTCTGGCAGCCCTGACCCGGAAAGAGAAAGGCAGTTTTGGCGGAGTCGGCAGAAGCCATGCCCGATCACTTTACTCCATATCGACGATCGCACGGCCCGCGTAGTGCCCGCAATTCGGGCAAATCACGTGCGACGGTTTCATCGTGCCGCACTTCGGGCACGCCTGAAGCTGCTTCGCCTTGAGCGCATTGTGCGACCGCCGCATGCCGGTGCGCGAATTCGATTGTTTGCGTTTGGGAACACCCATGATCGATACCTGCTGAAAGACCGAGGTTTGTGCGTTTTGTCGGACCCGTCAGCCTACGGTAGGCGGATGGGCACGGTCAAGGGCGACGCTTCCGAGCTTCCGAGGTAGTGTCGTAGTTTGAAGCTCTAATTCCTCACCGCGTAAACGAACCAACCCAGCACAATCGCAATCAGCGTTGTGGCAATGAGCAGAGTGCGCAGGCTGAACCGCCAGCGAATCGAGGAGATTCCGCCGAGCGCGCTGGTGAGCAGAACAATAGACCAATGTGGCAAGAATAACAAGGAAATACTCATACCGGATCGAGAAACGCCAAATCCCAACGCCGGCGGCGGCAATGCTCGAGCCGGATTAAAGTGCATTTGGCCGCTCAGTAAACCCAAACTGAAACGTGCCGGGAGTCCGGACATAAACGTTAACTGCCCCTTTTGCGATTGAATGAAAAACGATGGAAAGCTTTGACAATGCAGGTAGTCCGTCTGCCAGTAGCTCCGCACCCAAAACACGATCAGTAGGACAGCAGCTGCGCACCAGAATACCGACCACGCGATTCGCAGTTTGCGGAATCGAACTGCCGGCTTGGGTTCCATAGTTTCAAGATACCGCACCGACACTTCCGTCAGTAGATCCTACAATTTCGAGTACTCGTCCGATTCCGTGAGACGATTTTCTCTCGCGGAGCGAGAGATTACGTATCCGCGCAAAGTGTACCACGATAGCTATAACGGTCGCAATTGAATTCGAGATCACGGCAAGTCCGCCGTTTCCTTCCCCGCAATTGTTGACATCGCCCGCCAAACAGTTGGATCAATCTCGTTTGCGATGAATTGCAGCGAGCCATCGGCAAAGACTGCGTTGACGCCGCCGACATGGGCGCTGCGGGCAGTTCGATACCCATAGGGAGTGAACTGCACTTGCACGCCGCCACCGAGTTGGACGCCCATGCAATCGGGCGAGTGGCTGTTGGGCGTGTAGTAGTGGTTGTACAGGCGCAGCGGAATTCGCCGTTGGCCCAGGCGAAGCCCCGCGGGTCGCTCATGTTCCACTGGTTCGTTCCGCTACAAACGGAGTCGGAGACCGGCGACCCGAACGCAAATTTGTATTCGAATTGCGGATCGTGGACGCTGCCAATCTGCGGCTGGCCGAGCAAGCTCTCCGACGCGAGCGCCGTTTTGCTCATGCCGTCGACGATCTTCTGCGGCGTTACTCGCGAGTTGACGTAAAAAAGCCCGTCGGTTTCGCGCGGCGTGCCGCCGGCGGCGCCGGAACCGACGTTCACGGCATAATTCGTCGGCCCGAAATCGGGAGAGACCGGCTGGCCGATATCGGCCGGGCAGAGGAATTCTGTAACAATGAATTTGACGGCCTCGACGTTCTCCGGCCGCACCTTGAAGTTGGCGCCGTACAAAGGCACGGACAAGTCGAGCGCACTGTATGCGGCGCCGTTTTCGAGGTACGGCAGAAGATGCGCCAGTGCGGACCAGCGATACAGGGTCCAGGCGGTGAAAGGTTGGACCGCGAATTCCTTCGCCACCGAGCCGCTGGGAAAGTGCCCCTTTGCCGAAAGATAATTTTGAGCGGCGAGGCCAATTTGACGAAGATTATTCGCGCAAGCGGTTCGGCTAGCGGCCCCGCGACTCGCCTGTATGGCCGGTATCAACAGCGCGGCCAACGTACCGACAATCGCCATCACCACCAACAACTCGACAAGCGAGAAAGCTGCGGCGTATTG
>CAWEDY010000002.1:0-369044 GCA_963807935.1 uncultured Planctomycetota bacterium
CACCCGTCTACTTCGAGGCGGCGGCCGTCATCGTCGCACTCGTTTTGCTGGGGCAAGTTTTGGAGCTTCGCGCACGCCGGCGGACCGGCAGCGCCATCCGAGAGCTGTTGTCGCTTGCACCACCCACCGCGCGGCTGGTCCGCGATGGCCAGGAGCAAATTGTGCCGCTCGAAAATGTCCAGGTCGGCAACCTTTTGAAAGTGTTGCCGGGCGAGCGCATATCGGTGGACGGCGAAATCGTTTCCGGCCACAGCTCGGTGGATGAATCGATGCTGACGGGCGAGCCGCTGCCGGTGGCGAAGAAAGCAGGGGACGGCGTGATCGGTGGCACACTGAATCAAACGGGGGCTTTCGAGATGCGCGCCGAGCATGTCGGCGCCGACACGGTGCTGGCTCAAATCGTCCACATGGTTGGTGACGCGCAGCGGAGCCGGGCGCCAATTCAACACGTTGCCGATGTCGTGGCCGGTTGGTTCGTACCAGCGGTCGTGCTGGCGGCCATCGCGACATTCGTCGGCTGGTCCGTTTGGTCGCCGGCAGAACCGCGGTTGGCCTACGCGCTCATGAGTGCGGTCGCGGTACTGATTGTTGCCTGTCCATGCGCGCTGGGTTTGGCGACGCCGATGTCGATCATGGTTGGCATTGGCCGTGGAGCGAGGGAGGGCGTGCTCATAAAAAATGCCGATACGCTGGAAGTGATGGAACGGGTCGATACATTGCTCGTCGATAAGACGGGAACGCTGACTGAAGGTCGGCCACGGCTTACCGAATTTGTACCAGCCCAGCCGTTCGGCGAAGACGAGCTATTGCGGCTGGCGGCTTCAGTCGAACGCAACAGCGAACACCCATTGGGCAGAGCAGTGGTCGAGGCCGCAGCCCAGCGCCACATCGCGCTTGTCGACGCACAAGATTTCGACTCCACTACGGGCGGCGGCGTGCGCGGCGCGGTTGACGGAGGAACTATTCATGTCGGCACTGCCGAATTTCTGCGTAAGCACAATGTCGTCATTGGCGACGATTTCGCCGGCCGCTCGGAAGAGCTTCAACGGCAGGGACGCACGGTAATTTTTGTCGCAGTTGGCGAACGATTGGCCGGGATACTGGCCATCGCCGATCCAGTAAAGGCATCGGCCAGGGAAGCAATTGACGAACTGCGGAAACTCGGCGTGCAAATTGTCATGCTTACGGGCGACAACGAACATACGGCGAAAGCGGTCGCCAGGGAGCTTGGCATTACGCAAGTGGAGGCGGGCATAAAGCCGCAGGACAAGCACGAGCGGGTGGCGGCACGTCGAAAGGCGGGCCACGTGGTTGCTATGGCCGGCGATGGGATTAACGATGCGCCGGCCCTGGCGGCTGCCGATCTTGGGATCGCAATGGGAACAGGAACGGACGTCGCCATTGAGAGCGCGGGCATTGTGCTGGTGAAGGGCGACGTACAAGGGATCGTTCGCGCGTTTCATCTGAGCAGCAGGACGATGCGTAACATCCGGCAAAACCTGTTCTTCGCGTTCATATACAATTTGATCGGCGTGCCAGTGGCCGCAGGAGTTTTGGTTCCGCTCTTTGGGATGTCGGCCGTTCTGAATCCCATGATCGCGGCGGCGGCGATGAGTTTTAGCTCGGTATCGGTCGTGGCCAATGCACTTCGACTCCGTACGGCCAATCTGGTTTGAAAACTTGAAACGGCGGGTGGAGATCGAGTTCGCAAAAAGTATAGCCCACTTGCTCCGCGAGAGGATATTGCATCTCACAGAGCGAGACGCCTACACTAAACGGCTGGCAACCATCCTGGGATTGCCGATATAATTCGATGCAGCAGTGCTGCGGTGAATTCAACTGTGATATCGAAATAACTTTTACGTTGAAGGGAACTAAACCATGTCGAACATCGACAGGCTCGGCGTCATCTGGCTTTGTGCTTTGATAGTCGGCTGCGTCGGTTGCCGGGCAAAAGAGCCAGTCGCGCCGCCGGCTCCCAAGACGAGCGAAGGTCCGTTGCTCGCGCCACCGCAACAGCGGACGGAGCCCGCGATGCCGCAAGGTAACCATGCGGCGCTGCCGACGGAAGGCAATCCGGCCGGAAAATCGGCAACGAACGTGGCGGCCGCGGCGCCAGCGGAAACCACCAAGGCCGCGAAACCAACTGAAGGAGATCCAACCGCAAGTGCGAATTCAGACGTCGCCACAAAACCTGCCGACAGCGAAACGGCGGTTGCCGCCACGATCAAAGCCAATCTAGCATCGCTTTCGACCGCGGATCGCGCGTTGGCGGAAAAGCAGAAGATTTGTCCCGTGAGCGGCGAGCCACTTGGAGCGATGGGCCCGCCGAAGAAAATCAACGTTGCCGGTCGCGAGATCTTTATCTGCTGCCCGTCGTGCAAAGAGGCAGTTACCGACGAACCGGCCAAGTACCTAGCCAAGATCGGCTTGCAGCCGGCCTCTGAGCAGTAAGACCGAAGCACCCCGGGCAGGACTCGAACCTGCGACCCTGGGATTAGAAATCCCATGCTCTATCCAACTGAGCTACCGGGGCAGCCTTAAAAACAAGGGGTTTTTTACTGTTTGCGATTCCCTGATTTTCGGACTACACTTGATACTACACTTGCTAAGTTTGAGGAGGCCCGAAAATGGTACGCCAACGCCCGAAAAAACCACGTCCCGATTTTCCCTTGTTCCCGCACGCCTCAGGGCAATGGGCGAAGACGATTAGGGGCCGGCATTATTATTTCGGGGCTTGGGAGAATCCGCAAGCCGCGCTAGAGAAGTATACCGTGAACGTGATGACCTCTATGCGAATCGGACGCCCAGCAACGGCGATGGGCTCACGCTCGTTAAGCTGGTCAACAGTTTCCTGACGACGAAGCAGCGGATGGTTGACAGCGGCGAACTAGGCCGGGATTCGTTTGCGGATTATCACCGAAATTGTGCGATGATTCTGAAGGTGCTTGGCAAGAATACCCACGCGGAAAACCTACGCCCTACAGACTTTGAAAAGCTACGGGCAAACTTCGCCAAGACGCATGGCCCGAAGACATTGGAGGGCGACATTACCTGTAGCGCGTGCTGTTCAATTATGCCGAATCCATGTTCGAATCTGCGTGTCGAGATACGGCGAGAGTTTTAACAAACCTAGTCGGACGGTATCTGAGAAAGCATCGGAACGAACAAGCTCCGAAGATGCTGGAAGCTGCTGAGCTGCAAAAGATCATCCGCAAGGCTAACCCACAGCTACGGGCAATGATCTATCTCGGCTTGAACTGTGGACTAGGGAACAAGGATTGTGCTACGCTCAGACTCTCGCATATCGACCTAGCCAAAAAATGGCTATCGTTCCCACGCCCGAAAACCGGCATTCAAAGAAGCTGCCCGTTGTGGCCCGAGACTGTTGCGGTGCTGAAAGTAGCAATCAAGGTTAGACCGAAGCCGAAAGCAGCTTGCGACCGAGTATTTATCACGAAGCCTGGGAATACATGGGATCCCAAGAGCATCGGGGACAATCCCGTCGGCAAAGAATTTGCCAAGTTGCTCAAGGAACTGAAACTACACCGGAAGGGGCTAGGGTTCTACACGCTGCGGCGTCTTTCAGACCATCGGGGACCGCACACTAGACAAGGATGCAGTACGCGCGATCATGGGGCACGCCGAAGATGCCAGCGATATGGGAGCGGTTTACAACCAAGAGCCTGTGGACGATAAACGACTGCTGACCGTCACTAACTTCGTCCGATCATGGCTCAGGAAAAAAACTGGATAACGTCCCGCTCTTGCTGTGGTCGTCTATTCTTCGCGGGCTTCGTGTCCGCGGGCCGTGCTCTAAGAAAGCTCGCCAAGTCTTCCCGGTGAATCAACCATTTGCGGTGCGGGCTCTTTGGCTGTGATACATCCCGGCCGATTAGGCCGGCTGCGCACGACTTGCGAACCGTGGCAGGGCTAACACCTATCTCGCGTCCGACTTGCTGGGGTGTGAGTACCTCGGGCTTGTCAATCTGATCGTCAAACTCTTCGGCACTGGCCGCAAGTACGGCGCGGACCTCGTTAACGAGCAACTGTGCGAATTGGTGGACGATAGGCTGTAGGGTTTCTAAATTTTTGGGCATGGGGTGGGGTGGCTCTAACTACGATTGCTGATCGGATGCAGTCCTACGGATTTGTCCTTGCTGAAACTCGCCTCTCGGGGGCAAAGTGGTGGGCTAGGGTTACAAGGTTAGCGCCAAAACCCTATCAAATTCCCCGTGAAATACACTCATTCGGGTCCGATTTTGGGCCTACCCGACCATTCATACCTATTTCGCGTCGGAACGCGTCCCTGAAAAATATCCGCTCAAAAGACCCTTAAAAATAAGGGCCCGTCACGCGGCCATTTTCACTCTAGCGGGTCACGCTGCAGTCTGAGTATCGCCGCGGTTTGCTTCGGTCGCATGATCTTGCGGACCGCCTGCCAAGTCTCGGGCGTGTACCGAAACTTCACCGACAATTCGCCGTCATCACCATCCATTACAACCTGCCCCAACCTGCGAAGCGCGCGACATTCCGTGCGCGTGCCGTTGTCAAGCGCGGCGACCAGGTACTCGCCGTCGCTGTAAACATGGCCACGGTGGCAACGCATGTTTGTCGTGTCCCATGCGTGAGCCTCGAAAATGTACGGAAGATTGGCGAAGAGTTTACGAAGATCGATCATGTTTGCCCCCTCTGTTTGATTCTGAAAAAAAAACGCGCCGGCCGTTGGTCAAAAGTGCTCGACTCAAAAAGCACTTCCACCCGGCTTGTCACTTTTACGGATGACGGCCGACGCGCTGTACTATGTTCGTTGTCTGTCATTCACGCGGCCGCTGCGGCCGTGTCGGCGGCTGGGGCGGGTTGGAATCCGATGTAGCGGTACCTTTTGCGCTCTTATGCTGCCCTGTATATGCTCGCCAATCTTTTCGAGGATCCCATCTTTTACCATCCTGCTGAACACGCCGCCAACGAACCGCCGATTCTTTTCCGGGTCCAGTCCGATTTCGCGCAGCGTCCCGCGTGCTTAGAAACCACACGCCGTCATCGTCGGCTGCTACGGCCTGCATCGCTGCGCACAAGGCGACTAGTTGCGTGCTTTTGCTGAACGGTAGCCATGCTCGGGGAGAGGCGGAGTAGAGCGGGTCAACATGTATTGCGCGCTTTCACTAGTACGCTCCCAAAGGATGTTTTTAGCCACGTCCCCCAAAGGTAATTCCACTCGGCCATACTCTCGGCCAGATCACGCGAACCGATATGAGGTTCTGCGAGGTCGAGCCATGATTGAATCACTGGCTCAAACCATTCACTGTCCAATTCCCTCAGCTCCCGTATAGCTAAGAGTTGCTGACCCAGCCGAACAAGGCACCCGTTTCGCGTCCCTGTTTTTTGCGGGAATGTCTTGGTGACGACTTCGTTGATCTGCTCTTGCACAGTCGGTGATAGGTTTAGCCCTGATAGCCCTGATAACCCTGATAACCCTGATAACCTGATAACCTGAGTAGTTATCTGGTTATCAGGCTTATCTGGGCATTGGTCCTGCTGCACACGATTCGAGGTTAACGCCGAGTACGTTTCGGCAAGATCAACTTGTGGTGCTGACCGCTTGGCACGTAAACGAGTTGACGACCGACTCTTATCAGAATTGGTTTTGGAACGAGAACGAGAACTAGAAGAGCTCGGCTTTTTGAGAAAGTGAATCCACGTTACGGGAAGCAGTGGAGGCAGAGAACCTATCTGGCACAGCCATTCATACTGGCCACCTGCATTCCTGCTAGGCGGGGCAACAACCTGTTTGCCCGCCGACCGAAACTCTAAGCCCTCGTCCCGCCACTTGTCGCACGAGGCAATTTCGACATCGGCTGGCAACCACAGATAATAATGGCGACCGGCGCCGGATGCAGTTTGTACTGTCCAATCCTTGGGCAGTTTGCCGTGCTCAGCTTCTAAGCGGTCCAGGACCAAACGACCGTCGGTGTCACCTCGCACGTCAACATCGATGACTAGCAGTCTTCCGCCACACAGCACACCGATGTTTGCGTCCGGCTGCTTAGCCCACCACTTGCTTATCTGTGCTGGGTCGCTGGACGCCTTCACCTGCCACTCGTTAATGCAGGGGTGCTTGCACGGCGTTTTGCAGGCGGCGCTTGCGACAACTGCAGTGATTTAGAACGGGCCACGGTGGCCAATTAGGAATGATCCTCATTCCCACGCTTGCTAGGCGGAGCGCTTTATTTAGTAGCAGTAAGTTAGATTCGGCAGAAGGAGCAGAAGGAGATGTCACTGTCTGGGTCACTGTCGTCCGTCTCTTTCATAAGGTTAAGGTTGTGATTGATTAGAAAAAGCAACCGGCTGGCTACCGCAGATCACGCAGCAACCAGCCGGTGCCCGACAGTGGATCATTTATGCCCGTACTTCGTGCGCGACGCGGCCCGCTGCTGTTGGCGTGCGTGTTCTAGGGCTGCGGCGCAGCGCGCGGATTCTGCGGAGCGGGCTTCAGCGAGAATCTGATCTTGCGACTTTTGCTCCTCTCGCGATTTGATCGTCGTGCTGCTGCCTCCGCCGCAAGGTCCGCGGACAGTCTGGCGCGCTCTTGCGCGAACCTCATTGCCACCACGCCAATATCGATCGAAACTTGATTTGTCGATTAGAAGCTGATGAGAGACCGGGTTGCGCCGACAATCAAAAGCGTTTTCGCCCATTAGCTGCGCCATGCGGCAACAGAAACTTGTCCGTTCCACTTTGAAATCCATTCGGGCGTGACGAAGCGATGCGGGTCCAAGCTCTCAGACTCTGCTCCCCTTGCTCTTGGTCTTTCTTTTCGAGCCGGAATCGGCGGACGTGGTCCAAAATGACAGGAATGCGACCACCAAGTTTGCGCGGCCTTCACGCAGAGCACGCCGTCGACCATCATCGCGTCAACAGCCCGCTTGGCGAGCGCGTAGTTCATTTCGTCGTCGCTCAGCTTATGTTTTGTCTGTATACCTGAAACTGGTACATAGTCGGACCGATTGAATACCAAACCTCGGCCGTCACCATATTGAACTGTCATATTTTTACCCCTCTGAAAAATCACTAGTAGAATTGTCGCCCACAACACTGCGAGCAACCTTGAACACACGCCGCCGCTCTGTGTGCGGCCGGTCGGAAGATCAGTGCGGAAGGTCGATTGACGCTTGCGACGCCGGGAACTGCTCGGCCAAATGCGCTCGACTAAGGAAAGCGTCGATCAATTCCGGGCGATAAAACCGCTTTCCGCGCGGTCGCAGTCTGATCGGATGCAATTCCGCATCTAACGAGCGAAGGGTGCCCGCAGAGCACCCCAGTAATTCGACGACTCCCGGAAACGGCAGTAACTTGTGTGACATTTGGAATGGCTCCGCGTAGTAAGAGTGCGGCTCGCCATGCGTCCGCAGCGCGAGAAGTTGTGAGCCGATCCTTCAGAAGCGACGATTTGTAATCGTCACTGGTTATATGCTACTAAATTCACAAAAAATGAGCAATAGCATCCGTTCACAGCAGCATGCGCGGAGATTCCTGATCGTTGCCACGTCCGCCAACGTCCGCCACCGGTCACACTCGTCATCCCGCGGCCCCGCAGCAGCGACCCCCATGTGCGCAAGGGGGGTGTATGTGTGCGCGGCCAGCACCATGCGTGGTAGTGGCAGCCAGTGGGCAGGTAGGCGGCTATGTGCCCGTTGACTTATGACAGTAAGTTTTGGCCGGTGGTATTCAGGATCACCAGGAACCATGTGCAAGTTCTAAAGAATTAGAGTGTGCAAGGATGCTTGCGACACAGACACGCCGCCTACTCATGCGCATCCCCAAGGCCGCCCAATTCCCGCACTCATGCGGGCGGTTATCAGTCGCCGCAACGGACCAATTCCAGGTCCAGTGCCTTGCACAGCTTGGCGGCAGTCGAGAGGGTTATATCGCGCTGGTGCGCAAACCTATTTATGATCGCTGGGTTGACCCCAGCCGCGGCGCCGAGAGTGAAGTAGCTGTACTTCTTCGGACCAATGGCATCTTGCACTGTCCGTCGCAACTGCTCAGCCACGTCTAGTTTCTTGGGCATATTATGCGGCCTTTGCTGGTTGACGCTTCAGGATTCGATTGACGGCCGTATGGAGCCACTGTCCGGACTGGCTCTTGGTAGGTATCCCGCGCTGGTTCAATTCGGCTGCAATCCCCTGGAGCGTGTAGCCGGATGCCCGTAGCTCATGTATCAGGGCAATCGTCTGCTGTTCCGCAGCGTTTGCAACCAGAGTCTTCCCATCGTCCGCCAAATCGTAACCAAACCGCACTCGGCCGCAGCGCTCATTCCGAGCGATCTTGAATTGGAGGCGCTTGTGCGGTTCGCTCGCCAATGGTCTCACGCTCCCACTGCGCGATGGTCAACATAATATTGAGCACCATTCGCCCAGAGGCAGAGCGTGTGTCCACACTGTCACACACGCTAAATAGCTGCTTTCCGGCACGCTCGGAAAAGTAGCCATCGATCAGCGTTTGCCAATCGGCAATCGATCTAGTCAGTCTGTCGAGTTTCAGGACCACTATACCATCAACCTGCCCACTGCGAAGCATGGCCAAAGCCCGTTGCAGTCCAGGCCGGTTCAAGCTCTTGGCAGACTCACCGGCATCCACGATGGTCTCGACTGGCTCTAGTTCGTAGAGGTTCGCATACGCTGTCAGCTTGGCTGCCTGCGCGTCGAGCGAGACCCCAGCACTTGCTTGCTCTTCCGTACTGACTCGGGCGTAAAGAATTACTCGCATGGCATTCTCCCTAAAGGTATTTCCCCATCCCTACCCGCATTCTACAGGCAGTATCGGCATTGTCAACTAGCAGTGCCAAGATTTTTACACAGACGTTCGTCTGTGTCAAAGAAGCCTGCCACTGGTCGTTTCTCGACCATCGCTGGCAGGCCGCAGACTGGCCCACTGTGTAAGGGCGTGTGGCTGCTGCCAGTGTCGTCATCGTCGATCGATGACCTAGAACATGATGCGAGCTCCACACGCACAGCACGCGGCCCCCCGCGGCCTACTGGCTAAATCCGGGGAGCCCCATCTAGGGGGTGGGCCACCATGCCGCACACATTTCCCCGCCATATTCCTGCGCAGAACTCACGCCGCCCCCTCCCCAAAATACTGCGCATCATTTTGGAAAGTGATGCCGCCCACGGGCGAACAGTGTGGTTGTCTTGGCGACATAGACAATGTCCTCTTTAGGTACAAGAGATTGGTACCCGTACTGCCGCCGCGGCGAACGTGCTAAACGTGTTGCTATCGTGTTCCATCGTGTGCGTCGTGTTCATTAGTGGGCTTGTCGCTGTGGTGCTCGTGGTGACTCGTGGTGCGTGGTGCTCGTGATGCGTCGTGTCGACTCGTGTGCAGTGATGATCGTGGTGCATCGTGGTGGTCGTGTTGTTGTGCTCGTGTGTCGTGGTGAGTACGTGTTCGTGGTGTGTGCTCGTGACGATGCTCGTGCGTACTCGATAGTGGATTATAGTTCGTGCTGTAGGTCGTGTTCAAGTGATTCCGCTCGTAGTACCGACCGATAGTCCCGTAGAATTTAGAAAATCGTGGTACTCGTGGTGCATCAAGTGGTGGACTTCGTGTTTCGATGGTCGCATGGAGCAGGCCGCCAATCCGTATCCCAGTTTGGCCGCTTCGGACCGCGTAGGTGGGGGACGGTGCATTCGGGCAGCAGTCGGAAAGTAGGTACCTGTACAAATGGTTAGTGTTACTACACTTGTCAAGGGGTCGTCAGCGATTTTTACCAGCCCTCAGAAGTGCATATTCTTCGGGAAATATGCAAATTCGCTGAGCGTCCGAAGCCCCCTTTTCAATTAGAAATCCCATGCTCTATCCAACTGAGCTACCGGGGCGTGCGACGAGTCCGGTGCACGCGATTGTTTCTCGCCCACCGTTTACTATATACCGTCTGGCTGTTCGATCGTAAGCGCCAATTGATGGGCCGCGGTGTGGTTAGTGTGGGCTTGCGCACCAGCAGGCCGATGGATCGTGGGAGGCCGAGAGCTTGCAGCGAGACCAGAAAATACGGCAACTCCTGCACGACGGGGGATGGTCATTCTCGCGCTGGGAGCGCCGAAGCGGCTGTTGCCGATCCTTCAGCGGTGAGAGTTTGTGTTTGATCAGCGCCGCCCTCTACTGCGCCGAGTCGGCCGACCGCAGGCGTCCAGACACTCGGAAGACGTCCGGTCAAGCGCGAGTGCGGGGGTCAGTGGACCCGCACGCAATTCGAGTCGTTCAACAAGTGCAGCGGCGATGAGTGCGCGCTCCAATTCATCCTCACACCCTGAGAAAGATCCGTTTTCGATAGAGCAGATACAGCATTAGCCATTTGATCGACAGAACTGCGATCGCCCACAGCAGCGCCTGGTATGCGGCCGTGTGTTTGAGCAACCCGTCGAAAAAGAAATGAGACGTATAGTCAAAGTCGATAAATTTCTGCGCCATGTAGATCAAAATGGAATTGCTGCCGATCACAACGAAGAATAGCGTCCATGCGCGAAATCGCCAAACATCGATGACCAAATAAAACGCACTCAATAGCAGCAGGCTCCATCCGGCGCAATAGAGCACGAACGAACTGCCCCAGAGATTTTTGTTGATCGGAAAGTCGCGGTCCCACAACAGGGCGAGGCCCAAACACAGCAAACCGGCCACCACCATCACCAAAGTTTTCAAATAACCACCGTATCGGGCGTTCTTCAAAAATTGGCCAGTAATGGCGCCCGCCAATGCGGTGCCAATCGCGGGGACCGTGGACAATATCCCCTCTGGGTCACGGCTGGGGTTGGTATGAAGTAGCGCGCCGGGCAGCAAGTTGCTATCAATGTAGTCGGCGAGAGTGTGCCCGGCCGCCAAATCACCAGCGCCAAATCCAGGCACGGGAATGAACTTCAATGCGGCCCAGTAGGCTACGAGCAACCCGATCATCCAGGCAATTCGCCCGCGCACGCCTGTGTTGAGTACGATCAGCCCGGCAAACAAATAGGCCAAGCCAATTCGCCCCAGCACGCTGGGATAGCGCATGGTCGCCCAGTCGAACTTCAGCAGTCCGTTGTAGATCATACCCAACAGCACCAAAACCAACCCGCGAGCGATCACATGGCGGTAGAGTTCATGTTTGCTGTCGCCGCGCGCGAGGCGCTTGTCAAACGAGAAGGGCATGGCCACGCCCGCGATGAACAGGAATAACGGAAAGATGAGGTCGTATGGCGTGAACCCGTTCCAATCGGTATGGCGCATTTGATCCCGCAACAGCACGAGCCACGGCCAACCCGTCAATTGAGCCGCCGCGGCCACGATGACGGTGCCGCCGATGATCCAGAACATGTCGAAGCCGCGGAGGGCATCGAGGCTGATAAGGCGCTCGGCGAGGGGCAGGGGATCATTGTACTTCTGCAATTCGCCTGGCATCTGGATGACCTTGCACTTCGGGTGAATGAGCGCACGTTCGCGAGAACGGCGACGCTCATTTTCGCCCGGCGAATGCGCCATGTCCAGAAGCCCGTGACGGCAATCAAAAAGAAGCGGTTGAGAAACGTTATGCTTGCTTGGAGCGTCGCGTTGCCCGCATGAAATGGTGTGTGTGCTTCAGCGCAATGAGCCCAAACATCGGGATCGTGGTGGTCGACGCGCTACCTTTCATTTTGAATCGCAGATCTTCGGCCGTTTTGAGCGACTCGAACATCGTGACCGCATTGGCGTCCTTAGTCGGCCGAAGATAAGTACCGCATGAGCCGATCGTGCCCAAACGGTGCGAATCGCTGCCGACGGTCAGTCGTTTGCCCGCCGTGAGCGCATATTTCTTCGCCTTGAGATTGGCTTGGCGATGAATGCCGCCGTTATATAGCTCGATGGCGTCTACAGCTTGCATAACGGTCTCGACGAAGGGCCGGCCACGACGGCCATGTTGATAGTCGAGCGATTTGCGCCCAAAGGCGAACGGATGGGCGAGCGATACGTATGCTTCCATGTCCTTTGCGGTTCGCAGGCAATCAATCGTGCGTACCCAGGATCGACTCATGAATCGCCGCCGTAAAAACGGCTCAATCGCAACCTTGTAAAATTCCTCGAGCCTTTCTGCAGTGGAAAAATACACCAACAAGTCGACGCCCTCTTCGGTGCCGACTTCAATTCCCGGGATGACGGGCACGCGCTCCCGCTCGTAGACGCTAGTCGAGCCGCGGATCTCGTTATGATCGGTAACGGCCACTCCCAGCCCGCGATTGCTGCAGAATCGTTCGATTCGCGGCACACCAGCGAGGCCGTCGGAGTATCGCGTGTGAACGTGCGTATCGACGAGTAATTCCGAATGCCTAGAGGATGCACCGTGCATGGTTGTTTCAGAAAGTGAAGCGGTGCGCGGAAAGCGAATGGGCCGGTCGGCGGCTGTACAACGAGCCTCCCTTGACGCCGAAACCAAAGGAATACTACGTTGCCGCAGCGCGACTGGCAACTGTTTGAGCTTGTTGACAATGGCGGCACTTGTACGTCAGTCGCTAGGCTGACACTTAACGGCAAGCGCCAGGCGCCTTGCTCCGATAGCGTGAGCTTCGCCATTTCGATCGGCCGATGTATAACAGATTGCCGAGGAATTGATACAATCCACGTAGTTTGCGAGGCCAAACTTCCATGTCGCTTCTCATCAAAAACGGCCAGATCACAACCGCCACGGACCAGTACGTCGCCGATATCCTGTGCGAAGGTGAAACAATCGCGACGATTGGCCGCAACCTGACCGCCGACGCCGGAACCGAAGTCATTGACGCCACCGGCAAGTACGTGTTTCCGGGCTTCATCGATCCGCACGTGCATATCTACTTGCCCTTTATGGGAACGTTCGCCAAGGACGATTACGATTCGGGCAGCCGGGCGGCCCTGGTGGGCGGCACTACGACGCTCATCGAAATGTGCTGCCCGAGCCGGCAGGAGGAGCCGCTGGACGGCTTCGACTTGTGGCTGTCGAAAGCCGAAGGTATCTCAGCCTGTGACTTCACGTTTCACATGGCCGTCTCGCGGTTCGACGCATCGACCGAAGAGCAGCTTCGGCAGATCGTGAAGCGGGGCATCGCCTCGTTTAAAATCTTCCTGGCCTACAAGGGTTTTTTTGGACTCGACGACACCGAGTTGTTCAACACGCTGCGATTGGCGAAAGAGCTGGGCGTAATCGTCACGGCCCACTGCGAAAACGAAACGCTCGTGGCAGAGCTGCAAAAGCGGCTGCTCGGTGAGGGCAAAACGGGGCCGGAATGGCATGAGCCGTCGCGGCCGGTTCGGGTCGAGGCCGAAGGGGTGCATCATTTGATGACCTTCGCTGAGCAGACGGGCGCGCACGTCTACATCGTACACACAAGCAACAGCGATGCGATTTGGGCTGCGGCTGCCGCCAGGCAGCGTGGCGTTCACGTGTGGATCGAAACAGTGGCGCCGTATCTCGTGCTGGACGAGACTTACGCCCAAAAACCGAACTTCGAGGGCGCGAAGTACGTGATGTCGCCGCCGCTGCGCGCAAGCGGCATCAAGATGCGATCTGGAATGCGCTCGCCTCACGCACGGTGAGCACGATCGCCACAGATCATGCGCCGTTCGATTTCAAGGGGCAGAAAGAAATGGGCCGCGAGGATTTCACCAAGATTCCCAATGGCATTCCGAGCGTGCAAGACCGCATAAATTTGGTTTATACCTATGGCGTGAAGCGTGGCCGAATCGATTTGCATACTTTTGTCGATGCGTGCAGCACGCAGGCGGCAAAACTGTTCGGCTTGTTCCCGCGCAAAGGCACAATCGCGCTGGACAGCGACGCCGACCTGGTGATCTACGATCCCGAATACCGCGGCAAGATTTCAGCCAAAACCCAGCAGATGAATGTCGATTACAGTGCTTTCGAAGACTGGGAGATTGAAGGACGACCGAGCGTCGTCACGGTCCGGGGCAAAGTGCAGGTCCGCGACGGCAACTTTGTAGGAAAGCTTGGACACGGTCAATTCTTGAAGCGGCAGCCGACGCATTTCTAATTCGGCCCAATGAATGGCGGCGGTTGGGTCGAGTTTATCGGCGCAGGCTTTGATCCGGCGTTGGCCGCTTGGCATTCAATGTGGCCTTTAATCGGTCGTAGGGCCGCTACCCCCAGCGATATGCCGGGCATCCGCGACAGTGCGAAAGTGCAAAAAGCGTTACGACGCTGATATTTAGGCGAAAAGCGATAGACCGACATCCCGTCGCGGCACACTAGTTGCGTTTCCGCTCTGGCCGTTGTGCGTTATTCCAACGCGCATTGCACTTCCGTCGGTAGGCGGCTCTCGCGTCGTAGCGAATGCTGCCAGCAAACCAGACCACAATGGGGAGAACTGAAATGAAGAAAATGAGTAAGCCATGGCATGCGATGGTGCCAGCACTTGTGGCAATCGCCGCCCTTGTGACGATTGGTTGTAGCCAGGACACAACGCGCAAAGATGTGGCGAATGCTCGGGATAAGTTACAAAAGGAGCAACAGCAAACGGCCGATGCGGTACACCAAGGTCAACAGGACGTTGCAGACGCACGGCAAAACGCGCAGGAACATATCGCGGCAAAGCCGGTGACGCCCGACCAAACAACCAAGGAACATCAGGATGTGGCAGAGGCACAGCACAACGCTACTGAAAATGTTGCCAAGCAAAAGGAACAAGAGCGTGCAGCGGCTGCTAATTTGACCGACAAGGAGCAACAATTCCAAGCCTCGCAGGCGCGCGACGCTTACGTCAAGCAGGTGGAACAGAAGCTGGCCGACACGGACAAGCAAATCGACGCATTGAAGCAGAAGGCTTCCAATGCTCAAGGCGCCGACAAAGATGCAATCAACCGGCAGGTTGACATGTTGAAGACTCAGCGCGACATGGCCCAGAAAGCGCTCAATGATCTCAAAGGTGCGGACTTGGCGAATTGGAAGAACCACCAGGAGCACGTGCGTTTGGCACTGCAGGACCTGGACAATAGCATGAAAAACATCCGGTAACGAACCGGGTGAGAGCCATTGCAAATCGTCGAGCGCTTGTGATGCGAGCGGGCGCTCGACGATTTTTTATGATAACAATACCCTTTCACGGCCAGAGCCATGGAACGCGACGGATGCAATCGCGTGAATAATGTTTTAACCACGGGCCAGGGCCTCGGTTTGCTTCACGAAGTCATCACCCTGCCACTCAGCATCGGAGTGAATGACCTTCTTCCGTTCGTGCTCGGCCTTTTTTGCAGCACGCGCTTGTGCTTGGCGTTCGACTAGATCGGCATGCGTCGTAAAATACTGCACGCTGTGGCCTTTGAAGTCGGATAATCGCTCGAACTTGTGCTTCTCCATGAAAGCCAGCAGTTGTTCCTGCATTTTGCGAATGATCGGATAGCCGAATTTCATGACGCCGGTGCAGACTTGCACCGTGTCGCAGCCCAAGCAGAATGAATTGGGCCGCATCGTTGCCCGTCTCAATTCCGCCGATGCCACTCAGCGTGCGTCCGGGAAACTCATTCTGAATGACCTTCGCGATCTCCATGCACATCCGCAACGCGATCGGCATCACTGCCTGGCACGAGTAGCCGCCGGGGGTTGTGTAACCTTCGACCGTTGGCTCCGGCCGTAGCGTTTCGAGATCAACACCCAACACGCTGCGGATCGTGTTGATCGCACTGATGCCGTCGCAGCCGGCGCAGCGCAGCACGCGTCGGTTCCTCGATGCGAGTGACGTTCGGCGTCATCTTCGCCCACACCGGCTTCTTCGCCACCTCCATTACCCAGCCGCAAACTTCTTGCAGAATATCCGGATTCTCGCCCATCGCCGCGCCCATTTTCCGCTCCGGCAGCCCATGCGGGCACGACATGTTGAGCTCAAACGCGTCGCACCCAGCTTCCTGGCACCGCTCAACGATTTCATGCCAGGCGTCCCGGTTGTATTCCTCCATGATCGACGCAATGAGCACACCATCCGGATACTTGTCTTTGACCTGCTTGAACTCCTCCATCCACGTTTCAAAGCTGCGGTCGGAGATAAGCTCGATATTCTCCCACCCATAAATCTCGCCCGATTCTCGGCTCCGCAGCCGAGCATACCGCGGCTGCACGTTGATCACCTTACCCGCGTCGAGACTCACCGTCTTGCAAATGACGGCCCCCCAACCCTCATCGAGCGCTTTACCGATAACGTTCGCATTCGTCCCCGGCGGTCCAGATCCGATGACAAAGGGATTTGAAAGTTGTAACCCGTTAACCGTCGTTTGAAGAGTTGGCATACGATTCACCGTCGGAAGAGATCGATTTACCTCACGCAAAGGCGCAGAGGCGCAAAGCTTCGAATTTCAATCCGGTAGTCCATTTACAACACGTGATATTCCGTTTTTGATCAACTCCTCGCCAAAGTTGATAAGCAGTCCGAGGCGCTTGTTCGTAAGTTTCAGATGAGTCAGAACTTGCTTTTTGTCGACGGGCAAAACTCGCTCTTTCGACTTCAGCTCTACGATAACCGCGCCGTTCACCAATAGGTCCGCTCGGAATCCTTCGTCGAAGTGCAAATTGTCCCAGACGATGGGTATCGGAAGTTGGCGAAGAACGGTAAGCCCTCTCTTTCTCAACTCGTGAGCAAGAATGATCTCATATACCGACTCAAGCAGCCCAGGACCGAGTTTCTGATGGAGCTGAAAAGCGGCGTCGACAATTTCCGTCGCAATCTCATTCTCGGTTAGTTCCGCGACATCAAAATTCCGAACGGGAGTTCCGACCATAGTTGTCTGCTCTGCGCCTCGCGCCTTTGCGTGAGATCAATTTTCGCGAGCACTTCATCCAGCATCGCCACCATATAATCGGCATCGTCCTTCGTAATGCACATCGGCGGTTTGATGCGCAGCGTGTTGCCGAACCGCCCACCTTTGCCGATCAGCACGCCGCGGTCCTTCATGCGTTCCATAATTTCCGCCGTTTCAGTGTTCGCCGGTTCCTTGGTCGTGCGGTCGCGCACCAGCTCGACGCCCAGCATGAGGCCCAGTCCGCGCACCTCGCCGATCATCTCGTGCTTGTCCTGCAGCTCCACAAGGCTTTCCTTGAGATGCGTGCCGACCTCCAGGGCATTCTGCTGAATATTCTCTTCATCGATGATTTCGAGCGTGGCCAGCCCCTGCGTCATGCTAATCGGGTTGCCGCCGAAGGTATTGAAATGGACGCGGTTTTTCATGACCTCGGAAATACGCACGGTGGTAGTCATCGCGCCGAGCGGTACTCCATTGCCAATGCCCTTCGCCATCACAATCATGTCGGGCACGACGTCCCAATTCTGATGTGCCCAATAATGATGGCCGGTGCGGCCGAAGCCGCCTTGCACCTCATCGGCGATACAGATGCCGCCGTGCTGGCGAACGATATCGTAAATGATTTTGAAAAACTCCTTGGGTGGCGTGATGGCGCCGCCGACGCCTTGAATCGGCTCGCCGATAAAGCACGCGATCTCGCCCGGCGTTTCGTACTGAATCACATTTTTGATATCGTGCGCACACTTCACGCCGCAGCTCGGATACTCCAGCCCGAACGGACAGCGATAGCAGTATCCGGCCAGCGTGTGATGCACGTTCGTGCCGTTGTTGCTCTTGAACTTCCAGGTGCCGTGGGCCGTGAGACTCATCGGTACCGACGTGCCACCGTGGTAACCGTTCCGCAGCGCAATCACGTCTTGATTGCCTGTGTATTCGCGGGCCGACAGAATCGCAATTTCGTTCGCCTCGCTGCCGCTATTGGTGAAGTACGACCGCGTCAGACCGGGCGGCATTTTTTCTGCCAGCTTCTCGGCAAATTGCACGATCGCCGGGTGCAGGTAAATCGTCGTGGTGTGCTGCAGCCGGCCGGTCTGCTCGCGGACCCGCTCGACAATCTTTGGATGGCAGTGACCGACGCTGATCGTGACGATTCCGGCAAAGGCATCTAAATAGCGGCGGCCCGTTTCGTCCCACACGTATTGCATGTTCCCTTCCACGATCATCAACGGATCGCGGTAGTACGTGATAATGCCAGGCGACAGGTACTGGTGCCGCAGCGCTAGCACTTCCTCGCGTGGCGGTCCGTCGTAGGGCGCAGGCGAATGATCACAAATCGGCAACGATGAGCGCAATTCAGTGGCCACGGCGTAACTCCCGGGCAATAGTGGACAAGATAGGGTAAACTATGATTTTACCGCGGCCCGCCGGGTGATGCTACAGCCGCTGCGGGACGCCACGGTTTTTGTCAACAACAAGCAATGACGCCCAAGATAATTCTATTTGTCCTGGCGTTGGCGGCTTCCATGACCGGTTCGCAAGCCCCCTGCGGCGAGCCGTTGTCCGCTCCGTCGTCCAAATCGGAAACGTCGACGGGGATGCAAAGTGCTGCCACCGATTTCATCTCGCTGCTTGAGCACGAGAAATTCGACGACGCGGAGAAGCGATTCGACACCACGATGCGAAATGCCCTGCCGGTCGACCAACTCCAAGCCCTTTGGCGGGCGACGATACGAACCAACGGCGATTTTGAAGAAGCAAAGAAGAGCAGTATCCAGCACGTTGCGCAATGGGATGTCGTCGATACGTCGTGTCAATTTAAGAAGTCGTCCATCGTCATTCGCATCTCGTTCGATAAGCAACGACAAGTCAGCGGGCTATTCTTTCTTCCGGCAACCATGCCGGCGCCGGCCCGTGATGACGGCCCGAGCGTTCAACTTAAAACGGCGACCGGAACGCTGTTCGGCACGTTCGATCTGCCGGCCGGCAAACCTCCGTGGTCAGTGGTGCTGGTCATCGCCGGTTCCGGCCCGACGGACCGCGATGGCAATTCACCGCAACTGAAAAACGATAGTTTACGACTGGTCGGTAAGGCATTAGCGGCCCACGACGTGGCCGCACTGCGATACGACAAGCGAGGTGTCGGCCAGAGCGCGGCACCGGCTCCCTCTGAGGACAGGCTGCGATTCGAGAACTACGTCGATGATGCGGGCGGCTGGATCAAGCAACTTCGCAGCGACAAACGATTCAACAAAGTTGTCGTCCTCGGTTACAGCGAAGGATCATTGATCGGAATCCTGGCCGCCAAGCAGCAACCAATCGACGCACTAATTTCAGTCGCCGGCGCCGGCCGCGACGCCGGCACGCTGCTCCGCGAACAGCTAAAGACTAAACTGCCAACTAACCTATATGACCAGTCGTCACACATAATCGACGAACTAGCCGCGGGCCGGCGCGTCGACAAAGTCCCTCCTGAGCTAACCATCCTGTTTCGGCCGATTGTTCAACCGTATTTGATAAGCTGGATGAAGTACAATCCGGCCAAGAGAATTGCCGAGCTAAAGATTCCGATTCTGATTGTTCAAGGTACTACGGATCTTCAAGTGTCGATCGAGGACGCAAAACTGCTCGCCGCGGATAATAAAAACGCGAAGCTCGTCACGATTGAAAACATGAACCACGTGCTAAAGTACGCACCACTGAAGTGGTTGTGGACGCAGCTCTACACGTATTCCAACCCGTCGCTTCCGTTAGCGCCGCATCTAATGGACGAGATCTTGTCGTTCTTGCGTAAGACCTAACCGGGCGCCAGCTCAGTTGAATTCGCCAAACTGCCGTTGACCACGGTCCTAGCCGACGATTTACTAAAAGCCTATTCGCCGAACCATCGGGGACTGGCTCATTTTGCAAAGTCTTCGGAGAAAAATATGCACATCCCCTCACTGTGGACGGTTCTGGGATAGGCTCCAAACAGCGTCCGCCACTCTTGCCTTCACAAACGGCCCCTTCCAAAAATTATGCCACCTCGCGCCGATTCTGTGGTCTCCGACGGCATTCAAGAACTGACCGCCGACCTGTCCGACTCTTCCTATTACAGCCACGATATGGCCCCCGTGCCCTGCGCCGGCCGGCGGTGGAGAGTGAAGGACTTCGCCGTGCTGTGGATCAGCATGTCGGCCTGCATTCCCACTTACATGCTGGCCTCGGGAATGATTGATCAGGGCATGAATTGGTGGCAGGCGGTTGCCACCATCTTTCTGGGAAACGTGATCGTGCTCATTCCCATGGTGCTCAACGCCCATGCTGGTACGAAGTACGGCATTCCGTTCCCCGTGTATTGCCGAGCCTCGTTTGGCATCCGTGGTGCGAACGTCCCCGCAATGCTGCGGGCGCTAGTGGCTTGTGGCTGGTTTGGAATCCAAACTTGGATCGGCGGCTCGGCCATCTATACCATTCTCGCGACGATCTTCGAGTGGCGTGAACCCGTCCCGCTTCCATACCTGGGGATCGATGCAACGCAGTTAGCCTGCTTCCTCATCTTTTGGGTCATCAATCTGTTCGTGATCTACAAGGGAATTGAATCGATTCGCATTTTGTTAAACATCAAAGCGCCGCTGCTCATTGCGCTCGGCCTTCTTTTGCTGGCGTGGGCATATTACGCGGCAGGCGGTTTCGGCGATATGCTCTCGCGGCCCTCCCAATTTGTGCACGGCGGCGCAAAGAGGGGCAATTCTGGACCGTGTTTCTGGTGACGCTCACTGCGAACGTGAGCTTTTGGGCCACGCTTGCGCTGAACATTCCCGACTTTAGCCGCTATGCCCATTCGCAGCGCGACCAGGTCCTTGGCCAGGCACTCGGGCTTCCAACGACCATGGGGCTTTACTCGTTCATCGGTGTGGCTGTCACGTCGGCGGCGTTTGTCATCTACAAGGACCTACCGGATGCCGCAAAAAAGAATCTCTGGAATCCAATCGACTTGCTGTCGAAATTCCAAAACCATGCGCTGCTCATCTTGGCCATGTTCGCGCTGTGCATTGCCACGCTCGCCACGAATATTGCCGCCAACGTCGTCAGTCCCGCCAACGATTTCGCCCACCTGTGGCCGCGCCGCATTTCCTTTCGCACCGGTGGCTTCATCACCGGCATCGTCGGCGTTCTGATTCAACCTTGGCGATTGATGACGAACGCGGACGTGTACATCATCAACTGGTTGAATGGGTATTCGTTGCTGCTCGGCGCCGTTGGCGGCGTGCTCATCGCCGACTATATCTTCCTGCGCCACACTCGGCTCGATCAGGCCGGCTTGTATACCAAGAATGGTCCGTACTGGTATTCAGGCGGTTTCAACGGGTCCGCCATGATCGCGCTGGCGCTCGGCGTTGCGGTAAGCCTGCCCGGCTTTCTAGCGTCGATCGGAATCGTAGCGCTGGCGAGCGATCCCAAAGCCCCAGCCGACCTGCCGCGAATCCCCGACTTCTTCGGCGAAATCTACCACTTTGCATGGTTCGCAAGCTTCGGGCTCGCGTTTTTCGTGTATCTGATATTGATGGGCTTTCATGCCACGCGGACCAAAAAAGCCCGAAACTAAACTGGTAATGTCGGACAGCGACAGTTTCCGCTCAATGCTGCGTCGGACACTCATCGCAATTGCGGCTTGCGCAATTGCAGTCGTCCTCTGCTACTACTTCATCGACCGTCCAGTCGCGTTTTTCGTCCATAACCACCGCATCGCCCGCTTCGATGAGCTCCGTTGGCTCACCGAACCGCCGCCGCTCGTGCAATGCTGGTCGCCGCTGGTGATCATCGCCCTCATCATCCGCAGGGCAGGGGGGCCTTGGCGGCGCTGGCAACAGGTGTTGTTCATCGCCTGCGTGAGCGTGATCGTCGCCGACCAATTCCGCCAATCGCTCGGCGACCTGTGCGGCCGCTTCTGGCCCGAAACCTGGCACGACAACAACCCGTCGCTCATCGGCACCGGCGCCTACGGCTTCCACCCGTTCCAAGTCGGCGACGACATCGGCAGCTTCCCCTCCGGCCACGCCGCGCGAATCCTGGGGTTTGCCACCGTCTTCTGGATTGCACTTCCGCGCTGGCGATGGCTGTACGCCGTCCTAGCCGTGCCCATGCTCATCGCGCTCGTGGGAATGGACTACCACTTCGTCAGCGACGTAATCGCCGGCAGCGTACTAGGCGCCATCGTCGGCGCCTGGGCGACGCACTTAAGCGCGATTCAAGAGACAATCTTGACAGGATAACAGGATTCGAGGGATCGACGGGATAAATGCTTGAATGACTGTAGCCAAATTCGCAAGAATTCGGTTCTTCGATGGTCATCTGAACTGTTGCGAGTTCAGCTACAAGCAAACTCCCATTTCGACTTTTCGTCCCGTAAATCCCGCCAATCCTGTTATCCTGTCCATCACCCCACATTACAGCGCCGTAATCGCCCCATACGTTTCCGGCCGGCGATCGCGGAAGAATTGCCACACGTTGCGGACCTCGCGGATCATGTCGAAGTCCATGTCGGCAACCACGATATCGTCTTCCGTCCGCTTCTCGCTCTTGGCGATAAACTGTCCGCGCGGATCGACGAAATAACTCTGCCCATAAAACTCGCCGATGCGCCACGGCTCTTCCCACCCGGGCCGATTGATGGCCCCGACAAAATACTGATTCGCCACCGCGTGCGCCGGCTGCTCCAGCTTCCACAAGTACTCGCTCAATCCCGCCACCGTCGCCGACGGATTGAACACAATCTCGGCGCCATTCAGCCCCAGGCAACGGGCGCCATCGGGAAAGTGTCGGTCGTAGCAAATGTAAACGCCCACCTTGCCGATCTTCGTATCAAATACCGGGTAGCCCAAATTGCCGGGCCGAAAATAAAACTTCTCCCAGAACCCCGGGTTGCAGTGCGGAATATGAATCTTGCGAAACTTGCCCAGGTATTCGCCCGTGGCATCGATCACGGCCGCCGAGTTGTAATACACGCCCGGCAAATCCTCCTCATACATCGGCACGACCATGACCATCTTGTGCTTCTTGGCCAAGTCCTGCATCAGCTTCGTCGTCGGCCCCGGGATCGGCTCGGTGAGGTCGTACCACTTGATCTCCTGCTCCGCGCAGAAATACGGCCCGTAAAACAATTCCTGCAGGCAAACAACATCCACGCCCTTCTCAGCCGCCTGATCAATCATGGCGACGTGCTTGTCGATCATCGCCTTCTTGATCTTCTCGACCGGCGAAGTGGCCGGCTCGCAAAGCGTGGCTTGGATCAAACCTCCGCGAACATTTCTGGGCATCGTCGGACCTCGTGGAATTCGTAAATATTCGTTTTAGCCGCGGACTAATCGCCCATCGGCGCTCATCAATTGGTTTCTGCACTGGAAAGCTGTTAATATACAACGCGGGCGAGTGCGTTTCTAGCATCGACCTAGCGGAAACCCACCATGATACTGTCTCACGAACAAAAGCTGGCTGCGGCGCGTGTCCAACGACGGAGAGCAGTCTTGCATTGGCTGCGACATGCTGTTGATCCGTTCTCGCTTTTTCTTGGAGACACAGCGGAGTCATGGAAGCTCGTTCGACGCGCACACCGTCGCATAAGAAGAGCAGAGCGGGCGATCGAACGCTATAACCGGTGGCGAGCGACAAATCCCCAATACTCGGCGGTCGACGACTACTCTCGTTGATCCGAGGCCACAAGGCCTTCCAATATGCGTCGCGTCCGCTCATCATTCTCGCGATTGAGCAGTTCGAATCGCCGGTCGACAACTTCTTTCGGGCCCTTGAGCAATTGCGGAAATGCCCAGTCGAGCATCTCGAATGTCACGGCCAAACGCTGCCCCGGCGTCATCCGGCGATACGCGGCCAATTGTTCGTCGCTGAGCATAGGGCGCTTCGCTAATGAAAAGAAGGGGGCCCTTTCATTCTACCTCATTGACCGTAGTGCGGCATCCAACCACTTCACGGCTCTGGCCGTAGCAGCCATAACTAGTCACAATGGCATTACGGCTTAGATTCTTATTCGGAGTTATCACCATGGCAACAGTTGTTTCACCAGTAAGCGAAACCGTTCCCATACTTTCCGGCGGCAAGTGGAATGAAGTAAAATCCAAGCGCGCTGGCGACGTCTACAACCCCTCCACCGGCCAAGTGATCGCCCGCGTTCCGTTCGCAACGGCCGAGCAAACCGGCCAGGTCGTCGAGGCCGCGGCGGCCGCGTTGCCGGAGTGGAGCGAAACGCCCGTAGTCGAGCGGGCCCGGTTGATGTTCCGCTTCCGCACACTGCTGGAGAAGCACTTCGAAGAACTCTCCGCCCTCGTCACGCGCGAGCATGGCAAAACCCTCGCCGAAGCCCGGGCCGAAGTGAACCGCGGCATCGAAGTCGTCGAGTTCGCCTGCGGCATTCCTAGCCTCATCACGGGCGAAGTCCTCCCGAACATCGCCGGCGACGTCGATGCCGAAGCGATTCGCCATCCGGTCGGCGTATGCGTCGGCATCACGCCATACAACTTCCCGTTCATGGTCCCGTTGTGGATGTTCCCGATCGCGCTGACGTGCGGCAACACATTCGTCCTGAAGCCGTCCGAAAAAGTCCCGCTGTCGGCGGTGCGCACGGCCGAGTTACTTCAGGAAGCCGGCCTGCCGGATGGCGTCTTCAACGTCGTCCACGGGGATCGCGAGTGCGTCGACGCGCTGCTGGATCATCCGAAGGTGGCCGCCATTTCGTTCGTCGGCTCGACCGCGATTGCCAAGTACATCTACGAACGCGGCACCGCGGCCGGCAAACGAGTCCAATCGGCTGGCGGTGCGAAGAACCATCTCATCATCATGCCCGACGCGGAAATGGATCAAACCGTCAAAGCACTGGCCGCCTCCGCGTACGGTTGCGCCGGCCAACGCTGCATGGCCGGCAGCGTGGCCGTCGCCGTCGGAAAGGCAGCCGATCCGGTAGTCGAAGGACTCGTCGAATACGCCAGCACGCTGCGAGTCGGCCCCACCGACGGTAACGAAAACGTGGATATGGGCCCCGTCATCCGCGCCGAACACCGCGACCGCGTCGCCAGTTACTTGGACATCGCCAAGTCCGACGGGGCAAAGGTCGCCCTCGATGGCCGGCGCGATTTCGACTCCGACGGTTTCCTGCTCGGCCCCAGCGTCGTCGATAGCGTGAAGCCGAACATGCGGGTGTGGAAAGAGGAAATCTTCGGGCCCGTTCTCTCCGTCGTCCGCGCGGCTGACCTAGACGAGGGTCTCGCCGTCGGCAGCCAGTGCGAATATGGCAACGGTGCGGCCATCTTCACGCGGAGCGGTTACGCGGCCCGCCAATTCAAACGCCACTTCAACGCCGGCATGATCGGCATCAACGTCGGCGTGCCTGCCCCCATGGCCTGGTTCCCCTTCACCGGCTGGAACCGCTCCTTCTTCGGCGATCTCCACATCCAAGGCACTGAAAGCATCCAGTTCTATACCCGCCAAAAGGTGACGCTCACCCGTTGGCCCAAGTCGGATGATTCGCACCTCGACCCCGTCTGGAAGCACGAGCGAAGCAAGTAATGCACCAATGACCAAGCGCCACTGACCAACGGAAGGGTCGAATAGTCATTGGGATTTGGACATTGGTCGTTCCATGATGCAACTAGCATTTAGCTCCAACGCCTACCTGCGCTTTTCGATCGAGGAGACAATCGAGCGCGTGGCGGCGTTGGGGTACAGCGGGATTGAGCTGCTGGCGGATGTCCCGCATGCGTGGCCGGCAGGGCTGTTGGACGAGCACAAGCAATCGATCCTCGACGCGTTGGCCAAGCACAACCTTGCCATTTCGAACATCAATGCGTTCATGATGAACGCCGTGGCCGACCCGCGGCAGCCCTACTGGCACCCAAGCTGGATCGAACCGGATCCACACTACCGCGCCATCCGCCGCGAACACACGAAGCGGGCCCTCCACCTGGCTCACCAGCTCGGCGCCCCGCACATCACGACTGAACCCGGCGGCCCCCTCGCCCCCGGCCAAAGTTGGGCCCAGGCGGCCGACGTCTTCTACGACGAGTTCATGCCATGCATCGAGCTGGCTGAGCAACTGGAAGTGCCGATTCTCATCGAGCCAGAGCCGAGGCTCTTTATCGAACGATTCGATCAATACCTCGAATTCACGAGCCGCATCGATTCGCCGATGATTGGTCTCAATTTCGACATCGGGCACGCCTACTGCGTTGGCGAAGATCCGCAGGATTGGGTCACGAAGATGGCCGAGCACACGCGCCATTACCATCTCGAAGACATCGCCGCCACCCGCGTTCACCAGCACCTCGTCCCCGGCCGAGGAGCGATCGACTTCGCCGCCACACTCGCAGCCATCAAACAGACCGGCTACACCGGCTGGCTCACCGTCGAGCTCTATCCCTACATCGATGATCCCGATGCCGCCGCTCGCGATGCAAGGCAGTTCCTTACTGCCGAATCGAACAAGCTGACTCCGCAATAGAAAACGTTCCAGCGTTTCTCTTTCATTTCAGTTTTCAAAAAGTGCAGGGAACAGCAGACACCAGACGGAACAGAGGACATCAAACTTGCGTATGCGTACCCGTTTCTTTGCCTGGTTGCAGTTGCTGCGGCTGCCGAATGTGTTCACGGCTGTTGCCGACGTGATGATGGGCTACGTTGTTACGCACGGCGAATTGCGGCCAATCGACAATTTTTCATTATTGGTCGCTGTTTCCTGCTTGCTCTATCTGAGCGGCGTGGTGCTTAATGATGTGTTCGACGCAAATATCGACGCCTGCGATCGGCCAGACCGGCCAATTCCTTCTGGACGTGTTTCCCTTAAATCGGCGGCGGCCATTGGCTGGGGAATGCTTGCCAGCGGCGTGCTCATCGCGTGGTTTACCAGTTTCAAGGCCAACGATTGGCGGCCGGGCGTAATTGCCACGCTCTTAGCTTCCTGCGTCGCCTTGTATGACGGCGCTTTGAAACGCACTCGGATTGCACCGCTCGTGATGGGCGAGTGCCGCCTGCTCAATGTACTATTGGGCATGAGCTTGATGATCGTACCGTGGGGCAAGGCGGAGTTGCTCATTGCGCTAGGCGTAGGTATCTACATCGTTGGCGTCACGATTTTCGCGCGCACGGACGCCCAGATCAGCTCACGCGGTCGCCTATCGGCCGGCCTAATCGTGATGCTCGCTGGCATGGCCTTATTGGCGGCAGTGCCAACCGTCACTGTCGATCGCCCGCCACTAGCCGTCACCCGCACTGGCTGGTATTTGCTCTGGGCAGCGCTCGCCCTCATCACCACGCGGCGCTGTGCGCTGGCCATTTTTGAGCCATCGCCCCAACGCGTGCAAGCCGCCGTGCGGCACTGCGTGCAATCGATCATCGTGGTGGATGCGGCCGTGTGCGTTGGTTATGCGAATACCTATTGGGCGTTCGCCGTGCTCATACTTTTGTTTCCGACGATAATCCTGACGATGTGGCTGAACGCGACGTGAAGTCCATTGATTTATTGGTAAGTGCAACGCGCCATGCCGGACACAAACCTCATCGAGCTTGTCGAGTCTGCATCCAATCGCTTACGGCAGTGGCACGGCCAGGATCCCCAGTGGATCGTCGCCGCACCGGGCCGCGTGAACCTCATTGGCGAACACATCGACTATAACGACGGCTTTGTGCTGCCCATGGCGATCGATCGCTATTGCGTGATCGCCGCAGGGGACCGTCCCCTTTTTTTGCCGCCACACGTTACCGCGCAATCCGATGACAACCAAAAAAAGGGGGCTGTCCCCCTTGCGCGTATTCAGCGTTGCCGCGAATGAGGAAGCCCCGATTTCTCTTGTCAATCCAGCTCGTCACTCCGGTCACGGCCACTGGTCGAACTATGTTGCGGGTGTAATCGCGGGTTGCGCTGCACGTAGCCTTCAACCAAACGGCTTCAATGCCGTGATCGAATCGAGCGTTCCAGTAGGCGGTGGCCTTTCCAGTAGTGCGGCGATCGAAGTCGCGACAGCAACACTCGTCGAAGCCATAACGGGCGCAACAATCGATCCCGTTGAGAAGGCACTTTTATGCCAGATGGCCGAACACGATTTCGCTGGCGTCCCCTGCGGAATCATGGACCAGTTTGCCTCCGTCATGTGCCGGCCGGAGCACCTCATGTTGCTCGATTGCAGGTCGCAGCAGATCGAACACATCCCGCTTTCAGACCCGGGTGTGACGGTGCTGATCATCAATACTAACGTGAAGCATGAGCTGGCCGGCGGAGAGTACGCCGAGCGACGCGCACAATGCGAATCGGCTGCTCGCAAGTTGAGCGTTGCCTCATTGCGAGATGCCACCCAAACCCAACTTGAAGCACTGCGCAACGAGCTAACTGGCGCTGAATACCATCGTGCGCGGCACGCGATTGGTGAGATCGAACGAACGGTCGAGGCCGCGGCCGCAGTGAAGGCGGGAGATTGGCCGCGGGTCGGGCAGCTAATGTACGCGAGCCACGAATCACTTCGCGACGACTATGAAGTAAGTTGCCTCGAACTCGACTTGCTGGTTGACATGGCCCGCGAGCTCGGGCAACCAGGCGGCATCATTGGCTCTCGCATGACAGGCGGCGGCTTCGGTGGCTGTACGGTTTCGCTTGTTGAAACAGCCAAAGTGGGGCCGGTTGCGGAAGAACTCGCCAAATCCTACCGTGCAGAAACTGGTATCGAACCCAGCATTCTGACAAGCCGGCCCGCGCGGGCGCACATCGTAAAAGCGAATTCAAATTCGATCAGGTATTCATCACCTTAACGTCGGCGGCCACGCCGATTCTCTCAGTGCCCCGACCCTTTCCGCCTCCCTTCCATTTCCACCTTCGCCTCGCGTTCTTCCATCTTACGTCCTTCCGGGCTTTCATCCGCCGGCCGGGCCGAAGAGGTTTCGCGCCGCCCCAGCAAATACATCAGGATGCCGAATGCCAACAAGATAAGTCCCCACCAAAGGTTGATGTTGATTCCCAGCGACCGCTGGTAAATCGCCCGGTTGGAAAACACGCCGAAGATCGCCAACAACGCGCCTAAAACGGCAAACATCAAACCAATCGGGAGTCGTATATCAACTCGCATCGCAACATCCTATCGTAAACACAAAACCTTCAGCGGAAGATGAAATTCAACACTACCACTGCCGCCAGCACCACCACACCCAACACCGCTGGACGCCCATACCACGCCACCCCTTTCTCCTCCGGCTTCTCTGTCAGCGAATAAACGAGCCCCACAAGTTCGCTATCCGCCCGCGGCCTGGTCAATAGACTGACAACGATCGTCACCACGAAACACGTCGTCCAAGCCCAAATGGCCATCCAAAAGTTGGCGGCCATGTCGCTGCGGTAAATGTGAGCGACCCAATTCCCGCCAGTGAGCCAACCACCTTTGATGCCCGCCGTAGAGCCCTCTGGCAGTGTCAAGCCATGATGAATGGCGGCCGCCAGCGTGCCGGAAAGCAAACCCCAAAAGGCGCCGTGCCCTGTTGCACGCTTCCAAAACATACCAAGCACGAACGTGGCAAACAGCGGTGCGTTGACAAAACCGAACACCAACTGCAGCATGTCCATAATGTTATTGAACCGAGTCGCCGCATATGCGGCGACGATCGATAACGCAATACCGCCGACCGTCGTAATTCGCCCAACCCACAAGTAATGCCGGTCGCTCGCTCCCGGGTGGACATAGCTCTGGTAGATGTCGTACGTAAACACGGTATTGAAAGCCGTCACGTTGCCCGCCATCCCCGACATAAAACTGGCCAGCAGTGCGGTTAGCCCCAAGCCCAACACGCCCGTCGGCAAGTAGTACATCAACATATTCGGAATCGCCAGATCGTAGTCGAACACCGGTTTGCCGTCCTTGTCGAATTTCGGCTTGCCCGTTTTCTCGTCTACCTTCTGTGGAATGATCCCTCGGCGTGCGAGCTTCGTATCGGGCGCCACCTGCGCTGCCGGATTCGGCATCGGCACCGTCGCAGGCAAGGTGACGGCAATAATACCGGGCACAATCACCAAGAATGGAAAAAACATTTTTGGCACCGCGGCGATCAACGGCGTCCGCCGCGCCGCGCTCATCGATTCGGCCGCCATCGCCCGCTGCACGACGAGAAAATCCGTGCACCAATACCCAAACGACAACACGAAACCCAATCCCATCGCCAACCCGAACCATTCAATCCCCATCGGATTGGTGGAAGGATGAGCCAGGCCTTGCCAGGAATGCATGAAACCGGCCGGCGCCTTTTCCGCCAGATCCGTGAAGGCCGCCAAGGTTCTTCAGCCCTAGCCAAACCAGCGGCAAGAAACCGGCCACAATCAAAAAGAACTGCAAGACTTCGTTATAAATAGCACTCGTCAGTCCGCCGAGAAAAATATAGACGAGGACGATCAGCGACGAGATGACCAAGGAAGCGTCGAATATCCGATCGGTTGGCACATTCGCCCATATGAACGCCGCGTCGAACAAGTGCAGCGACTCAATGATTTTGGCCATCGCGTACATCGAGATGCCCGACGAAAAAACCGTCATCACCGCGAACGTTATCGCGTTGAAGGCCCGAGTTTTCTCGTCGAACCGCAGCTTGAGATACTCGGGCACGGACCGCGCTCGCGACCCGTAATAAAACGGCATCATGAAAATTCCCACGAACACCATCGCAGGAATTGCGCCGATCCAATAAAAGTGACTCGTTGCGATGCCGTACTTGGCTCCCGAGGCCCCCATGCCGATCACTTCCTGGGCACCCAAATTCGCTGAAATAAATGCCAACCCAGCGACCCAGGCTGGGATCGAGCGGCCGGATAGAAAGAAGTCGGTACTTGTACGAATCGACCGCCTCAGCCAAAACCCGATGCCCAATACGAACAGCAAGTAAACTGCCATGATGAGCCAGTCGATGGCTGTGAGAGTCATGATTCCGCCTTGTTATATGTGCCGGGTCGCGATCAGGCCGCGGTCCTCATCCTCCCGCGTCCAGCGAATTTCAACATTCAATCCGAAATCGGCCGCAATGGCTAGCCCGTTTAACCGGATATTGAATAGAGTTGGGCACCCACGGCGCGAGAATGAGTGATCATCGCGGCGCAAGTGCGAGTGCAGCCTTCGATGCAGTCGGCGGATGGTATTTGCGGCTCCACCGAACGCGGAATTTGCATTTTACGTCGTTCCTCGCCCGGCGCGTCTGGTACGCCGCTACGAGAATTCGTAATCTAATGTCGATGGTCGGCGAACGGGATCGTCCTCGACCTATGGCAATCACGGCAATGTCTCGGAGGGTTGAACAACATGCGCGTACTGGTTACCGGCGGCGCCGGCTATGTGGGCTCGCACGCGGCGAAGCAACTTGCCGCAAGTGGCCACGATGTATTGATTGTCGACAATCTAGCCGAGGGGCACCGTTCTGCGGTTGGTAGTTTGCCTTTCATCTCGGCCAATCTCTTGGAATCCGAGCGGCTCGTCGCCGCGATGAAGCAACACAAGATTGAGGCGGTAATGCACTTCGCCGCCTTCGCCTATGTTGGCGTCTCGGTCCGCGACCCGGCGATGTATTATCACAACAACATCGTCGGATCACTGACGTTGTTGGCAGCCATGCGCGAGGCAGGCATCGATCGCATCGTGTTTTCCAGCTCGTGCGCTACGTATGGCATCCCGCAGAAAATTCCACTCACCGAGGACCATCCGCAAAACCCAATCAGCCCTTACGGATTCACCAAGCTTGTGATCGAGCGGGCGCTGGCCGATTATTCATACGCCTACGGGCTGGGCTACGCGGCGCTGCGCTACTTCAATGCGTCAGGCGCGGCGGCCGATGGCACGCTCGGCGAGGATCATGATCCAGAAACGCATCTCATCCCGCTCATTTTGCAAGTGGCACTGGGCCAGCGAGAGTACGTTGAGGTGTTCGGCACTGATTATCCCACTTCCGACGGCACTTGTATTCGCGATTACATTCACGTCGATGACCTGGCAACCGCCCATGTCGCGGCACTCGAAAAGCTTCAACCTGGAATGGACCTAAAGCTGAACCTCGGCACCGGCCACGGCGCGAGCGTGCAAGAAGTGATCGATCTGTGCCGCGAGGTGACGGGCCGCCCGATCCCCACCCGAATGGTCGGCCGGCGCGAAGGCGATCCGCCGCAGCTCGTGGCCGACGCCTCCGCCGCCAAGCGCGCGATCAACTGGCAAGCGCGCTACTCAATGCGCGAGATCGTGGAAAGCGCCTGGGCCTGGCATCGCGAACATCCGCATGGGTACGTGGAGTAAACACACTCGCTACTCATGCTGCCACTTCAAGATCCACGGGTCTTTGGTCCGCTTCTGAAACTGCTTCAGTTTTTGCTGTAACGCCACAAGCGTGTCGTGGTGCGCCGGGTCGTTCGCGAGATTATGAATCTCGTCGGGATCGGTTTGAAGATCGTAGAGCTCGAACTGCGGCCGGTGCTCGTAGGCGTTGATCGTCCGCTTGCCGTAAATGTAATCCTCGTCGTGATGCTTGATCGTGTCCTGCCAGGTGGCCGAGCCCCACAAATCGGATGCGAACGGGTACGAAAGCGGATATGCAATGTTCCAGATCAGCTTGTATCGGCCGCTGTGCACCACGCGCATCGGATAGTACATCGTCACTTCATGAAACGTGTGAGACGCGTACACCTCATCCCAACCGGCCGGCTTTTCTTGCTCAAGAATCGGCAGCATCGAACGTCCCTGCAGAATCACATCGTCGGGCGGCTTTACGCCGGCATATTCGAGAATGGTCGGCGCGATATCGACCCAGCAGACAAACGCCTGGCTCACGACGCTGCGTTTTTTCGCGTACGGATTCCGCACGATGCAAGGCAGCTTGATTCCGGATTCGTAGGTGGTCGTCTTCGCACCCGGAAACGCGATGCCGTTGTCCGAAACGTAGATGATGAGCGTATCATCGTATTTGCCACAGCCGTCGAGAATTTCGATCAGCCGGCCGAGGCCCGAATCGACGCGCGACACCGACTCGTAATACTGCGCCAATTCGGCCCTGCAAACGGGCGTATTGGGCAAAAACGGGGGCACGATAACGTCCTCCGGTTTGTAATGCACGGGCACAACGCCCGTTGGCTCCTTCCCCGGCGGCTCGTTTCCAAAACTATTCGGCTTGTGAGGCGCCCAGTTCGCCCGCGCACCTCGGTGCGGGTCATTCGTCGCGTAGTAAAGGAAAAACGGTTGATCTGATTTTGCCTCGATGAAATGTCGACTCCGCTCGGCCATATCCACCGGATTGCGCGAGTTGCCGCCCAGCACTCGTTCAAAGTGGTACACGCTTTCCGGCCCGACGTGAAACTTACCAATTCGCGCGGTGCGATAGCCGGCATCCGCAAGTATTACCGGCAAGCTCTTGAGGTATTCGAAGCTACGAAAGTGGTTGTATCCGTGCTCGAGCCCATACTGGGCGTTCGCGTGGTTGAACATCCCGGTAAGGATTACCGACCGGCTCGCGCTGCAACTGGAGGTGGTGCAATAGGCATTCTCAAACCGCGTGCCGTCGGCCGCCAACCGATCGAGATTCGGCGTTTTGAGGACTGAGTTGCCATAGCAACCGGCGTCTCGACCCTGATCGTCCGTAACAATCAGCACCACGTTTCGCTGTGCGGCCATAGTCGCGCCGCAAAGTACGAACAAGAACGCAAGCGTTGAAGTAAATCGCATAGAAAAATCTCACTCAAAGGAAAGCGAACACAAAATAGTAAACAGAAACAATTGCATTTCCTAACAACCGCGCGAGCAAGACTGCCAGACACGGTGCGATGGCGAACCATGACAGCACGCCGACGAAGAAACCACGTTGTAATCCGTCGTGCTCGTCGCGTCGTCGTAGTTCAATAATTCTCAGATAGCCACGCGGCGGTCGTTCGAATCGCCGAAGTGAGAAACTCCGTTGATGCCCAAGTTCTCAAGCATCTCCAGATACAAATTCGACATGGGCATCGAGGCCACCTTGCAGAAGCGGCCCGTTTGAAGTTTCCCGCCGCCGGCGCCGGCCAGAATCACCGGCAGATTGGTGTGCGAGTGTGCATTGCCGTCTCCATTGCCGCCGGCGTACACGATCATCGAATTGTGCAAGATCGAGTTGCCATCCGCGTCGCGCATGCGAGCGAGTTTTTCTAAGAACTCGGCAAAATACTTCATGTGATGCTTGTCGATCTGCGCGATCATCTCTAAGTTTTCCGGATTATTACCGTGATGCGAGAGGTCGTGGTGCCCGCGGGCAATGCCGATTTCCGGATACGGCCGGTTGCTGCCTTCGTGCGCGAGCATCAACGTTGCAATGCGCGTCGAATCGGTCTGAAACGCCAACGCGACAAGATCGAACATTACTTTCATCCGCTCTTCGAATCTGCGAGCAGGCCGGGCGGGCACGACGAAATCGGCATCGGGCAAACTGCCCGACTGCCCGAACTTCGCAATACGCCCCTCAATTTCCCGGACGCTTGTGAGATACTCGTCCAGCTTATGGCGATCCTGCGGAATCAGGTTCCGACCGAGCGACTGGGCATCTTCGCAAACGAAGTCCAGTATCGAGCGGTTAGTCTGCTGACGAAGCTCGAAGTTCTTGCGACGCTCCTCGGGCGTGCCACGACCGAATAACCGCTCGAACACCAGCCGCGGGTTTGGCTCGGGCGGCATCGGCGTCGTTGCCGATCGCCACGAAACATTGTATTCGTAAGCGCACGCATAGCCGCTGTCGCAATCGCCGCTCGCGCGCTCCGTGTCGCACGTTAGTTCCAACGAAGGAAACCGCGTGAGATGCCCAATATGCTGCGCGGCGACCTGGTCGATCGATGGGCCAACGTGAATATCGGCGCCGGACGTCTTCTTCGCGCGACATCCGGTTAGCAGCGAAGCATTGGCCCGTGCGTGGTCGCCCGGCCCGTCGAGACCGGGCGTAGCATTCATTTGGTCCAAACCCGAAAGGACTTGAATCTGATCTTTGAGCGCCGCCAACGGTTCCATCGTCGAAGCAAGCTGAAACTGCTTACCTTCTCCCGTAGGCCACCATTGATCGAGGTTCACGCCGTTCGGGATCGTGACAAACGCCATCCGTAGCGGGGCACGCCACGCAGTCTCAACGGCGCGGTCGTTCACCAAAGTCTCGGCCGCTTGCGTCCACCGCGGCAGCAGCGACGGCAGCGATGGCAATGCGACGCATACTCCCACGTTACGTAGAAACTTGCGCCGATTCATCGAGGAATAACGCTCGGCTGCGGTGTTGCGATTTAACGATTGGTTGCTTTCCATTGCACAGCCTCACTGTAGTAGGCACACGCTCCGTGTGCCGTAGCCATTTACTGACGTTTCATTTTGCGGGATTCAGCTACGGCACACGGAGCGTGCGTGCTACGCTCGCCACCTTATTCGCGCGGCGCTGCCTTTGGAACGGTGCCGATTCGACGATGCCCATCAACAAAGTTGAAAACTTTCCCTGGTCGCGGTCTAGCTTCACCACAATTTGGTCCACGGTGTACTCGTCATAATACTCCAAACCCCGGCCAATGGCGTAGGTTAGCAGCTTTTCCGCCAAACAACGATAGAATTCGAGCCGGTGCTGGTCTTTTATAATGGTCTTCAGTTGGCGGATTCCGTCAAACTTCTCACCCGTCATGAGCGTGCCCGAAGGATCGACGGGAAGGCCCTGGTCGGTTTCTCGCCACATACCCATCGCGTTGAAATTCTCCAGCGCCAGTCCGAGCGGGTCCATGCGGGCATGACAGGCATGGCACAACGGCTCGCGACGATGCTTTTCTTGCATCTCGCGTACCGTCGGGTGATGGTCGGTGATCGTATCTCTGGCCACTTCCAGGATCGGTACATTTGGTGGCGGCGCGGGCGGCGGCGGCGATCCCAAGATGTTCTTCAAAATAAATAGCCCGCGCTTCACCGGCGACGTGCGGTTCGGATTCGATGTAACCGCCAGCAGTGTGCCTTGCGTTAACACGCCGCCGCGCGGGCTGCCGGGCGGCAATTCCACGCGCCGCACCAGATCACCCTTTACGCCTTCGATCCCGTAATGTTTGGCGAGCGATTCGTTTACAAACGTGTAATTGCTGTCGATCAGCTCCAGCACGTTGCGATTCTCGCGCACGATGTAGTCGAAGTACGCCAACGTTTCGTCGCGCATTGCCCGGCGCAGGTTGCTGTTAAACATGCCGGCCAGGGCTTGGAGTCTGCGATGTTCCGCTCGAATCCGCTCGCGTTCTTGCCAGCGAGTTTTGTCCACCGGTTTTTGTTTTACCGCATCGGGTGGTTTTGCCGATGCCCGCGACCTTTCCGACGCTGGCTTGTCCGGATCGTCGTCCGCGGATCGGGGGCCTTCGTGGCGGATTTTCCACACTTCTCGCTGCAGCTTTTCTAATTCATCCTGAAGTCCCAGCGCGCCGATCGGCTCGATCTCCGTGTGCTCGATATCGCGGGCGCGCAACCATTGGCCGGCGAAATTCGCGGACAAGGCTTTCGAGCGCGGATCCTTGACCATTCTCTTCACTTGTTCCGACAGGTCGGCGCGCAGCTCGCCGCGGTCGGCGAGTTGCATCAACTCATCATCTGGCATCGTGGACCACAGAAAGTACGAGAGGCGGGCAGCAAGCGCATATTCATCGACTAGCGGAAACCGCTGACCCGCCGAAGCGCTCGAAACGCTCTCTGCACGAAACAAAAAACGCGGCGACACCAACACCGCGACCATCGCCCGGCCAATGCCCGCTTCGAATGTTTGACCGGGCGCGGTGTATGCCGTCTTCGCCAAAACGGCGATCCGGTCAATCGTTTGATTGTCAGCCGGCCGGCGATACGCGCGGCGAGCAAACGCGGCCAGTATCTCGCGGGCGTAAACGTCGCGCTTCTGCGCATCAATTGGGGCGGGACCGCGCGGGAAAAATCGTCGATATCTCGTTTGTGCCGCCCGATCGCGTTCATCAGCCACTTTGACCGGCACTGCCTTAGAGACAATCGCCTCCGCCGCATTGAGGTATTTTTCCACGAGCAGCGGTGAAACGCTTAGCGCATCGCCGATATTGTCGAACCCATAGCCAGAGTCGTCGGCCGGGAACTCATCCGATGTATCGTAATCAACTCCCATCAAATCGTGGATCGTATTGCGATACTCCACTCGATTGAGCCGCCGCAGCGTGACGCGGCCGGCATCGGGGTCGGCGGGGTCGATTCCAAATGCATCGAACTCAATCCAATCGAATAGTTGCCGCCGCTCGTCAGCATGCGGCTGCTCTTCTCCGTGCGGCGGCATGAGGCCGGACCGAACGTTTTTCAATACGGCCCACCATAGCTTGGTATCGCCCACTAGCGCCTTGTTCGACTTGAATTCATCAAACGCATGCCCGCCCTTGTGCTCGCCGTACCCATGGCAGGCGTAGCAATACGTTTCTAGAATTGGCTGAACACGTTCGCGGAAATTCGCCGCGGCGGCCGCTTCGTCGGCCATGCATTGTGAACCAAGCCCGCACAGCAAAATGCACAACAGAGCACTCGCTTTATGGCCGGTGGTTGCTACAGATCTTTGAGAATCGCTCGCGCTATTCATCGCACGTGAATTCGTTCAAGACGCGGTAAAGAAAGCGTGGCGCCACTCTTGCGGCTAGTTGGACGGCAGGGTCCAGGCGCATGGCAGTCATTCTAGTCAACTTCGCTGTTCTTGTCAGCGACTTGTATCCGCTCACAAGAAGCGCAAATCTGATATCATTGAGACGAACCACATGAGACTCTATCAGCTTTTATCGCCGAGCATAATTGTCTTGTGCGTCTGGCCCGCCGCCAATGATGCAGCGGGCGTCGAGCTGAGCTCTGGCCGGCAGGTCATTCTTCAGCGAGGTCTACAAATTCAGTCATTGGCGTTCATAACGAGCACGCCAAGCACTCCCAGCGACTACTCGTTATGGGCAAGTGCGAACTTCACCACATTCAATTCCTGGAATGACAAGAACTCCGAGAAGACGCTGGGGTGGACGATGCCCTGGAGCAGGTGGATCAAAACCGATGGCAGCAACCCGCTCACGACCAACGAAACACAAACGGTGCATCTCAGCGATCTGGTGAGCTTGCAGTACGGCGACGAGCTCAATCAGGGGAGCACCGGAACGATCGACGCGGCCACATTGAATACGATGGCTGCGACCTATGCGAGTTGGCACAGCCAATGTGGAAGCAATTTCCTCGCCTACACGAACTTTGGCGCCAACAACGCGACAAAAACGATGACGGCTTCCGGTTTGGCCGACTATATGCAGGTGGCCAGTCCCGACATGCTCATGTTCGATGCGTATCCGCGGCAATACGTAACTCTATCTACATGGTATACGGAGATGCAAAAGTACCGGCTCGCGGGTCTGGCGGGCATCGATGGCACCGGGCGGGAGCCCGTCCCCTACGCTCAATACCTCGATCTCTATCGCACGAGCTACGCCGCCTCCCAGCCGAGCGAATCATTTGTACGTTTGCAGGAATTCGCCAGTTGGGCCTTCGGCTATACGTTTGTCACGGCATTCGTCTACAACAAGCCAAACAACCCCACGGTGTACCCCACACTGTTTTCCAGCGATGGCGACGGCCAGCCGACAGCCGTATTTGACCAAATCGCGGAGACAAACCGGCAAAGCCGCAATCTCGGCCCCGCATTGGTACGCTTAACCAGCACGGATGTCCGCATGATTCCCGGAATCGGATCTTCGCTACCCGCCGGCCTCTCGGCTTGGACGCCCGGCGCCGGCGGCAACAACTACATCACCTCGATCACTCCCGTCACAGGGCCAGGAGCAAGCGCCAGCTCGAATTACGCCGATATCCTTATCGGCTACTTCGAGCCCTTGCTCGCCGACAATAGCGGCTACCCATTCGCCGCTGGAACACACTTCATGCTCGTCAATGGTAGTTCGACCGGCACGGCCGCCCAAAACGCGCAGTGGTATCACCTCACATTTGATTTTGGGCAGTCCGGCTTCGACTCGCTCCAACTACTCAGCCGCGACACCGGTCAGATCGACTTGATTCCACTCACTCATTTAAATGGTTCGCAATATTCGCTCGATTGGAATTTGCCAGGAGGCACCGGCGACCTCTTCCGCTTCTCGATCGGCGGCGACTACAACGCCGATGACGCCGCCGACGCCGCCGATTACATCGTTTGGCGCAAAGGCCTCGGCACCCGATACACAGAAGACGATTATGAGACCTGGCGAACCCACTTCGGCGAAACCGCTTCCGGCGGGTCCGAACTTGGTGAATCAGCCAGCGCGAACTCAGCCATACCGGAACCGCCGTCGCCCGCGCTGTTGATGCTGGCGATCACGTTGGCGGCTTCCTCCGTTCGTTCGTGGCAGCGTCGATAAACCCGAAACGTCGATTGGCAAACCAAAAGGCTGGGTTAGGAAGTTACCTGGGTTTTGCCCAACCGCGCGAGCGTTCCACTGCGTCGGCCCAGTGGACGCGGATTGCCGCGGCTTCGTCTGCCGACATCTGCGGCTCGAAGCGGCGATCAATCTTCCAGTGACCGGCAATCGCGTCACGCACTTTCCAAACACCTACGGCCAGTCCGGCCAAATATGCGGCTCCAAGTGCGGTTGTTTCGGTGACCTTTGGCCGCACGACAGGAAGCTGCATGACATCGGCCTGATATTGAAGCAGCGCGTCGTTGACGCTCGCCCCGCCGTCCACACGCAACTCCGCAATCGGATTTGTCGCAGCTCGGCGCATGGCATCGGCGAGGTCGGCCACTTGCAGCGCGATGCTTTCCACGGCCGCGCGAGCAACGTGAGCGGCCGTAGTGCCACGGGTGATCCCGAAAATCGCGCCTCGAGCATACGGATCCCAATGGGGCGCTCCCAATCCGACAAAAGCGGGTACGAGATAGACGCCCCCACTATCGGGAACCGATCGTGCGAGTGTTTCAACTTCCGCGGATGATTTGATGATTCCCAACCCGTCGCGGAGCCATGCGACCACGGCGCCTCCCACGAACACTCCTCCTTCTAGTGCGTATTCTATTTGGCCGTCAATCTTCCAAGCCACCGTGGTCAGAAGTCTGTTTTTGGACTCGACGGCTTGCGCGCCGGTATTCATTAGCATGAAGCAGCCGGTACCATACGTGTTTTTGGCCAAGCCGGGTCGGTAACACGCCTGGCCAAACAGCGCGGCTTGTTGATCGCCCGCCATGCCGGCAATCGGAACGCTCAGTAGCTCGGTAACCGACGACACCTCACCGTAAACCTCACTCGACGGACGGATTTCGGGAAGGATTTTGCGCGGGACATTGAAGCAGCGAAGCAACTCATCATCCCATTCATCGGTGTGGATGTTCATGAGCAACGTGCGCGAGGCGTTCGACGCATCCGTCACATGAATCTGGCCATCGGTCAGCTGAAAAACGAGCCAGGAATCAACGGTGCCGCATGCCAATCGGCCGGCCTCAGCCGCAGCGCAAGCGCCTGGCACACGATCCAAAATCCAAGCGTATTTTGTAGCGCTAAAATAAGGGTCGAGGAGCAACCCGGTTTTTTCGTGGATCATCGGCTCTTTGCCCGCGGACCGCAGCCGGTCACAATCGGCCGCCGTGCGGCGGTCTTGCCACACGATCGCTCGATGAATCGGTTTGCCTGTCGCGCGCTCCCAAATGACAGCCGTTTCGCGCTGATTGGCGATCCCAATTCCCGCGAGATCGCTCGGTTTGAGGCCTGCCTGAGCTAGGCACTCGCATGCCATATCGCGCTGGCTCGTCCAAATTTCCTCGGCGTCGTGCTCTACCCAGCCAGGTTGCGGAAAGTGCTGAGGAAATTCGCGCTGGGCGATGGCAACGATATCGCCCGAACCATTGAAAACAATGGCCCGAGACGACGTTGTCCCTTGGTCTAATGCCAGCAACAAATTCGTGGAGGGCATACGCAGCGGTCGAAACGGCCATAGGGCGAGCGTACTCTGCGGAACCGAATGATCGGCGCACGCATCATGTCTTATTGTGGCAAAGCGGCTAAGCCACGCAAGATACTCAGCTCAGCAATCGCTCAAGGTCCAACATGGGTCTTCGGGCAAATGAAAGTTGTTGATTTGCAGCCAGTGACGCGGTGGGTCATCGGCACGTTTGCGATAGGGGCGAGAGAGTCCGACACTTACCAGAATTCGCGGGTACGACCTAAGTCGTCCATTTAGCCAACTTACTTTGCCATCGCATGGCGTGATGTGGTCGCTATCGTACAGGCGGATATCCGTCACGGGAACGTTGAACAAATGTTCGCCGGCATGCCATGCCAACCGGATGCGCTTGGGGCCATACTTTTCGTCTAACAGCAGTTGGCCGGAGCACGCCCAATAGCAGCCGAGCGAACGAAGCCCATGGTTCTCGGCGACTGCACAGGTCGAGGCGACACGCTCCAGGTCGGGACCGAAGATGGCGCCGAGTTTCGATTGCCCCGCTTTCTCTAATAGCGTCCAGAATTCGTTGCCGGGCATCTCGCCGATTGGCCGGGCCAGTGCCGCGTCAAACCAACGGTCTTCGATTTCGGGCAACTTGCCGACGAACCGCGTAGCGCCCAGATCAACGATATGTGCCATATCGAAAGGACCGCCGTGTACGCTCAGCATATCGATCCGCATCTGGCCGTCGAGTATTGGGCGAACGTGCAATCCGGTTTCCACGTCGATGCCGGCCACACACATGTAGCCTTCTTGCATTCGCGTGAGGTGGTTGACTACGATCTGCATGACTGAAGCGCAGGCCGCAAGGAGCACGGAGGGAAAGGGGCAATTCTCCGGTTCCATGCTTCCCGCTCCTTGTTCATAGATGCGCAGGCACCATATCGGGCCACCTGGGCTGCAGGTATTCGAGCACCAACCGACGATGGCAGTGTTCTGCCGTGCGCTCGCTGCACAGGAGCGCCGTCGGAGTTGATTTAAATCGCTCGCGATCCAAGTGCTGCTCAATGCGGCGATCGGCCATCAGCTTCATGAATTCTTCCTCATAGTCTTGCCAACTTCCTTTACGCTTTTTGTACGCGTCCAACATGGTTTGCGTGGGCGCTAGCAGCGGATCGTGTTCGTAGTCGGCGCCGCACATTTCGCGCAGGAAGAACTGCAAGTCGTCGCGTTTGGCATAAGCTGCTAGTTGCGACGTGTTGTTCAGGCGCACATCCAACAACCGGCGAACTCCCGCGCGCTTTAGTTTTCCGAAGAACTCGGCGGCCGGGGTTTGGGTGAAACCGATCGTAAAGATTTCCATGATTGCTGCTCCAATTCTGCAAACAGCACGCCCTGTTTTTCTTGTGGCGCGACTTGATCTTCGGTTTCCAATCGGCCATCTCCGCGAATGTGCCGAACGTCGATTTCCCGGCCGGCCATCACGCGCGCAACGAGGAGGTGCCGATGACAAATGGCCGGGTTTTCTTCGCTGCACATCATGGCCACTCGGTGCAGGGTGGCCTCGCGCTCCAGCCGCGCAATGCCAGCCAGAAACACGGGCGACTCTGCCATGCGGTGATACAAGGCGTGGCCGGCGTCGTCGAGGAAGTCTTCGCCTGCGGGCCGGCCGCCAAGCTCGCGCCCAGGAACAAGTAGTGAATTCCCGCGGCTTCCAGCCAACGTTTCAGGATCGTGTCGTTGAATTGAGGGTTGTAGTGCGAGAACGGCTGCGAACGGACATCTGCCAATACGTCGATGCCGTGCTGCACCAGCAGATCGAGGAACTTTGGCTCGCTATGATTCGAATGGCCGATCGAATAGAGCGTCGGCCGGCTGCTTGACGAAGCGGTCATACCATCGTGTAAACTTAGGAAGCGTTTGCCGCGGCCAACGCGGCATTCGAGACATTGTCCAATGGCCACACCATCAACGTCAACCCTGGCGTCATCCACGAGCACCGGCCGCAAGGCTGGCGCCGAAGACGGAGCCGCGCTGCGAGAAAGTGAATTTACGCAAGTCGAACAGTTGCAACAGGTGCTCAAGACTTACTGGGGCTTCGACGACTACTTGCCGCTGCAGCGCGAAGCGATGCAATGCGTATTGGAGGATCAAGATTCCATTGTGGTAATGCCTACTGGCGGCGGCAAGTCGCTTTGTTACCAAGCGACTGCGTTGTGCCGCGAGGGTTTGGCTGTCGTTATCTCGCCGCTGTTGGCCTTGATGAAGGACCAGGTCGATTCGCTTACGGCCTGCGGCATTCCGGCCGCCGCGGTCAATAGCACGCTGGCGGCCGATGAAAAGCGCCGCATCGCGCAGCAGGTGGAATGCGGCCGGCTGCGGTTGTTGTACATGTCGCCAGAGCGGCTCGTCGCGCCGCGGACCATCGAGTTTCTGCAAAATCAGCGCGTTTCGTTCTTTGCAATCGATGAAGCGCATTGCATTAGCGCTTGGGGGCACGACTTCCGACCGGAGTACCGCGGCCTGCGATTGTTGCGTGATCGCTTCCCCAGAACCGGAATCCATGCGTATACAGCGACGGCGACCGAAACGGTTCGCCGCGATATCGCCGCCCAGTTGGGACTTCGCAACTCCAGGGTGCTCGTGGGCGACTTCCGCCGGGCGAACCTGCAATATTATGTGGCACGCCGGCAGTGCGGCCTCAACCAGATTTGCGGCGTGATCGACCGTTTCCGCGGCCAATCGGGAATCGTGTATTGCATCACGCGTGCGGAGGTGGATAAGACGTGCACGGTCTTGCGCGAATTGGGGTATTCCGCACTGCCTTACCATGCCGGGATGACCGATGATGATCGCGTTCGCAACCAAGAGGCATTTCTTACCGAGCAGATCGATACGATCGTGGCCACGGTTGCGTTCGGCATGGGAATCGATAAATCCAACGTCCGCTACGTCATCCACGCCGGGATGCCGAAGTCGCTGGAGAATTATCAACAGGAGAGCGGTCGGGCAGGGCGCGACGGCGTCGAGGCTGAATGCTGGCTGCTGCATTCGGGCCGCGACGTGACGACTTGGAAGCGATTGATCGATCGCATGCCCGGCGAAGCGCGGGATGCGGCCGCGGCAGCGCTGAAAAAAATCGACCGGTACGCAACATCCGTCCAATGCCGTCATGCCAGCCTATTGGAGCACTTCGGCCAGCCTTGGAATTATGGGCCCTGCAATGCGTGCGACGTGTGTTGCGGCACGCTGGAAGTCATGGGCAACGCGCTGGTAATTGGCCAAAAGATTCTCTCGTGTGTGTTGCGATTGCGCGAACGGTGTGGTGCGGACTACGTTTCAAAGGTTCTCACTGGCTCACGGGAACAGCGAATCGTCGCGGCTGGCCACCACCAGCTTAGTACTTGGGGCATTTTGAGCGATTTCCGCCGGCAGGATGTGCGGCAGTGGATCGAGCAACTCGTCAACCAAGAATTTCTCTGCCTCGCTGAAACGGAGTTTTTCAATCTGCCGGGCAAGTATCAGGCCGTGGGCGTGACGGAAGAAGGACACCGCTTGCTTGCGGGTGAAGCGGCGCCCATCTTGACGAAGCCGCCGGAACAATTGTCCGTCCAAACGCCGACATCCGTGCTGGTATCCTGGGAAGGCGTGGACCGTGAGTTGTTCGACACGCTCCGCCAACTGCGCCGAGACGAGGCAATCCGCCGCAGCGTGCCGGCCTACATCGTGTTTAGCGACGCCACGCTTCGCGATATGGCGCGACGGCGACCCTCGTCGCTCGAACAGTTGTTGGAAGTCCAAGGCGTCGGCCAGAAAAAGTCCGCCGACTTTGGCCAACAATTTGTTAGCTGCATCGCGAGGTATTGCCGCCAAAAGGGCGTCGCAATGGATGTTCAGCCGGTGCCGGAAATAACTTCTCGCCAAGAGCCGCCTATCTTGTCAGCGAGTGTCGTCCAGGCGTTTCCATTGTTCGACGAAGGTCTCGCTGTCGAACAAGTGGCCGAGCGGCTGGGCCGGGCTGTCTCGACTACGCACGGCTATCTCGATGCATATATCCGCCACCGCGGCGTCACGGATGCTACCCGTTGGATACCACGCAGGGAACTGGATCAAATTGAAGCTGTGATTGAACACGCCGGCACGCAGCGGCTGAAGCCCGTGTACGACGCGCTGCATGGCCAGATCCCGTACGAGCGAATTCGCATCGCCATTGCTTGCCGGGCAAACCAAGCGGCAAGCCGTTAAGCCTTTAAGGACCTCGATCAAATTACAATAGCAGCAATCCACATGTTTACATGTTCACCAAATTGCTGCCAATACTACGGTGCTCACGAATAGCTGATTGAAGTTCGTACCAGGCAAGGGCGCGACGCTATTCGGAACTAGAACGAGAGCCAGAGCGAAGTTGGTGCAATCATGAGCGATTTAACCGAACCTGGACACGATAACTTGCGTTCGTTCCTGCGGATCCTGGGCCCAGCCATCGCAGCCGTCGGGCTGGTGTTTATGATCATCGGGGTTGGCAGCTTCTTCGCTGCACTTGGCAGCTTCGAACCGCCGCGCTATTTTTGGTGCGCATTTGTCGGGATGCCGCTACTGGCGGTCGGATCGGTGGTATCCAAATTTGCATATATGGGGGCAGTGGCCCGATATATTGCCAGTGAGGCCGCTCCGGTCGCCAAGGATGCCGCCAACTATATGGTTGCGGAGACGAAAGATTCAATTCGCGACGTAGCGGCAGCCATCAGCGAGGGATCTGCCGCCACAACATTGCCGAACGCTTTGCGTTGCCAGAAATGCGGCACCGAGAACGAGGCATCTGCAAACTACTGCCGCGTTTGCGGGACACCGCTAGCGAAAATGAAGTGCTGCGGACAATGCGGCGCATCAAATGACACTGATGCCCGTTTCTGCGAGCACTGCGGCGCGGCGTTGGAGTGATCCAAACGACGATGCTAAACTCCACCACAGTCTTATCCGGGGCGCCGTCTCTGTAACGCATTCGGATGTTGGCCGCAGAAGAACAATTCGATGGAAGTTGACAGTAAGTTTACTTCGCCAGGGCTACGTTCAGACGCCTGCGGCGAGTAATTGCTCGTGGCGAAGTTAGAAACATACGGACAAGAGCAGCTTACTTGGGCCCCATGCGAAGCGCGCCGTCCAGCCGCAGGACGCAGCCGTTAAGCATGTCGTTCTCAAAGACGTGACAGACTAGCGACGCAAATTCGTCGGCATGCCCCAGCCGGTGCGGAAACGGGATCTGACCGCTGAGTGATTGTCGCACTTTCTCAGGAGCGGCTTGCATCATTGGTGTGTCAAAGACTCCAGGTGCAATGGAAACGACACGAATGCCGTGCTCGCCCAATTCGCGAGCCAGCGGCAGGGTGAGCGACGCGACTCCGCCTTTCGACGCCGAGTACGCCGCCTGCCCAATCTGCCCCTCGAACGCTGAGACGGACGAAGTCATCACCACCACGCCGCGGAGCCCGCCTGTCTGCGGTTCGCTCCGAGCGATTGCTTCCGCTGCCAGTCGAACCGTGTTGAACGTGCCGGTTAGATTGATGTCAATAGCGCGACGAAAATTCTCCAACGACGCAACCCCATCTCGTCTCAGGACACGTTCAGCGTGAAGCACGCCGGCGCAGACAACCACACCGCGCAAGGGTCCGAAGCCATTCTCAGCTGCAGCTATAGCTGTGCGTACGTCGTCTTCGGTAGTAACATCAGTCGGCGCGAACAGCACGCGGCCTGAGGATTTCTCAAGCATGTCGCCGCGCGGCGGAGCCACATCAGCGACGATCACACGCGCGCCTCGCCGCGCAAGCTCGTCGACGCACGCCGCTCCTAAGCCGGAGCTGCCACCCGTGATCAAAATTGTTGATGCGTCGATTTGCATGGCGATCCGTCACGGCCACTATAAGTCTCGCCCGTTAAACCTTTAGGCCATTTCAATATCGGCGACGTCGTGCAATCCGAGCTCTTCGATGGCCATTTCCCGAATTTTGAACTTCTGAATTTTCCCTGTGACGGTTGTCGGAAAGCTATCTACGAACTTCCAGTATCGCGGCGTTTTGAAATGCGCCAGCGAATGGCGGCAAAACTCGCACAGCTCCTCTTCCGTCACGCAATTCTCACTTTTGAGTTTAACCCAAGCGAGGACTTCTTCACCCAGACGACGATCCGGTATGCCGACTACTTGCACATCCACCACCGCCGGATGCTGGTACAGCCGTTCCTCGATTTCCCGTGGATAGATGTTCTCGCCGCCTCGAATGATCATATCGCGCAAGCGGCCGGTAATGCGGTAATAACCGTTCGGTTCGCGCAGTCCCAGGTCGCCGGTGTGGAGCCAGCCATTGGGATCGATCGCTTCGGCCGTCTTTTCGGGCATTTTGTAGTAGCCGATCATCACACCGTGCCCGCGTCCACAGAGTTCCCCCTGCTGGCCGTCGCCCAAATCCTGTCCGGTCTCCACATCGACGATTTTCGCATCGACGCCTGGAAGCGGCCGGCCGACAGTGCCAACACGGAGGTCAAGCGGATCATCGGCGCGGGTTTGCGTGATCAGCGGTGACGCCTCAGTCTGGCCATAGCCGATCGTGATTTCGCGGGCACCCATTTCCTGCGTGACGCGCTTCATCGTCTCGATTGGACAGGGGCTTCCGGCCATAATCCCGGTGCGCAAAGACGACAAATCGCGTTGTCGATAATCTTCGTGTTCCAGCTCGGCGATGAACATTGTGGGCACGCCGTAAAGTGCCGTGCAGCGCTGCTGTTCGATGGCGGCTAGCGCCGCGCCGGGTTGAAAACTTTCGGAGGGAAACACCATCGCCGAGCCGTGGACAACGCAACACAGCGTGCCCAGCACGCAACCGAAGCAATGGTACAAGGGCACCGGCAGACAGATTCGGTCGGTGTGATCGAGGCGCTGGAAACGACCGGCGTAAAATGCGTTGAGCAGAATATTGCGATGAGAAAGCATCGCGCCTTTCGGGCTTCCGGTCGTGCCGGATGTGTACTGAATATTGATGGGGTCATGCGGGCTGAGCGCAGCAGCCATTTCATCGAGCCGGCGTTGCGGCACGTCGTCCGCTCGAGCCACCAATTCATCCCACGATAGCGCTCCGGGTGGAGGATTGCCGCGCAATGATACGACCCACTGCAGCTTTGGAAAGAGCTCGCTTTGCAGCTCGCCGGGTACAGAGGCCGCGAGCTCCGGACAGGCCTGGTTGAGCATGTCGAAGTAATTCGACGCCTTAAAAGCATCTACGAGCGCCAGCCCGCGGACATCGGACTGGTTCAGTGCATATTTCAACTCGCCCGTTCGATAGGCTGGGTTTATATTCACCAACACGACGCCGATCCGCGCCGTTGCGAACTGAAGGAGCACCCATTCCGGAACGTTTGTCGCCCAAACGCCAAAGTGCTCACCCGGCGCAAAACCGAGTGCCAACAAGGCACGAGCGACCCGGTCAACGGCCGCATGGAACTCGCCCCACGTCAACGCCGCCGGCGGATCGCAGAAGACAATAGCATCGCTTTGTGAATGTCGCCGGGCCGTCTCTGTTAACACTTGTCCGATCGTTAGCCCATCGACCCAGGGGACCGGTTGATCGTGTGGTGCATTGACGGTCATAGAAATTCGCGTGACTTGCTATTTACGATTATACGCCAAGGGCATCTTCCTTTATAACGAAAAGCAAGCCGCGCCACCAACATCGTCCCCGTTGCGTACAATCTTAAGGAGACGCCACATAGCCGGTGGATTACGGAGCTTCGCCATGTCGGAAGCCTTTATATTTTCTGCATGCCGCACGCCGATCGGCAAGTTTCGAGGCGCGCTTTCCTCGCTGAGCGTGACGGATCTAGGAGCCATCGCGGTGCGTGAGGCCGTGGTCCGGGCTGGCTGCAATGAATCTGCCATCGATGAAGTCATTCTGGGCAACGTACTTTCAGCCGGCGTCGGTCAGGCGCCTGCGCGTCAGGCGGCTCTTAGAAGCGGGCTGCCGCCCACGGTTGCCGCGTTGACGATCAACAAGGTGTGCGGATCGGGATTGAAGGCCGTGATGCTCGCTGCGCAGGGAGTACGCTGCGGAGATGTCAATCTCGTCGTGGCGGGCGGCATGGAAAATATGAGTCAGGCCGCCTGGGTCCTGCCACGTGAGACCCGCGCTCTGGGCGATCGACTGCTGATCGATTCTCTGACGCACGACGGACTAACGTGCGCGTTCAGCAAGCGATCGATGGGTGAGATCGCCAACGACCTCGCCAAAAACTCCCATATTTCGCGCGGAGCAAGACCAGTGGGCTTTGGAAAGTCATCGCCGAGCGCTCGCGGCCGCGGGAGCCGGCGCCTTCGTTTCGGAGATTGTACCCGTTAGCGTGAGGCGTGGATCCGATGAATGGGTCGTCTCGCGAGATGAAGGTCCGCGAAGCGACACTGATCTCGAGAAGCTTGCGAAGCTCACGCCCGCCTTCGGAAGCGATGGCACAGTAACTGCCGGCAACTCGTCGTTGATAAGCGACGGCGCGGCAGCGGTCGTTGTCGGCTCCGAATCCCTCGCGGCGCATTCGGCGCGCGACCCCTAGCGCGAATCGTCGCGGCCGCCACGTCCGGCGGAGAACCGCACGAGTTATTCACCGCGCCAGTGGAAGCCATCCGGCGGGTGGTTATAAAAGGTGGGCGGTCGCTCAATGAAATCGATCTGTTCGAAATCAATGAAGCCTTCGCCGTGCAGATGCTTGCGTGCATGCGTCAACTCCAGTTGTCTCCCGATCGCGTGAACGTTTATGGAGGAGCGATCGCGATTGGCCATCCCATCGGGGCCAGCGGAGCACGCGTGCTCGTAACTTTGCTCCACGCGCTCGAGCGCCGCGGCCATCGATTCGGCGTCGCGGCACTGTGCCTCGGTGGCGGTAATGCGGTCGCGATGCTCGTAGAGCGAGATCCGAACCGATGAACGCGCCGATTTCGATAGGCGACATTCAGCTCACCATCGTCAGCGGAGGGCGACTGTGGATCGACGGCGGCAACATGTTCGGCGTCATTCCGCGGGTGATGTGGGAACGCGAGTCACCGCCCGACAATCGGCATCGTGTACGGCTCGAAACGAACTGTGTTCTCGTCCAAACGTCAGGTTCGCAAGGACTGATTGACTCCGGCTACGGCGGCAAGGCGTCGGCGAAGCAGCGGCAGCGCTACTCGTTGGAAGAAGGATCGCCGCTTACGCGGAGTCTTACAGCTATAGGCATCGCCCCGCACGAGATTGACTGGGTCGTCCTCACCCATTTGCATTTCGACCATGCGGGCGGCGTTACGCATCGCAATGAGCAAGGCAACTTGTGCCCAACCTTCCCACGAGCACGCCATTTCGTTCAGCGAACCGAATGGGATGATGCAGTCGGCGACCTCCCGGAACTGGCCGGTGCGTATTTTCTCGACGACTTTGTGCCGCTTGAAGCGGCTGGTCTCCTTGAGTTGATTGACGGCGATGCCGAGATTGCTCCAGGCGTCGGGACGCAACTTACCGGCGGACATACGCGTGGTCATCAAATCGTCCGTGTTGAATCATGTGGTCATTCAGCCGTCTGCCTCGCCGATATTTGTCCCACAACCGCGCACCTGCCGACATTCTGGACGATGGCTTACGATCAGTTTCCCCTCGAAGTGCGACGCAAAAAACCGATCATCCTCAACGATACCCGAGACCACCATCGCATCGCCCTATTTTCTCATGACCCCACCATTGCTGCTGCTCGACTGTCGCTAGGGCCTGAACACGAATGGATCACATCACCACTGACGACGAAGTAAAGCGCACCGCACAAGGGATTATCCCGACCGAAAACCGGCCTTTCACCCTTGATGCCCATAGCGACGCCGTTGAAATAGATACTGCAACGCGTTCAATTTCCGATCCGCCACAAGTGCGATTCCGAGCGGAGAAAAATCGCATTGTCGGCCGGGGCGGGCGAGGCGAGCGTACGCTGCTCAATGTCGTTTGTTGCCAATAACTCGAAAGTCGTGCCGACTTTTACAACGTATGTGGTTCCTGCCTCGTTCTGAAAATAGATGCGACCCTCGGCAAATGCGGGTGATGCCGAAAAGTCGCCACCCAGGCGCTTCGTCCAATGCACGTTGCCAGTACGGGCGTCCAGACACGAAGCGACTCCGTTGTCAGAGACCATGTACAGTTCATCGTTGACAGCGAGCATCGAGGGAGTCAAAGGGATGCCCTTGGTGGACGTCCAAACAATATGCGTGTCCGTTGAATCGCCTTTTGCACCGTTGGGATCGATTGCCAGTAGGCTTGGCCGATCGAATCCCGAAGCGACAAATAGTAATCCGTTGGCGAACACCGGGCGTGGTACGACGGAATATCCTTCGCCGTAACGCACCCGCCAAATCTCGTGCCCGTCCTGGGGATCATAGGCGCCGACGAAGCCGCTCCCGGCACTAACAACCAGCGTAGCGCCGTTAAGTGCGATAACGGTCGGCGTACTGAACGAGAATGTTTTTGCCGCAGTTGTATTTCGTGGGGTTTTCCAACGCACTTGGCCATTATCGCAGTCGAGAGCAACCACAAAGGGATCGCTGAACGCATCACAGCTGAATATCAGCAAGTTGCCGACCAGGACCGGTGAACCACCGTTTCCATGTCTGGGGCGATAGATAAGTGTTTGCTGTCGCCACAGCACGTTGCCGTTGAGATCCAGGGCCGCGGTTCCCAGGTGTCCGAAGTGAACGTACAGCCGGTCGGAGGCGATGATCGGCGTCGGGCTGGCGACGCCATTTTTTGCGTGATGTTCCTTTGTTGCATCAGGGTCCGGCCGAAACAGTTCGACATTCCATACCAAGTGACCGTCGGAGGCATCCAAGCACAAGGCTCGGAGCGATGATGAATCTTTGCCAGCCTCAGTTGCCGTTGTTAAGTACAATCTTCCGCGCGACAGTACAGGCGATGACCAGCCGCTGCCTGGTATTGCTTGTTTCCATGCAACATGATCGGTTGCGCTCCAATGCAGTGGCACGTTCGTGGCGGTTGAAATACCGTCGCCAGTTGGCCCGCGAAATTGGGGCCATTCATCGGCAAGTAATGCGTTGCAAACAAACAGCCAGGCCACGATTGCGCATAGGCGGATGGACATATTCGACCTTATTACTTCGGCACGCCGCACACAAACCCGGCAAGGTCAGCGGAGCGCGATTTGTTCGAAGATAATTACCGAAGGATTAGTAGCTTTCGTAGTCGCGTGCGGGTCTTCCGACGGCGAACAGCTTAATTAAAACGAGGCCCGCGATAAACCCGCCCACGTGAGCGGCGTAGGCAACCCCGCCAGTCTGCGAGCCGTCGCCGAATATCCCGAGGCCACTGATCAATTGAAACAAAAACCACAGTCCAATTGCGACATACGAAGGTACCTGCGTCAGCATCCTAAACATGATGACGGTAACGCGACGACTCGGATAAAGCAGGATGTACGCGCCCAGTACCCCGGAAATTGCACCCGAGGCACCGAGGGAAGGGATGAGAGCCTGTTCGCTACCCGCACCATAAAACGCAACCGTCATGAACACGTGCGCCAGCGAGGCGATCACTCCGCAAACAAGATAGAAAATAAGATAGCGCAAATGCCCCAGCGCGTCCTCGACATTGTCGCCAAAGATCCATAAGAACAGCATGTTGCCGAATATATGGGCAATTCCACCATGCATGAACATCGACGTTAACAACGTAATAAACACCGGCGAAGGCGTCGGTTGCAGGCCAGGCACTGTGACCTTTTGTCCGGTCAGCGGCTCCTCAATCTGACGATCGGCGGTGACTTGGTCGTGGCCCGTGACGATTTCTCGAGGGACCGTGGCGAAACTGTACGTGAACTTTTCATTTTCACCCAACCCCTGACAGAACACGAACACGAGTACATTGGCGATAATGAGGCCATAATTCACAACTGGCTGGATGGTCCGCCCCGTGTTGTCGTCCCCAATTGGCATAATCATGTTCGTGCAACCCCATGACAAATCCGAGATAATAAGATGCGGTCTGCTTATTCCCATAAAAGGATAATGGACGCGCCGCAAAAATGCCATGAGCCCAACTTGCCGAGGCTTGAAACCGGTCGAAATCGCGGTTAAACATACAGCTTCACCAGCGGCCTGCTCGACATATTGCGATCACGCTTGATTGAAAGGAAAGACTATGAAACGTAAAGCTTCCGCAGAGTGGAAGGGCGGACTTAAAGATGGAAAGGGAACGATCTCTACCGATAGTGGAGTTCTTGCCGAGACACAGTATTCGTTCGGCACCCGCTTTGAAGAGGGAAAGGGAACCAACCCCGAAGAATTGATCGCGGCTGCCCACGCAGGTTGCTTCTCCATGGCGTTATCGGGCCAGTTGGGAAATGCAGGCATGACCGCGGAGCGAATTCGTACGACTGCAAATGTAACGCTCGAAAAAACGGATGCTGGGTTCACGATTACTTCCGTGCATTTGGACGTGACTGCAAAAATACCGGGTGCCGAAGAGAAGGCATTTCAGACGGCCGCCAACAACGCCAAGGCCGGGTGCCCCATCTCGCGCCTTCTGAACACAAAGATCACGATGGACGCAAAGCTCGAAGGATAGTGCGGACGAATAAAACGCACAGGCTCGAAAGTAACAATCGGCGACCGCTCGTTCCGACAGCACGTTGCGACCTGGTACGGTCAGGTGCTCCTTGATCGCCTTTGGCCGTATTCTTCTGCCCATTCGTGAATTACCGCGACTACCGGCCTGAGCGTTTCGCCGAGCGGCGTCAGCGAATACTCGACCTTCGGCGGGATTTGCCGATGGACCTTTCTATGAACGATTCCTTGCGATTCCAGTTCGCGCAGTTGCTGCGTGAGCGTTCGATGAGAAACGCCGCTTAATGCGCGGTGCAGTTCGCTAAACCTCCGAATGCCGGCAAACAGTTCCTGCAGAATAAGGACCTTCCAGCGACCGCCGATAACCTCGATCGCAGTCTCGACCGGACAGTGTGCGGTTTTTTTTGCCAAAGCACTATTCCCGAATTCAGTTGCGCAACGGGGCAGGGCAGCCCCCCGGCCGAGCCAACCGCTATTGCAAAAAGGGCTCAGCAAAACCCACGCCCGGTTGGAATACCCGGCGATACTCGGTATCCGTGTAGATACTCTCTTACTAAAAAGTGCATTCTTGCTCGTTGGTTCGTCCGTGCATACAAGTACAAGTATAGTCGAGCGCACGAAAGCGCCGCAAACCAAAGCCAACTGTACAGGAACTCTGACGGGCCGCACTTCGAGAGGATCTATCAATGCAAACGACATCCCAGTTAGGCCAAATTCGCCTTGCGCACCAGCGCGGTCAGACAGAGATCGGCTGGCTGCACAGCCGCCATTCGTTTTCGTTCGGCCGTTACTATGACCCACAAAACCTCGGGTATGGCGTGCTGCGCGTTCTTAACGACGATGTGGTCGAACCCGGTAGCGGTTTTGGTGAGCACGGTCACGACAACATGGAGATCATTACCTGGGTGATAAGCGGCGTGCTTCGGCACACCGATAGCACCGGCACGAAAGGCGAGATTCGCCCTGGCGAGGTGCAAGTGATGACGGCCGGCAGCGGCATTCGACACAGCGAAATGAATCCTTCAAATTCCGAAGCAGTTCACCTGCTTCAGATCTGGATCGAGCCAGATGTCCGCAATTTGTCCCCCGCATATTCGCAGAAGGCGTTTGCCGACGACGGGCGCCGCGGGCGATGGCAGATGCTGGTCAGTCCAGATGGTCGCAACGGTTCGCTGCGAATCCACCAGAACGCAATCATTAGGATTGCGGACTTGGATGAAGATACGCGCGTCAGTCTATCGCTAGAGCCGAATCGGCACGGGTATTTGCACGTCGCTTTTGGCGCCGTTCGAATTGGCGCGACGACTTTAACAAGCGGCGACGCGCTAACGCTTGCCGGGCGTGCATCATTTGAGATCATGGCGAGTGAAAAAAGCCAGTTACTGTTTTTCGATCTCACCTAGAGTCTCGCCACAGCGTTGTTGAAGTGCATGCTGTTATATGTGCTCGCTTGATGGATGGTGGCATCGGAGCCAATCTGGCCGCCAATAACCTGCGGCGTAACTTGTCGAATCGTCGGACGCTACAAGTTGGCTCAAGACTTGCTCATCGAAGTCTTGCCCAGTGTTGCTGGGGATTTTCGAGCTTTGCGTGTGCAGTTTTATACGCATTCCGCCGGCACCTGAGCTGCTCAAGAAGTTGATCCGCGGCACAGACTTTGCAGAGTTGCTGGTAGGTGCCGCTTCAAATGCTGTCGTAGGCGCAGAACGCAACGGGCTTGTTCGAATTATTCACTCGCGCGTCCTGCTGGCAATTTCCGACGACGTGAGAAACGCAATCGGCAGTGATACATGGTGGGCGGATTTGTTCCACTTTATTCGTGGAGAGGAGGAGTGTTGTGACCGCGCAAGCATTAGTCGAGAAAACCAAAAGACCTCGCAGTCGAATAGAATACATTTACCACGGGGGTCGTGATGGATTAGCAGGCCGCCGAGCGATGGAATGCTTGGGCCTTACCATGATTGGCGACGGCTTTTTGGCCTTCGTCGAACCCGTTCGTCATGTGCAACTTTGGCTTGATGGGCCTCGATGGTGGCGAAAGATGATGCAACCATTCGCCGACAGACCCGCACTAACACGCTGGGCCGGGGCTGCGGAAATCGCTCTCGGATTCTGGCTGGCATCGGAGCAAAAGCCATAACCGGGCGATTTCTACAAAACCCTGAGGCCAGCGCGGCGTGCGTCAGCCAATGTTTGGGACTTGCTGCAACGCCGATATTTGGAGAAGATACTCTCTCCGAATTTTACAGGGAATCAACCACCTGGCGCGTTTGCTCCGGTTTGCGGCGCGTAGAAGTCTCCGGCATCGGCCTCCAGTTTACCAATAATTGAAATCCATCTTGCAGCTTTTGGCGTCCTTGCACACTACCAGTAAGTGGTTAATTCTGGCCGCTTTGGTGGGAGTTGTCGCCGGGATCGGCGCGATCGTATTTGACAATGTCGAGCAATACGTACGCCACGTCACATTGGAACAGGTGGCCGGTTACACGCCAGCGCCCGCCGCAGGCGAGCACCATTTGTTCGAGCCGTCCGCATCGGAGTTCTCGCCTTGGAAGCTATTAGTCGTCCTCGCGGTCGGCGGATTTCTTTCCGGCATCCTGGTAAATCTATTTGCCCCCGAGGCAGAAGGCCACGGCACCGACGCCGCTATCGAAGCGTACCACTTCAAGCGCGGGTTTGTCCGGCCAATCGTCCCGCTGATTAAACTTGTCGCATCGGCCCTAACTATTGGAACTGGCGGGTCAGGTGGCCGCGAGGGACCCATTGCACAGATCGGCGCCGGGTTCGGTTCCTATCTGGCGACGATATTGAAACTACCCACCCGCGACCGCCGAATCCTTCTGGCCGTCGGCATGGGGGCCGGCATCGGCGCGATTTTCGCGCACCGATGGCAGGAGCGCTGTTCGCCGCTGAAATACTCTATCGCGGCCCGGATATTGAAGCTGAGGTGATTGTACCGGCGGCTGTCGCCTCGACAATCGGCTACAGCATCTTCTCTTACTCGCTGCCCGAACAAGTGCGGTTCATGCCCCTGTTCGGAAATCAACTACGATTCCAATTGCCCTCGCTGATCGAACTCGCGCCGCTAACGATATTGGCAATGGCGCTCGTCGTCGTAGCGATGGTCTATATAAAGTGCTTCTACGGACTTCACCGGCTGTTTAAGAGAATTCCCATACCGGCGACGCTGCGGACAACCGCTGGCGCCGTGATTGCCGGTGTGATCGGCATCGTGTTTTTCTGGTTATCTGGCGGCGACATTCGAACGCTGGCGGCTCTCGGAACGGGCTACGGCATGCTTCAGTACGCGCTAACGGACCCGGCTTCGTTGGGCATTGGCCTGTTGCTCGGTATTGCGATTGCAAAAATCCTGACCACCTCGGCGACGATTGGATCGGGGGGTTCGGGCGGTGTATTTGGACCATCGATGGTGATCGGCGGATGCACGGGCGCCGCGGTCGGGCAGGCGTTTCATCAGCTATCACCACAACTGGCTCCGCAGCCGGCGATTTACGCAATTGTCGGGATGGCTGGTTTTTTTGCCGGTGCTGCGCATGCGCCCGTCTCGACCATCGTTATGGTTACCGAATTGACGGGCGATTACGACTTGTTGGTTCCCACGCTTTGGGTGTCGGTGATTTGCTTCGTGCTATGCCAACGCTGGACACTTTATCATCAGCAACTACTCTCCAGGTTGGATTCTCCTGCACACCGCGGCGACTTTTTAGTTGATGTCCTAGAAGGGATCACCGTCGCTGATGTGCCCTTGACGCAACGGCCGACGGTTTTTCAGGGAATGCCACTAAAGGAGATTGTCCGATTGATTGCCGCCAGCCGGCAGCATTATTTTCCAGTGGTAGACATGAATGGGCATCTTGTGGGAATTTTCTCGAGCGACGATGTCCGCAGCCATCTCTACAACGAAGAGATTTGGCAACTAGCGAATGCTCGCGATGTAATGACTGCCAGGGTTGTTTCTGTTACGCCCCAAGATGATTTGAATACGGCGCTGAAGAGATTTACAGACCGAAACCTCGATGAGCTGCCTGTGGTGCGTTCCGATGACTCCTCACAGTTACTAGGCATGCTCCGCCGCAAGGACGTGATTTCACGCTACAACGAGAAACTTCATGAGTTCAAACAGCAGGCAGACGATGCTTGATCGGTTGAGGAGCCCAACCCTTCGTCAGCCATTAATCAGACAGGCGATCGCTGCTATCCAACGACTTCGCGCGGAATCGCCGGATGGATTGCAATGAATACGCTACACGGGGCGTGATGCACGACGTACGATATCCAATCGTCGGCTCCCGCTTCTGACGGCGTCCACTGCGCAGCGTGAGCAGGCAAGACAATTGCATCGAAATTACCATCGCGGCCCATTCGAACGATTTCCTGGCCCGACTTTGGGTCTTCGGCCAACACTCTCAGCTCTCGGCCGAGTTGCGCGGCCCATTGCCGGTCCTTTTCGAAGGCATCCTGTCCGTTCGTTTCTGTCCGTTCCAGCGAGAGTGCGCACATAACATCCAGCTCTGTACGGCTCGAAAGCATAGTGAGGAGCCACTCGAAAACGTCGCTGCTGGCGCGCGTGCCATCGTGAACAAGCAATACGCGCTGTACGCCAATCCCCGCCGCTCGCAGGTCGGCGATTGAACGCGCTTGTCGTTCGGCGGCCTTGGGAATGCGGTTGCCGCCGTCTAAGTCGAAAGTCAAATCGCGATCCCGGCCGACGACGTGAACGGTCAGCCCTTGCGGCATCCCTCCATGCAAATGGATCCAGTAAAACGCGATCTGGTCGAGCTGCTCCTCGGCCGTGTATTTGTTCGACGCGCCAACGAGCACCTCCTGGCATGGCAGGTTTTTCGCTGTGTTCAGCACGGCATGCAGCGCATTGTTCGTGGGCACCACCAGCGGCATAACGGATTTTCCCAACCGCTCGGCGTGATTGACGACCGCGGTGAGAAGCTGCTGGTCGTACGAATCGACCGATTGCGGCGCAAAAGTAAGTTCAGCGCCGCGCGGTTCAACCTTAGCTGTCATCACGACGACGTCCGTCGTTGCCGGATCGTTGTCCGCGAGGGCCTTGTCCAACATGAAAAGGTTATTTGGCGAGCGAATCGCGACGAGTTTGCAATACGGCTTGGTAAGACCAAGGCTTTCGCCGGTGACCTGCTCGACAAGCGTGCGATTGAATTGCTCCAGGTGCTCGTGATGTGCACCACCGCGACGCTTTTTGTGATATTTCTCGCTAGCGATGAATATAGTCAGGAAAACTGTCGTAAAGATAAATCCGCTGACAGTTGCCACAGGCTTCGTAACGACATTTGCCAGCGCAGAGAGCAAAACTATGAGGAATACGATGCTCAACCCGATCGGGACGCGTACGTGACCCCAACGCACATTTAAGGGGACGTAGAATTCTCTCTCGCTCCGGTCTTTGAATCGCAGCACGACCATCGATAATGTTTTGAATACGAAGCTCCATACGACGCCAAACGCGTAGGCCTCGCCCAACAGAATCACGTCACCGCGGCTGGCGACGATCGTGAAAAGCTGCAGCACGGTAATGAGGTACAACACGCGATAACTCGTGCCAAAGCGGGGATGCGGGCGAAGAAACCAGTCGGGCAGGACACCGTCTTCCGCCACTCGGCTTAACACGCCATTGGACCCGACGATCGACGTATTGACCGCGCCCGAAAGGATCAGAAATCCCACGAACACGACAAAGGCGTTCAGCAGCAAAAGTAGTGACACGGGCCCGACCATGTGCATTGCCAATCCACCAATCCAGTTGTCGTAGTACTCATGCATGCGTTGGCTGTCGGGGACTAACAGCACCGCCAGAAAGTTGAACGTACCCGTGAGCAAGAGGCTGTAAAGAAAGACGATAAATGCAGCTTTTTTGAAATTCGGAAGTTTTGGCGATTCGACCTCGCGATACACCTGTGCCAACGTCTCTTCGCCGCTCATCGCCAAAATTGAATGGCCAAAGGCGATGACAAATCCGATGACGCCGATGAGACTCCACCAATTCGTCGGGTTTCGCAGCGGTTCTGCTATCGCTGGATAGTGCCCGATCAAGCCTAGCGGATCCTCCTGTTTTCCAGTAATTGGATTTGGTTTGGGGATAGCCTTTCCTGCCGCATCAACGTCCCACTTCTTGGCCAAGTCCGGTTGCCACGACGGCATAGCATTGACAGGACCGTGCACGGCAAGAGTGACGCCAGACCAAATGAGCATCGTCACTGCCATGACGGTAGTCGCGGCCATGATGCGTAGTGCTTTGCCACTCGATTCGTGGATACCGAGCAGATTTTGCCGCAAGAAATAAAGCGTCACGGCACAGGCAATCGCGACCGATCCGCAGGCTTTAATCGTGTCGCGGGTAGCGCCATCGAGTTGTAAGCCCGTCGTTCGAGCGATTGTCTCGAGGGCCAATCCGACAATGTACTGGCCAGCCGATACGCCGCTAATTGGACCAGTTAATACGTAATCGAACAGCAAGGCCGAGACGGAAAGTTTCGCCAAGAAGCTGCCCATTGCTTCTTTGACGACGCGATAAACGCCGCCCCGCACATATAGCGAGCAGCTTTCAATGTATACCGACCGCATTGCGTAGCTGAACAACAGCACAGCCAAAATAAACCACGGAGCGCACTTGCCAATCGCACTTTCGACGATGGCGCCGATGTAGTAGACCGTGCTCGACATGTCGCACAGCACGACCGCCGCCGTGCGCCAGAACGAAATGAACGTAAACATCACGCTGCTGACAACCACAACCTGCGTAGCGCGACCGCGCGACCGACTGTCCGGTGCGTCTGGCGAATCAATGGAACCCATGAAAGCGACCTGGGAAAATGATCCCGGGAAAGCGGAGAGGCGCTGGCGCTTGATGGATGACTTCGCGAAGAGTTCTACCTAGCGGCTTGCGCGCTTGGCATTAAAAGTCGCATCCATATCGGATGCGGTCGCGGCGACGTCATTCAGGAGAGCGGAAGTGCCCTTTCAATCGGCCCGGGCAACACACCCGAGCGGGCCGACGGGGTTAGCTGACGGGCTAGAGCTTGAAAGGTGCTCCGACTCGCTGCGGCGAGTCTGCGCCCGGCATCCGCTTTGGCGAACGCGTTGGTTCCCCCGCTCCCGCGCGTCTAACGCAGGATTAGGCTACACGGCGGATAGTATAAGAAGTCGGCGATTCGGTTTCAAGATTGAGCTGAAAACATCGCGGTAAATGCTGTTGTGGCAGACGGTTATGTTTAGATGAATCCATACTCGCAGGGGGCTCGTCAGAATTTCCATGTAAGCTCTCATTTAACTCCTGCCCCGATGCTCCGCCGGACCCTCGACAGACGCCAGATTATGGGCCGAGTTGACGAGACCAACGTGGGAGAACGCCTGAGGAAAGTTTCCGAGCAACCGATTCGTCTTGAAGTCATATTCTTCTGACAACAGCCCAACATCGTTGCGAATGGAAAGCAAATGCTCAAACATTTCGACGGCTTCTTCTCTTCGTCCCTGTAGGGTCAAGTTATCGACGAACCAAAACGAACAGGGAAGGAACGATGCCTCTTCGGGTGGCAGACCGTCGACTTGCTCGTGAGTGGCATAGCGGCGCACGAAGCCATCCGTTAGCAAATGGCGCTCAATTGCTTGGACGGTTCCTTTCACCCGCGGATCATCGGCCGGCAGAAATCCGACGAGCGGGATCATCAGCAAGCTGGCATCGAGCAGCTCGGCATCGTACGATTGCACGAAAGCGCCAAGATCCTCGCTAAAACCTTGTCGGCACACTTCGTTGTGAATCTCCGTTCGTATTTTTCGCCAACGATCAACTGGTCCGTCGTAGTCCCAGGTTTCAACAGTTTTGATGGCTCGATCAAAGGCGACCCACGCCATAACTTTGGAATGCGTGAAATGGCGGCGCGGGCCGCGAACTTCCCAAATCCCTTCATCCGGCCGCTTCCATGCCTGTTCGAGAAAGTGAAGTACCGCTTTTTCAAATCGCCACACCGGCTTATACTCGGGCAAACCCTGTCGTCGGCAAACGTGGAGCATGTCGATGACTTCGCCATAGACGTCAAGCTGCAGCTGCTTCCAAGCCGCGTTCCCTGTGCGAACCGGACGCGAGTTCTCATAGCCGTCGAGCCAATCGATCTCGAACTCCGTCAGTCGGCGCGCTCCTACAATACTGTACATGATCTGCAGTTCAGATGGGTGGCCCGCGACCGCTCGAAGCAGCCAGCTGCGAAATTCCTCCGATTCCTGTTGATAACCGCCGTTCAACAGGGAATAGAGAGTAAACGTGGCATCTCGGAGCCAACAAAACCGGTAGTCCCAATTCCGCATTCCACCAACCTTCTCGGGAAGCGACGTGGTCGGGGCAGCCACCATACCGCCGGTTGGCGCGAACGTGAGTGCTTTGAGGGTGATGAGAGACCGCATCACCGCATCGCGCCACGGTCCGTCGTAGTTACACTGCGATGACCATTCTCGCCACCACGATTCGGTGTACTCAATCGCCTTCTTTATATCGCATTGCGGCGGACGTGGTTCATGCGAGGCGAACCATGTCAGCACGAATGGAACTTCCTCGCCGGCAGCAACTGTAAATTCGGCAACCGTCGTAAAATCTTTGCCACGAAGCGAAACAGGCGTGTCGAGAACCAATGAATCTGGACCTGCGACGGCGCTAATTCCACGCTCTACGCGGCGGACCCAGGGGACAATCGAACCGTAGTCGAAGCGGATAGTTAGCTCCATGCGCATTTGAACTCTGCCGCGCCGCCCCACTACGACTCGGACAAGATCCGGCGCGCTGCTGCGTGGAGGCATGCAATCGACGACCGTGACGGCGCCGTCGGCAGTCTCGTAATCCGTTTCCAGAATAAGCGTATTGTCGCGATATTGTCGTTGAACTTTGCCGGTTTGGTCCGATGGACGCAGCAGCCAGCGTCCGTTCTTTGAATTACCTAAGAGTGCCGCGAAACAGGCCGGCGAATCGAAGCAAGGAAAGCACAACCAATCGATGGAACCGTCTAACCCGACCAACGCGGCGGTTTGGCAATCCCCAATCAACGCATACTGTTCAATGGGCAATGGCATAATGAGAGTACCGCGTGCCGCGGATTCAGCTCGGCGCCGCGACGTAGGATCGCCGACTATGCCGCCAAAAATACGCACCGGCGGCCACCGTGCTCATCACGCCCACTAACGACACAAACAGGGAGAGGTCTTGCAGGAATTGCATTCGAGACGTTTGCGCGGCCAGCAAATCCTTTCCAATTTGTACGCTAATACTGCATGTGTAGCCAGCGCTATCGGCCACATAAATGGCGAAAACTGCAGTCCCGACAAATCCGGTCGAAGCCATCAGTCGATCGAATAGCACCGAGTTGTAGGGCACGTAGGCCATGTAGCCGCCGAATCCGATTATCGCCGCCCATGAATATCCGCTAATCTGCCCGGCTGTGTGCAGCAGCGTCGCGACGCCGATGATGAGAAAACCGGTCGCGATCACGCCTAGAACGGCCAGCAGTGCTCGCCGATTATCCTTGATCAAATACAACAGGCTCATCGTTACTAAAACACCAAGCGCCACCCCCAGTTCCATGTGGCTCATGATATCCTTGTGCTCTGCGTACGAGTATCCAAGCTGATCGAGAACATCGACAAGATAATTGTCGCGGTAGTCGCGGAAGGCCGTCAGGAGCACATAGGCGGCAACCAAGGGCACGAAACCCGCCAGATACGACAATAGAAATTGCCGGCGGCGCTGTTGGTCCATTGGCTCGCGCTCTGTGCGGGCCGCAATATCAACTGGCGTCGGCTCCGGAACCTGATTGAGTAGCCAAAGAGCAAACAGAAACGCAGGTAAAAACAAGAGCCCTGTTGCCGCGGGCATCCAAAACTCGTCAAGGGGCGGCAGCACAGTTGGCAATCCGATGCCAAGGAGTGGTATCGCGTCTCCTGCCATAACGGCACGACCGATGTCCTTGAAGACACCACTTGCGACGATGAATGAACAAGCCAAACCGGCGAGTAGGATGTCCGACGTACGTCGTCCCTCTAGATACCGCACAACAAGTCCCCACACCATGCCCAGAGGCAAGCCATTGAGGAGGATGGCGGCCACTTTCCATTCGGGCGGAACGATTGCAAAGAGAATCAAGGCACATTCGGCCACCGCGATAAGGCCGATCAGCATCCAAGCCCGCCGTGCGCGCGAGGCCTCTGAACACACCTTGATTCCCAGAAACTTCGCAAGCGTGTAACCGATGATTTGACTGACGACAAATGCAGTCTTGAGCTCAATCTGCGTTCCCCCGAAATACAACCCTTTGAAAGTCGCCGCGGTGAACGGCTTGCGAAAGGCATACACGCAAAAATATGCGGTAAAGGCGGCGCAAACGGTGTAGGCATTCATAACGCCCGCCGGCGCCCGTTCTAACCAAGCTGTAATTCGGCCCTGTGAGGTCGCCATTGGTTGGGCTATGTCCAATTTTGCAATGATTGCGAAATACGTCGTAATACCGGCGAGGCGGGCGAACCATTATCGTTTGACTGCGTCGTGCCGTCGAAACTACTCGACAGTTTTCGACCCGGCGGCAAGAGTGCGTCCAGTCGTTGTGTCGGACTCGAGTGTTGCGGCAGTGGCCAGCTTCCGCGCTAAGGTTTTCTTTAGCCAGCATCCTTCGACGCCTCCGGCGATTGTGCCGGACCATGCATCCGCTCTCTTTCGGAGCATCCTGGCCTCGGCTGCAGCCTCAGTCGTCTTACCCGCCTTGAGGAGAGCATCAAGCGCGGGAAGCTGTTCGGCAATAATCTGCGCGTTGTCGGCAATCACCGCGAGCGTGTCCCGAAGCTGGTTGAGCATTTCCTGAGGCGACGTGACCGACGGGAGGCGCGACCTTTGGCCAACGGGCAACCTGATCGGCGTCAGACCATCAAGCGCGGCCTTAGCACGGCGCGCGGCCGCGGCTGGGTGCGCGATCAACTCGTCGCTGACAAACCGCTCGATGTGTCGAGATGATTCAATCGTGTTGCATGCCCGCGCCACTGCGTGGGCATTCGTAGCACCGAAAACTAGTTTGCAGTACTTGTTCAGCGCGTGATCCACATCGGTGGCGGGGTCCCACATCAGCTTGCCAGCGATGTAGTAGTTGACGTCGCTGGCCAGTCCGTGCTGGTTCCGTTCGATGTTATGCCATTGGAGTTGTCGGGCGGATTGGGGCAGGTTGTGGAAGTAATCGCCCATCAGCGCATGAATGCGAATTCGCAGGCCCGCATCGCCCAAGCGCACCTCGGTATCCCCGCGACGCCATGTCCACACGGCGGCAGGATGGCCGGCGGCGAGGATGTCGCTCGTCACCTTCTCCGAGTATGGATGGCTCCTGCTGCGCGTCGTTTGCGCAATGCAAACATCCTTCGGCAATATGCCCGCGTCGCAGATACTGCGATGGTCCCGGTATTCGGGCCATCCCCGTTTGCCGCGCGGGTTAGCCATTCCCCAGAGATTGAAAGTCGAGTCAATCTTCGGGTTGATCGAGCGGAACGCACTGACGAGCTCGTTGTGCAAGAGCATGGCGTCCGTCACGGTCGCCTTTGAGCCGGGATGTATTCCGCCCGCGTCCGCCCAATGACCAATCAGGTGATCGATGTGCGTGGCATAGTTTTTCGCCGCGTAGTCGCGGATTTCGATTTCCCAACGCTTACGCTCTTGAGGGATGTCTGGGGCAAGATTGACGAAGCCGAAGGGAGTATAGCCATCTTTCAGTTCTTTCACCGGCAGCGCGACGGAGTTGCCCCAGAGCCTGAGGAAGACGCTCATGCCATCTTGATGGGCGCGATCGCACATGGCATAGACCTTCTCGCGCCATTGTGCGCGGGTAATGCCGTAAACGGCCTTGAGAAAATCCTCGTGAAACCGGTCATGAGTCTCGATCGCGTTAAAGCCAAAAGCGTCGTAGGTATCGATGGAGCGCTGAATCTTTTCGATAGGCCAGCTTTCGAGATTGCACTGGCGAATTATCTCGACGGGAACTCGCCAAATGTTGAACAGCGACACCGATCGTATGGGAAAGAAAGGCGACGCGCGCAGGTCCAGCGGCGCTATACCAGCGCCGTGCCCGTCTATCTCCATCTCCTCCATGACGCGATATATCGCATACTTGGCGCCTGCGGGGCTGCGTCCAGCCGCGGCGACGATCCAATGTGGCCCCTGCCGAACGACTTTCAGCGCATAAGCGTCGCCCCGCCCCTTGGGAACTTCCGCGCTCAGCGAAATTCGGGAGAGGAGCGCCTGCTCCTCACTGCCGTCGATGACGATCAGCGTTTGGTGCGTATCCGTTGCCTTCAGCTTGTTGCCGTCGAGCACGGGTGGTTTAATCCCCGTCTGCTCTGCGAAATAATTGGCGAGCTTCGCCGCCGTGCGCGCTGAGAGAACGTCTGCCTCTTTGCAGAAGATTGCGCAGTCGGATTTCCCCATGGAGACCAGCGGGGCAGCCTTCATAGTGACTGGTGCACTTCGCGCTGCGACCGACTTGAGGACCAGAATCATAACCAGAGATGTGCAGATGCAACGGTTCATAATGATCTGAATAATTGCTGAACTTATTCGACGTGAGCCTTTTCGCCTGACTTCTTGCGCAACACGGCGCCTGAATTATCCCGTTCGGGTCCTGGCCAAGGGTCCACATCTGCTCGCTTCGCCCACGCTTCCCAATCCGCCGCCAGTTTTTTTGCCAACTCCGGATGTTCGTTTATCAGGTCGCATTGTTCCGTCCGATCCGCCTCGATATCGTATAACTCCCACGGCCCCTTGAGCTTCATCACCAGCTTCCACTTGCCGCTGCGAATCGCCCGGTTTCCCTCGTGTGCGAAATAAATCGGATGTTTGCGTTCAAGCGGCTTACCCGCAAATGCCGGTAGTAAACTTACGCCTTCCATCGGTTGAATCTGGTTTCCCTTGTATTTCGTTGGATATTTGGCGCCCGTTACATCGACCACCGTCGCCATGAGATCGATCACATGCCCCGGCTGGGGTTCCAACACCCCGTTGCGTTCCCGCGGAATCCCCGCCGGCCAGTGCGCGATTAGCGGCGTCGAAATGCCGCCCTCATGCGTAAAGTGCTTGTAGCGGCGAAATGGGGTGTTGGCCAGCGTGGCCCAGCTTTGGCCAAGAAAAACCGTCGAAGCAGGCCCACCCGGTTGCCTTCCTTCATATCGGCCCATTGGACCAGATTCCGCGTTTCCGCCGTTGTCCGACAAGAACAAAATCAAGGTATTATCTAAAACCCCGCGGTCTTTCAGATGCGACACCAGTTTTCCCACATTGAAGTCGATACGGTCGATCATCGCCGCGTAGATCGCCATCATGTGGTCGAAGCGATCTTTATCCGTTGCGCTCAACTTATCCCACGCCGGCACTTCAACTGGACGCGCACTTAGGGTCCAAGCCGGATCGACCAATCCCATGTTGATCTGTCGCTGGAAGCGCGCCTCGCGCAGGTTGTCCCAGCCTTCCTTGTATTTCCCGCGATACGTGTTGATCGTCGGCTGCGGCGCCATAAGCGGGAAGTGCGGCGCGCATTGCGCCACGTATAAAAAAAACGGCTGTTTGGCGTTGATCGCTTCGTCTGCAAACTTCAAACCCCAGTCCGTCCATAATCCCACGCTGTACCATGACTTCCCAAACATCGGGTCGTCCTTCATCTTCTTTTCACCGTTTAAGAAGAGCTCGGGGCGCTTCTTTTGCTTCGGAAAGTAGATCCCGCCTGCGGGAGAATTCAATGACCGCGTGAACCCTCGCCCCCAGGGGGTCGTACCGTGCTGCTGACCCAAGTGCCACTTGCCCACCATTGCCGTGAAGTAACCGGCATCATCCAGCACCTCGGCGATCGTTACGCAGTCGTCTCGTAGGCGGCCCTGCGTACCTTTCGTGCCTGCATGCACTTCATTATCCAAGTGCCCCATTCCCGCCTGATGCGGATACAATCCCGTCATCAAGCTGGCCCGCGTTGGACTACATCGCGCCGTATTGTAAAACTGGGTGAAGCGCACACCTTCTTTTGCCAGCGCATCGATGTGCGGCGTCGGAATCTCGCTGCCGTAGCAACCGACATCTGCCCAACCCATATCGTCGACCAAGAATACTACCACGTTGGGTCGCGCCCGCTCTTCCGCGGCCAATGCGACACCCAACAAAACGGTCCTGCCGCATATCGCGACTAATACGGGCACAATCAATCGAGAATGAAATTTCATGTTGCTACCTGATAAAATGCGAAACATGCTGCCCAACTTGCTCCCCCTCGCCACTAGCTTTGGAATTAACGCAGTATAACTGGTCAAGCGACATGCTTGAACGCTCCATGAGAATTGCTTATAGGAGCGTCGAGGCTTGAAACCCGTCAATTGTGGGAATGCTCGCCGATGCAAAGGGTTTAAACTCTGCCGGAGCCGAGGCCGTAGAAAGGAGCCCGCAGCGACGGTATGCTGTAAGCGGCGTTGGCACATCAATTCAAACAGATGCCGTCGACGGTGAGCGGTCCACGCGATCAGGAGAATACAATGTCGAAAAATTCACCAAACCTACATCGGCGTCGATTCTTAAAAACAACGTTGGCGACAGGCGCTGCGGTCATGGCGCCGCAGGTCATACCCAGTTCCGCGCTGGGAAAGGACGGAGCCGTCGCGCCAAGCGAGCGGATTGTCTTGGGCGGTATCGGTATCGGCAACCGGGGAACTTACGACCTCGGCTGCTTCCTGGAGCAAAAGGACGTCCAATTCGTCGCCGTTTGCGACGTGAAGGCGGTGCGCCGCGATGCAGTAAAAAAAATCGCCGATACTAAGTACGGCAATCAAAACTGCGGGCAGTACCGCGATTTTCGCGAGTTGCTGGACCGAAGTGACATCGATGCCGTGCTCATTGCCACCGGCCCGAACTGGCATGCGACGGCCGCGATGGCGGCAGCCAGAGCCGGCAAAGACTTGTACTGCGAAAAGCCTTGCACGAAAAATATCGTTCAAAGCCTGACGCTCGCCGACACCATGCGCCGCACCGGTCGCGTGTTTCAGGCGGGAACGCAGCGGCGGAATCTGCCGCACTTCGCGTTTGCCTGCGAGTTGGCGCGAACCGGAAAGCTCGGCAAACTCAAGCGAGTTTATGCACACCCGGCTGGAATGACCGCGCTGATGACTGGTTGGTTACCGGCCGAGCCGGAACCACCCAAAGAAGTGGTTGATTGGAATATGTATCTCGGCCCGGCGGCATGGCGGCCATACAATGCGAAGCTACTCGATGGTTTTAATTTTGAAAAAGGCGGCGGGCTCGTTGGCGGCGGCGTGTTGGAGTGGGGGTCGCACTGCGTGGACCTGTGCCAATGGGCCGTTGGCGCCGATGGAACAGCTCCCGTTGAGTACAATCCGCCGAAGGATGGTCAGCTCGTCGCACGCTATGCGAACGGCGTCGAATTAATCCTTCGCGAGAACGGGTGGCTACCGTTAGGTTCCTGCCCCGTGCGATTCGAAGGCGAAACGGGCTGGGTTGAAGCGGGAGATAGCGGCAAACTCGTGCTCAGCTCTCCGGAACTTCTCGCCGGACGACAAGTCGCTGAAATCGGCGGCTATCCGGCCACGTTTCACGTGCGAGATTTTCTCGATTGCGTCAAGTCGCGCAGCCGGCCCAAGGCGAATGCCGACGCGGCATGCTACTCGCACATCACATGTCATGCCGCGAATATCGCACTCGCTCTGAAGCACAAGCTCCAATTCGACCTCAAGACGCACACGTTTGTTGGCGATGAGCAGGCCAACCGGTTGCGGTGCGAGGCACTGCGCGAGCCGTGGCGCATCTAGCGCGTTGATTGCATGCGGAAAAGTTCCTGCCCGTCCAATCCATCGAATATCCCGAAGCATACCATTATGACAACGACTAAATACTCCATCCGTTACGTCACGGCGACTGTAGCCGTATATGTTCTTTGCCTCGCACCGATTTTGTTGGCCGCGGAACCAAGTGAGCCCAAAGAAAGCGAGCAGCAACTGATTGCAATACTCCGTTCCAAGCCGCCCGCGGAGAAAGCAATCGCCTGTAAAAAGCTTGCAATTTATGGCTCAAAGGATGCCGTCCCCGAACTGGCGAAACTGCTGTCCGACAAGGAGCTCGCATCATGGTCTCGGATTGCACTCGAAGCGATTCCAGGTCCGGAAGCGGACGCGGCCTTATTGAAGGCAACGGATTCGCTCCACGGGCTGCTTCTTGTCGGCACGATCAATTCGATTGGTGTGCGTCAAGACGTAAACGCAGTTGACCAATTGACCGGTCACTTGAAAGACGACGATACGGCGGTTGCTTCTGCGGCCGCCGTGGCCCTGGGGCACATTGGAAACAACGCTGCGACGAAAGCACTTCGCAAGTCATTGCCGGATGCCGGCGGAGCCGTTCGTTCGGCGATTGCGGAGGGCTGCATTTTGTGCGCGGAGCGGCGATTGGCTGAAGGAAAGGCCACACAAGCCGTGGCGATCTACGACCAAGTTCGAAAGGCCGATCTCCCCAAACCGCGATTGCTCGAAGCAACCCGAGGCGCAATTCTGCGCGTAAAGAGGCTGGAATCCCACTCTTAATCGAGCAACTCGAGTCTTCAGACAAGGCGTTCCTTCAAATTGGCTTGATCACGGCCCGCCAGCTTCCCGGGCGGCAAGTCTCCGACGCATTGGCCGATGAATTGACCCGCACGTCGCCCGATCGAGCCGCACTATTACTGCGTGCGTTGATCGATCGTAACGAGTCCGCACTGCCGCACGCCGTATTAGCCGCAGCCAAAAGCGGTGACAAGCAAGTGCGTATTGCGGCCATCGGCTTTATCGGGCTTCGCGGAGACGAATCGAGTGTTCCCACGCTGCTCGAGATTGCAACTGGCAACGACGACGAGTTAGCGCAGACGGCAAAGACGGCGCTTGCCCGCTTGAAGGGAGAGAGAGTAAATGCCGATATCACCGCCCGACTGCACAATGCGAAAGGCAAAGAGTTGGCGGCTTTGATCGAAGTGATCGGACGGCGTCGAATCGATGCAATAGGGGCTCTCGTGAATGCGGTCAATAACCCGGATGCGGCAATTCGCTGTGCTGCTCTAACCGCATTGGGAGAGACGGCTAGTCCCAAAGAACTGTCGGTGCTCATTGCTCAGTTTATCCGTCCCAAGGGTCATAACGACGCGCAGGTGGCCGAGCGCGCTCTGAAGGCGGCCAGCGTCCGCATGCCAGACCGCGACATTTGTGCGGCCGAACTCGCGGCGGCGATGCCGCGTGCCTCGACGCCAACCAAGGTCAAGCTTCTGGAAATCCTCGGTGCCGTCGGCGGCCAAAGGGCTCTGCAAGCGATTGCCGATGCGACGAAAGCGGGAAGCGATGACCAACTGAGGGACGCTGGCAGCCGCGTACTGGGCAAATGGATGAACGTGGACGCCGCACCCATCTTGCTGGAATTGGCGAAAAACCCGTCGGCCGACAAGTACCAAGTACGCGCGCTTCGCGGGTACATCCGTCTGGCGCGCCAGTTTTCGATGCCGAACCGCCAGCGAGCGGAGATGTGCCAGAATGCGCTGTCAGCGGCTCCTCGTCCCGAGGAGCAAAAGCTAGTTCTGGCAGTGCTCGAACGATATCCAAGCACGGATACACTCAAGGTGGCTGCCAAAGCAACTCAAATTCCCGCGTTAAATGAGGATGCCAGACGAGTCACGCTTTTAATTGCACAGAAGCTCGGCGACGCTGGAGTCGACACGCGGGAACTGCTCTCTGCCGCAGGCCTCGATCCGATGAAGGTGGAAATCGTCAAGGCCGAATACGGTGCAGGCGCAGCTCGCAAAGATGTGACGCAAACGCTCCGAAAACAAGTGCGCGATATGCCGCTAATTTCATTGTCGTCGCCAAGCTATAACGAAAGCTTCGGTGGCGACCCTGCGCCAGGAACCGAGAAACACTTAAAGGTGAAGTATCGGATTGATGGAAAGGTCGGCGAAGCATCATTCTCTGAAAACGCGGTCATTTTACTGCCAACGCCGAAGTAGTCGTGCACGCTCAATAGTGGTAGCCAGTTTGACCTAAGCAATTACAAGTTTTTCGCCGCTTTGCGGCCGAAGCGCACTCCAAGTTGCTTTGCGGCTTTGGGATATAAGCCGACGGCGCGCTTCCGGCCGCCGACAGTAAGCATATTGCCCACGTCGATATAGCCCAGCCGCCAGCAGCTCTTAAGTGAAGCCCAATTCGTCCAGGCCACAATCGACACGAGCTTCGTGATGCCTCGCTTTGCTAGTTCCTGGAGGGCAAGTCCCATAACTAGTCCATGCAGCCGGGCGCCGCGAAAATCGGGGTGCGTCAAGCCATAAGACATGTACGCGACGGCGGACGGGAATGACATGGCCGCACCAGCAGCCTGTTCTGGCTTCACAAAACCTAGCGTGTAGCAGCCGAAGGCGGCCAGCCGGTCGCCCACCAGAGCCGCGAAACACAACTCGTGCCCACTTCGCACGCCGTCGGCCAGCGACGCGTCGATATAGTATGTTGGGTCTTCTGCGTACTTCGCGACCTCATCGGCCGTAAGAAAGCGAAAGGTGAACTGCGGGTCAGGCGGAGCCATCTCTGCCAGGCACTTGATATCCAACCACACGACCGTGTGAACGGAAGCCCGGAAGGCCTTGTGGAGCGCGACGTCGAGAGACTTGTAGATCGCGCCCTTGGTGCCATAACGCGCGCGAAAAGCGCTCAAGCGGTAAAGGACATTGAAACGTGACGCGATTGTCGGAAACGCCATGATGATCCCCTTCTCACAATTGAAGCAATAGTCCACCCCAGGCTAATCCAGCTCCGAATCCGGCCAAGGCGACGATATCTCCGGACTGGGCACGACCGGCGGCCAGCGCCTCATCGAGCGCGATTGGAATGCTGCCGGCCAGCGTGTTGCCGTAGCGGTCGATATTCATCGCGACCCGATTCAGCGGCAGTCCAAGTTTGTCTGCGGAAGCTGTCAGAATGTTGCGGTTTGCCTGGTGCGGTACGAGTAGCTTGATATCGTGAATCGTAACTCCGGCCAGGTCGCACAATTCACGCACGGTGGATGGCAATACGTCGGTTGCGAAGTTCCAGATCGCCTTGCCGTCCATCGCCATTGTGCCCCCGACGGGCACGGACAATGGCTCGCTCGCGCCCCGCGAATGTAATTTCGAAGCTAATACCCGGCCGCTACCGCGGCTGCTGACAACGGCAGCTCCCGCGCCATCGCCAAAGAACACACTCGTACCGCGGTCCCGCGGGTCGACCAGTCGGCTGCCCCGATCGACGCCGATAACCAACGCGTTCCGCATATCGCCGGTCTGAAGGTAACGAGCGGCGGCGTCGAGCGCGAAAACGAAGCCAGCGCAGGCATTTACGATATCGAAAGCCTGGGCCCGCTCGGCGCCCAGTCGACCTTGCACGAGACAGGCCGTCGACGGCATCGTGAAGTCGGGAGTGCTCGTGGCGACAATGACTAAATCAACCTCGTTCGCTTGCAGCCCAGCCTGGTCCAGCGCTGACTGCGCCGCGCAGACGGCCAAATCCGTCGACGTTTCCTCGGCCGCCCAACGCCGCGTGAATATTCCGATATGGCTTTCGATCCATTCTGGCGAGGTATCGAGTCCCAACTCTCGGCTGAAAAACGTGTTGTCGATAACTCGTTGCGGCACGGACATGCCGGTACCCAGGATTGTCGCCCGCCGCAATCGTTGAGAGAGTTTGCGAACGCGTCGAGCTCGAGGCGCCAACTTCAGTGAACGTGTCTTCATGGCCCGCCGTATCATATTGTGACGATTAATTGGGCTGACAGATGCGTTCTGTCGACCGGCATACGGCAAACATCATGCCTTGTTCTTCGTCGCTTCCTTGAAGATCGTAAGCGCCGTTGCCAAAGCCTTACGAATTCAGATCTTCGGCGCGAACTAGCACAACCCCCGTCCCGGCGCTCGATTGACCCGGCGTACACTTAAAGCAACTGCGGTGGACGCGGCATGTTGCCACATTGCAACATCGGGGTAGGGGTAAAAGAAGAAGGAGAGCAAGCGACAAGCGAAGATGGCTCGCAAGTTAATCACGAAATCAGTGACCTTAGCGCTTCATCGGTTGCTTCAAGAGCTTTATTGATGTCGTCTTCCGTGTGGGCGTAACTAATGCTTCCTTGCTTCGTCGGTACAGGAAAATGATACACGCCACGATTGATCAATTCTCGGCGGTAGCGTCGGTCGAATTCAAAGTTGTGTTCGGTAATGATTTCCCACCAGTTGGCCGGCGCACGACCCATGAAGTACACGCAATGCGCGCTGCCGATGCGGCTGATGGTTGCTGTAACTTTGTAAGCCGCAAATAGCTTGCGCTGCCCTTTTTCTAAGCGGCAGGCAAGCCGTTCGAGGTGCCCATAGACATCGATCGCCGGGTTGGCAAGCTTTGTGAGGCATGCGATAGCGGCAGCGACTGGGATCGGATGGCAGTTGTACGTTCCCGCGATTAGAACTCGACGTGAGACGTCGGCGCTGATTGCCAAATCCATATAGGGCTGCTTTCCAGCAAGTGCGGCAATCGGGTACCCGTTGGCCATCGCCTTGCCGAAAGTAGAAAGATCGGGAGTAACGCCGCACAAGCATTGGTATCCGCCCAGGCTTGCACGAAATCCGGTCTTCACTTCGTCAAAAATCAGCAGGGCACCGGTGTTGTCTGCTAAACTTCGCATTCCTTCCAAATAGCCAAGTTTGGGGGCGACGACGCCGACGTTTTGAAGCACAGGCTCGGTGATCACCGCAGCGACGTCGTAGCGTTTTGCTATCGTACGAACGGCTTCCAGGTCGTTGAACTCGACCACGTGCAACAACTGCTGTTCCCGCTTAGGGATCCCGGCTGTCATTGGAATCAACGGATATTCGTCGCCAATCATCTGTTTACCGCCCAATTGTTCGACGGTATTCATGAGATTCGCGGCTACGACATTCTGATTTCCGTTATAGCCGCCTTGCATAAGGATAACGTGGTCGCGCCCGTCCACGCGCGAGCGACTCGGATCGCCTGTGCCGTAGCTTCGGAACCGGTATTAAAAAACTGAACCTTATCCGCGGACGGTACGCAGCGGAGAAACAGCCTGGCTAGCTCGCCTTCGTCTTCAGTCGGCCCGCTGCCGTAGTTAGATCGCTCCGACTCAATGGCGCGTGTGATGGCAGCGTTTTGATCCGGGTCGTTGTGTCCCAGAATGTACGGCGCGAATCCGGCATGAAAATCGATGTACTCGTTTCCGTCGGCATCCCATAGGTGCGAACCTTTCGCTCGCACGAAAGCGATGCACGGATCCGCCTTTCGATTGATCGATGCAAGTCCGCCGGGAATGACTTGTTCGTTCCGTCGCAACAACTCATTCGATTTGGAATGCACGAGGGACACAGCGGTCACGATACTTCTGCGATGAGTGGCGTGCGTCAAGAACTTTTTGATGTCTTAGGGGAATGGTGGACTACGCGACGAACCTCATAAGAGCCACCATCGTTTTTCGCGTGCTCGTTAGGGGTTGCACCAAATCTCGTCAGCAGCGACAGGCCTCCGTCGGCTAGCAGAGTCGGACCGATCATGAAGCGATTTTTCTCGTCGCACAAGTGCGCTACCTGGAAGGCCACGTCTTCGGCACTCATTAGTTCGCCGACGGGCACTTGGGTCTCGCACTGCCGTCGAAGTTCTGGATTCTTGTCGAAACCAACTTTCGAGAGACCCGCGTCGACATAGCCCGGAGCAACCTGATTGACCAGAATTCCGTGCGGCGCATAGTGTAACGCCATGACTTGCATCAGCATGCGGACGCCTGCCTTCGCCACACTGTAGGCGGGAACATTCGTGTGCGGGGCGTGGGCTGCCCAACTACCGATAAAAACAATGCGCCCCGGCATGTTGTGCCGCAACAACGCATTGGCGCCGGTCGCGGCAAGATAGTACGCACCGTTCAGCGTAACATCGCAGCACTGTTTCCAGACGTCGGCCCCAAGTTCTTCCAGAGTAGCGCGTGCGGCGATGGCCGCGTTGGGAATAATCCAATCTGATAACCCCAGAGTTTTCTCCACGACCTGAAGCCATTTTTCGACGGCCGCAGCATGGGTTACGTCGACAACATCGAATCGAATGTTCCTGCCGAGCGCCTCGACAGCCGACTTCAACGTTTCAATTCGTTCCCCGCAATCAAAGAGATCGCCAATCGCAATGTCGGCTCCGCGATGGGCAAATTCCACGGCGATGGCCCGGCCGATGTCTCCGGCGCCACCGCTGACGATGGCCACGTGTTTTGCCTTGCCCGACATGCGACGATTCTACCGACGTTGATTATCTGGTCGACGATATTGTAACGCAGGTCTGAGTTTTAGAGTTGCTTGCCATGACTTGTTCAACCGCTTCTGACAGAACACCGATGACGATTTCTAAGCTGCCCCGGGCGAAGGGAGTTCGCCACACCTGATAAACGTCACAGTCGTAGAGTTCTTTCGGCGGCAGATAGCCGCCGACTTGATTATTGACCAAATTGGCACAAACGACCGCTAAATTGGGAAAGTGCGCGCGGAGTTCTTGCTGCAAGACGGAATAGGCCTCTTCCGGGAAGCCCACCAATACGGCGTTTCCAATTCTCCATACCCACAGCGAGAGCGAGCACGAATTGCCATCTCCCAGTGCGAGCCGCGTATCGCGCTTGCGTCGTAGACGCTCTTGCATAGCGCGGTCCGTCGTAGCGGAGCGTTGCCGCTCAAGTTCTTCGGCCGTGGGCCATTCCTTTAAGGGTAGTACGACCCTGATCTCTCTGGCATCGAGTGCTGTGGAAGGTGATACACTTTCATACCGCCACACCGCAAGTGGTGCTCCCGATTCCACCACGCGATCAAATGATAGCATTGTTCCGGGCGGATCCATATCCTCGAGCGCTGCAAGGCATGCATACCCCAGATGCCGGCCGTGCCGATCCGCGACGCGCGGATCGCCGACGTATTGATAACGAGGTGCGAGCTCCCCCGATGCGCCTTGAATGAACAAGACACTTGTATCGGTGGCAGATTGCACGGTTTCCCGCATCGCTCCGACAAAGTCCGGCGAGATGGCCGTGTTATCCCACGCCAGCGTCGTTGGATGGCATGCATAGTTAACGAGCGTAGCCAGCGCTTTACCCGTTCGAGATGTCACTCGGCCGACGAGCAGCGTATCGTCGGCATTGCCGTTCGGATTATATCCGCAAAGGACGCGGGTGCTTCCCGGCGTGGGATCCGGCAGGTCGCGATTGCTGGCCAAGGCGCAGTGGGAGTAATGCCAATCGAGCAACGCTTCTTCTGCGTTCCCAAGGGCCGCTTGAATGGCTTCCTGGGCGGCCCGTTCGAGTCGCTCGATGTACGGTCCAAGCAAATCGCCGCCCGGCAAACTTGGGTCCGGATTGGCTAGCGAAACCGAGGAATGCGTGTGGCTCAGGCCGAACAGAAAACGGGAAGATGTGAGGGCGAATTCGTCTCGAATGTTCGATCGCAGCTTCGTAAACAAATCTCTGTTTCGCCAGAACCCCAAGTCTGCTTCCACGAACACCAAGGGCTGTCCGTCTCGCGCTGATTGAAGCGTTAGGGCCGTAACCAAGAGCGGGCGGTGGATTGATTGGGCCACGCTGTGCTGGGCGGCGGCCCACTCGCGCGTAGAGATGCCGACCGGGGGCGTAATGTCGGCATGGCCAACACCGATCCAACCCGAAAAAGTAGAACGCGACTGAAGTGATGGCGAATTGTCACTCATTACGATTTAGAAAGCGGGAGTACATGAAGACTCAACGGTGAACAATTATTTCGCGGTCTGCATTGTTTGGCTCTACCAGTCGCCAACGCTACCATCAGCATAAAATATTCGCTGAGGGACTTCTTGCTGGAACGGGTGCTTTTTGACCTCATCTTCGTCGATCGAAATCCCCAGGCCTGGCATGCCGTTCGGCTGCACCGTTCGCGTCATTCGATCCACGGTGAACCCTTCAATGACAATGTCGCGACGCCACGGAACGTCCTGATGAACGGATTCGCAAATGACGTAGCTAGGTTGGGAAAAGCCAAACTCCAGCGACGCAGCAGTGCTGATCGGTCCCTGCGGATTATGCGGGGCGAGCGCTACTCGGTAGGCGTCGGCCAATGCGGCAATGCGGCGCGCTTCAGTAAAACCGCCGCAATGCGTGATATCAAGTTGGCACACGTCGCAGGCACGGGTCGCAAACAGGTCGCGAAACGCGGCGAGATGCGTTAGGCGTTCACCGGTGGCAATAGGAGTCGCCACAGCCGCTTTAATCGACGCTAGACCGTCCAGGCTTTCCGGCCAACATGGTTCTTCCAGGAAGTAAAGGCCATAGGGATCCAGTGCCTTCGCCAATTGCAGCCCCATGGCAGGCGAGGGCCGCGCATGGCAATCGACCATGATATCGATGGTATCGCCCACCGCGTCACGCATTGCCGCGACGCATTTGTCTGCCGCTTTAACTGGCTGGAGTCCTTCAATGGGCATGGTAGGTGGAACGGCCATCGCCTTCAATGCGGTAAAGCCATCTTCAACCGCTTTTTGAGCCAAGTCAGCGAACTGTCCCGCATTGTCCACGGAGGTTTCATAAAACGTTTCGAGGTTACCGCCGCCCAAGTGACAATACAGACGAACGTGATCTCTTACCGGTCCTCCCCACAGTTTGTGGCATGGCACCGAGTGGAGTTTGCCGATGATATCCCATAATGCCAGGTCGATCCCGGCAATCGCTGTTGCGCGAACGATGCCGCTGCCGTGCCAGAAGTGCTGACGCCACATCATTTGCCATATGTGTTCGACGGCCGTGGGATCTTCGCCAATCAGCAAGTGAGTTAAATCTTCGATCGCGCTGACAATACTTCGGGTATGCCACTCTAGTGTCGCTTCTCCCCATCCGAATAAACCTGGCTGGTCTGTGATTACCTTCACAAAAACCCAATTACGCATTCGTGCGTGGCATACAAGTGTTTCGATCGACTTGATCTTCATGGCGCTACAGCAACTGCCCCGAAAAGATGACTACTAGTGCAAGAATTATTACCACGAAGAGCGCCCACCAGACAACAACACTGTTGTACCACCGGCTACCCAGGTCTTCGAAGATATTTATCCTTCGCCAATTGATCGTGAGTTGATCGCTCACTTGTTCAGGTCGTGGGCGCGGCGTCAACAAACTGACGATCGTGCATAGCACGACACAGAACGCCCAATTTACGATGCCTTGAATCGCATATGGTTCAATCCACGCTGGATGGTTGAAGTATTGCACATACAGCTTCATCGCGATTCCGAACACAAATCCTGCAAATACCGCCGCGACCGCACCTGGACCGTTGATCCGGCGCCATAGGACGCCGAGCAGAAAAATGGCGCCGAATGGCGGCGCAAAGAAAGCGTACAATGACTGAACGTAGACGAACAAGCTTCCTTGAAAATGGCCAATGAACCCGGCTATAACGATAGACGTCATCAAGACGATGACTGTCATGAACCTTCCAAACACCACGTAGTGCCTATCGCTGGCGCGCGGATTCAGGATTCTCTTGTAAATATCCAAGGTAATCACGGCGGCGGTGGAATTGAGCACTGAATTCACGGTTGACTGAATAGCCCCGAACAGGGCCGCCAAAAACAAGCCTCGCAGCCCGACCGGCACAAGGGCTTGAATCATGTAGATATAGCCTTTATCCGCTTCGGGGCGGATTTCCTTCCAAGGCATCTGGAGGACCTCTGGGCGTTTCGCAAACAGAATCAATCCGGGAATTACTACAATTGCCGGCATCAGCACCTTCATAAAGCCGGCGAAGACAATCCCCATGCGCGCGTGATACAAATTCTTCGCGCCGAGTACACGTTGGATCATGAATTGATTGATGACGTTGTACCAGATGCTTACCGAGAACAAACCGAGAAAAAGGCTCGGCCATGGATTAGTTTCATGCGTGACCGGTTGAATCACCGAAAGGCGATTGTATGTAGCCGTGTGCGCGATCTTCTCCGCATTCCGCTGCACTACCTCCTTCCAAATTCCCGAATGAGCCTGGTTTCGTTCAATCATGATCCGAAATCCACGGACGATCGAATGCGAGTCGCCAGAGAGCATCTCAAGCCCAAGTAGCGTGACAGTCAAACCGCCGACGATCATCACGACGACTGTAAATAAATCGGTCCAGGCCACGGACCTCAGACCGCCGTAGATAGCCCAGGATCCCGCTACCACGGCTAATGAAATTATGGAGACCCATAAACTCCATCCGAACAAGCTCTGCAACGCCAGTCCGCCGCCGTAGAGAACAGTGGCCAAAAAAGCAACGACGCTACTAATTACCGTGAGGATTGCAAAAAAGTGGCGGAGGATCGGGTGAAAGCGCCGCTCCATGAACTCCGGAGCCGTGAAAACGCGAGAGGCCAACAAAAAGGGAATAAATATCCAAATCAGCAGAGAGAACGAAAGCACGTTGCCCCACTCCGCCATGGCAACGCAAATTCCGTACACCATGGCGGCGCCGGTCATTCCGATGAAATGCTCGGAGGAAATATTGGACGCGACGAAGGACCCGCCGACGGCGTACCAGGGCAGTGAGCGACCGGCAAGAAAATAGTCGTCAGCGTCGAAGCTTTCCTTCCGCCCCGCCCACCAGCCGATGGCACTAAGCCCGACAAGATAAGCGCAAAAGGTCGCGTAGTCAGGCCAGCCGAGTGGAAATGAGGCAACGCCATCCATCACAATCTGGCCCCAGACAGCTATCAGGCAGGGGACTTTTTGTCAAACCGTGGAACTGGTAGTTGTTCTCCGCCTTTGAGCGCCGACTGGTGCGCGACAATACCAGGAACCGTCATCGCCAGTGCCTCGTAAACATTTACCGTTGGGCTTCGATCTTCCAGTAACGCGTTAATGAACTCGGCGGTGATGAAAGTCTGCGAGCCGTCATGACCAGAGTTGTGGCGCAGCGGCGCTGGTAACATATCCGTTTTCCAGTAGACGGGCACGTCGACATCGCCGCCAGATTGAACAGGCAAATCGAACTGGCTGGCTGTTTTCCTTTGGGTGCGGTATTTGAGCTTGGGACCGTGGATGCCGGCCTTATTCATATAGAAGATCGCATTGTCGCCCATCCATTGTGCGCGCTCGCCCGCGGAGGGGCATAACCAGAACACATTACAACGCAACATATTGCCCCGGTCCGTTTGCATGATGGACGCTTCATTCCAAAACGGATTGTTGTACACGTTATCCGTGATAAATGGGTGGTCGCCTGTGCCCCAGCCCAAGCACGATACCTTGGTGATGCGTTCTTTGGTGACACCGACGAGTAGCCCGATGGCGTGCGTCGGATAATGCATGGGCGGAAGGCCCCACCGCCAAGAGTGTGAACCATCCGGCATAAAAAATCGCGTGGACTTATCGTGGGCGAGCCGGTCAAGGTTGCCGCGATCGTGGTAGTATTCCGCTTCCGTGTAGAACAGGTTCCCGAATATGCCCTTGTCGTAGAGGCCTCGTGCGAAGATACACGGCTGACGGTAGTAACTTGTCTCCGCCATCATGTACGTGAGGCCGGTCTTCTCCACCTTATTTTTAAGAAGTTCGGCTTCTTCAAGTGAAAAGCAGGCCGGCACAGCCGAGATAACATGCCAGCCACGATCGAAGCACAGCGTGGCGTGCGTGACATGATCGGGAGCGCCCGAAAATATGGCGACGGCGTCGATATTCTTGGCCTTACGAGCCATTTCCTCGAGTGAGTCGTACGCGGTATCGCATTTATAGACGTCTTGAAGCTTCTTGCGCCGCTCTGGAATAAGGTCGGTAACGCCGGTGACCACGCAATTGGGATGCTGGTGCCAAAAGAAGGTGCTGCCGAAATTGCCGCCCACGACTCCCATTCGGATCTTCTTCTGAGTTCCGGCCGGATAGGCGCGCCCTACGGGGAGCGTCAGCCCGCCCGCGAATGCCAGGGCGGCAGCTCCGGAGAAGCGTAGCACTTCACGGCGGGATACTGCCGCCTCGTTTCCAGCGGCGAGTTTGTGCTTGCCTAATTCTTCGAGCGGATTCATGATGCGACCTTTACCAACTAAACGAGAAGTCATTTCCTGTACCATTTAGCTCTATAGTTTCTTTTGTCACCAATGTCAAGTATACTGACCCTATGACGATTACCGCGCATATCAAAGACGATCTAAGGTTTCGGGTCCAGGCGGGCGGCGATCTTCCCACGCCGCTAACACTTGAATCAATTGCGAAGCTGTATGGAGTCAGTTTCACTCCGGTGCGGACTGCCGTCGCCGAACTGATTGATGACGGCATTCTCTGCAAGGGATCCAATCGGCGGCTGATTTTAGCCGCTAAACAACAATCCGACGCTCGACGCAAGAGAAGCCTTCCGCCTCCCCTTCCTCAACCGCGGGACCTATACACGGTGATCGCCAATGACCTGATCCAGCTCAGCCTGAAAGGCGAGCGACTTTATCTGCGCGAAGAGGCAATTGCTGCGAAATACGAAGTCAGCCGGTCCGCGATCCGAAATATTCTTCATCAACTCGCTGGCTCGGGAATGCTCGATCATATCCCGCGCCGCGGCTGGCAATTGCGAATCTTCCGGCAGGAGGACATGCAATCCTTTCTTGAAGTGCGCGAAGTTCTTGAACTGAAAGCACTCGAAATAGCTCGACCGCACCTAAAAGCTGATGATCTTCGGTCGTTACTGGGTAAAAACGTGGCTCCCGAATCTCATTCCGCGCCGATGAAAATCGACAACTCGCTACACGCATATTTTATCGAAGAGGCCAATAACCCATACATTAAGGACTTTTTTCGACGGCATGGACCATACTACGAGATCCTGTTTGATTGGGAGGATCAGGATCGAAAGACGGCGATCGAAACGGTCCACCAGCACCGCGATATATTAGAAGCCTTGCTAAAGCAAAACTGGCGTGGAGCACGAAAGGCGATTTCTTACCACATCCGCTACAATCATCCGATTCTTAGCAAGTTGTCGGGGCCAGGCGGACACACAAGAGCCACCCCTCGCAGTACGGCAGCACCTAGCGCCGATGGTTCCCCGCCGTGCTGATGAGGTCCTGAACAGCACCGTCGACGGGCCAAAATAAGAGCGACGCAGTGCCGTGACTTCCTGTCCGTCGTCCGACATCGGTATGCACACACGTTGCTGGTCGATGTGGCTGGCGTCACACACCGGAGTGTTTAACGTCGAAGTCGATTGGAGCCGTACCAGCCAAGACGGGATCGCCACTCTAGCGGCACTCTTCGCGACGAGGAGTGCATGCCCACGATTTGCAATCCTCCGATCGATCCGGCGCCGGCTGGTGGCAAGCGTTTACATCGAGCCGGCAGTCCCCGAAAACTACTGGTTAGGGAACTTAAGGCGGCTTGGAAGCGCTGCTGGGAAGTTCTGCCCCAGCCCTTCCGCTTTCCGACTGGAAAATCCCTATGAGAATGCCATTGTTTTTTGTTGACAAAATCACTTTATCGGGTTATATCAGATACGTGACGTCGGCAATTTGAAAGCTTACTCCTCTCGCCAAAGGAGATATCCGCCATGAAGTCTTTCGCACCGGTCGCTTGGTTTTTGACGCGATTGTTTTCGTGCTTGCTCTCGTCGCCACCGCTCGCGCCCAATCGTGGACCGGATCGACAGACAACGACTGGACCAAGTCTGGTAATTGGAGTTCCGGAGTCCCAGGAAGCGGCGCAACTGCGATGTTCAACAGCACGGGCAACGGAAATACGGACATTAGTTTGGCGGGAGCGACGCAGCCAATTAACAGCCTGTTCTTCACCGGCGGTGCCGCCGAGTACACAATTGGCCAGTTGTCGGGCGATGCGCTGGATTTCGACGACGGTGGCGGCATCCTTGCCGATAGCTCGGTCACCAATGCGCAAACCATCATGGCCGACAGTTTGACAAATGGCAGCGGTCTGCTCGTCGAAAACGACGCCTCGAACGGCGGAGAGGGCGCCGGCAATGGATTAGTCGGCCTGACAATGGGCAATGTAACCATTCGCGACGGCGGCACTTTATCCGTCGTCACTACCAGCAACACGTCAACCACGGCGTTCAATGGAGACATCACTGAAAGTTCTGGCCAAACTGCCGGCGTGTACTTTGTTTCTCCAGCTGGAGCCGCCGCATCCACCAATGTCAATTACATCATTAATGGCAATAACACTTACACGGGTGGAACGACCATTCAGGTGAACACCGGGAACAACGGCAGCATCCAAATCGGCTCCGACTCGCCGTTCGGATCCGGAAAAGTGACGACCCTACTTGTGGGCAGCTCCGCGCAGCTTGAAGCGATCGGCGGCACCCACACGATTTCCAACGCCATCGACCTGAATGGCGGGCTCAATTTCGTGGGAGACAACACCCTTGTATTGGATGGCCCGATTGCCATCTCCAGCAATCCCACGCGGACGTTCAACAACAAAATGACCAGCGGGGGAGCCATGTTGATGTTCGGCGCCACCCCCGGATCCTCGGACATCTATCTTGGCGATCCGGTGTCCAATGGCGGCGACGGAGTGGGACGGGTTCTCGTCCTTCAAGCCCAAAACGGCGCCACCACGATTATCAACGCTAACTTTCGCGATGTCGATTCCGCAAGTGCCGTGCGATATAGCTCTGCAATCGGTGGCAACATCATCATCAACAACTTACAGACGTACACCGGCGAAACACAGCTTGGTTCAGGAAGTGCCACTGTTCAATTTCACGATGACTACAATGCGGGCGACTCGTCCGGGCCGTTCGGGCTCGGTACGCTTGTCGCCAACGGCAGCGCGAATATCGAACTCGCGCCGACCGGCGGCGACCGTACCATCGCCAATCCATTTCGATTGGAGTTCGGTTTCACGGTGAATAATATTTCGGGCGACAATAGCAGCGTGACTTTTTCCGGCCCGATCAAGTTTAACGGCAATGGCGCCGGCCGGCTCATCCAAAACAGGATGGATCCCACCACGGGAGGAATCCTCACATTGGGCTCTGCGGCGAGCCCTAATACGTTCACGCTCAGTGACACTCCCAACTTGGCGATTACCTTCTACGACCACGGTAGAACAGTCATCAACGACACGATCGAGGACGCACTGGACACGATGAGCAACAGGATTCCGAACAACATCATCGTCAACAGTAACACCTCGACGACGACGTTCAACGGTGACCAAAACACCGATGGCGATTTTACGGTCAACGGCACCACTTCACCCCATCCCATCGCCATCATCAACGGGAACCGATCTGGTTCGGGGGCGATGACAACCAGTGGCATTCTGGTCGTCAATGGCTCGAAAACCGGAGCCGGCCTCGTGACCGTCAACGACACGGGGACGCTGGCCGGCACGGGCAGCATTGAAGGCGATGTGACCAACAACGGTACGATCGCCCCCGGCGATGAGAGTCTCACTCCGGGCACCCTTACTCTGACCGACAGTGTAACGAACGGGACGGATTCACACTGGCTCATTGGTTTGGACGGCGCCTCATCTGGCAAACTCGCCGTTGGCGGCAACGTCGATCTCTCGGCTGTCGACAATCTGGACGTGATAGGCGTCGGCAGCGGCACGAGTTGGATCATCGGCACGTATGTCGGCATGTTGACCGGAACGTTCGATAACATCACGGCCGGCTACGCGGTGGATTACGGTACCGGCACGAATAGCCAAATTACCTTAAACGTTGCTCCCATAGGCCCCGATGGCGATTTCAACAGCGACGGCGTGGTAGACGCCGCCGACTATGTGGCCTGGCGTAAGAACGACGGCTCCAACAACGCGCTGCCAAACGACGGTGGCCTGGGCACCCCAATCGGACAGGCGCATTACGACCTGTGGCGGGCGAATTTTGGCAATAGCGGGAGTGGCAGCGGGGCGCTGAATGCCGTCACCGCAGTACCGGAACCTTCAAGTTTGCTGCTGCTCCTGTTGGCAATGGCAGGCTTGGCGGCTCCCGCGCTCGCCGGCAATCCGCGGCATTCCATACGTGACAGAAACTTGAACAAACGGCTCGTCCGCGCAACGGAATCGAAAATGGCAACGGTATTTTTTGATTGACAGTTACTGGAGGACACTGTCGATCGAGACTATTAGCGGTGAAAACGAGGATTGTCCAAAGCAAGGAGGTCTTTTCAGTTATCCGAGAGGAATCAGCTCATGCAAAAATCGATACTTATCATGGCAGCAACGGCGGGACTGTGTCTGTTGGCCGGCCAGGCATCGGCTAGCTATCTCGCTCTCGACGACTTCGACTACACGCCCGTTGGTTCGCCACTTTCGGGGCACGGCACGTGGGGATTGATCACCAACGCTGCCGGCTCGCCCGATCCCACGATCGCCAGCGGTAGCCTGAGTCACCCTGATCGTCTAGCCAATGCAGGCAACAGCGCACAACTGACGGGGACGGGGGCGTCCGGGAATTCGAAACTGCCATTTTCAACGACGATAAATACCGGCACAGTCTACTATTCGATGCTGGTCCAGGTCAGTGACATCAGCAATTTGACGAACACGACTACCGGTTCCTATTTCGCAGGCTTTCAGCCGCACACGTTGATATCCCCAGCCGTAAGTAGCGTCGTGACAGGCGGCGGAAACCTGCTGATCCACCGTGACACGGATAACGCCAGCGCCTACAACCTCGGAGTCTCCGCTACCGCCGGCAGCAATACCGGCGATCGCACCTTTGACACGACCGAGTTTCTCCAGGGCGACACCGTGTTTGTTGTCGTCGGATACGAAATGAATCCAGGGACCAACGACGATAGAGCTTTGCTGTGGCTCAACCCAAATCCGTCGACTTACGGTGCGCTTGCCGCGCCATCTCCGGACGTGACCAGTAACAGCGCCGATACTTCGGTCGATGATCACGGCCCAGTCGCCAGCTTCTATCTCCGCAACAACGGCGTTGAGCCGGACTTTACGTTGGTCGACGACCTCCGCGTCGCCACCACGTGGGCTGAAGTCACGCAGCTAGCCGCTCCCGCTCCCGTTCCCGAACCCTCGGCTCTCGCGTTGGCAGGATTTGCGCTGCTCGGACTACTCGTGCACCGGCGCAAATGAGCAGATGAGATAAGAAAGTGCCCTTATGGCGCAGCGGACTGAGACAGCCGAAACCCCGCTCCGTAGAGCGCGGGCCCAAACCATATTCCTGGATTTGGGTGATCGTTAGAACCCGACCGCAGTGTTGTTTGGAGACGTTTGCTACGCTTTCGGCTTATTTTTTGTTGGACCTAAGATCGAAGTTGAAGACGTTCTCCTGGCCCGGCTCCACCTTTCGGCGAAGCTGCGAATGCGTGTCATATTGCGCGGGTATATGGGGTGGGTTAGGCACCAACTCCGATGACACATAGATGCGCACCGTGTGCTCGCCGACGATCGCCCCGGGTTGACCTCGCTTGTATGCGAGTTCGTACTGCCCGTTGGCATCCGTGCGGCCTATGGATGGTCTCTGCGCACCATCTGGCTGAAACGTAACGTCGGCGTTTTCCAGCGGGTGGCCATCCAACGTGACGCGCCCTTTCACAGGTGCCACTTGCGATCCGCCGCTGCAGCCGATCAACACCGCCAATAGCAGCAACGCGCAAGTTCTCCAATGGCAGAGTCGATTCATAGTATTTGTTAAGGTATCGCGGGCTGCGGCCTGAGAGCTTGGAGCGTTGGTTCAAGATTCACCGGACCGGCGCCAATGCGATCAGTTATCATCAATGACTTCACCATCGTCGCGCCACGCCAGCCGTTGGTACACACCAATGATCCTGCCGAATTTCCGGGTCTGGCAGCCCAGCAACTTGTTGGATCTGTCGGCCCAACAATCAGGCGTATTGAACGCGGTTTCAAACTCGATATCGTCGTTGATAAACCGCACTGAGCCGCCGCAAAAGGCGAAAAATGCCCCGCCGCTGTGGGTGCTGCTGAAGCCTTCCGTGCAGGTGTTGTATGCGCCGGTCCAAGGATAGTTCAACGGAATACCCACGTGTCCCATGCCCCAATACGAACTGTGCATTTCGGCTCCATCGAGCGGATTGCGCACGCCAATCCAAGTGGCCGCGAGGCAGAATTTATCTCGCTCGCCGATCATGAATGTCTTACTAGTGCCGTCCGTCACTTGGCTGATGGAGACGTGACTGTCACCATAGAAGATGCCGTGGGTGTCGCATCGTGACTTGTTAGGCACCCAGTTGGGCGAACTGCCAGAGCCGCTACAACCGGCATCAATCATGCCTCGGCTCCCCACGTAGTTCGAGGCGGAAGGGAAGAACTTGGGGCTTAGCTGCTTGGCGTACACGCCGAGAAAGCTTCTCTCCCACTGACCAGTATCCTGTTGACGTTGAGGGAAATTCGAGGCCGGGCAGTTCCCGTCACACGGCACGAGATCGGGTGTTGTGTCCGACGGGCAACGGAAAATCGGCAATGGCGTCTGCAACGGTACGATCTCGGCTCGGTTTGAGGCGCCAGCCGCGAATACGTCCGCCAAGTTGCGTAGCCCCTTTCTGGTGCCGCCTACCGGCTGCAAAAACGCGGCCGACGGCTTCAACTGATCATAAATCGATTGCTCCTCCAGAAACGGCAAGATGAAAACGCTCCAACTCCAGCTCTCGATGGCACCTGTCGGGCCCGTGGGAACGAAACCTACTGGATAATGCTTATTAGCCTCGTGATAGTTCAACACCGCTAGCGCGATATTGTGCAGATGGCTTTGGCACTGTGCCCGCCGGGCCGCTTCGCGGGCGGCCTGAATCGCCGGCAGCAGCAGCGCGACCAAGATTCCGATGATCGCGATCACAACCAATAGCTCGACCAAGGTGAAACCATGTAAGGGCCGGGAGAAGCGGGTATCCTTCTTCGTAGTTGCTTGGTTCATCGGGCCTTTGACATGATAGAACTTTGTATGCCAAAGTGCCTCGATCATCACGCGTCCGGCGGCGTTGATGTACATAACGATCTGCTCCTTGCGTGCATGTTCTACGGCCATTGCGACCAGGTATCGTGTGAACATGTTTGGGGCACGTATCGCGAGTAGATCACTCGCTCGCGAATCTGCACCGTGGCAAGGATTGTTTGCCACGAATGCCATATATAGTTTTCTTTGTCGCCAATGTCAAGTATTATGCCACTTTAGATCCATTCAGATGTTGAAGCTGGGCGATTTTCAACGGATGCGCGAGAGTTTTTGGACTTGGAACAATTCGAAAGCTTGGCGGCGGTCGCACGCTGACCGACGCCCAGAGAAACAATTACAACGACCGCCGGCTGCACAGCTCTGCCCGGCGGGGTACGTGCCTCCAGTCGAATTCGTGCCCGCTGTGCTGACGATGCGGCCGCGGGTTCTTCAGCGCCGTTTCTAACTCGCCCAGGGTGTGCGGGTGTCTTAAATCAATGACGTGGATACTTGCCGATAGGGTAGGCCGGTTCTGAAACGGCGGTTTCTCGGCTTTGTGCTAGACAATATTGACGTGGCGGCAAGCGACGCAGGTCCAACTCACGACTGCCTTGACACTCGGAGTGTCAACTGTTATACCTCTGTATACGCTCTCGTGGACCCGCAAAAATGTTTGTTCGAATCCAGCGCGGCACATCGGTGCCGATTTCACGACAGATCGACAACCAAATCCGCGCACAGATCGTTGCCGGGGCGCTCCCTGCCGGATATCAATTGCCTTCAGTGCGCCAATTGGCCCGCGAATTGGCCGTAAACGTCAACACAGTGTTTCGTGTCTACGGTCGGCTGTCGGCCGACGGCCTGATCGAACTGCGACACGGCGACGGAACGTACGTCTCCCAACGCCGCAAGAGTGCTGTGACGGCTCAGCTCGCGCAGCGACGACGCGAATTCTCGCTCGATCTCGACGCGCTCGTTCGCCGCGCATTGATGCTCGGGATTGCAGCCGCAGATCTGCCACAATGGCTTTCTGAATCGATCGAGCGCATGGAGCAGGATGCATAGCTTGCAGAAGCCGTTCCTCACACGATGGAGAACTCGAAATGAACCGCACCGCGATCCTGGTTCAACATCTCAGGCAAGGTTATCGCAAAGATGTCGTGCTCGAGGACGTTTCGTTCGAGATGTCGTGCGGGCAAACGTTTGCGCTGCTTGGCAGAAACGGCTCGGGAAAAACGACGCTCATCCGAACGTTGCTCGGCCTGCTACCGCCGCGAAACGGTACCGTGGAAGTGCTCGGTTTGAATCCGGTACGTCAGGCCCTTGAAATTCGTAGCCGCGTCGGTTACCTGGCCGAAGATCAGGCGATGTACGGCTGGATGACCACGGACGAGATGGCCCGCTTTCTCGCTCCGTTCTATCCCTCCTGGGACGCATCGCTGGCGAACAGTCTGCTGGATCGCTTCTGTGTGCCGAGGCGGGTGCGAATATCGGCATCTATCCAAGGGTCAAAACATCCGCCTTGGGTTGGCTTTGGCCCTAGCCCACCGGCCGGAGCTGGTCATTCTCGATGATCCAGCACTCGGCCTCGACCCAATCAGCCGAAAGCAATTTAATCGCGACATTGTCGAACACCTGCAGGCCGAAGGGGCCACCGTGTTCTACAGCTCGCATCTGCTTTACGAAGTAGAAGCGGTGGCCGACGCCGTGGCGATACTCGACCAGGGCCGCATTGTTCGAGCCGCCTACACCGAAGACCTACAACGCGAAGTGAAACGGGTCGTGCTTCCGGCCGCTGTGCTTGCCGATCGCCCGCGTCCCGAAAAGCTGCTGGATGTAAAACGCGAGGCGGAAAGCGTTGCCGTCACGCTCGACAACTCGGAAGCCTGGATTGCAGGGCTGCGTTCGGATGGCATTAAACTCGCCGTCCAAGACCTGACGCTGGATGAAATCTTTGAGGCGTTCGTCATTGGCAACAGCGAGACTTGGCCCACTCATGACATCTATAGTTGCGAGCCTGTCGTGGCATAAAGGGTCGTGGAGCTCGAAAGTCTCGCGGAGATAAATCGATGAATCCGCAATCGCAAATGTTACTCTGGTCTGAATGGCGGCAGCGACGAGCCCAATTCCTATTCTGCCTGCTGTGGCTCGTCGGCGGAGCTTGCTACAGCATCGCATACGAGCTCACGCACCGGTTTCGCGCCGGTTGCCAGCTTTTATAGCGTCGCATCGCTGTTCGCGCTGTTCGCACCCATATTTCTTGCCATGCGCACGTCGCTCGGCGAAATCACCGACCGCACAAAATCATTCAGCGACGGAGTGCCTGTTTCACCCATTCGCCGGGCCTGGATTCGGCTGGCCGGCGGCGCCGCCGTATTGATCGTACCCATTTTGATCGGCGCCGTGCTGCTTTCGGGATGTCTCGCACTCGGCTGGATGGAACAAGTTCCCGTGCGGGTGCCAGACTGGGTCTCCGCATCACAGAGCGCCAAAGCGCTCACGCGTCCGAGCTTAAGCGCGTACTCTGCGATAGTTTTGGTCTGGCGTGTGACCGTCATTGTCGCGTGTTCCGGCTGTTTTCTTTACCTGGTGCTGTCCCTGTTGGGAACCACGTTGGGTACTGAAACACGTGCCGGACTTTTCGGCGCCGTCGTCGCGGCGCTCTGGTTTCTGGCGACCGGCATCAGACCGATCCTCGAAGATGCCCACCACCTGGAGCTGGCACGATGGACTGGAGCTATCGCCCCACAATCGCTAATCATCGATTGTGGATATGGTATGGAAACAGGTTCCTTCGGCGATTTATCGATACCAGATTCGGTAACAGGTTCCTTAATTGCAAACATCGTGCTTCAGTGGGGCGTTGCTGCGTCGTTCGTGATTCGCTACAGCGGAAAGTTCGCTCGTCCGGTCCGTGTGCTTCGCAATAGAGCACGTCGCGGCCGGCTTCGTCCCTGGTTTCCATTGCCGACGGGGACCCTGGCCTTGTCATGGCTCGCATTGCGGCAGGCGCTACCTATGTGTCTGCCTGGCTTGCTGCTGGCGTGCATCATGGCGCCGTTTCAATTAGAGATGACCGATTTTGACTCACGCCTGTCGCGGGCGCGAAGGATCATCGATGTACTGCCATCGAGCATGTGGATCGTCGGCCTGCTTTGGGCCGTGGTAGTTGGCTGCGGACTCTTTGCTTCCGAAACCGATTCGCGAATCGGAGAATTCTGGCGCACCTGGCCGGTTTCCACATGGCGATTATTTTCCATCAAGTTCCTTGTCGGGCTCATGGCCGTGCTCGTCGTCTTGGACGGCACTGCAATCGCCGCCATTTGGAATTCACCCAATTGGGGTAACTATTACAGCATGAATTGGCCATACATCGCTTGCATGGTGCCGCTCCACGCGACGATGTTCGCGGTCGCGGTGGCCTGGGCCTGTGTGCTGCGCCGCGCCGTGCTAGGTGGAATGGCCGCAATTGTCACGTTTGCGATTGTGATGGCCGCGCTTGAATGGTCGAGCGCCACCCGGCGTTTTGATCCGATCGAAGTTTACAATCGACTTAACAACATGGGGCCGATTGAAACCCACGGGCAGCTCGATTTCTCAGCACACGGTTATCCGGTCCTAGCCTCAGTGATGGGATTGGCAATTCTTGCCTCGCTGGTCATCGGGTGGCGGGCACTACGTCGGTACCACCCACGGTTGACCACGTAGGCTCGGAACGGGCCAAGGAGTCGCAACTGCCCTCTCGAAGACCTCGCTCGGCAGACATTTGCATCCGCGTCGACTTTTCTCCGAGCCCTTGCTGTTGCCGAAGAATTCAGATTCCAGAGTCCGGTTTCTTGCCATTGCTGTTGCCAAAAAAAATTTCACCGCTTGGCATTAAGTGGCGTTGCGTGTCACTCCCCTCTTCGTGAGAAGTTCTGACCGCGCAAAAACAAAAACCCATTGCAAGCAACGGGCTTTGCATGACATGACGCGACATGTCAGAGCGGAGGGCAGGGGACTCGAACCCCCAACCCCGTAAGGGGCACCTGATTTCGAGTCAGGCTGCTGGCCAATTCGCTTACCCTCCGAAGAATCTCCTAACCGTTTATCTTAACGCCAGTTTGCGTTGATGTCAACTCGCCAGAATTGTCGACGCTCGGTCGTTTATGGTCAATGGTACCCAAAACGGTACCTAACGCCGAACGCAGCACGTCGCCCACGTCCTCAGCCGCTTGATCGACGTAGTACGTCATCGTCGTTTCAATGCTGCTGTGCCGCATCAGGTCTCGCAGGATAGCCGGTGTCAGCTTCCGCGCCCAGCGAGTACCGAAGCTACGCCGTAGGTCGTGTGCCGTGGCATTGCGGTTCTCAGCCTTATTAGTGACGACTTTCGCCGCCTTGCCGATTGCCGAAATATAGCGACTAGCACGCTTCGTGCTTAGCGGCTTCCCGCCTTCGCCGTAGATACCGAACACTAAACCGTGCCGCTCGGCTTCCGGTACCGCCAATAGGAACTCGGCAAACTCAGGTGCAATCGGTAGCAGCCGGTCTTGGTGTGCCTTCTCGGCTTCGGCTTGAATCCGCAGACGCCGGATACTTGCCGGCAGTGCTGACGCTTATCGGTGCGTCGCCATCCCACGACAATGCTAAGGCTTCACTCAATCGCAAACCGGATAGGTTCAGTCCGCGAAGTAGCCGCCGCCACTTCTGAGGCTCACGCTTACGTACTGCCGGCACTTTGGCAATCATGCGGTCCAATTCTTCGCCGGTAATCGGTCGCCCTCGCATGGTTTGCGAGACGCCCTTGGCACGCTTCGGCATTTCGATTGCCGGCATGGCTCGCAAGTAGCCACGACGTACCGCCCAGTTTAGTGCCGCTTTCAAGTGCCGCAAGTGAGTTGCAATGGTTGTTTCCTTCATGCCTTCGTCTCGCGTAGTCGCGATTGAAACTCGGCAAGTCGTGCCGTATTCATTTCGGCTAGTCTCTCAGGCTTCACGACACGCTCAACGTGGTTGAATGAAGTCTCGGCAGCGTCACCAGTCGCTTCAGCCAATGCGGCGTAGCTTTTCATTGCGGTAGGCTTCGGTGAACTCTTCCCACGTCATCCGTGATTGTTTTTTGTAGCGCCCTTCCCGTAGTTCATCCTCCCATTTCGCTGCGGCACGCTCGGCCTTCGTCTTGTTCCTGGTGCCTGTGGATCGGGCAACATGCTTGCCGGTCAGCGGATCGCGGAAACGCATCATAAGATTACGGCTGCTGCCATAATCGACGACGTGAACTCGAATTTGGTCGGTCATCGTTCGATCCTCCAAATAGAAAACGCCTTGGCAGGCGCCGGCGCTGTCAGGCGCTCACAGAGCACCTTGCGGGCCTTACGGTTTCCGCGCCGGCATAGCCAAAGCGTTGCATTTTAATCGACCTTACTGTGATGCTCCGAAGAGCTTTGACGCGGGCATTATCGGCGTACTGCCGCTCGGTGGTCAAGCAACCTTTTCCGCGCACGCATCATACCATGCGAGGAAATCGGATCCTCGAATGTACGATCGTCGGCCAATTCTGCGGACAATCAAACCTTGCCGACGCATCTGGCGGATCGCGGACTTCGCCAAGCCAGTGCGTCGCATGAATGTTGAGAGGGGGTAGACGGCGTTCTCGGTAATAGGTTGCAAACTGTCAGATTCGACTGCCATGGGGTGGGGTCGGTCTCATACGATTTTCGCGGTTGGCGAAGTCCTACAATTTTTCCATCCCAAAAACGGGCCGCTCGGGGCTGGGGGGTGTTTTGCTGGGGCTAGCGCGTTACGTTTAGCGCAAAAACCCCGTCAAATTCCTCGGGGTTTACGCGCGTTTCGCTTCGATTTTGGCCGCGGTCGACCTTTGATACGTTTTTCACGAAATCGCCCCCTAAACGTAACGCGCGGCGGTAGCTTTTCTGCTTGCAGGACTTCTTGCAGAATCGGCGTTTTCTAGCCGACTCGAATTTTTTGCCACACGACTCGCAAACTCTTGTCCGCGATCGCTTCGTTTCGATGACTAGGGGGCCGTGCGCGAACCTCTCTAATAACGGGTGCGATTGGTAAACGTTCGGGGCGACATCGCAATCGCTGATTGTCAGTTCGACCAATGCGGCAAGCGCCTTCCGCTTCAGTGCGGCAATACCGTCGCCGTTCCGCTTCCACCAATCGGAATAGCTTTGGCAGGACTGGTCGAGCAACGATTCACAAACGAGGATAATGTCGTGCAGTGTGTCCCAATCGCTTCCGTCAGCGGATAGCCAGTGCTGTGCGTTTCTTAATTTGCGAATTATGGAAGAATGTGTAGTGCTCATGTTTGCCCCCCAAGTTTGATGTTGAATTAAAAACGCGCCGGCCCGTGGTCAGCGATGCTTTCGACTCAGTTGCATCGCCACCGTGCGCAGCCAAATCGCTCGGTGCGAGCCGGTGCGCTGTACTAATGTTCGTTGTAATGTTCCCCCCATCACGCGGCCGATGCGGCCGTGTCGGCGGGTGTGGCGGGTGTGTTGGGTGTGTAACCGATGTAGCGGTACCTGTACGATGTACGGCCGTCCGCAAGAGCCTCACCGCAAGCTGTGCAGCGCGGCCGACTGACGTACTTAGTTTTGCCGTCGTCAGTGACGACTTGCGCCTTCTCTGTGACGAACGAGTTTTCCGCGAAACAACTGGGGCAGATGCGAATGAGGATCCCGTCTTTAACCATCTGTCGGAAAATGCCGCTCACTAGTTTGCGGCCTTCCCCCGGATCGTCGCCAATTTCCCGTGCTGCGTCTCGCGTAGAGATCCACCATATGCCGTTTGGTTCGAGGGTAGTCGCCTGCATCGATGCACACAGCTTGACTAACTCACGTGCTTTCCGCGATCGATAACCATTCTTGGGAAGTGGCGGATCGGGCGATGTCGCCATGTGTTCGCGGGCGCGAATCAGCGGAGTTTCACATAGGTAATCTTTGAGCCAAATTCCCCACATGTACGTCCATTTTTTCATCGTTTGGGGGAAGTCGCGGGATCCGATGTAACCTTCTGCGGCTTTCAACCAAGCGCGGATCGCTGGCTCAAACCACTCTGCATCCTTGTCTTTGACCTCCATGATTCTGTTCAGGCGATGTGAGAGGTCGATCATCATGTTGTTGCGTTCGCCCTTTCGTTTCGGGATCGTGGATTGCAAGGCCGTCAACATTTGGTCACGGGCAGTGGTGGAAGTACCCCCAGATAGACCCGATAGACCAGACACTAGTATCTGTACTATCGGGTCTATCTGGGGGTGATGTTTTTGTGCGGTTGATTCTGCTGCTGCGGGATCGGAACTAGAACTAGATCCGTTTGACTTCTCACCACATTTGAAAGCGTCAATCCACCTGTCAGGCAGCAATGGCGCTCGTTTGCCGACCTGAGACAGCCAGGCATACCGATACAAACTGTTGTGCAGAGAAGGCGAACTAACGACCTGTGCGCCTGCGCCTTTAATTTCGAGTCCTTCTTTCTCCCACGTGTCGCATGACGGTATCTCGATTCCGCCTGGGACCGAAAAATAGTAGTGGTGCCCGTGTCCCGATCCACTTCGCACGGTCCACAGTTTCGGCAGCTCGCCGTACTGCTCCTCTAATTGTCTCAGTGTTTGGGAGCCAGTCTTTCCACCCCAGTTATCAATGTCGATCACGACCAGCCCGCGACCAGTCGCGATACCTACATTGCTCTGGTTGTACTTACCTTTCCACCATCCGCGGATCGTCCGCCAATCAGTTGTGGCCTCTGTCGGCCAATTTATTAACCAAGGATGTTTGCCAGCACTTCCGCACTCGGCGCCAAGACTACATGAGCAGTGATTTTGCGGCGGAGTCAGTCCGTAGTTCGGAACGATTCTTAGACCCAGCTTTGCGAGGCGAAGTGCCTCCGCGAGATATATATTTGTTGATGCTGTTGCCACTGTCGTCTCTTTTGTAGTTAGGAATGTAATTGATTAGAAAAAGCAACCGGCTGGCTACCGCAGATCACGCAGCAACCAGCCGGCCGCCCGACAGTGGTTCAGGCGTGTCCGTACCGTTGCTGCGCCGCGGCCCGCTGCTGTGCGCGCGCATTCTCAAGTGCCGCGGCGCAGCGTGCATCCTCTACGGCGCGGGCATCGGCGAGTATTTGATCGTCGGTTTGCTCTTTGGCCGCTGCTTGGACCCTATCGGCGGACTGCTGCGCAACTCGGTTCTTATCCGCGCGCGTCACAGCACTGCGAAATTCGCGGTTGCGCCAGGCCCGATCGAATCTGCCCCAATCGACTTTTTTCTCGCCCGTCGCCGGATCGATTGCGATGGCGTCGGCCTGTTGCGCGGCGTCGATCACGCCAGCCTCAGACAAGCCGGTGTGCGCCGCAGCAAAATGTAAATCCTTGTATCCGCTGCCCAAACTCCGCGGACCTTGCACTGGTCGGTTCTTTGTCATCCTGTAATCAATTATTGCAGCGACCGCAGCCGGCAACTTGGCCTGTAAGTGCCACGACGCAACTTTGCGCTCGCCGTCCAGCACGACCGGCTGCAGCTTGCGCAATTTGAGAACATGGTCCAATTCGTCGGAGGTCCAGGGCGGAACCTGCGATGCAGCGATATCCAAGAGCGAAACATAGTCTGGCGTTTGCCGCCGACTGACGCCGTGGCCTGCGCCGTTATATTCAATAGTCATTTTGGGAAACCCCCTCTGAAAAAAATGAGTAGTAAGTAACACCGCCGCCGCAAGTGCGGCCGGTCGGTCGATCAGGCCGGCAAGTCGTGCGACACTGCCCATGCAGAGCAGGCTCTCCACGGGTAGCGCACCGTTCGCGGACCCAGGCGGATGTGTGGAAGGCCGCGCGCCTCCATAGCTTTGAGGCTCGCGCGGCAAACCTGCCACTTGCCCGCGAGTTCTTGGGGGTAAGACAGTCATCCTCCGCGTGTATGGTCGCCATCAAGTCGTTGAGTGTCTTTGACATTCATTTTCCCCCTTTGGTGTTTTTATTTTTTGTTGACTTATGTTAGTCTGCCATTTTTCGATTTTTCTTGGAACACTACCAATCGTCGGCAATTTGCGCGTGTTCGCTGACAATCAGCAGCAGCAGCAGCAGCGCAGATTCCCACACTCTCCGCCAACATGGTCGCACTCGTCATCCCGCGGCCCCGCGCAGCGACCCCAGCGCGCAAGGGGGGTGTATAGTGCGCGGCCAGCATCATGCGTGGTAGTGGCAGCCAGTGGGCATATATGCCGTTTGGCAGCGGGGGGCTATAGGTCAATTGGCAGTGGGGGGCTATATGCCGTTTGGCAGTGGGGCTATATGCCGGTTGACTGAGGGGGCCTATACGCCAGTGAATTTCGACCCCGAATATCGGGAATCTGTGGAAGGTGCGTGTGGGTTGCGCGTGTGAGAGGGTAGCATAGGCGCTTTCGCACATCGACCATGCCCCGCGCCGCAAGTTAAGATATAGGCCGCGCCACTGGCTGCACTCGTAGAGTGTTTGGCGCGACCCCGCACTCAGAGTGGTGCTAGGTGCAGGCGCAGATAACTCGCCAACTTGGCGGCCGTGTCGAGTCTAATATCGCGCTCTTCGTGAACGAATCTATCGATCACCGACCAGTTAACGCCAGACTCTTTTGCGATGCGATAGTATGTCTCGGGTGACTCTTCTATCGCTCGCCGCAGTTGTTCAGTAATGTCCAATCTCTTAGCCATGTTATGCCGCCTGTAGTTCCTTCCGGTTTAGTATCTGGCGCACAGTCGCATGGGACCACGCTGCCGCCTGCTTGGCAGGTATATGTTGGCTGGTTAGCTCGGCGGCAATCCGCCGGTACGTCATCCCCTGCGACCGTAGCTGACGCATGAGCCCGATAGACTGCTGCTCTGAGGCATCCGGTACAAGTGTCTTCCGGTCGGTGCCCACGATGTACCCATATCGTATCTTTCCACAGCGCTCGCCCTTGCTGATCTTATGCTGGAGCGCATCTCGGGTTCGCTCGCCGCAGACTTCTCGTTCCCAAGCACTTATCGACACAGTTAGATTGACGATCAGTCTGCCCATCGCGCACGTCGTGTCTATGTGGTCCTGTACGCTCCATAGCTGCTTGCCCGCGCGCTCTGAGAAGTAAGTCGATACAAGGTGCTGCCAGTCTCCGACGTTTCTGGTCAGTCTGTCCAGCTTGCACACAGCTATCCCGTCTGCTTCGCCCCGTCGCAACATCGCCAGCGCTTGCTGTATTCCCGGCCTACTGAGGCTCTTGGCGCTCTCGCCAGCATCCTCAATCGCCGCCACAACCTCCAAATCGAAAAGCGCGGCATAGTTCGCCAGCTTGGCCGCCTGCGCCTCTAGGCTTATTCCATGGTCTGCCTGTTCCTCAGAGCTCACGCGGCAGTAATTTATAACGCGGTGTCCCATTGCTCATCCTCCAATTCGGGGTTGTCTTCCACTGCCTGTATTATGAGTCACTCGGCAGATAAGTCAACGAGCTGAACCAAAGATTTTGGAAATAGACGGTCGTCTGTTTCCAGGGGGCAGTTTTGAGAAGCGCACTGGTCAATGCGCGACCATCGCTCTCGCCGCATACTGGCCGGAGTCTGGCCGGCTGTGTGGCGTGTAAGGGCGTGTGGCTGCTGCTGCTGCTGCTGCTGCTGCTGCTGCTCCGGTCGATCGACCACGAGCGCACACACATAGCACACCTACACGCACACACGCGGCCCCCTGCGGCCTCATGGCTAAATCCGGGGAAACCCATCTAGGGGGTGGGCCACCATGCCCCACAGATTCCCCGCCTATTCCTGCGCGAAACTCACGCCGCCGCCCCCCTCGAAAATATCACGCAGCAATTTGGGAAAGTGATGCCGCCCAGGGGCGGTAAATATGCCATCCGCCCCCGCATCGCTAGAAAGAGGAATTTCGTCATCGTATCCATTGAACCAGCTTGCTGCGACTGTATACTCGTTGGTGTCTCTGGGCTCGGGTCGGAACTCAACAAGAGCGAATGACGAAGGACGATCATCGCATCCGCTTTTAGTTGCTGTTCTAATTTCGCATAGGAGAATCGTCTAATGAAACTCATTGCGGGCCTCGCCATTGTCCTAAGCTGTGTCAATATTTGCTCAGGAACAATTGTCGTTTGGCCGGGAAACAATCATGCCTATGATTATGTCAACACCAACGAAGTCCCGATTGGGTGGGGGCCTGCGAAAGCGGCAGCAGAAAGCGCAACACCTCCGCTTGGCTTTGGGAGTGGGCATCTCGTTACCATTTCAGATCAGGCGGAAAATTCCTTCGTAGCCAGGACGTTCTTGCAAGCGTCAGCGTGGATTGGATTCACCGACGAATTGGTTGAAGGCGAGTGGCGGTGGATTGACGCCACGCCCGGCATATGGCAAGACCCCGATAACTTCGTAAACCCTGTTCAGACAGCATTTACAAATTGGGCAGCAGGTGAACCGAACAACCAAATTGATGCAGGAAAACCAAACGGGGAGGATTATGGTCTTATGTACTACAGTCCGGTGGGAGAATGGAATGATGGGTCGGGACCTGAGACGATTGACGGCTACCTCTTTGGTTACGTTGTGGAGTTTGAACCAATCCCCGAACCGTCTGCGGGTGTAATCCTCAGTATAGGTGCTGCCCTATGCCTATTGATTCCTGTGCGGTATCACAATACACCGCGACCAGGTGTTACTCACACTGTTACCTAAACACAGCGCGAACTGGCCATTCTCGACTATTCCCGCATTCAGCGGATACCAAAAAAAGCGGCATTCGGAACCCATCAGGAACCGATGCCGCCCGTGTCTAATCATTTCGAGTCAGGCTGCTGGCCAATTCGCTTACCCTCCGGGCGGCGTACCCAATTAAATACGAACCATCGCATTGCGGCAAGATAGGCGGGTAGTTCGAATTATTTGGTTTCCAGCGTGTGGGACGCCTGAAATGGATCGTCGATGCTAAACGGAACCGGCGCATAAAACGTTGTAACGAGTATGCCACGCGCTGATCTCGTAGGTTTAGACACGTCAAGCGCGTCCGGGCACGGCAAACGCGGCCCTGTTCCTGCCGGATTGCGGCATGGCAGCGAATATGACGATTTACGGAACTACGCCTCGAAAACACAGGCGAGTCGAACGCGTCGCAATCGTCGGCAATCCGCGCCGATAGCAGATAGTATCCGGCTTCGTGCGGCCGCAGAACGGCTGTGTCCGGCCGGCAATGTAATGTCGACAAAAAGTATCCGCGGGTTATCCCCGTGCCCGCGATTCCCCTCCCCATCCTCGAGCAATCCCTCCCATGAATCCCACGATCCGTATCGTTACGCGCGGCAGCAATGGCGAACTGCGCACCAAGGACTATGAAAAACATGATTCCGTGCTGAAGATGCACACGCAAATCGGCATCGATGACTGCAGCACGGACCTTAGTTTGCGCGGCATGCCCGTGTTTCGCGGACTCATTGGGCCGATGCCGGAAACCAAGGGCGTCGTGCGCTACGAGACGCCAGAGGTTTTTGAGACGCTAACGAAAGAATGGTCGGCCGTTAATACATCACGCAGACGACGCCGGCGAACGACGACAAATTGAAGGCGCATGGTAGCGCTGGCAATGCATTAGCGACGATAGCCGTCGCCGCTTGGAGCTGTCGCCCATGGGCTCTGTGAGCGCGGCGGATCACTCTGAAGTTGTTGGCCGCCAATCGGCGGCCGGCTGGCCACGCTCGTAGCGGCAGAATTCGTCGGAGCGGCGCCCGGTGTTGGCGGCGCGACGCTTTCCACCACTTTCTGCGTGTATTCCTCTGGCACCGTACGGTACGTGGTAACCGGTACCTGGGTCGTGTGCGTCTCTTCGATCCAGTTCGTGCGTGCTATTGGAATTTGCACCGTGGCGGGGCGGGCTTCCCAGTGTGTCACCGGCGTCAGCTCGTGAGTCCAGTACGCGTCCGCGAAAGGGTTCCACCAGTTTTTCAATCGAGGAACCCACTGATACTCAGTCACCGGCGTATAATAGGTTTGCTGATAAGATTGATACTCAGTGGTGATCTGTGGCCGGTAAACCTTCTGTTCACGCGACTGATACTCTGTTTGTGGAATCGACCGCTGAATGACCTGGTGAGTGACGCGATAACGCACTCCATCCGGGCCGTCCTCGTAGGTCGTAGTTGGCTGGCCATTTGCTGCGGCACCAATCGCAGCGGTTGTCAACCAGGCGAGTGCAATCAGGGTTCTCTTCATTTGTCCGGTCCCTCCGGGCTCAGTTTGCCACCGTTTGTCACAAGGGAATCCCGCACGTCGAACGCGGACGGTCAGCCCAGCATCACTCTTCGTAAATATCGGCTTGCCTGCAATGGGATCATCAACTGTTGAAAAGTTGCTAGCGTGTTTTTGCCGGATTTGATGTTGCCGCGGACCTGCCCCTTGAAATTCCGGGTGAAATCCGTGACGCTTACGTGGCGGAGGTCGGGAATCGTCGCATGGTTGCACCAGGAACCCAACTGGCGGCGGCCGTGCCGGCAGACGAGGAATTGTCCCATGTTGCAGCCCGAAGTATTGGCTATTTTATGCTGTCCAGACGACGGCTCCGCCCTGGCGCCCGCAAACGACGCGCTTGTCGCCGAAATCAATAACGTCATTCGACGCTGCCAATTGCACAATCGGGCAGGGCGGCTTGTTAAACAAATGCTCGACGCCGGTTTGACGAATTCCGCAGGTGACTTAGTTTACCCGATCATGGATGGAATCCCCATCCTTGTGAGGGAAGAGGCAATCCCTCTCGATCAGCTCGCACGCAAGGCAGATGGTTCTCGACCGACTTCGCCGAATTCGTAAACTTGGTGATTAAGCTTCCAAAACGCGGCGTTAACCCTCATGGCCGAAAAGACAACTTTTCAGCGAATTATCGACAAAGAGATCCCCGCAAAAATCGTTTACGAGGACGATCGATGCCTGGCATTTCATGATGTCGCGGCACAAGCGCCGATTCACGTGCTTGTAATTCCGAAGCAGCCCATCGCATCCATAGCGGCGCTCAACGACAACGATGCAGGTTTGATCGCCCATATCTGGCTTGTAATTCGCGACTTGGCGAAACAACTCAAGCTCGACAGAGGTTATCGTGTCGTGGTTAATTGCGGCCGGGATGGCGGCCAGTCCGTTGATCATTTGCACTTTCATCTTCTCGGCGGCCGACAAATGACTTGGCCGCCAGGTTAATGCCAAGATGAGAGGGCCGTTCTGGTCCCCTGAAATCTAAGCAATTTGAACCAGCATTCGGCGGCGGCAGAACTTTCTGGTGGGGCCTGACGTTACATAATATGGGGTAACTCGTAGGGGCGGCGGCGCGTTTGGAATTCTGCTCGGCCGCAAAGGATCATTCCTTGTGCATTGCGTGCTGCCCTGGCCCGTGGAACCATCTATGCCCGCCGTGGTACTGGCGGTAACCGTATCGGCGGTCGTCGGAGTTGTCTTCGGTTACTACCCAGCCTGGAAAGCCTCACGGCTAGACCCCATTGAGGCATTGCGCTACGAGTAGATAAGTGAGTAGCTACACGCGGCTGGTCCGCATCCGCCAGCGCTCGATTACAATATCAAACCGGGGTGACTTGGGACCGGAGTGTGCGAATGGTATCGGATAATCGCCAAGCAGCATAAGCAGATGCTCAGCTGATGATGACCCATACGCAGCAAGGGCGTCGCTGAAGCGCTGGTAACTTTACTTCATTCGCCGGGCTCGCATGATCGTTTTTTGCACTTATCAACAAGGAAATGATTCCGATGAAACCACTTAGCTTCTCGCTCGTATGTTCGTTGGTGATGGTCTTCATCGCGACCCCATGCCTTTCAGCTTCAGACAAGCTTAATGTCAAACGGAAGGTCTTGTTCCTGGCCGGAAAGCCAAGTCACGGTTACGGCGCTCATGATCATCTGGCTGGCAGCATGCTGTTGTCGAAGTCGCTCAACGAGAGCAATCTGCCCCTTGAGTCCCAAGTCTATCACTATGATTGGCCTCGAAATGCCAAAGTGTTTGAGGGCATAGACTGCGTGGTCATGTATGGGGACGGGGGCCCAGGCCACATGGTTAATGCGCATCTTGCGGAGATGGACGCGATGGCAAAAAAAGGGGTTGGTGTCGTCTGTCTGCATTACGCGGTCGAGGTGCCAAAGGGCCCAGCAGCCGAAAAGCTCTTGGATTGGATTGGCGGCTATTTTGAAACCAATTGGTCCGTCAACCCGTATTGGACGGCCAGATTCTCTAGCCTCCCGGATCATCCGATCACCAGAGGCGTCAAGCCATTCGAGATCAGCGACGAATGGTACTATCACATGCGGTTTCGCGATGGCATGCGCGGTGTGACGCCAATCCTCACCGCGCTGCCACCTCCAGAAACGCTATCTCGGCCCAACGATCCCCACGCCGGAAATCCAGCCGTTCGAGCCGCGATTGGCGCGGAGAAGTTCAGCATATGGCATGGGCTGTGGAACGCGAGGATGGTGGGCGGGGCTTTGGATTCACCGGTGGTCACACGCACTGGAATTGGGCTAATCCAAATTTTCGCAAATTAGTGCTCAACGCGATCGTGTGGTGTGCGAAAGTCGAAGTGCCCCCTGAAGGTGTCCGCGATCAACCAAAGACAATGTCAGACATGGAAGCGAATCACGACGAAGAACCACCGACGAATTTCGACCGAGAAGCGATTCGTAAAAAATACAAATTGCCGATCGGCCCAGCCAGATAGGGCTAAGAGCGGGTAACAAAATGGTCTGGGGCTGTCCCAATTTTGCGAAGTCCGCGGAGCAAAATGGGACTGTTACCTTCTCGTAGACTAGTTGCTCTAATGAGTTTGCCGGCTGCCAGCAAGAGTAAGAGATAATGCCACTCCTAAAGAAGTATGACTGCACGCCCTTGGCGAATTACTTCCGATTAATTTATGATTGGATGACTGACCGGCGGGCTGTTGCCGCCTTAAGCCGATAGTAGTCTTTGCGTTAAGGGTCCCCGTAGCTCAACTGGATAGAGTGTCGGCCTCCGAAGCCGAAGGTTAGTGGTTCGAATCCACTCGGGGATATTTACTCGTTTCAAGATTGCCACGTACATCGACATCCTTATCGAGAGATTGTTCATAACTTGTAATTCTTCGAGTCTACCTTTCGGCAACAGAGGCCAAACACTGACTGCGAATAGCTGGAAGATCCGTGCGCTCAGGTGGGAGAAACAGGCTGTGAATGTCACGCGTATGCCTTGATACTCGGCATTTTCCTGTATTACGGTCATCGCGAGACTGTCCTCATTGCAGCGGGCGCCGCCAGGTCCAGCTCAGCGGCGCAGGCTGCCCGAAACATCGTTGTGATGCCTATTTGATCGTTGGTAGCGCGAGCTAGATACGGTTCATTTGCCGATCACGCGGACTCGTGCGACGCCGCTGCGCCACCAGTCAGTGAATGGACCTCGGTCTAAGCTCTGCTGCGCTAGATGCCCCGTCGCGCGGTCCATTTCAAGTGTGGCCGCCACGACGTCTTCGCCGAACAAGGAGGCTTCCTTAATCAGGTTGCCGTCCGGAGCGATCAGCCGACTCTGTCCGTGCGAGCCCGTTGCATCCGAATTTGCAGGAGCATTGGCCTGGGCGACGTACACCGTGTTTTCGACCGCTCGGGCCTGAATCTGCGCGATAGGGGACGAGCTTCGACTCATTGGCAAGCCCCGACTCGTGCGAAAGATAGAATATTACCCGCGCCCCCGCGAGCACAGGTAGCCGGACGAGCTCGGGATAACGCTCGTCGTGGCAAATGATAATGGACGCCCGCACTTCGTCGATTCTGAAGACCGATAGCTGCTCACCCGCCGTTGCCCACGACTCGGCTAATTGAAGCTTGCAGTAGCGTGCACGGATCTCGCCATCTGGAGAAATAACCACGGCCGAGTCGTAGAGACGGTCACCCTCGCGATACACCGTGCCGACAATCGCGTAAATCTGGTTCGCGCGGCAGGCCTTCGCCACTTTTCGTTCGGCGTCCGCCAATTGCTCGACAGAAAGGGCTTTCATATAGGCGTCGTCAAAATAGCCGGTGAGCGCACATTCTGGGAACACGACGACCCGGACGCCGTCGTTCGCACAGCGGGAAAGATTTCCTACAATCTTGTGGATGTTCCTCGCTATGTCGCGACTGGACCGCATTTGAACGACGGCGACGCGCAAGTCCGCCGATATTCGCGGCGGAACTGCCGCGGGCTCCGCCCGGCCGGCATCGGAAAACAACGACGGCGCGGCGAGAGTCAGCAGTGTGGCCAGAAGAAAGCATCGCCGCATAGTTTAGCACTCCTGAGACACCAAATAGGTTTTAATGCCTACCTGCGAACAGCCGTTCGTGGCTTTGCCAATTCGACTAAGTCGTCAATATCGCAGTGCTGGAAGAGACCGAAGCAAAATAATTCGGGATACTTGTCGAGCGACCAATCGTTCTCGACGATCTCGCGCAGACTACCCAACGAGCCGCGGAGCACGAGCTGTTGTGGGCATTCGTCCTCGTCGCCAGTCGCCGCGGCGACAAGCGCCGCGAGCGAAATCCGTGGACCGATCATGACCTGTCGTTTAACCGGTTCCCTAAACTGTGTCCCAGCCCACTTCGTGACCGCCTGTAATTGGTCAGCTTGCACACCAAGTGGCCGGGCGCCGACTGATGCTACAAACAGCGCGAATAAGTAGCCACGATCATCGAGCTTCGACTCTCCCAGGTAAAAGGGGTCGACAGCGAGCACGCGTAGTTTTTCATCTAGCAGGGTCTGGATTTGTTCGACGGCGGCCGTCCTACCGCCATCGGCCGCGACACATGCCGTCCCCTGCGGTGTACCGCGCCAAAGTTCAACAACGGGAACAGTCCAGTCATTACCCAGTCTGACGCGCCAGTACCGCGCCTTGGTGTCGCTCGCGGTTGACTCGCCGATCATCTTGGCAGTCGGCCTGTAGTTCGTGAGCCGGGCGATACGGCTCACGCTCTCGGCGGTCGGCTTCAGCCGTGCGCCCTCCAGATTAGCATTCAACGGGGAGTGCAGCTTGTGACAGGGCAGACCGGCCGCCAATGTCACGGCCAGTTTATGGAAATCGAGATTGTTTGCCGGCAACGGCACGTTGAGTTCATCGGCCGATTTCACTTCGCGCTGCGACTCGATTTCGCTCGCATCATACGAGGCGTCGCCGGCGTAAAAATAATCGCCTAGCATCTTGTACAGCACTTCGCGATTCTCTCGCTCGAAGTTGTGTGTTCCTGGATCTTGGTTGACGTGCCAGCGCAGTCTCTTCCCCACGCCGGCCAACTCAAAGATCGGTAGCGCAGCGTCACGCAACGTTGGTAGCACGTGGGCCGCGGTAAAGCAGCAATTGTCTTTCGCGTTGTAGGTCAACAGCGTTGGGCGCGGCGCACGCATCGCAGTCAGGTGAGTATAATCTGCCAGCATAGCCAGGTCGGTCGGGGTTTGCTCAGAATCGCCCAGGTCGGAAAAAAACGCGACGCGCGTTTTGAAGCTCGAATATCCGGCGACGGGATTGGCTAGCGACACGCGATGATCGAGCGCACTCAAAAGAATCGTCTGCCAACCACCGCCCGATAGGCCTGTCATCGCCACCCGTTCAACGTCAGCGTGTGGATGATCAAGCAGCAGATCGAGTGCCCGCTCCATCACCAGGTAGAACACTGCCAATCCGCTCGTACCGCATAGGTCGAGTTGATTCATGCGTTTGTGCGCGAATCCATTGCCCTGCAACTGCCCCATGCCGAGCCATTCCACGTTTAGCGCCAACATGCCGCGTTTGGCCTCATTGATGCATCGCACTTGTTTGTAGGGCTCCACTTTGCCTTTTTTTTCGTGACCATTCACGTTCAGCACGACCGGCACGCGGCCGTTCATTTGCTCCGGCTCATAAAGCAAAGCTGGAATCCACAGGCCGGGGAGCGCCTCGTAGCGAACCTTCTTGATGTGGTACCCCGGCCCGGCGGAAATCGTGTCCAACCACTCGACGCGGCGCGATTCATCGCGCCACGCCGCGGGGACGCCGCGGAAGACGACGTTATCGAGCAGATTTCGCCGGATCCGCTCCGCTTCATGTTGCCAGGCACTCCAAGAGGTAAAGTGCGGCATCACCGCGATGCGACGGTCGCAGAACTTTTGTGCCTCGTCGAGCGATTGCCCCTTATCGAGCACGGGCCGCGCCAGTAGAGTCATCAGATCATTTTGCTGCTTCGTCGGAACTTCGGCCGACGCACATGTCGGGTTGGCCGCCGATACCAACAGCAGACCAGTGAAAAACCACAGAATCTGGATCGACATATTCGTCGCCTTGCTCAACGAGTCGGCAAGCTGCGGCGACTTACGTGGCGTCATTATGCGCCTCATCGAAGATTCGACGATATACAGCTTTGGCATGATGGTACGCCGCCTCAGCAGCCGCCTTTTCTGCATCGCGGATTTGCGGCGATTTCGACTTCCAACAGCGATCGACGGCGTCCATACACCACTGAGCACTGCGTTTGCTCGCGCGAATCGGCTTACCGTCTATCTCGACAAAGATTGGGTTGGTGTGCGCGGCGGGGAAGATTCGCAAAGCGATCCAACTCGACCGCTGGGGCGTGTATTGAAACTCCACGTCTTCGATTCGACCATCCGCCTCGATTCGTTTCTTGTCCACCGGCTGACCATTGACAATTAGTTCCACCGCAACCTGCCGCGTCCCCTTTGCTCTGGCGCGTTCAATGTGCCAATAAGGCTGTTTGGCCAGGTTTCGCTCCAAAATATCTCCCGGCGTCGGCGCGGCTTCCAGCAATCCGGCAGCCTTGCACTTGATTTTGAGCGATTCACCGGCTTTCGACGCCAAGAAGCTGGCGCGTCCGCCGTCGCCGGGTTCGCCGACGCCTAAACCATTGATTTCGAAGTCCACTAGATGCGCGCGGCCGTCGCAGCAATAACTTCGCCCGTCACGAATTCCGTCCACCCAGCGGTCGAAATTGAGCGGCTGGTCTTTGGGCAATTTGACGTACACGCGGCCGCGCCCCACCCGTTCGCCCGAAATGCATGGGAAGTCGGTCTCCCCGCTGATCCGTGTCGTGAATCCGCAGTTCAAGGTGTGGTACCAGATGTTCAATTCCCAAACGGCGGGCGTATCGACGGTTGAGATGAAATCGCAGGCGCCGTGCGTAACATCGACGATGTACTCATTCGCGCCGATGCCGTCGAATGCGGGCACCTCGTAAGAGGGAATCTTCTCATCATGCACCGCCAGTCCGAACCCGCTGTGCGCGAAGCCCACAACCGCGCCCTGCTTCTTGCCCCACTCGAGAATCGGCAGGTCCCAACTGGGCCAGTCTTCAATGCGTTTGGTGCCCGGAAAGTCGTCCTCTTTGAGACGCAGGAGAACGACATGGCCGGCGTGTGAACTTGGAAAGCCGGAAACTTCGACGTCGTAGCGCATCAAGTTGCGGGGCGTAGAGAGCGAGTTCACTCGCCCATCGAAGAATTGCTTCTGATAGTACCAGCACGGCCCCCATGTGAGGACGCATCCAACGTCGAGGTCCTCGCCGGTGATCTGCCGCATCATGTCGGCCGGTCGAACACCCTGTGTGGGTGAAGAGTAGTGAGCACAGCCGGCGGCGTGCACGTGGTGATCGCCGGAAAACCAACCGAGTTGCACAAGTTGATCCAGCGGCGCATGCGGAACGATTCCGTGTGTTGTTTATCGAAAGGAGCTTCGGGCACTTCGATGTCGCGCTCGAGCAGGCGGTACTCCGGGCCACGCGTGTAAGTCACGTGGTACTCACCGGCCGGCAGCAACAGCTCCTCGCCGTCGTGACGATAGATCTGGTCGTGAAAGAAGAAGTCCGGCGCAAGTCGGCGCGCTCGGGCAGGGTAAACGCGGCCTCGCGTATCGCGGAACGTGAATTGGCCAGTAGTCGGCGTACCATCGTCGTCGAGTATTTGTAGTTTCAAATGGGCGCAGGGCTCGCAATCGAACAACAGGTTTACTTCGTTGCGAAACTCCAAGTCCTGCGTGCCCTGCCCAACGTCGAATGACAGCTTGGCCTCGCGCTGGCCGCGGTCACGGCTGAACAGTTCGATGATGCCGTATTCCAGTTCCAAACCGGACAGGCGCTCTGCAAGCGGCTGCTGTTGGTACATGTCGATGTCCAGCCACCGTTGAACAATGTCACTCGCGGTGATTTTCTGTGGCGGCTCAGGAGAATTGTTGGAATCATGCAGCGCCGCGGCATTAGGACTCGTGCAGTGTAGCGCGGCCGTGACGCCCGCCTGGTTATGGATTTTGACGAGGAACATGCGCCAGCCCTGCTCGATAAGCTTTTTTGGCGCGGGACCAGCCTGCACCTTGACGCGGCTCTCCGGATTGATGTCCACTTCTACCAAGCACAGCGGGTCGAGAATTTGCTGGATCCTGTCCACGGCGGCTGCCGGATCTTTCAACTGGGCTGCCGCCTGCAGGCCCGCCTGTTGTTCCTTCGCGAGCGGTGAGCCGGTGAGAAACATTGCTTGCGTGACGCGCTCGACCTCTGCGGCTAACGGCTGGAGATCCACACTGCGGACTGGGGCGAGCGTTTGCGCCCACCGTGGCAATACGTCACGAGAGAAAGGCCGGTGGCCGCAATCGCATATCGTTGTATCCGGATCAATTTGATTATGGCGATCATGGCAGTGAGGAAACGCAGTAAGCAGAAGAGCGGGGCGGCGCAGGGAATCGAGCCGTTGTACCTTTTGCACTGCATCACCGTTTCGATGCATTCGCAGCTTCTCCGCTGCTTTATACCTGTTTGATCCGGCTGGAGCTACTATTTACAATTCGTCAGATGCGGACAAACCGCGGCCACCGGGCGTATTCGGGATTACTTGGCTCGGTGCTTTTGAAATGCGCGTGGTTTTAAGTACAACAATTGGATTCGGTCATCCACACACGACTTAGTTCGCGGACCAGGAGTATACTATGTCACCATCCACGAGACGCCGGTTTCTAAAGGACACCACACTGGGTATCACGGCCGCCACGCTGCTGGCGCCCACGCGAAGCCGTGCGGCTGCAGCGTCGGAGCGGGTTCGCGTCGGCGTAATTGGATGCGGCAACCAGGGGACGGCCCATTTGAAGTCGCTTACCACGCTCAAGGATGCGGAAATCGTATACGTGTGTGATATCGACGAGGCACGATTGGCCGATGGCGTGAAGCTCTCGGGTGGCGCCAAACCACAGGGCGACTTCCGCCGGATTCTGGATGACGAATCCATCGACGGCGTCACGATCGCCACGCCCGACCATTGGCACACCCCCGTGGCGCTCATGGCGATGGACGCGGGCAAAAACGTGTACGTCGAGAAACCGTGCTGCCACAACATTCGCGAAGGGCAACTTCTGCGTGAAAAGGCGCATAAGACAGGTAAAGTCGTTGCGCATGGCACACAAGCTCGTTCCAGCCCGTCGATAAGGCAGGCGATGGCGATGCTGCGTGAGGGCGTAATTGGCGACGTACTGCAATCCAAAGCGTGGAACTGGCAGCTGCGGAAAAATATCGGCCACCTGCATCCTGAGCGCCGCCCTCGAATGTGAATTACGACACTTGGGTTGGGCCAGCGGAATGGATGCCATTCCAGGCGAATCGATTCCATTACAACTGGCACTGGTGGTACAACTTTGGTTGCGGTGATTTGGGCAACGACGGCATTCACGAATTCGACTATGGATTGTGGGGGCTAGGCGTCGAATCTCACCCGACGCTGGTCTCCGCTGCCGGCGGCAAGTACTTCTTTGACGACGACCAGCAATTTCCCGATACGCAACAAGTCACCTTTGAATTTGCCGGCGACGGCAAGTTTGGCAGCCGGCGGATGTTTGTCTACGAACAACGGCTATGGTCGACGACCTATCCGTACAACGTGGACAGCGGCGCCGAGTATTTCGGGACGAAGGGCAAGATGTTCATCAGCAAACGGGGCAAGTTCGAGGTCCGCGGCGAGCGGAATCAGCCGATGAATGTCAAGCTCGACGGCATACCAGAAAGCAAAGTGTCTGAAAACCATCAGAATTGGTTGGACTGCATTAAATCGGGCGACGTGCCCAACGCGAACGTGGACATTGCCGTCCGCACCGCAATGGCCTGCCATCTAGGCAATATCGCGACGCGGCTGCAGCGAACGCTTCATTTCGATCCGGCGAGCGAGAAGATCGTCGGAGACCTGGAAGCGAACGCGCTGGTCAAGCGCAAGTACCGTGACGGCGGCTATTGGGGCATTCCTGCGAATGTTTAGCGCTGACGTTAGTGTTTCTTTGCTGGAAACGTCAGTTCGCTTTTGTGGATCGTTAGCGAGTTGACGGTTTCGCCGTCGATATTGACGACGTCGTACGTGACCTGTGGATCGGCGCGCACCGTGTCGAAACTGAGCAGGCCAAAGGAACATTTAGCGTTGTAGCCGAATAGCGCTCCCGGCATGAGTTCGTGCGTCTCGGTATTGGTGAGCCGCGAGCTCATCAGATCGTAAAGCGCGTAGCCGTTAGGTCGGGGGATTTTCCAGGCGTCGCTGCGATGACGGTCGGCCGATAGGAGGATGACGCCATCGATGCCGTTTTTTTCGATCGTGGAAAAGATCTCCTCACGTTCCGCGGGGAAACCCTCCCACGTATCGCGGCTACCCGGTTTCGCGCCAGCCTCCCACGCGACTGGAGATGCGATGATTTTGAACGTCGCTTGCGATTTTTTCAGTCCGTCTAGCAGCCATGCCTTCTGAATCGGCCCGAGCATGGTGCACTTCTCGGCAAATGGGTTCGTGCGATAATAGCGGCCATCGAGCATGAAGAACTCGACATTGCCGATTGAGAACTTAAACCAACAACCGGGCCAATTGCCGTCCCCATACGACGGGTTGTTCCAATTCTCTTTGAACAAGGTAAACATCGATGGTTTCCAGCTCGGTTTATCACGATAAGGCCCCATCCAAATGTCGTCGAAAGCGACGTCGTGATCGTCCCAAATTGCGAAAACTGGCGTCGCAGAGACTAGCCGACGGAATTCCGGCCGCGATTGGCGTTGGTACATGGAGTAACGGTGCAACGGACCCGCCTCCTGGGGCAGATCGATGTAGACGTTGTCGCCCATGAGCAGCATCGCTGCGGGGTGATACGACGCGATCGTGTCCCACATGCGTTCGTTCTGTGGGTAGTAGCCGGCGCAGCCGCCGTGGACGATGCGAAGCTTGATCGGAGCCCCCGCCATGGGAAACGTGTGGAAAGGATATCGGGAGTCGTTCACGACCGGCCTGCCGTCAATGTCCAGATCGTAGAAATACGGCGTATCGGGCTTCAGACCCGTGATGGACACGACGGCGGTGAAATCGGCTTGCCTGGAGGCGTCGGCAGACGAAGTGGCGACCGGGTTCCCACCAACCTTCTTCTCGAAGACGCGCACCGTCACCTTACTTTCGTCGGCAGTACGAACCCAGATTCGAACGCTGTGGTCCGTCATCGCGCCGAGCATTGGTCCGTGGATCAGGCACACTGGATGCTTTGCCAGATAATCGCGGAAGCCAGGCGACGACGTCAGGGGCGCGAGTGAGTCGCGCGGCCCGGCCAGGAATCGCTCGAAGGGCAAGCCGGCATCGATTGCCTCCTTTATCGTGGCAAGCGCGTCATCAATTTCGCCAAGCTGGCATTGCGCAACGGCCAGTGTGAAGAGCGATTCCAAGTCGTGTGGATCTTTAGCGATGTGCACGCGACATGATTGGACAGCTTGATCAGCATGACCATTCATAATCAGGTAAATGTGGCGCTGACCAAGCCGCTTATAGTGCTGCTCTGCTGACTCAGCCGTGAATTGTCGTGGTCCCCAATCGTTCTCGCTGCCATAATATGCGAGTTTCGAACCGTTCTCGAACGCGTCGGACGGCGCGAACTGGCCGAAATTATAGGGGTCGTGCTTTTGGGCCAGCGCGGGCGACGGATCAGAATCGTGAGCTTCCGCCGCCGTTGCGCCACCGCGTCCAGCCAGCATCCCCGCCGCACCGGCGGCACAAGCGCCTGTTAGGAATTCACGTCGAGATACACCCATTTCGCACTCCGCATGCACACGAGGGATAGATTCAGACTCAACCTGATTGAGATGCGAGCCGCAAGGTTATAGCCTACGTCGCGTGAGGGCGCTTATCAACGCTGTACTTCAAATTGCGACCGATGCGCATAACGATTCGCCGATTACTGAGATTGAACGGATGCCCCCGTTCCGGCGGCGAGCAGTTTGTGTAACTGGCGAACGGTGTCGGCATACTTTGGATCGGTAGCCATATTGTGCCATTCATGTGGATCATGCGCGTGATCGTATAGCTCGACTCCACGCTTGCCGGCATCCCACTCGGTGTATCGCCAGCGGTCGGTCCGGACTGACCGACCCAGATAATCCATTCGCTTCTCGCTATTGATCGACGGATCCAAGCTCCGCGACACCACGGTGTAAGCCGCACCTTTGGTTGGCTGCGACGGGTCATTCAATTGCGGGCTCAAGTCGATTCCGTCGAGTCCGTCGCGGTGCGGCAATCCGCATAGGGACACCAACGTTGGATAGATATCGATGAACTCGACGAGATGCTCGCAACCTTTGCCGGCCGCCTTCATGCCGGGCGCGTAGATGATCATCGGCGCGCGAGCGGACTCTTCGAACAGCGACATCTTGTGCCACAGCCCGTTGTGCTCTCCCAGGTGATAGCCATGGTCACCGATCAAAACGATGACCGTATTGTCCCACAATTTCAATTGATCGAGAGCCTTGAGAAGGACACCAATTTGTGCGTCGACAAAGGTCGTGCACGCGCAGTAGGCCGCAACGACCTCGCGTTGCTCCTGTTCGGACATGGGCTTCTTTGGCGCCGGGTAATTGATAGCAGCCGGCAAGATCGTTTGGTAATGGCCGGGCGGAGCCGGCTCGGCCAACTTAACAGAATCGGGCGGATAAAGTTCGAAGTACTTTTCGGCGCCGCATACGGAGGATGGGGACGACGGAACCCGACGCCGAGAAAGAATGGCTTCTTGTCATTAGCAGCTTGTTTCAAGTAATTCACGGCGGTACGAGCGACGACTCCGTCGGGCGTCTTTTCATCGGGCGTCTTGAGCCACTCCCAGTCGATGGAATGATCGCCAGGGCCGTCAGGATCGCCTCGCTTGACTACCTGATCCGCCGGCGGTCGCTTGCCAAATTCGCGGATTTCGACATCCCACGACCGTGGGTCCTCGTGTTCGTCTCCTGTGTGATAGATTTTGCCAACCATCACCGTGAAATAACCGTGCTTGCGGAAATATTCCGGCAGCATGATCCAGTCGCCCAGATTCTCGCGGGTCGGAGTTATAAGCGTATAGACTCCGGTCCGGCCGCATCGCAGGCCGCTGAGAAACGATACGCGCGACGGATTGCAAACCGGGTTCTGGCAATAGGCCCGGTCGAACCGCAAGCCGCGCTTCGCCAACTCATCGATCGACGGAGTTTTCACATCGTCGTCTCCGTAGCAACCCACATGGTTGTTCAAATCATCGACAACGACAAACAGTACGTTCAGCTTGGGCTTCACTGCGGCGCTGGCAGAGGAAACCACGGTAAATACGCTGGGTAGCGCCGCGGTTGCAAGAAGTAAGAAACACCATTTCCTAGGTTGCGCGGCGGCACCGTATAAGGTTCGCATGGCAGAAGGTATGGGCTAGAGTAACAAGAGCTTTGAGGCTTGCCTTCGCCGCGTCGAAGCGCACACCGGATGCGCGGACCCGACGGTAGGCAGTCTGGTCGACCGGCCGCCTATTATACTACGTCGGCAACCTGGCCGGGCGTTGTCGGCGATAACCACGTACGATCGGCCAAGCACAATGACACATACCGTAGTCGTTTTTGCCAGGATGTTCAAACAGCTCAACTTCGTGAGATTCAACTATTTCGATAGCGGCCGGTAATTAAGCCCATCAAGCGCCGCCTCAAGCTTGCGGTACGAGGCCAATGCTTCCGATGAAAGTGCGTCCGTTTGAAGGGGCTGCTTCTCGTCTAGATCGACTTGCATGTCGTAGAATCGGCCGTCGTTGTAGAGCTTCCAGCGTTGGTTTCTGACAAAGCAGTGGCCTTTATGCTCGGCAAACACCCAATTTCGTGGGGCGGCATGATTGCGTAATTGAGCGGCGACCGAGTGGCCATCAAGGTGCACCTCCGGAAGTTTCGCACCTGCCACGTCGGCCAACGAGGGAAGAAAATCGCTGGCGTCCACCAAGTCGTCACAAACTTCGCCGGGCTCAACGGTTCCCGGCCAGTTGATGATCAGCGGGACTCGCGTCCCCCAATCGGTCAGCGTTGCTTTACCGCCTCGAACTTCCTTGCCGCCCCATTTCGAAACAACATGTTCATAGATGTAATGGTCGCCTTTCGCGCTGATTAGATTGTGCTCCGCGGTGCCGTTATCGGAGAAGTACACGATTAGCGTAGATTCGCGCATACCGAGCCGATCGAGCGCAGCAACGACTCGCCCGACACGCTCGTCCATCTTCGCGACCATCTCGGCGTAGCTATCGTACCGCCCCTTGGGCCCAAAGGGCGCTGGTTTGTCGAGGTCATTCGTCTCTGCATGACATAACGACATTGGGTAGTACGCAAAGAACGGGCCGTCCTTGTGCCGCTCCATGAAGTCGATTAGAAAGTCGCACATCACGTCGGGACCATAGCGATCGCGCGCGTCGGCACGCAGCTTGCCGTTTTGCCATATATAGGGCTGATAGTACCACGGTCCTTCGTGCCAGCCGTACAAGCAGTAATCGTCAAATCCCATGCGGTGGGGCTGCTCAAGATCATCCTTTAACATGGCAAGCTGCCACTTACCCGCGATGGCGGTGGCGTAGCCGGCCCGTTTAAGCACAGCAGGCAGCGTTCGCGTCTCTACTTCGCGAGGGAAGCTACCCCATTCCGGATGGCCGAGGCGAAAGGGATATTGCCCCGTCAGCAAACAAATCCGCGTGGGATGACACACGGGCATGGTATACGAGTGCTGGTAACGAATGCCGTCCGCCGCGAGCCTGTCGATGTTGGGGGTCGAGTACGAGGTACCGCCGTAACACCCGAGCACCTCGCGGCCGACGTCGTCGGCCAGAATGAGAACGATATTTGGTTGCTTGGCGTTCGATCCTATAACGATCGCCAGTGAAAAAAACATTCCAAGAATGGGATTCGACATTCGCATAGCGGATCCTACGGAAGCTGGCACTGGTTCCGGCACAATGGATGGTATGAGGAGTAGTGGCTATCGCTGTGCAGGCTTTTGTAACTCAATCAACTCGCGATAGATTTCCGGCGAGCGGCGATGGTAGATCTCGCCGGTGCCTTTCTCGCCGGCAAGGTCGATGCGTGCGACGACGAGTTCATCACCTTCGCCCTTGTCGCGAGCGATAATTTTGCCGCTGGGATTGATTACAAACGCTTGATTCTGACGGACGTAGACGACCCACACGCTGTTTTCCCAGGCCCGCGTTCGGAGCAACGCTTCGTTGCGCTCGCCGTCGGTTCCATATGCGGGAATCAGCAAGACGCGAGCGCCCTTTAGCGCCAGAATTCGCGGCACCTCCGGAAATCGGCGGTCGTAACAAATTAGCGCGCCGAGCGTACCAACATCAGTCTTGGCGACGGGAAACTCCTTGCCTGGCGTATTGAACGGTTCATCGAGGCAATGGGTCTTCGAATAGTGCAACACGATTTTGCCGGCAGGGGAGAAAACCGCGACCGAATTGTGCGTCTTTTCACCATCTCGTTCGGCGAAGCCGATGGAGAGATAGATCTTCAACTGGCGAGCCAAATCGGCGACACGCCGGAGCCAAGTACCGTCCAGCGGCTCAGCAAAATTGGAGAATCTCTCGCGGGTGAGGTCGGGGGTAAACTTTGGATTCGACGTGTAGCCATCTAAAAAACCCTCGCAGGTCACCACCAGCGAGGCTTTCTGCGCGACCGCGTCCTTCGCATAATGCTCTAACAACTCGAAGTTATGGGCCTTATCCCATTGTTTTGGTTGGACCCGCATCGCCGCCACCACGAAATCCGGCTCCCCTGGTGGCGCTGCTCGTACGACGGCGTCCGCAGAAACTACAACCCAAATCATGACCACGGTAACGCGAACGCGCATTGAACACTCTCCAATTGTCGACCAGCAGAAGAGCCTCTGTTGGGTTGCAATTATATCAAAACCATTCGCCCGAACCCGGCGATGCCAATTACTCATTCTGATCGCGACCCCAACTTTTTGTCGGCTTGTTTCCGGACGAATGTACCTTATCGCGCAATGTGTTATATCATGGGGAACGAAGAACGTCTTGCAATGTTGCATTGCCAGGACAGGCATTGAGAGCGGCCGATAGTCCGTTACTGCAATGAGACACCAATTCTTAACACAACCGGCGATTGTCGCGGCCACGACACTTCTCTACGCCGTAATCGGATACTCGGCCGAAAACGGGCCACGAGACATTCAATACCAGAGCGCCGCAGACGGTTCGCGGCAACCGGCTATGTTTTACGCGCCTGCGCAGCCGGAAGCCGTCCCTCTGCTCGTGATCCTGCACACTTGGTCGGGCGATTACAAAGAGCATGATCAGGCGCCATGTGCCGCTTGGTGCGTGGCGCACCATTGGGCGTACATTCATCCGAATTTCCGTGGACCCAACAAGCGGCCTGAAGCCACGGGCTCGAAACTCGTGATCGACGATATCGTAAGCGCAGTGGAATATGCGAAACGATCGGCGCACATCGATCCTTCGCGCATCTATCTAGTCGGAGTGTCCGGCGGTGGTTACACGGCGCTACTGATGGCAGGGCGGCGGCCGGAAATCTGGGCTGGTGTGTCGGCGTGGGCGTCGATCTCGGACTTGAAAGCATGGTACCACGAAACTAAACGGGCCGGCGGCAATAAGCATTACTATGATGACATTGCCAACTCATGTGGCGGTCCGCCCGGCACGAGCCAAACTGTTGATCAACAATACCTCGACCGTTCACCGCTGACGCACCTTGCAGGTGCCCGCGGTTTGCCACTAGACATTAACGCCGGCATCCGCGACGGCCACGAAGGGAGCGTTCCGGTCAGCCATTCCCTGCGAGCGTTCAACGCCGTTGCGGCGAGCAAGGACGAGTTCGGCGAACGCGAAATAACGTATTTTGTGAAACAGGCTGCGGTGCCGCCGCAGCTTCGTCAGAGCGTCTCCGACCCCACCTACGGCAAAAAACCGCCCTTATTCCGCCGCACCTCGGGCCGCGCACGCATCACGATCTTCGACGGCGGTCACGAGATCATCCCAACGGCCGCCTTGGAGTGGCTCGCCCAGCAACGCAAGCAACCTTAATCGAATGCGAGCGCGCCACAACACAACGTTGTCTACGCCGTTAATTGGTCATGCGCCCTTTGCTTTAGCCTGCCTTTTCGAAGTCGCTAATTGGTCGGATGCCCACGTCCGCATCAGCCCGATTGCGCCCAGCCTTACCAGGACGATCAATATAGTCTGAGGCATTCGACCGGCGGTGGCGAAGCATCGCTTCGAACAGCTCGCAACTCGCCGAATGGCTCATAAAAATCCGCCCTCTGCGGCACGGCAGCGGGCGGATGCATAAGTTCACTTAAACGTAGTGCGTTATCAGCGGCGACGACGGTGCGCCGTGGTGCAGGCGTAACTGAGGACGCCCAGCATCATCAGCATAACGCTCGACGGCTCGGGAACGGCCTGAATCATAATCCCGGCGAACGCAGGCCGATTTTGGGGAAAGCCAGTGACGCCGCCACCGGCAGCCGTCGGCCTGATTGTAATGAAGTCGTTTGCATTGACGTCGGTAAAGAGAAACGACCACGCATCGGCGATACCATTATGACCCTCCGCGAACTGGCCAATGCGGCCGCCGTTTGTTGCCTCAGCGTCGACCTGTTCCGCGTCACTGGAATCGGGGAAGGAATTAGCAGCATCATCGTTGTGCCTGAAACTCACGCGCTGCCGCGCCTGTTCCTGATAGGCGGCATTGCCGGCCTGAGTGCCGTTGTCTGTTACCACCCAAATCCGCAGTGCCGATGGAGCACCGGGGAGAATATGAAGATACAACAAGTGCGTGCTCTGCCCGGCTTGAGCGGTGACCGTATCGACAGCCTGACCGGAGGTGCCCGTAGATCCATTCGGCAACGTCAACGTGCTGAACCCGCCCGTTGATGTGCCGCCAGCGTTCGGATACGGAGGAGGACCTGGCGGATCAGCAGTGGTGTTCTCAACGAAGGAAAAGCCGGTTCGATACGTATTGTCAGGGGTTGAGCAATTATCGGCCGTGCCGACACAAGCCGGATTCGAATCCAGGTGAATCCAGCTCGGCAAGTTCTTCGCCTCGTTCAGATTCATCGGCTGACCGGATGTAGATGAGGCATTGCCGAAATTGGCAAACCAATAGTAAGGAGCAAGGCCATTGTAGTTTGTCGTGTCGATCAAGGAATTGCCGAGCTCAAACGTTACTGCGTTTGCGGCCCGCGCACTTTGCGGCGATAGCGAAAACACCAGAACAATCACCGACCCGCAAATGACCGCCAGCCCAAGGCTGGTCCTTAAGATACCTAGTTGCATTGTTCGAATCATTAGATCCACCTCCAAAGAACCGCAGTTGGTGCGACCTGCCCAATCGCTAGATAAGGAAACGGCAACCATCACTCCAGACTTCTATATCCTGCCACCGGACTGCACGCATTTCAAGAGAATTCTTTTCAAATAATCATCGTATGGCGGCCTGCCCAGAGACGGACAAAGCAGCCGCATGTGCGCAAAGCTTAGTTTGGAGTCGCCCTCGACACGCGTCTCGATCTCGTCGAATTGCGGTGGAATGCCGCCAGCCCGACCGACGCTGGCAGGCCAAGACGTTCGTATTTGGGTTTTATCGCCGGGACCACTCAACAAATCTCGCAAGTGGGTTACAATGCCATGGGACGAGATTGCTGCAACGTAATAGCTTTTCATACAGTGCGTTTGAGGTGGGTGCCCCTTGTCTAATCCTGAACCGGTCGGCCTTGTCGGAACCGGGCTTTTTGGCACGGCGCTAGCCGAGCGGTTGCTGGAGGACCGCTTTCCAGTGGTCGTGTACAATCGCACGCCAGCAAAAGCCGAACCTTTGCTGGCGCGTGGTGCGGTCTGGTCTGATAATCCGCTCGCAAACTGCCAGCGGGTGATTTTTAGTCTCTTTACTGCGGATCAAGTCGAGCAGGTTTTTGAGCAGATGAATTCCCGCCCACTCGGTGGCCGGATTGTCGTCGATACCAGCACCAGCGATCCTCAGCAAACCATCGCTGTTGGCGCCCGCTTGGCAAAGCACGGCGTGAAATATCTTGAAGCGCCGTTTTCCGGTTCGAGCGAACAGACTCGCAACCGCGAGTCCACGGCGCTGGTGGCAGGCGAGCGTGCCGCATTCACGGCGTGTCGCGACTTATGGGATTGCCTGGCCGCCAAAACGTTTTACGTTGGGCCCTGGGGCAATGCCGCCAAAATGAAACTGGTTACGAATCTGGTGCTGGGCCTGAATCGAGCGGTGCTGGCCGAAGGACTTGTGTTTGCTGAGGCCGCCGGTCTGACCATGGAAGACGCATTGAACGTGCTGCTCAATAGCCCAGCCTATTCCCGCACGATGGATGCCAAAGGTCCAAAAATGGTGCATAGCGAGTTCACGCCAGAGGCCCGCCTGTCGCAGCACATCAAAGACGTGCGACTGATGTTGGAAGAGGCTGCCCGGGGTGGTGCATCGCTCCCGATATCGGGCGTCCACTTGGAGCTTCTCGAGCAGGCCGAGGCCGCCGGTTTGGGAGAGTTGGATAACAGCGCGATCATTCGTGTGATCCAAGATCCCGAGCTGCGTGCTATGCTGAGCCAATCCTGAAGCACGTGCGTTTTCCTCAGGAGGCAGGTCTATGCCGACAACGTCCCGGCGTACATTCTTGAAGGTTGCCGGCGCGGGGAGCCTGGCGGCTGTGGGTGTGGCCGCATCCGCGCGAGCGTCCGGTGCGAACGACAAGGTCGTCGTTGGATTGATCGGCTGCGGTGGTAGGGGCCGCCGATTCTTTGAGTACGCAGATTACGTGTGCGATCCCGACGCGGAGCGGCTGGGCGAGGCGACCAAACAGGCCGGCGTCGATGCCTCGCGCGCGGTCGCCGACATGCGGCGCCTGCTGGATAACAAGTCGATCGACGCGGTCGTTATTGCCACACCCGACCATTGGCACACGCCGGCCGCACTATTGGCCCTACAAGCCGGCAAGCACGTATATGTCGAGAAGCCGTGCAGCCACAATTTTCGCGAAAGTCAATTGCTACTCGAAGCCAGCCGAGACAGCAAGCGAGTTGTGCAGCACGGCACGCAGCAGCGCAGCTCCTCGCGGACGCGCGATGCGATCGCCATGCTTCGCGACGGCGTTATCGGCCAGGTGCTCGTCGCCAAAGCCTGGAACGTGCAACTCCGGCCTAACATTGGCCATGCTCATCCGGCGGAGCCGCCGCAGGGAGTGGATTACGATCTATGGGTCGGGCCGGCGGAATTCGCGCCATACCAGGTCAATCGATTCCATTACAACTGGCATTGGTGGTATGACTTTGGCACCGGTGACGTGGGTAATGATGGCACGCACGAAATTGATATGGCTCGCTGGGGCCTGGATGTCGACACGCTGCCGTCAAAGGTGGCGGCGATCGGCGGAAAATACTTCGACGACGACGATCAGCAATTTCCCGACACCGCCACCTGCATCTTCGAATACCCCGGCGACGGGAAGGTAGGACACCGACGCCAACTCATCGTGGAGATGCGAATCTGGTCCACGAATTACCCATACAACTGCGACACTGGCGTGGAGTTCATGGGGACAGAAGGCAAAATGATGATCAGCAAGCGCGGCAAGTTGGAAATCCTTGGCCCTCGCAACAAAGCCATTAAGCAGGAACGATTCGATTCTCGCAAGAACATGGACCATATGGAGAATTTCCTGGCTGCGATACGCTCTGGCGGTGTCCCCAATGCTCCGATTGAAGAAGCCCACCGCAGCGTTGCGTTAGTTCATCTGGCGAACATCGCCGTGAGAGCGGGCCGCTCGTTGATGTTCGACCCGCAAAGCGAACAAATTTTAGGCGATGATCAGGCCAGCCATTTCCTGAAACGCACCTACCGCCAAGGCGGTCATTGGGCGATTCCCCGCGGAGTGTAATTCATGAGCAGATCCGACCAGCTTACCGTTGTTGGGATCGTTTTGGTGAGTCTTACTTATGTCGCCGCGCCTCGCGCATCTGCAATCGAGCCGGATAAGGCGCCGGTCGAGTTTGCCCAAGGCGCTGGCCGAGTCACCGTGGTGATCGATGGCCTTCCCTTCGCTGTGTATTACTATCGCGACGATAAAATTCCGCGCCCGTTTTTTGCCTACGTTCGTGCACCGGTCGGATTGCAGGTGACGCGACATTGCCCGCCGATTGAAGGTCAGGACTTGATGGATCATCCCACGTTTCATCCCGGGATTTGGATGGCGTTCGGCGATATTAACGGCGCAGATTATTGGCGGAACACGACGCGAGTGCAGCATGCGGGATTTGTAGAGCAGCCGAAGGGTGGGGCTGGCCGTGGTGCCTTCGCGGTGCTCAACAAGTATCTCGACAAACAGGATTCATCAAAAAATGTGTGTAACGAAGTCGCTCGTTATACATTTCTTAATCGTCCGGAAGGATACTTTTTGTTGTGGGATTCGACCTTTTCATCGGATCACCAATTCGCTTTCGGCGACCAGGAAGAAATGGGCCTCGGTTTTCGCGTGGCGACGCCGCTGCGAGTCGAACAAAAGTCCGCAGGGACTGTTCCGCCCGGGAACGGGACGATCGTCGATTCCGAAGGACGAAAAAACGGCGATGAAATCTGGGGCAACTCCGCCGACTGGTGCGACTATAGCGGCACCATGGCCGGACAGCGCGTGGGCATGACGATCTTCTGCCACCCGGACAATTTTCGGCCAAGTTGGTTCCATGCCCGGGACTACGGCCTGTTGGAGGCCAATCCATTCGGCCGTCAGGCATTTGGAAAAGGTGCCAAAAGTTCCGTCGTGGTGAAGCCAGGCGAAAAACTCCGACTGCGCTACGGAATTCTCGTGCACTCCGGGCCCGAAAAAAGTGAGATCGACTACGCGGCCGCATATCGCGACTATCAGCGGCTGGCGGGAAAGTGAGCGTGATGGCGGCGACACTGTCAGCCGATTCCGAGTTATCGCGTGCAGCGCACCTAGCCGTTCTGGCCGCCGCTTTTGCTGGGCTGATCTTCGACGGTGTTGAGCTGGGGCTCATGCCCGTGGCGTCGCTTTCCGTCACGAAAAGTCTTCTCGGTGGTGAATTTACCGATGCACTGGAGGGGCAATGGTTTGCAGCGTTTACGGCGGCCTTGATGCTCGGTGCTGCGATAGGCGGCAGCCTGTTGGGGAATCTTGGTGATCGGATCGGCCGCACGCGAGCGATGGGTCTCAGTGTGCTTTTCTATTCGATGTTCGCTGGATTGGGAGGATTCGTCACCACCTGCGAGCAAATGCTGATACTGCGATTTTTTGTGGGGCTGGGAGTTGGAGGTGTTTGGCCAAACGGAGTTGCACTGGTTGCTGAATGCTGGCCCGATAAGTCGCGACCGACAGTTGCGGGCATCTTAGGCGCCGGAATCAACGTAGGAATCATAGGGCTGTCGCAGTTGGTCCGCGTCCACACGATCACGCCCGATCGGTGGCGATGGATCTTCGTTTTGGCAGCCATACCCGCGGCACTTGGTGTGCTTGTGTTGACGCTACTGCCTGAGTCGCCGAAATGGCTTGCATCGCGGGGCAAGGGCAAGAGTTCTTCGCCGCCACTTTGGGAGCTGTTTCGAGGTGACTTGCTGCGGCCCACAATTTTAGGAATACTGCTGGCGTCGGTCCCGCTGATTGGAGCCTGGGCCGGAAGCAAATGGATGATTCCCTGGGCCGATCATCTCGCCGGTGCCGCTGGTCGGCCAGCTTATAAGGCCACGACGCTGGGATGGTGGGCGACTGGGGCGACAATTGGCAGTTTTCTTGGCGCCCCACTCGCTGCGCAAATTGGCCGGCGGCTGGCGTATTTTCTGATCAGCCTTGGTGCGACCGCATTGACGTGGTCAGTGTTTCAACTAAGCGCACCGATGGAACCAGGCTTCTTGCCGCTCGTATTTGTTCAAGGAATGGTGGCAACGCTGTACTTCGGCTGGCTTCCGTTATATCTCCCCGAACTCTTTCCGACACGAGTCCGAGCCAGCGGAGCAGGCCTTTCTATGAACATCGGCCGCTTTGCCACTGCCGGAGGCGTTCTTGCGGCTGGCGGGCTCTTTACTTGGTTTGGCAGCGACTATCCGGTGGTTGGAGCTGCTTGCGCTTTTGTGTACGCGCTGGGGATGCTGGTCGTTCTTTGGGCACCGGATACAACCAGCAACTCCCTGTAGTAACGTCGCTTTATGTCGCCCGGGTGGATTCGATCTCAGCGGGCGGTCCAATCGTGATAACCATTGCAGCGAGTAGCAGCTCGTTGCAACTTGTCGAGACGTGTCAGCAATTGTTGCGTTTCAAGTAGCAGATAGCGCAACACTCGGCGCTCAGCAGCTGGCAACGTCGTACTCACGCCAGAATAAATTGGCTGTAAGACGTTATCGAGAAGTTGATGATGATTGGCAAGGTCGCTAACAATTTCGGCAATCGAGTCGGATGAAGATCCCGCGGGTTCCCGCGTTGATCGAGCAACCTTCTCCTTGCCGTATTGCGCGTTGCTGTGTCCGTTGTTACCGTTCCTCTGGCCGTCAACCACCGCTGAATCAACCAATTGCCTGGCGAATCGCATCAGGCTTGCCGAAGTCAGCTCTTTGCCGGCTTGGCAGGTCTCGCGAATGTGTTCCCGGAAGATGTTCTCCGGAACGCGGGCTTCAATTTGCCAGCGGGTGGATTGATTGCGGCTAATTCCGAGGTCATCGAGTTTCAAACGCTCACTATGCGCCTTTGAACGACGATCCCCTCCTCGCAGTGTCATTTGGGTAAGTAACTTCCCGGCCTGCCGCTCAGCGCGGAGCTTTATTTCAGCCGCCCGATTCTGTATATCCAGCCCGAGTGATGCGCTTTGGGCATATTTGCGGACGGCCTCTGCTTTGTCACGAATTCCTTTGATCTGGTCGACGCTTTGAGCCTCCGCCAGAGCCTGCCCGGCCTGATCTAGTAGAACCAACTCGTGAACTTCGCTTCCGCCCATGCGATGCTCCGCGTACGGAATCGCCCATCCGAAAATCGCGGCGTTGATAAGAAGATCTAACGACCAACGGCCCGCGTTACCCACTCGATGAGAATGCGCTACTGATTTTACTAGTGAAGTTACGCTTGTCAATGAATTGTAAGTAAGATAGTAATAACATTTGGCCCCTGAATTACCTGCAAGTCGCGACCGAAACGGCAAACTGTATGATGAGTTGTGCCCTACCCCCGGTCCCAATATGGTTAGGAGAACTTTAATCGTGAACGTCGCTGGACCCTTCGCGGCCAAGCATCGGCAAGTGTTCGAGATCATGCGGAACCGCATCGAGTCCGGTGACTATCGGCCGGGCGATCGTATTCCTTCAGAGGCGCTATTGATCCAGGAATTTGGCGTTTCACGACCGACGGTGGCGCGGGCGCTACAGGACCTTGAGCGGCGCGGGTTGGTAAATCGACGGCGTGGAGCGGGAACCTATGTATCGAAAGAACACGGCACCGGGCAACTCTTCGGTCTGCTAATTCCTGGCTTGGGAGATACGGAAGTATTTGAACCCATATGCGGGGAAATGGCCCGAGTCGCTCAGCAGGGAGGTAATTCGCTAGTGTGGGGGGCCGCGCACGTGGCAGACCACCAAGGTACTGGCACCGAAAAAGGGGCGATCGCTTGGGATTTGTGCCAACGGTTCATTCGCGATCGCGTCAGCGGAGTATTCTTTGCTCCGCTGGAATTGCTTCCGAACAAGGATTTTATCAATCGCCGCATTGCAGCAGCGCTCGACGACGCAAAGATACCTGTCGTATTGCTCGACCGCGACTATGTGAAATATCCGGGGCGGAGCAACCACGACTTGGTTGGGATCAACAACCGTCGCGTCGGCCACACAATTACCGACCACATGTTTGCTTCTGGCTGCAAGCGCCTTGTCTTCGTTTTGAGGCCCAGTTCGGCCAGCACAATCCATGCGCGGGCGGCGGGGTTCACGGAGGCGTTTATTACCCGCAAAGCTCCTATTGACGCGAACATGATTCACGAGTGTGATCCCGGCGATGCCAGCTATATTCGACAGATGCTTCGGAAGCACAAGCCCGATGGCATCGTCTGCGGTAACGATGTGACCGCCGGGTATTTGCTGCACACGCTCGATGAATTGGGGGTGCGAGTTCCCGACGATATCATGATCGGCGGCATTGATGACGTAAGATATGCGGAGCTATTGCGCGTGCGTCTAACCACGGTGCGACAACCGTTCGCGGCGATTGGTGACACCGCCTACCACGCTATGCTTGATCGTATCGAGCGACGCAGCGCGGCACCGCGACACATCACGCTTGGCTGTGAACTCGTTGTGCGAGATTCGACCCGGCCAAAGAAGCCCTGACGCTGCGTGAACTACGCATGCTTACGCAATGCGGCGACGAAAGCCTTCATCCACGGCGCGCATTCCTTCTTGAAACGGCAGCAATAGAGGTTGCCGTCGATCACTAGTCCCTCCGCAACGTACGTTGCACCGGAAAACTCTGCGTCCAGACGGCAGCGCGGAATAGTGGTGACGCGCCGCCCGCGAATGACGTCGGCCGCGGCCAGGATTTCGATCCCATGACAGATCGACGCGACCGGTTTGTTCTGCTTAAAAAAGTGCTTCGTGATTCCGATGAGGTCCTGATCGTATCGCAAGAATTCCGGCGCCCTGCCGCCGGGAAGCACCAAACCGATGAACTCAGCCGGATTCACGTCGGCGAATGAAACGTCGGAGTCAAGCAAGTAGCCGGCTGTTTCGACTGTAATATCCCACTGTGGTTCGTGGTGATGCTGGACGAGATGATAGGTTCGCCTGGCAGGTGCCGCTTTCACAACTTCAAAGTCCTCCGAAAGCCTATAGAGCGGAACCAGTGTATCGATTACTTCGGCGCCATCGCCAATCACGAGTAGAACCTTGGCCATGATTTGTGCGCTCACCTTATGCTGTCTGTATTGCAGGAAGTAGACTGTTCTAGAGAAAAATCGGTTGTGGAAATGTGCCTATCTCTTGTGGTCGCGATAACGCGTACTTCAAATGCTAGCGCATTTGGGCCGTCGAATGGTGAAACTTTATTGACGCTATTATGGTGCTCGCTTAACATACGGGTAACGCTTTTCTCATGCGACGGCACTCGTCGGACCTTGTCAAGGAGAGTCGCCATGCGGTTGCGGATTCGAGGCGGATTCACGCTCGTCGAGCTATTGGTCGTCATCGCGATCATTGGCATTTTGGTGGCGCTATTGCTGCCGGCCATTCAGGCTGCGCGTGAGGCCGCCAGGCGAAGTCAGTGCATCAACAATCTTAAGCAGATTGGCGTGGCGATGCACCTGTTTCACGACACAAAAAAGGCCATCCCCCCGTCGCGGATTGACTGCGATCACGGCACTTGGGCGTCCGAGATCTGGCCCTTTCTCGAGGAGGGAAATGTCGCCGCGCAATACGATCCAGAAGCGTCGTATTATGCTCAGCCGTTGGAGGTATTGCAGGTCCAGGTCGCTTCGTATCTTTGTCCCACTCGTCGTTCACCACCCCAAATAAGCGTTGAGGGTGATTCCCGACAAGGAGTGCCGCAACACTCAGGCGCGCTGGGTGACTACGCCGTTTGTATCGGCGATGGCCACGACTACACCGGTGACGGCAGCGGCACGGATAGTTCGTCCGTGGATCCCAACAACAATAAGACTATTCCGAACGGTGCGTTCCGTCGGGCTGTGGCAAACGCGGGCCACGTGTTATGGTGCTGCTGCATTTAAGACGCTTATCGGCGGGTACAGACCCGTCCTCAAGTTCAAGAATATCGTCGACGGACTGAGTAAGACGATCTTTGTTGGTGAAAAGCACGTGCCCATATTCGATCCCACCGATGGCGGCAGTTGCTTCGGGAAGAAATCGTATTGCCGAGACAATTCAATTTATAACCCTGACAATCATCGCAGTCATTCACGATACGGCTCCGATCTGGCGCCGATTGCGGTTACAAAGGACGAACCGACGCCTGACCCGTATGCTCAGTTTGGAAGTTGGCATCCCGGTATCTGCCAATTCCTCTTGGGTGACGGCAGCGCTCGCGGCATAACTAACACACTGGATGTCATCACTCTCGCCCAACTGTGCAACATCCGGGATGGGTCGGTAATTGATTCCGGAAAACTCGACTGACAATGTACTACTGCTATGTGCCTCATTCGGTGGTGGTATGTCCGACAGCCGGTTACAAAGAATTCGCAGACATCGAGTCCACGCCCACCGGTTTGGTGACGCCGGTGTGCATCTTTGTATCCTTGCCCTGCTAGTCAATCTGCCTGCTGTGACTGGCTGTTCTCGTTCCTCGGGTACTTTTCCTGTTACTGGAACGGTGAAGCAACCGAACGGTCAGCCGTTGGCGGGTGGCCGGATTTTATTCCAGCCGACGGGTCCAGCCACGCAGCCTGCGAAAGCAACCATCGGAACAGATGGCAACTTCCGACTAGGCACGTTCAACCCAGGTGACGGCGCGGTCGCCGGTGTCCATAAAGTCGCCGTCTACCCATTTGTTCCCGAAGACGCCCTGGGCAACGCGGCAGCCGTCGCCCATTACAGGTCCCTCGTGCCGATGCGCTACCAGAATATTCAGACGACGCCGCTCGAGTACACGGTGAAAGGCGACGGGTCGGCGAATCATTTTGACATCGTCCTGGAATCAGACGACGGCAAGAAAAATAAATAGGATTGAGAGATTATTTGACCCGTTTTGCGACTGGCGATTAAAATGAATCGATGTTTCCTTTCGGCACGAGTCGGACGGTGATTCGATGCTTTCGACCGGGCGGAGTCGGCTGTAATGCTGCGCTACACTCCCCTGTCGTTGAAAGGCTCGGTGCGTGTCGAAAGCCGTTAGAAGGAGCTCTCCTGATGTTGTCCATGAAGCGTTGTGTGGCGATACCGATTTTCATTGCGCTGATTAGTGCTTTGGGTGCGCAATTGGCCGATGAGGCCCGAGCCGTCGGCGTCCTCTATGCCGATCCAGGCTGGTACAACGCGTATGACGGCAACTCCGCCTATTACCACGATCCGGACGGATACAACACGGACTACAACAACGGGTCCCCAACCAACCAACCGGGCGGCCAGACTGGCCAGCCCGCGCTGATCGACCCGGGCGGCTGTCCGGTCGATTGCTCGGCGCAAGCAATCTGGCAGAACAACGGCAGCCATTGGGATGGTTCCGCTCCGGGTGCCCCGCTGGGCGGCGTCCCGGACCCGCCCTGGGATCCTAACAAGCCACTCCTTGGTCCGGCAGCCCCTGGCGGAGTCGGCACATATATGGACGGTTCGACGACGTTCCTGCGGATTCAAGATCCGGGAGATCCCGCCGCTTACGGCTGGGTTGATAAGGGCAGTCAATTGAGCCCTTCGAAACCGAAACAAGAAGGAGGCAATAAGAGAATCGAATTTGAGCACGAGATGAGTCGCGATGCCAGCTTCAGCGGCAGACAGGACATCCTCGACTTTGGCGTTACCATCTCATTTCGTGCGCGAATTGCGACGGCCGCGACCGGGCCATTGGATATGTACTACGATGAAGACGGCGCAGGCCCGTTTGCTTGGCCCACGGACGGCATCGGCTATCCCATCTCCGGCACCGGGCGAGGGACGTTCATGGTTTCGCAAAACGGTGCCGTTGGTCCCAGCCGTGTGGCGTTCAGTCTTCTCGACACCAACTCGATCAATGATTTTGGCGTTCCAACGACGACGACTGGGCTCGTAATGAATAATCGCGCAGATACCGCAGCACCGCCGGGCAGCCCCGACACGAATACCGCCACCGCTGAGCGACTAAACATTGTGCCGATATCCAATGCTCAGCTAACTGATTGGCACGAGTTTTGGATTACGATTAAGGCGCTACCGTCGCCCGTAGACGGCAACACACACGAAGTGAATGTTTATCTGGATGGTTCGCTCACTCCCCAGACATTCGATGTTATCTTGGGGCTGCAAAACGAAGCTGGGACGGGCTCGTTCCTGGGAATGGGTCTGACTTCTGGTTCGCGGCATGGTGCGGTTGACATCGATTTCATTGCCTATAAGGAAGGCGTCTTCACTCCCATGTTGGCCGGCCTCCCGGGGGATTTTAATAGCGACGGAAAAGTAGATGCGGCCGATTATGTCACGTGGCGCAAGAACAATGGCACGAACAATGTGCTGGCTAATGACAACGGCTTGGGCACGCCGATAGGACCAGGCGCATTACGACCTGTGGCGCTTGCACTTTGGTGAAATGTCCGGGGGCGGGGGTGGCGGGAATAACGTCTCGCTGACCGCAGTTCCAGAGCCATCGTCGGCAATCCTGGTATCGCTTGTGACCATTGTGGTCGGGAGCTTCGGTCGGTGCCGCATGCGGCGCACGTATGGTTAGCGCCTCACAACTGAAGCGCGGACCGTCAATTCTGATCCCGGGCGTCGTCCAATCAAAATTTGGGCGTGCCGCGTGATTCGTGGATTTTCTTTCCTGACTACGATGGCAGCCATACAGCAGGACGTCCTTGGCCCAGCGATTGCGTTGATTCTCGACCAATCGCCAGTTTACGGTGTGCAATGCTGTTCGCTAACGCCCACTGGTTGACTTATCACCTAATCCGATAAAAGCCCCCTTATGTCGCGAACCTAGAGAAAATCGCGCGATGACGCTGCTCCGTCAACCGCAATTTGTCCGGCCCGCTGTAAAGAGGATTGGTTTCAGCGATGTGCGAATTGCAGAGAATACAATTTGGTGCCGCGGCTTCGAAACACAAGCTGCACGGGCTTGCCAGCCAGCGAGGAAACGTCAGTCCCCTTGCTTAACCATTCCACTTCGGCGTTGATGAAATCACCATTGATGTAGACGCAATCTTCAACACCGAACCCGTCGATTGGCCGGCCTTTCTCGTCCAGAATTCCCACTTGCGCGTAACCTGCCGCGCCCGTGTCGATATTAAGCACCAGGCGATTTCCGTTGAAGGTAAGCCGCCGCGTAACCAGCTTGCCACCGGTATAGGGTGTGTCGGCTGAAATGAACCCATCCAATCGCTGTACCACGCGAAAGACGGCTTCACGACCCTTGCTGTTCCAATCGGAGTGGTACTGCTCACTACCTAGGTAATATTGCCAGATTTCTTCACCGCGGCGCACCATGCCGTGAGCAATGTAGTTCTTGTGGATATCGAGACCGTCGTGCCGCCCGATTTTGATATACGCCGGCCGTGGATAACGATTCCAATGGATGCCATCTCGGCTGACAGCAATTTGCGTTTCTAGCGTTCCCGATCCGCGCCCGCGATCGCGCTTGCCCAGCGTTTGCCGAGTCGCTGGACCATCTTGTTGATAGTGAAAATACATGAGAGGAAAAGCAAGATAGGTATCCGGCGCCCATTGGTACTTCATGTTCTTTGGCACGTAAATATCGGTGGCAATTGGATCGAGCCCATCTTCGGGCGCAAAAATTATGGGGTATTCGACGCCGAATCCCGGCGGCGTCAACGGGCCGTTGTCGAGATACCACGGCAGAATTATCGCTGATCCGCCGATGCTTGGCGATCTCCGTCTGTTCTTCGAGCGAAAGCGATCGAAACGGCCACGGACGCATTGGGTCCGCGGTCTCGGTCATCACGAATGATCGCTCGGTGTGGCCACCAACCGTTCTGGGCATGTCGGTACGATGAAACGCTACGTATTTTTGCCTCTGGTCGTCGTAGTAGGCAATCGATTGCGATGCGGCGCGGAACGGGAGCGCGGCCGTTTCGTTTCGCTTGAAGTGAAAGCCGTCCGGCGAAGAGTAAACGTAAATGGCCCGGCCATCGTAGCCGCTTAAATACTTGATCCGCTCATCCGGCGGCGCATTGGGATCCACGAAAATCGTGCCGAGGCCGACCGGGTCGTCGATCACCACGTTGCTCGCGCCGTCCTTGGCGTTACGCAACTTTGGCTTGTCCCAGTGGATCCCATCGCGCGAAGTGAGCACGCCGAGTCGGTAGCCGCCGGCGTTGTAATACAGCCGGATAATTCCAGCATCGTCCTCCCAAACGACGAGATGGCCGGCTATATTGTCGAGCACTCGTTCGGCTGGGCGCGGCGGATTCACATTGAATGTCACATTTTCGTTCTCCGCGACAATTGCGCCATCGATGAAGAGGTACTTGCGGTCTCCCAGGCTTACAATGTCATGCGCCTTTGTTTCGTCGGCGAATAGAAGGGGCGGCCCCGCCTTCAATTTCGGCGGTTGGTACGTCGGGCTGTTATACTTTGAGAAGCTGTTCGGTGGTGTAAAGCTGTCGTGGTAGACCTGCGCATCTGAGATTCGCATTTCGTCGAGTCGGCCCGGCAACGGCCGTTTCCAGTGACCGTCGCGCCCGACGCTGAGGTAATCCTCATCACCTGGCTCGAGCCGTTTCAATGAACATTTCTCCGGCAAAGCTTGCAGCTTGCCGTCCACGTAATGCCGGAGTTGATGCCCCGTCGCATCGTAGACAAACGCCAAGTGGTGCCAATCGGCTGATTCTTTGACAAGCGCTGCCGCGCTCGAGGGAATTCTGAGCCTTGTACGGCTAGGCTCGTTGATCAGCGTAAAGCTTTTTTGATCGGCATTGAGCAATAGCTGCGTAACGCGATCATTTTCGCCGCGTGGTCCTTGGCCGATTTCCAAGACGACGCCATCGAATTGGACCTTACGTGTTGGCAGATACCAAAACTCCACGGTCCAATCGGAATCTGCCAAATTCAGTCGCGTTTCCGTCGGACTTGCAAAACCAACTTCCTGCCGCAGATGCTTCTCACCGCGCGTCATCAGAGCGCAAAAATTGGCATTCGCCCAATCCATCGGCTCCATGTTGCGCGACGGATCCAACTTAAGCTGGCGCTTGAAGCCTGTGTAGCGGCGTGCCGGCGAGAGTTTGATATTTGGTTGCTCGCTCGGCTCCAGCGCGTTGCCATATTTCCCCGCAACGATCTGCCCGCCGCGGCCAAGCACCAGGGGGCATTCATTGGTCGCCGCATCGCCGATGAGAGAACTTGGGTAAAGGCCGACTTGTTCATCAAATAACCACAGGGCAATCGTTTCTGCGCACGCCGTGGATAGCGCGTTGCATAAAGTCAGAGCTAACGCCATCGAAAGGGCAAAGCAAGAAGCAGCCGGTCGTAACATATTTCACCCTTGAATCAATACGCGGCACCTTTCGGCGCGGCGCGCGGCAGGCGCGGCTAAAATTCGGTACAATGGAATCATTTAACGCTTGGCGGCGAAATCGACACTATCAGGCGCGACGAATATTGTCAATTTTTCTGACATGATTGCGACGCACGAATTACAGCACGTTATTGCTGTCAAGCAAACTCGCTGTGGCTGCAAACATACAAATCAGGGAACTTGAATTCGAACCGAATCGCCGCCGCGCGCTACGCACCGGCCGATCGATTTATTGATGCTTACCAGATGATGTGAGGGGCGTTGAGTTGCGTAAAAACATCTCGGCACGCGCAAGCGGACGCAGAATGTGGAGGTCGCTGTGGACAATTTGGATCGTCGATTGTTTCTTGAGAAGCTGGCTATGGGCACTTCGGTGGCGGCTCTCTTTGCCGCCGTCGATCCAAACTTCGGGGCAGAGGAGTCCAGCAGCCTTCCCGCCGACAACTTCCCCCAACTGCGAAAAAGCTACCGCGCTGCCGCGATCGGCTCGACCGGACACGGCGATTTCGGCCATGCAGTGGATCGCGCGCTGAGTGGGGCTTCCCGGCGTCGAATTTGTGGCGATTGCCGACGATGATGCGGGTGGGCTTCGCGAAGCGGGAAAACGGTGCCGGATTAAAACGCTCTACAGCGATTATCGCCGGATGCTAAGAGACGAGCAGATCGATCTGGTGGCAATCGGAATGCGGCACCCTGACGTGCACGAAGAAGTCGTCGCCCATTGCGCTCACGCTGGAAAGCACATCTATTGCGAAAAACCATTGGCAATGGACTTGGCCAGTTTTGATCGGATGGTCGCCGCATGCGACAAGGCGGGTGTGAAACTTGCCGTCGCGCTGCCGAATCGTGCCTCGCCTGCCATTCACCGAGCGCTGACAATGGTCCGCCGTGGCCGCATCGGAAAGCTGCGATCGCTCCGCGCTCAGGGGAAGGCCGACCAACGCGGTGGCGGCGAAGACCTCATGGTGTTGGGTTACCATATGCTTGATCTGATGTGCATGTTTGCCGGGCGACCGCAATGGACGTTTGCTCAAGTGCAACAAGAAAACGTCGACGCGACAAAAGACGATGCACACTCGGGAACCGAACCCGTTGGGCCGGTCGCTGGAGATAGCATCGCGGCAATGTTCGGCTTCGACAAGCAGGCACATGGTTACTTTCAGTCGCATCGTAATGCGCAGCCGGCCACCGATCGCTTCAGTTTGGAAATCTACGGGTCGGCAGGAATCATTACGGCACGACATCTGGCGGATGTCGCATGGTTCGATGGACCAGCGTTTAACCCGGCGAAACCGCAACGATGGGAACCGATCACGGTAGCGGCGTGGGATGCGCTTTCCGACAAACACGACAAATACAATTGGTGCCATCAGTGGTTGTTGCTCGATTTGCTGGCCGCAACGGAAGAAGATCGAGAGCCGCTATCCGGCATACATAACACCCGCTGGGTCCAGGAAATGATTCAAAGCGTCTATGTGTCCCACTTGGCGCAGGCCCGCGTGGCATTGCCACTAATACAACGGGCGCATCCGTTGCGATGAGTGTACAGATGTCGACATTGAGCCACGGCGGTGATGTACTCGGCTCCGGGTGTGTCAATTCATTCCATTGCAGAGTCCGCGTGCGGATTCCCCACTGGCAATTAAATGGTCGGCGACCGAGTTCAGCCAGCTTCTGTTTGCCAAGCAACAACCCCCTCTCAAATTAGACCGACTTTTGTTCGAGTGTGGTCCGTTTCCCTGCAAGGAGTAAACTAGTTGGCTTTCTTGAGAACCTTCACGAACCACTTCATTGCCTTGATTGTGTTTCGCCAAAATGAAGTTTTGTTGACTACCGCAAATGATGGAGCCATAAAAGGTTGCTTCTCATCGCCTCTTTTTCTGGCAAACGAGTTTGCGATTTATCGAGCGGGGCCAAGTAAAGGAATGTCCCGGAAACGGTTTGGCAACGCGCTGCTGGCGAGGCAATGCGTTAGGAGGAGGTCGGAGGTGTTACACGTTGCGGCGCCGCGATTGGTCTTCGTTTTGGCATTTTTGCTAGCGCTGATCGTTCACCGTTCCTACGGTGAACGGACCGCAAACATCGTCTTATTTTTGACCGATGACCAGCGTGCGGACACGATCGCCGCTTTGGGCAATCCTACCATTCAGACGCCCAATTTGGACAAGCTGGCCCGGAGGGGATTTGTATTCCGCAACGCCTATTGCATGGGCTCGACGGAGCCTGCCGTCTGTAATCCCTCCCGACATATGCTCCTCAGCGGTACGTCATTGTATCGCTACAACGCCAAGAAGAAGGAAGGCACGCTTGCCGACGTGATGAATAAAGCCGGCTATCTGACTTGGCACATTGGCAAACGCGGCAACACCCCTCATGAATTCCACAAGGCGTTTCAATTCAGCAGTTATATCAACGAGCAAAAGGAGCGCCTGTCGGGCGAACCCGGACGAACCGCCGCGGATCGGGCGATCGATTTTTTGAAGACAAGTTGGCATCGAAAAAAGCCGTTGTTCATGTACATTGCTTTCGAGGGACCTCACGATCCTCGCGTCGCTGGCCACGAGTGGATGCGATTGTACCGGGACGGCGAGATTGCTTTGCCGCCGAATTTCAAGCCGTTCCACCCGTTCGATAACGGAGAATTATTGATTCGCGACGAGCGGCTTGCGCCTTGGCCGAGGACGCCGGAAATTGTGCGGAAGCACTTGCATGACTATTACGCTTGTATCTCGTGCCTCGACTACCAAATAGGCCGAATCGTCGCCGCCTTTAAGGAACTGGGGGAAGTAGATCACACAATTTTCATCTTCTCGTCCGATCATGGCTTGGCCATCGGCAGCCATGGGTTGTTCGGCAAGCAGAATCTCTATGAACATAGTATGAAGGCACCACTGATCATTGCCGGGCCAACTATACCGAGGGGTAGTAGCGATGCGCTTGCCTACCTCTTCGACATTTTTCCGACCGTAGCCGATCTGGCACATGCTCAGGTACCAAGCGGGTTGGATAGCCGAAGTCTCATGCCGATCATGCGGAGGGAAAACGAACAAGTACGAGACGCCATATTCCTCGCCTACCGCGACGTCCAGCGGGCCGTTCGCCGGGGTAATTGGAAATTAATTCGTTATCCGCGAGTCGATGTGACACAGCTATTCAATCTGCGCGATGATCCGTACGAGCTTAGAAATCTGGCAGAACAGCCCGACCAGTTCGAAACGGTACACGAGATGCTAACACTGCTGACGCACGAGCAAAAGCGATACGGCGACAATGCTCCGTTGAGCGTTAAAAAGCCCTCACCTGCAACGGTGGACAAAACATTTTTCATCCGGCCGATCAATAGTGCGGCGCCTAGGTAAATACTCGATTGTCAGAATGACACCTCGCGAAAGCCAGGTTGATATTATCAATGATTACTAGACTTTCGATTGCGATTTTAATCTGGTTTGGTTGCCTGATAATGCAGCATGCAACCGCAGATGCCAAGGACCGCCCTAACGTCATCATCGTAATGCCGGACGATTTTGGTTATGGCGACATCGCCTGTCTGGGAAATCCGATTGTTCACACCCCCGCGATCAATGCCTTTTCGCGCGAAAGCGTGCGTTTCACCAACTTTCACGTCAGCCCTACATGCGCCGACGCGGGCCGCGTTGATGACCGGCCGGCACGAATTCAAAAATGGGGTAACACATACAATTTTCGAGCGCGAGCGGCTCACACTAAAAGCGACGACGTTGGCCCAAATACTTAAATCCGCCGGTTATACAACCGGAATCTTTGGCAAATGGCATCTGGGCGATGAACCCGGCCACTGGCCGACCGATCGCGGCTTCGACGAGATGTTTATCCATGGTGGCGGCGGCATCGGGCAGAGCTATCCTGGCAGCTGTGGTGACGCGCCGCATAACAGGTACTTCGATCCCGTAATCCTGCATAATGGCACATTCGAACGGACGCACGGTTATTGCACCGACGTTTTTTTCGACCAAGCGCGAGCGTGGATTCGATCTGTGGGAAACAAGCAGCCATTTTTTGCGTACATTGCGCCGAATGCGGCTCACGCACCGTTGGATGTTCCCGACAAATATCGTCGCAAATACGAGGGAAAGGTCCCGGACAAAGTCGCGCGATTCTACGGAATGATTGAAAACATCGATGAGAATTTTGGAGGCCTGCTCGCTCAGCTAAAGTCAATGGGCTTAGAGAATAATACCTTGGTGTTGTTCATGACCGACAACGGTACGGCAACCGGCGCCGCTATATTTAACGCAGGCATGCGCGGTGCGAAAGGATCTCCTTATGAGGGAGGTACTCGCGTGCCATCGTTTTGGCGTTGGCCGGACGGCTTTCAAGGAGGAATAGACTGCGGCGCATTGGCTGCCCATATCGATGTCTTTCCGACGGTTGCGGAAATTGCCGGCGTGAAATTCTCCAGCGACGTGATGCGACAAGTCGAAGGGCGCACTCTATTGCCGCTTCTCAAGAATCCGCATTCCGAATGGCCTAATCGCATGCTCATTACGCACGTGGGGCGGTGGCCGCGCGGCCAAGCTGCCACGTCGAAGTATGCGGGCTGTTCCATTCGCGACAGCCGATACGCGCTCGTGAATAACCGCGAACTCTACGATCTGCAGCGCGACCTGGGCGAGCGGACTAATATATTTGACGATCACCCGGGTGTTGTTGCGAAACTGCGGGCCGCGTATGACGATTGGTGGCAAAGTGTTGTTCCCTGTCTCGAAAACGAGCACGCGATCGGACCGAAAATCAATCCATTCCACGAGCTTTACTATAAACAGTTTGGACGCACCGACGACAAAATAAACTAGAAGCAATTTCCAAACCGGGGGACGGTGGCGAAGGTTATGCGAACAATTCTCTTCGTCTTCACATATTATTTAGTTGGTTGTGCGCCCGTCCTGGCAGCTCCTCCTACACACGCAGCCACCGCGTCCCTACGCGTCGCGCCGGCCGAGGACTTAAAAGCTATCATTCCGCGGACACTGCGTAGCACCCACCCCGATTTCGCCGTCTTTGTTCCATCGATCGATGATGCCGCGGTGAGCCAGACCGGTAACGAGCACTTCCTGGTGTTCGATGGTCCGGACAAATCGCTGATGGCTGTGTGGACGCAGAGCACGCGCGAAGGCCAAGCCGACCAGCACATCGTCTTTGCCCGAAGCAAAGATGAAGGCACAACCTGGAGCCCGCCTCGAATCGTCGCTGGGCCCAGCAAGTCTGGGAAAGGAAATATTGCGAGCTGGGCGTTCCCGCTGGTAAGCAAGGCGGGGCGGATCTATGTGATCTACAGCCAGTCCGTGGGGAAGTTCGACACTTTTTTCCACACGACTGGTCAGATGACCGGGATCTTTAGCAATGACAACGGCACGACTTGGTCGAAACCCGAGGTAATTCCTGTCCCACGCACAAAGCGCGACAATCCGGATCAATCGTACCCGGCCAACTGGATCTGTTGGCAGAAACCGACGCGCTTGACTAGCGATGGAAAATATCTGGCCGGCTTTACTCGCTGGACGAGCAAGAGCATCTGTAAGAATCCCGGAAAAACTTGGACGAGCCACGATTCCGTCGTTGAGTTCATGCGTTTCGAGAACGTCGACCAGAATCCGAATTCAGGCGAGCTGCAGGTGACGCTCCTCACGCCGAACGATAAAGCATTAGAGGTACGGCATCCCAAGTATCCGAACGTGAGTGTGTGCCAGGAACCGGCGACCGTAAAACTACCGGACGGCCGTTTGTTTTGCGTGATGCGCACAATGATGGGCAGTCCGTTCTGGTCGGTGAGCATGAACCAAGGCAAGACGTGGTCGAAACCCCGGCGGTTACTCAAACGTGACGGAGGCGAAGCGCTGCTACACCCGCTTTCGCCCGCCCCGATCTACGACCTCGGAGGTGACGCCGCCGGCAGTGGCCGCTATGTGCTATTCATCAATGGCAACGACGGGCACTACCAGGGATCGCTGCCCGAGCAAACGGATCGGAATCGTCGCCCGGTGTATATCGTTGCCGGCCGATATCGCGCGGCGCAGAGCAGCCGGTGTGGTTTGATGATCCAAGGTTTTTTATGGACCACGACGGCACGCCACTCGGACCGCCTGGCGGCCGCGGACGAGTAGATCTGGCGATGTATTCCAGCTTTACCGTACGGCATGGCAGGCACGTTTTTTGGTACCCGGATCGGAAGTTCTTCTTGCTGGGAAAGAAAGTTGATCTCCCGGAGGTGTTAGGTGAAGAGTTGCATCCACGCTAATCCGCTGGTCTGTGTTGGCCGCTGCCGCTTTGCGTCCACTTATGAGGTTGGTCGAGACCGGCTTTCCGTGTCGGTTGCCAAAATCACGCCTTGCCCAATTGCCGTGAGTAGCGCTAAGTTGCGGTTTGAATGCTTCTGGCCGAGTGTATCGCCCACCACTTTCGATTAACCGACACGTATGTTAGGGCGAGACTCGATTCCAATAATGGGAGTTTTTGACAAGCTTCTCGAACTCCTGCACCATCCGCAGTTTCAATTCATTTGCTCGAGGCTCCGTGGCAAACACATTGTGCGTTTCGTGTATGTCCTCATCGAGGCGATATAACTCGAAGTCTGTAAGCGTCATTGACATCACAGCGGTACGGTCATCGACCGTCAAATTTCGGAGTTTGGCGGGGCGACCGACATCGAGCTTGGCCAGCATCTTCCAACTTCCGCTCCGCATCGCGATTTGCTGCTGGCTGAGACTGTTGAAGTAGCACCAAAACAGCGGTTGACGGCGAGAAACGGGTTGTCCGCTGAGCAGTCGCACAATGCTGATTCCATCTAATTGGAGGCCGCTGGGTGGCTGAATGCCGGCCAGTTCGCAGAAAGTCGGCAAGAAATCCAGCGCCCACACAGGTTCATCCGATACCCGGCCGCCGAGCTTTTTCGCGGGCCAGTTGATAATGCCTGGGACACGAATGCCCCCTTCGGTGGTCCACAGTTTCATGCCTCGGAGCGGAGTGGCTCGGCCGTAGGACCGAGTTGCGGTGCGGTAGCGATTCAGCGTTTCCGGCCCGTTGTCGGACGTAAAAACGATCAATGTGTTCTCGCGCCGATTCAGTTTTTCCAGCGCCTTTACAATTCGTCCAACTGCCAAATCCACGTTGGCTACATTCGCAAAATACTGTGATTCGTCTTCGTTGGCGGATCGAGAGCGATATTTGGCCACCAGTTCCTCAGGCGAGGCGACCGGTTCGTGAGGCTCATGGAATGCCAAGTAAACGAAAAAGGGTTGATTGGGATGGTTCGTTACCTGTCGATCAAGCCACGAGATCACCTCCTGCGCTGCTAATTGGCAGCTACTTCCTTCGAGACTGCCCGCTGGCTGCCCGTTTCGTACGTAGTTTTCCGGGTTCATGTGAGAGGGAAACGCATTATTCTGAGTTGCAAACCAGAAGTCGAATCCCGCAGCATCCGGCTGCGGCTGATCGGGGGAATTGAATTTGGAATTGCAGTGCCATTTGCCAGCCATGCAGGTGGCGTAACCCGCCGTTCTGAGCAGCTGGGGAATCGTGATTTCGCAACTGCGCAGGTGAACCAGGTCCTCACAATCGTGCTGGACGGCAGACGCCGGAGGAATCCAGTCGTAGACGCCAGCTCGATTTGGATTGCGGCCGGTCAACAGGCCAACCCGCGCTGGAGAACACACCGGCGAAGCTGAATAGCACGCCGTTAGCCGCAGACCACCGGCCGCCAACGCGTTGAGATTGGGCGTTTTAATAACTGGATGGCCGTAACACTGCAAATCACCATAGCCAAGGTCATCACACAACAGCACGATTATGTTGGGAGATGATGTGGCGCCGACGGCAATCTGACCACTTATAGCTCCGAAAGCCACTGCTGCCAGAATGGAAAAAAGCGAACGAGGAAAACTGCTGCTCGCAATGTACAAGCTAATGTTTGCTGACAGCAATCGCCACATCCTTTTGGCCCGGCAATCAGCGGGCGTACTTATCGGCTCATTTGCGCATCTTTCGCTCGTGGAAGTGGGTGTTGCCCGCCTTGATATTGCCGCATCCCTTATCGTCCTCATTTGTGCCTGACCTATCTCGCAAGTCGATGACGCTACGCATAAGTTCGATCGCCGTCTGATAATTATCGCAAACATCGAATGCAATTTCCCCAACAATGGGATCACGAAGCACGTCTGGCTGGCATCAAATTCCATTATTGAGGACTGCGCGGCCATTGGCCCTTGGAATCGGAATGCGTCATTCCCGCGCCGGCGGGAATCCAGAAATTCGGCCCTATCGCCTGGATTCCCGCCTTCGCGGGAATGACAAGTAGCATGAGCCGCTGGTGTCATTTACTGCGCCGTTCTCAATAAAAAGACCTCGAAGGCCAATCTTTAGCCAATCGACGCCAGAGAGGCAGGCTAGTCCTTCATCATGACGAACGCAACCATTGAGGGTTGAGAGGATTCTTAGCGCAGGCGCAAACAATGTTTGACAATGCTTACCATGCCCACGAAAATCGAAGAAATAGAGTTTGACTCGCCCCGACCGTGGGGCCGAGCATGAGGGCTCGTTCAATCGCAGTCTTCGCGACAAGAGGATGCCTTTAATGCGTCGTACCTTCGCCTTACAACTACTTCTTCTCGAGGCAAACCTGTTCATTCTTCCTACATCCTGCGCTCTTGCCGCATGAGCTGTCGGTATCGACGTTTCTCACTATCAGGGAAGCATCAACTGGGGCCTCGGTGGTGTTGGCAAGGCAACTTCGGCCGACTAGCGGTTCATGGTTTCAGAAGGAAAACGGTACTTTCTCCGGGACGCAGCCGAAGCTTGAAACGCGTTTCGCCGTTCCGCGCCTTAACCGCGAGAGGCACGCCAGAACCAATTCCCAGATCCGCGCAAGTAGGATAGCTTCCCGCCAAGATCATCTCGTCCTCGCGAATCTCTCGGCAATCAGGGTTCAAGACACATAGGTATCGGCCTCCCATGCCGGTGCGGATAGTCGACTCAAAAGCGTCATGCGCACATCGCGCCGGCCGTTTGCCAATCGTACGATCGAGGACACGATAGAATTCCTCCCGATCGTCAGAGGAGTCAAAACCATTCGTGGAAATCAATACCGTTCCATTACCGTAACGCGCCCGGCACATCGATACGTTCCCCGCCGCGTCGCTCGATGCGGCCTCAACCTGGGGCCGGCGCTCCAGCAGTTGCCATTTCCAGCGCCACTTTCCGTGTTCCGTGTCGGTAACGCGGCTCCTGCCAAAGACGTGACTTACCAGCCGCAGGTCATCTTCGCCGTACGGGGTCCAGATTCCGGGAACGCCAATGCTGATAAGAGTCCCACCGTTGCTGACCCAAGCAAGAAGGGCATCCGTCATCCCGGCAGGAAGGTACGGCGCTTGCGGGATAATTATCGCGAGGTGTTTTGAGAGCTGGTATCCGTCGGCAAGCACTGCTTCTTCCGGAACGTAGAGAAAGGGATAGTTGTGAGGATATAACAGCTCGTGGACTTTCATTGCCGCACCGGTGTGAAAGCTGAATCCGTCGTGGGGATGAATTGGCGGACTATTCCAGACCGACGCCGAAGGCTGCAGCACGATGATCGGTGGCATCTCCACCTCCGTGTTTAGAAACACGTCGCTGAAACGAAGAGCCTGACGCTTAATCGTCGGGATGACGCAGGCCGATGAACGCAGAATCGAATAACCCAAGTTCTTATCGAACAAGCCATTTCGGTATCCGGGCCAGTCGTAGTAGAAATCGAAAAACACCAATACCTGCTTGCCCCATACGAGATTTCGCCACACACTCGCTTGACAGGTGGCACGAAAGTCCGCCTCGTTCGATTCGTCGATCGCACCTGTACGGGGAAACGTCCAAACGTACTCGAACTCCACGGGCACCCGTCCGGTTAGCCGGCAAATGCTGTAAAGGTAGATTTGCTCGGCCATATTCGGCGAAAAGTTGTTTTGATGCATGTCGATCCAATCGGCCACGCCCGCTTTCATCATCTGATAGGCATCCATTGCCTGCGCAGGCCATCCGTTCATATACATGCTGGCATGGGCCTCGATCGGCCTCCTCGCGTCATATTTCCGGTAGGCGTCGTAAACCAACTTCCAGTAATTCGTATGACTTCGGCAGCGGAACAGCTCAAACTCGTAACTTAGCGGCGTGGCTCTTTCCATCGGAGTCGCGTAGGGATCAGTCGGCGGCGCAACCGCATCAAACTCGTTGTAGGACGACTTCCAAGCACGGTTCAAGGCATCTATCGTCCTGAACTTGTGCTTCAACAATTCACGGAACGCCGCCACGGCGCTATCGTTATACCCGCTGTACTGCGGCCCGCCGGGCTCCGGGTTTGTTGCGTAAGGATGCGGTTCGCCCGCGTAGTCGTAACACACGAGAGCAGGATCGTTATGTAAGTAGCGAGATTGGGTCTCGCAATAATCTTGGATATAGTTACGGACGTTCGAATTCCAGATGTTAGGCTGCCCCCAGCCAGTCCCGTCGGCGCTCCTCAGAACTTTGCCGTCAGCAAGCTTCATCCAGACATCGTCGTTCTTCCCATATTCCTTCAGAAACCAACTGGCCATGTATGTGTTTTGGTTGTTGTAAACACCGGCCCAGTAGTGGTAGCCCATGTGGTGCTGTTGCATCCAGCGATGTGCCTCATCCAACCGGCCGGCGGTCGGCTCGGCGATGGCTAGTTTGTTGCGAGAAATCATTGGCACAAAAAAAGAATATACGCCCGAGCCGAAATCGAACTGAAGCGGCAGGATGCGATCGTCGCCAACGCGGCCGGTGCTGCCGAACAGGATTCGCTTCGGTCGGAATTCTGCATTCACCAAAGAGCGCAAGTCCCAAGTCGGCATCACTTGTTCTTTGCTGATCGGCGATGCTCGAAACTCGGCACCGGCCACACTTTGCCCCGCGTCGCCCAATAACTGGTTGACTCGTTGCTCGTTTCGAGCCACGGCCGCAGCAACTATTTCCAGTTCGTCGCTTAACTTCTGCACGCCGTCCTTGGATCGAGATTTGAATAAGGAAGCGTAGAGCGCGCTTGACTGAGCCAACTCCCGTTCGACTATCGAAACATTGTCTTGCTCTTTCTGATAGCGCACTGTGAGGGGAGTCTGTTTCGCGAGTTCATCCTGGTAATACAGCAACCGCTCGATTTGGTGCAAGCTGTTCACTGTCATCCAATGGTTCGCCATTAGGCTGCCGTACCGGATGGCGCAAGAAGGCAAATCAGCTGCTGAACCGCATGCGGCCAAATAGAGAAAGCCGCTCCATACCCCGACGAGAATTGCCGCTTTGCTCAAACGCATGGGTAATCCTTCTCGGAGCTATCGCACTCGTCGACGATTTCCTATTCGAGGAGCTAGTGCGAACAGGTAGGCCGCGAAAATATCGACTCACTCTTCGATGCGCTGCACATTCTGATCGCGATTACGGAACAGGAGGCCCGTTGTACGAACGGAAATCGCGTCACCCTTTAAGCGTGTGCGTGCCCACAAGGTACAGCATCGGCAGCAGAAAGATCCAGACAACGTCTACAAAATGCCAGTACAAACCCGTGACATCAATCGGCGAGTAGTATTCGCTAGTAAATCGCCGCCGGGCGGCGAGGACAGCCAGAATCAACACGATCGTAATGCCGATGGTTAGATGCACGGCGTGGATCGCGGTCATTATGAAATACATCAGCAGAAAGAGCTCGACGTGCGGAACTTGATCCGGCGAAAGGCCGGCCCGGCCGACCCATTCGCTCGGTTCGAAGCGCCAACCGGGGATCAGGTTTTCTCGGTAATCGATGTAGTACTCCAGGCCCTTGAGCACGAGGAAAACAGCGCCCAATGCCGCGGTCAGCAACAGGTGCCGAATCAGCCACCGGGAGTTCCCGAGCCGCGCGTAATGTACTGCGAGCACCATGGTAAGGCTGCTGACCAAGAGCACTAGCGTGTTAATACCTCCAATCTGCCAGTTGAGCCGCTCGCTCGCCTTTTCGAAGGCTTCCGTATACTGGTACCGATAGATGCCGAGCGCCAGGAACAGCGCTCCGAAGAACATGACCTCCGTGGCCAAAAAGAGCCAGATGCCGAGTCGGGCCGTTTCTGTTTGATGCTCGAAATCGTGAAACTGATCTTCGAGCGGGTGGCGCACGACGATCGTGTGCTTGAACATATCGCCAATATCGGCGGTTAAGAAGCTGTCTTCACGGCTCATTTTGCGCCTTTCCGGTAGCGTAGTCGTATGGGTCGCGCACGACGACGGGCGTTACCTCGAAATTGTCGCGGGGTGGTGGAGAGGGCGTTTGCCATTCCAAGCCGGTTGCTTTCCACGGATTCGACCCGGCGATCTTTCCGTGCCGTAGCGAATACGGAAAATAAAACAGCGGCAAGAGATAGCCGACGCCAAGGATTGAAGAACCGGCGGTGGACAGCACGTTCCATGCTTGAAACTCCGGCGCGTACGTGTGATAACGGCGCGGCATGCCCTGATAGCCGAGTACGTACTGCGGCAAGAAGGTCAAAAAGAAGCCAACGCAAATGATGATCGCGCTGAGCCGCGACCACCATTCGGAATACATTCGCCCGGTCATCTTCGGCCACCAGTAGTGCAGCCCACCCATGTACGCCGTCACCATGCCGCCGACCATGATGAAATGAAAGTGAGCGATCACGAAATACGTGTCGTGAACGTGCATATCGATACCCGTCGTTGCCAGGAGCAAGCCTGCCATGCCGCCGAACGTGAACAATACGACGAAACCCAGGCAAAACAGCATCGGCGCTTCGAAGGTGATCGAGCCTTTGTACAGCGTCGCCGTCCAGTTGAAGACCTTGATCGCGGAAGGAACAGCGACCATAAAACTTAGCGCAGAAAAGATCAGCGCCGCGTATGACGAAATACCGGCCACAAACATGTGGTGCGCCCATACAAAAAACCCGATCCAAGCGATCCCAAAGCTGGCGTACGCGACAAATTTGTACCCGAACAGGCGCTTGCGGGAAAAACACGGAATCACTTCGCTGACAATTCCCATTCCGGGCAAGATCATGATGTAAACCGCCGGGTGCGAATAGAACCAGAAAAGATGCTGGAACAATAGTGGGTCGCCACCGAGCGCGGGGTCATAAATCCCGATTTGGAAAAGGCGCTCGACAATCACCAGGATGACCGCGATCGCCAGTACCGGCGTCGCGATCAGGAAAATGAAGCTGGTCGCATACAGCGTCCACACGAAAATCGGCAGCCGAAACCATCGCAATCCCGGTGCCCGCAGCCAGTGGATCGTGGCGATAAAGTTGATCCCCGTCATCATCGACGAAGCCCCGACAAACACCACGCCAATCATGGTCGGGACGACATTGGTGTGGCTCGAATGCGAGCTGTACGGGGTATAAAACGTCCAACCGGTATCGATGCCACCGGCGAAAATGGCAACCAAGATCCAGACGACGGCCAACATGTACGTATACCAACTGAGCAGGTTCAGCCGCGGGAATGCCAGATCTTTCGCACCAATCATCAGCGGCAGGCAAAAATTTCCGAGAACCGACGGAACCACCGGCACCAAGAACAGAAACACCATGATGATGCCGTGGGCCGTAAAACTCTTGTTGTACGTGTCGGCGCTTACCAGCGCTCCGGTCGGCGTCAATAGGTTGAGCCGCACGATAGCCATGAAAAACGCGCCGATAAAAAACATGGCGGTGATTGGAAATAAGTATAAAATGGCGATTCGTTTATGGTCTTTCGTCAGCAACCACGAGGCGAAACCCCGGGATGAGTTGAGATAGTTGCGAGCCGGCTGATCCGGAGGCGGCAAAGGGGTAGGGCGGGGGATTTCGACGATCGTCGTCATAGTACGTTCCTCTTTGGTGCAACCGGCTGAGCTTTCTCCGGCGGCGGATAATCTTCCACTCGATGCGGTGTATCGCCCGCTTTCAGCGATTGGATGAACGCAATGAGCGCGAGCACTTGTTCCTCGCTAAGTTGACCATCGAAGGGAGGCATGATATCTCGATAGCCCGCCACGATCTGCGCGCTGGGATGCATGATCGCATTGTGTAAATAATCGTAGCCAGCCCGAACGACGGCGCCGTTATCGAGTGCGACCATCTTTCCAAACAGGTTTTCCAGCACCGGCGCCCGTGCTTTAGCGTTGGCGCTGTGACAGCTCAGGCACCGATACTGCAAAAACACTTGCCGTCCGCGCAGCGCCAGCGATCCTTCCGCATCGAAGTTCAACCATTTCTGATATTCGGCCGCGTCCATGGCAATCACCCTGCCCACCATCCCCGCGTGATTCGTGCCGCAGTATTGCGAGCAGAAGAGGTGAAACTCGCCGGGCTGTGTCGCTTGAAACCATACCGACGTGTAGCGCTGCGGCAGCACGTCCATGTGGACGCGAAACGCGGGCACAAAAAAGCTATGAATCACATCCTCGGAGATCAGCAGTAGCTTGATCGGCCTGCCCACCGGTACGTGCAATGTGTTGATTTCGCGCTGCCCCTCCGGGTGTTGAAATTTCCACATCCATTGTTTGGCGACGACATAGATTGGGGTGGCGTTATCCGGCGCGTTGTAGGCCGAAAAATACACCTCGCCGCCCCACGCGAAAATCACGGCAAAGAATCCCAGCGGGGTGAGCGTCCAGAACCATTCCAGCAGACGTGACTCATGCATTTCGGGCGGATTGCCTGTGTCGCCACTCCGCCGCCGGTAGCGAACGCAGAAAAGGATCAACAGTACGGCGACCAGCAAGCCGACGCTTCCGCAAATCGCCATTAGAAAAAAGAACAGCGTGTCCACGTTGTGCGCGGTCGTGGATGCTGCGCTCGTCCATAGAGAGATATTCATCGCTGCGCACCCTCTAACGCGACTGGACGGACGGCTTCGCCCGGCGATAGCTCGGCTTCCAACTCTGCAGCGGCCCGCACGCTGTGCGCGTGGCGGCGCTGCAGGAACACCACGAAAGCGCACACGGCCAGCATCATACCGACTCCCAAGAGCCGAATGATATTCATGATGCTCGCCGTATAGCGACCGACTGAGGCGTCGTAGTGGAAGCAATAGAGCAGAATCTGATCGACGGGCGAGCCGATTTTGTTGTTCGATGCTTCGACCAGTCCCAGACGCAAATCGCGGCCCGGATAGTGAACATCGTATAAGTAGCGCGAGATCTTGCCGGTGGGCGTAAGGATCATGATCCCGCTGGCGTGGATGAACTGATTCTGTACGGGGTCGAATCGATAACGAAACCCGACGGCTTCAGTCAGCCGCTTGATCTGGTCTTCTTTGCCAGTAAGGAAATGCCACCCCGCCTCGGCACCGGGGCGGCCGTAACGCCGCAGGTAGCTCTCCTTTTTGCTGGCCGCCAGTTGCCAGTCTTCCCGCGGATCGAAGCTCACTGTAAGCACATTGAAGTCTTTGCCCGCATTGAGCCGCATTTCGAGCATGCCCTGCACCAATCCATTGAGAACCAGCGTGCATAACCGCGGGCACTGGTAATACGCGAGCACCAGAATCACCGGCTTCGAACCGAAATAGTCGCCCAGCCGAACCGTTTTTCCGGTCTCGTCGGTGAATTTGACGTCCATCGGCACCTGCTCGTTCAATCGTTGATCGAAGCCGACACCTTGCAATGCGGCCGGCACATCGGCCCACAATTGTGTGTCAACACAACCGACGGTTATCACAAAGATTGCCGTAGCGACGGTTATTTTTTTTGAAGCCATGATGGTGCCTCCGAATACAATCGGCCCGAGCCTGATTCTCCGCCACCAACGAGCCCAAAACTTTTTGCGGGCGGCTGCGCATTCTCGCGCCGAATTGGCATACTCTCGATCGCAAGCTTCATCGCCTGCTCGATCGGTATATGTACAAATCCCTTCTCTATCGTATGTCCATAACTGTGCAGCACGTGCTCCATCGCAATTTGCTTAGCAAAAACGTCGGGTTCATTTTGGTCGAGCGGCTCAAGCCGAGGCGACGCCGGTAGCCTTTCCGCCGGCATGCTGTAGTGAGGCGCGCGAGCGACGCGATCCGCCTCGCTTTCGTTCATGCTCAAAAACGACCAACTAATCAGGCCTACAACAACGAACACGACTGCGAACGCGAAAAGTATCAAGGCAACGCTGGATACGCTGATATCCGATTCGTCGAATTTTACCTCGTCATGCGCTATCGGCTTACCGTTCGGTGCACGGCGCGCGGCATCTTCGCTTTCGGAAGGCGTTGAACTTTCAGACATGCGCCAAAGACTCCTCGCGAGCCATCTCCTCCAAATCCAGTTCCCGCAGGTGAGCCGCGTGCTTGTAGTTCAAGTCGTAAACGGGTAGCAAAGGGCGCCGTTTTAAGAGCCACAGCATGCACGCGAACCACATGCCACCCAAACCGAGCGGCATGAACAAATCCATCCAGTGCTGTATCAAAGCTGGTGCTTCGAGCGCCGGTATCACCTGGTAGTACATGAATATCCACTGCCCCACAAAGACCACCGCGGCAACGACGCCCAACCAAAGCGGGTTTTGTTTCACCACGCGGAACAACAGCAGGATAAACGGAACGGCGAAGTGAATCACGATTAGATAGATCGCCAGCCAACGCCACACTCCGTGCCAACGAATCAGGTACCATTCGTTTCCCCGCGGCAGATCTGCCATCCAGATCAACATGAATTGAAACCAGGCCATGTATGCCCACAGACACAAGAGCGTAAACAGCAAGCTGCCCAGATCGTTTAGCACTTTTCCCGATAGAACTTTGGCGAATTCCGGGCGCGCCAGGAGCCAACAGAAAAGGATGACCGAAAGCGCGTAGCCCGAGAGCAGTTGACCGGAAAACAACAACGGTCCAAAAATGGTCGAGGTAAACCCGGGCTGCAACGACATGAGCCAATCGATCGCTGCAAAATGAAGCGTGATACCGAGAACGAGCAGTCCGACGCCGCTGACTTTATATGCCCCCCAGTAGGAGCGAACATCGGGCGACTCGTCCTGCCGTCGCGACCAGATGCTCATCATCGCCATCAGCACAATCCACGCTGCAAAATAGCCGATGGCCCGCAAATAGAACCATCGAGGCGACAGGTAAGTGCTCCAATCCGAGTTGTGCGTTGCGGAACCGGAAGCCGAGGCGCTTGCCCAGGCATAAATCCGCGGCAAGCCAAAGGCAATCGGCACGAACAACAATGCGACCAGCGGCAGCGTTTTCATTTTCGCTTCGGCCAGCCGCCGCACAAACAGGCCCCACGCGCCGCCGATGACATGGTGGATCATCACGACGGCCAGACTTCCCAGGGCCAGGCCCAACAAAAACAGATAGTTAAACAGGTACGCGTGAAAAAACTGCGATGGATCAAACACCCCTCCTACAATGCAAACCGCCGACGCCGCGACGCCGACGATCAGCGACCGCACTTGCAAGCGATCAACTTGGTCGCCAAGAACGCTCGCGTTCATTTGGCATCCTCCTTTTGTTCGGCGTTGCCGCCCGTTGTCGCAGCTGCGGAAAACTCCTTTCGCATATCCGACGTTAACCGATCTTCGGGAAAGCGCTGGCTCAACTGGAGTGTCCGCACATAAGCCACGATCGCCCAGCGGTCTTCGGGCGGAATCTGGCTCGCGTACGACGGCATCGATCCGTAACCCTCGGTGATCACGGCAAACAGGCGACCCGCCGGCGCGTCGCGTAGCCGCTCAATGTGCAGCGATGGTGGCGGCGTATAGCCTCGCTCCACAATCCGGCCGTGCCCCGTGCCGAGCGGATCATGGCACACGACGCAGTAAATCATGTACCGATTGTAACCGTGCTGAATCATCGACTCACTAACGCCCACGGGAAATTCGCGCACGAACGCGGCATCATCAAGAAACGCGGGCGGTACCGTGTTGGCCGGTGACAATACGGGCGTTTGCGCAGAGGCCGGAGTCGGGGGCAGATTCTCGGGTTGCTGGACCGCACTTTCTGCCACCGCCGAAGACGTTTCCATTTGCGCTCCCGTAACTCGACCGGTGAAGAACGCGGTATCCGCTCGCAGGTGGCCGCGCGCCACCGTACCGGCAACGACCGGCCGCGCCGAGCGACCGTCCGGAAAAAAGTCGCTCCGTTGGAGCGGCTTGAAGCTCGGTTGGTCAGCCATCTTTTGCTGGCATCCAGTCGACATGCACGCTCCGACACCGGCCATGCCGATTAACAAAAGCAATCGTACTCGTGAAAGACACACGATATTCATCGCACTGGGAATCAGTTTCTAACTTCGCTTGCTGTGACCACGACGCGCGGCTCGCGCTCCGTTTCGCCCGGCTCGGGTTCCTCTTCCGCTTCGGGCACGACAGGCACAACAATCACGTCGCCGTGCGGACTCAAACTGGCCAAAAACTCGGCCGTTGATTGCAAGTCGAATAGCGGATCTTCCGCCTCGATGCACAGGAAATAGCGGTCCTGGCTGGCTCGCACAAATTCGGGCACGTTGAACACGGGGTGGTTCGGATGCGGCAGCTCGTTGAGCAGCACCATGCTTAAAAACGCCGCGAGCGAACCGACGAGGACCATGAGCTCGAACGTAATAGGAATAAACGCGGGCCAACTGTTGTATGGCCGGCCGCCGGAGTTGAATTGATAGTTCACCGCCATCGCATAATACTGCATCAAGAACCCGGTCGCCGCGCCCACCAAAGACCCGATGAAGACGATGGAAGGGATCCGCGACCGCTTCATCCCCAACTCGGTCGCCAATCCCTCGACGGTGTGCGGCGTGTATGCGTCCATGTCGCGATAGCCGGCCTCGCGAGCGCGCCGCGTCGCCGCCAGCACCGCATCCGGCGTCAAAAATTGCACCATCAAGCCGTATATTTTGTAGCTGGTTTTCATCGTCCTACTTCGGGCCCGCGCGCCCCGGCAACAACGCCTGCGTTTCGGAAATCGACATCACGGGCAAGAACCGCACAAACAACATGAAAGGAAGCATAAAGAATCCGATCGAGCCAACGAATGTAAGGATGTCCCAGATCGTCGGCTTGAATATTCCATATGCCGACGGCAAGAAGTCCTCGCTTAAACTACTGGTGATAATCATGAACCGCTCGAACCACATACCGACTAGCACGATGAGCGACACCGCCAGCAGTACTGCCTGGTTGCGGCGAAGCGCGCACCCACAAGACCTGCGGTACAATCGTATTACAGATAAACAAGAACCAAACAATCCACGCGTACTTGCCGAAATCGGTCAGGCGATACCAATAAAGGTGAACGTCGAAATGGTCGCCGCCGAAGTACGTTACCGTTTGCTCCGAAAGATAGCCGTACGACGTGATGAGGCTGGTGGCCAACAGCAATTTGCCCATCACTTCCAAGTGATCGCGCGTGATGAAATCCTGCATCCCATAACCGATACGAATAGCGATGCACAGCACGATCACCATCGCGAAACCGGAAAGAATTGCACCGGCCACGAAGTACGGCGGAAACACCGTTTCATGCCAGCCGGGAACGAGTGCCGTCGCGAAGTCGGAGCTAACAACCGAGTGAACCGACACGACCAGGGGCGTGGCCAACCCGGCCAGCATGAGATACGTCGTTTCGTAGCGGTGCCAATGTCGGGCCGAGTTGCGCCAGCCCATCGCCAACACGCCGTACATCGCCTGCCGTGCCGGCGTGGGAGCCCGATCGCGAAGCTTCGCCAGATCGGGGATCATCCCCATGTACCAAAACAACAGCGACACTAGCAAGTACGTACTGACCGCGAAGACGTCCCAAACGAGTGCGCTGCGAAACTGTGGCCACAGCCCCATGGTATCGGGGTACGGCAGCAGCCAATAGAAGAACCAGGGTCGGCCCAGATGGAGCAGCGGAAACAGGCCCGCGGTCATCACGGCGAAAATCGTCATCGCCTCCGCGAGCCGATTGATCGACGTGCGCCACTTCTGGTGCATTAAGAGCAGGAATGCCGAGATCAGTGTGCCCGCATGCCCGATGCCGATCCACCAAACGAAGGACGTAATGGCAAAACCCCACGCGACGGGGATATTGATGCCCCAGATGCCGACGCCGCGAGCCAGCAAATAAACGACAACGCCTCCAAACATCGAAAACAACATGCCGCTAAACAGAAATATGGCCCACCACACCGGACGGGGCCGTCGCTCGACAACCTGAGAGCTGATTTTGTCATTCACCCCCTTCAGGCTGTAATCCTGCGGCACGTATTGCGGCTTGAGCCCGTACTGTCGCAGCTCCTCGTCGGAAATCGCGGTTTGAGCCACGTTCGTTGCCATATCACCCGCCTTCAAGTTCGGGATTGGGATTCCGTAGCGCCGCAAGATAAGTCGTTCGCGGAATCGTATTGAGCTCCTCTAACAAGCTGTAGTCCAGCGGCGAGTGCTTCGATTGGGCCACCGCGCTCGCCGTATCGTTGATATCGCCGAAGACTATCGCCTTGGTTGGACACGCGGCCTGGCATGCGGTGAGAATTTCGCCGTCGCGGATCGGCCGCCCAGCTGCGTCTGCCTTGATTTCCGCCTGACGAATCCGCTGCACGCAATAAGTACACTTCTCCATCACGCCACGGCTTCGCACGGTAACATCAGGGTTGTATTGCAGCCGCAGCGGCACTGTTTTGAAATCACTGTAATCTAGGAAATTGAATCGACGTACCTTGTACGGGCAGTTGTTCGAACAAAACCGCGTGCCCACGCAGCGGTTATAAACCATTTCATTTAGTCCATCGGCGCTGTGCACGGTCGCTCCAACCGGGCATACGTACTCGCACGGCGCATGTTCGCAGTGCATGCAGGGAACGGGCTGAAAATGGAACTCATCGGGCTCTTCCGCCCCGCCGTGCACGTAGCGATCGATTCGCAGCCAATGCATCTCGCGGCCAAAACGCACTTGCTCCTTGCCTACGACCGGAATATTGTTCTCTGCCTGGCAAGCCGCTACACACGAATTGCAGCCGATGCAGGTAGTCATGTCGATCGACATTCCCCACTTGTGTTGTGGCGGACCATAGTCAAAAGACTCATAAAGCGTCCCTCGCGTCGGCGTGCCTACTATCTTGTCTGCCCCATGCTCCTGCTCCTTTCGCTCGGCGATGCCGGCAGGCTGCCGGCGGTATTCGTCCAACGTGCCCGCACGAATCACCTCATGATCGCCCATCATTTGATGGGCCTGCGTGCAGGCAAGCGGATAGCTCGAGTCAAGCTTTGTAAGCACCAACCCCGATGTGAACCACAGTCGGTCGGTTGTGCGCAGCTCATAAGCATTGAAACCGAGCGTCTCCTGCCAGGCCCCATTCGCTCGTGCTGCGTGTTTTTGGCCATAGCCTAGATGGACCGTCACCGCGCCGTCGGCGTGACCCGGCACAATCCAAATTGGGGCACGCACCTCGCGGTCGCCCAGTTTTAGCGTTACCATAGGCACGTCGTAGCCACCATGTTCGCCGCCATGAGCATACGAACCGTATTCCAATCCGTAATCTTTTGCCGTCCGCGGACTCATGATCGCCGCATTGTCCCACGTCAGCTTAGTGATCGGCTTGGGCAACTCTTGCAACCAACCGTTATTTGCATGCCGGCCATCATAGATGGTTGGGTCGGCTTGAAAAACGATTTCCAAACTCTGTTTACCTTGTGCTTCGGCGTCCGATACCTTGACGTCTTGCGTTAGGTGCGATTGCCAACCATCGCGTAATCGCGCACCACTTGGCGGATAGGCCGAATCTTTGATGACACCGTCGTGAAGCGCGGTTTGCCAGAACGCATCAAAACCCGACTTACCGGCGTTCTCGTGTTCCCATTGGCCGCGCCAATACGATTGCACAATCTGGCGCCCGTCCACGTCCCGCTGGCCTGCAAGCACCGCGATCACTTCATGCACAGAGCGACCTTGATATAACGGCGCAATAAGCGGCTGGACAATCGAAGCCGTGCCGTCAAATGCCCGCGCATCGCTCCACGCTTCTAAATAATGCGATTCTGGCAAATGCCAAATGCACAGCCGAGACGTTTCATCTTCGTAAAGGCCCAGATGGAAACTTAGTTTCACTTTGCGAAGATTTTCGGCGAACCCAAGATCGGCCGGAGCGGTATAGGCCGGGTTTCCACCTAATATGAACAGTGCCTCTACGGCGCCGCGCTGCATATCGCTCGCAAGGTCGCGCAGCGCTTCTATTTGATCCACGGGATGAGCGGTGACTGGCTTGATGTAATGAACTGTCTTGCCCACGTTACCGAGCCGCTCATTCATGGAATGCACGAGCAAATGAACCGATGGCGGCTGCCGATGCCCCGCGACGACCACACACTGCCCGGGACTCGCCGCCAAATCGCGAGCCACCGCGGCGGCCCACTTCGTATGCGTTCCCGCGCCCGCTGAAACGCCCCGAACACCTAATGCAGCCGCAACTTCCTTGGCAAGGTCCTCAACATCTCGCATCCATACCGCCAATCGGTGATCGGCCTTGGCGCCCGTCGATGTGACCTCGGTCTCAACCACGTACAGCCGATTCATCGCCGCCTGCCGCGCCAACTCGGCCGTTGTTCGCACACGCCGTCGCGACATGAAATCGTTCGCATAACGAATGTGTCCCGGCTCGTCGGCGAGAAAGTCGGCATCCAACGACAGCACGACATTGGCTTTCGTAAAATCGAAGACGGCATCCACCGGCTCCCCAAACCCGATTTGCGACGCTCGATACTTGTTCACTTTATTGACCGGGTCATATTGATGCCATTTCGCCTCCGGGTACGCCGCAAGAAGCTGCTCGATCTGTTGTCCCAACGTCGGCGAAACCACGCTCTCCGTTAAAATTCGCAATCCCGCGCCGCGTACCGTTTGTTGATTCGTCATGGCCGCCTGAATTGCCGATGCCGCATCATCCCAGCCGAGAATGCGATCGCCTTGAACGACGGTCTGCGAACGTAGCGGATCATACAACGATAGAACCGAGGCCTGGTTGAATGCATCGGTCGCGCCAAGACTTGCGGGGTGGTCCGGGTTCCCTTCGATTTTTGTGGGGCGTCCCTCATGGCTCTCCACCAACAATCCCACGGCATCTCCCCCGTGAACCATCGTCGTCGCGAAAAATAGCGGCGTGCCGGGTATTATTTCCTCCGGCGGGTGCACATAGGGTACGATCGTGCCTTGCGGCGCCGGCCGAACCGAACAGCCACCGATACCGGCCAGTGCCAGCGATGCACCCATTAGACCTAAGAATTTCCGCCGGCTTAGCGCGTCTGGCCACACATCGGCAAACGCCGGAAACTCCTGACGCACGAGCTGCCCAAACGCTTCCGTATCTGCCAGCTCCTCAAGAGCTTGCCAGTACTTGCGGCTGCTTCCCATGCCGAGTTGCGTCTCGATCTGCGCCAGCTGCGAATTGAGATCTTTTCGACTATTCATCGATGGCACACCGTGCAGTTGGTCAGCTCGGTCGTCGAGCGAATGTGGTATTCCGCCATTAGCTGTTTCCCAAGTTCCGCCTGATTTTGCGGCGCCTGATAATTCACATCGAACACCTTTTCACGCGGCCGGATTTCCTTCGCCGGGTCGCGGTGACAATCCAGGCACCACTTCATTAGCAGCGTGGGTACCTGGTACGTAAATGGCATCCGATCCAATTGTCCGTGGCACGAAGAGCAGCCGATTCCCTTCTGCACGTGGATGTTATGGGCGAAGTAAACGAATCCGGGCGTATTATACACCCGCTTCCATTCGATCGAGCGATCGGTCGCGTAGCTTTCGCGGACCGGTTCCAGCACGCGGCTGCCAACCCACATTTGCGAATGACAGTTCATACACGTTTTCGTTGAAGGCATGCCGGCGAACGACGATTGCTCGACCGTCGTATGGCAATACCGGCAGTCGATTCCTAAGATGCCCGCATGATGTTGATGACTGAACGGCACGGGCTGCACCGGTGCCACGCCTGCGCCGGTACCATACGACGAACTTACGTAAACAATGCCCGTCCAAGCCGATAGCGCAAGCATTAGCACCGCGCCAAGAATGCTGCCCTTAGAGCCGACATTCGTCCAACGGCGGAACGCCTGTGCCATGTGGTCCCTATAAGCGATGTAATCGGCTTCACAAAATTAGGACGCACCGGACGTCACGGGTGAAACCAAGCGCCTTGTGGTACAGCCGGCGGCGGTACATATGGACGATCGCTGACCGGCTGCAATGTCGGGAAAACAGACCGTGGTACAAAATAGCCCTGCGGCGCTCTCGCAATAGCTGAAATGATAGTTAATCCGCAAAGGGACAGCAGCACGCCGGCCACACTCAATCGTAAACTCGCCTGTCCGCCTGAAGAGGCGACCACAATCCCGGCCGTGCCCACCACGATACCGGCGATAGAAATTGGAATTCCCAGAATTGGAACCACAAACAAGACCAGCCCGATCGCGCCCAGAATCACTGAGCTCAAACCTAAAGCAACAAGGGGAAAGTGCGACTTGGCGGAACGTGGCACGTTGCGTCGCTTGGCTATGATCCATCACGGGATAATATCCACCGTCGGCGCGCACGGCGCCGTTGAATAAACTTAGTGCCCCGGAACAAATGGAATCCACGATCGAGTTAGATAATCGCTAAAAGTCAGCGCACTAACACAATCGTGACCCAGAACAGTGAGACGAAAACCACGGCCCACACGCTCGGACGGCTGTGGATCAAGTGCATGAAGAACAACGCTACTAGCGACGCCTTACACATTCCGATCAGGAGACCGAATACCAGATGCCACCTGCCGGCTAGCGGGAGGAATGAAAGTCCCACGGTGAGGAACGTCAATATCACAAGCGCGACGAGCACAGCAACGTACGCGACAGGCGACAGAACTCGAGCCGACATGTTCCGTTATCCTCAAATGCCATCGCTCCCTTACCAAACGGCCCACTAAGTATTGCGCCTTCCCGCTCGTTTGAAAAGGAACTATTCGTGGCCGAACAGTAAGTACCGGGGGCCGACCGCCGGCGGTGCAAATGCGATGCCACGGAATGCCTGGCACGGGGCAAATCGTGCCTAGGGGACGGCCGCCCAGATACAACTGCGTACAACTCATTCTGACCGCGGAGCGAAAACGAAGGTACCAAATTTGGTTACCGGCCGGTCAAAATAGCGGCAAACGCACCGCCAAATTGCGCATTTTTAGGCCCGGCTACGCGAACTCAAGCTGCCGAAAAGCTCGCAGGCCGCGCCGCAACGGCACGATCGTCGTCGCGGCGCCCACGATTATCGCCGCCCCCGTGCCGATAACAAGCCACATCTTCAAATATTGAGGATTCCCGAACGCGGTGCCAAAAGGGCCTTTGCCGGCCAACAAATAGAAGTGGCAGGGCAGGGCAGTAAGAACCACAACTACCATTATGTACAATGCGCTCAGTACGAGGTTCAGCGTCCCACCGAACCCAGCCGCTATCTTTGAAGGCGAAGTCTCACGGAAATTCGGCATCATCGCGCCGAAGCCCACAGCAATCGAGGCCAGCCCCAAGCACAACAGCACGCAAGTCAATTGATGCACGCCGATCACGAGCAATGGCACGTGCAACATCATGTCGCTTAGCAATACGAGTAGAGAACACGGTAACCATGAGCCCAACGATGCGAACCAGAACTTGCTCCACAAAATCGTATCGCGTTCGATCGGCAGCAACCCCAGGATCCAGAAGCAATGCCCCTCAAGGCTGATCATCGGGTAGATGAACCGCGTGGTAAACGTCGAAAGAATCAAACCAACAACTGCCAAATTGAGGAAGCTGACCATGTTGATCCAGGTAATGTAACCGATGTCGCTTTGCGGATTGTTAAATCGGTCAATGTTAAGGAAGTACAAACCCAAAAGTCCGAAAAAGATCAGGAACTGCGACCACTGAACCGGATCGCGTCGCAGCAAGCGCCAGTCCTTGATAAGCAGCAGTTGAAGCGGTTCCGGAAATGAGACCAACAGTCCACCCATGATGCGATCCGACAATGCCCGGCCGACCAGGCGACGACGCGTTTGCCGGCACGCCAGGTTCGCATAGCTTACTCGGAACCAGCGCTTGGCCGCCCATATCGTAAGAACGTGAAATAGCAGCGCGTTCGAAACCAACAGAGCCAAATAGAGGACGCTTTGAACGATCGGCAGATCGGCCACCTTATCTGTCATAACCACCGTCGCCGGCCGTGCAGCCTCGAGTAGTCCATTGGTCAGCCACGTGCTGGGTAACCATTCTTGTTCGGTAAAGCGAAATCGGTACAGTGTCTCTTGAAACCACTCGCTTCCAAACAGCCTGGATTGCGGGCTACTTACCGTTCGCCAAATAAGGGGTGCGATGATTCCGATCAGCCCCAGCAATGCACCGGCTACAATGACTCGCCGCATCTTCGGCAGTTTCTGAATCACAAGCAGACAACAAATCGCACCGATGCCACTAGGAATGTAAACAAACGAAATAATCAGAGGCACGAGCAACATATAGTAATACCACGGCGCTCCGGCCACGATGCCATATGCAATCATGATGGGACTCGCCAGCAAGAAAAAGCCCCAACTGCTGAAGAATACGGCCTCTTGAAACTTATACAAAACAATCCGTTCTGGACGCGTCGGCAGCGTTAGTAAGTGCATAGTTTCCGGTGCCGTGTACAAGCCCGAGTAAAGAATGATGCCCGAAGAAAAAATAAGCATCACGTTCAACGACGCAAAAAACAAATGAAAAACTAGCTGCACGGTTTGCGCGTGGTATGGCGCGCCCGCTCGCCCGACATTGATCACGATGAAATTAAAGCCTTCATAGAAAAGCAAGAAGAGGCCGCCCCAGAAAAACAGACTCAACCCCACGACCAGGAACGTGCGCAATTGCGCTGTCGCCAAAAGCTGACTCAACTGTGTGCGAGTCAGCCTGTATCGCAATCGCCATAGAAGCTGCGCTTCGCGATCTTCGCTCGGCAGACCTCTGGTACCAAGTTCCCAATTGGCCACGTGGCTCGATTGCGAGTGGAGAGTAAGCTCGTTCATTGTATATATTCAAAATACCGATGTTGTTGCGACTCATTCTTCCGACATAGGGCCATTCTGCTCGGTAAGCGCCAGATACATTGCTTCCAACGATTGCTTATCGCCAGGAAAACGATTGCGAAGCGTATCAAGCGTTCCGTCGAATAAAAGTTGCCCTTGGCTCATAATCCCTACGCGATTCGCAATCTCCTCGGCCGCCGTGAGTGTGTGCGTTGACATCAGGATGCACATTCCGCCGGCCACTTCCCGTTTCATCAAATCCTTGACCAAGCGCATGCTATGAGGATCGAGCCCAATCATTGGCTCATCGACCACCAATACACGTGGCGAATGAAGCATTGCCGAGGCAAACACTGTGCGCTGCTTCATCCCATGCGAATACGTTTCCGTCAACTCATCAATGAACTCCGTCAGTTCGAATCGGTAAATCTCACGATCGATCGCTCGGCTCACCTGCGCAGTGTCCATGCCAAACATCCGGCCGACGAATTGCAAGATTTCGCGGCCGGAAAGCTTATCGTAAAGAAATGGCTGATCAGGCACGTAGCCGATCAGCGCCGTGGCTTCGCGCGTTTGACTCACGAGGTCGTACCCTCCGACGCAAACCGTGCCGCGGCCCGGGCGAATCAAACCCACGAGCATTTTGATTGCTGTGGTTTTACCAGCGCCATTGTGACCGAGCAGCGCGAAGAGTTCGCCCCCGCCCACTCGCAGATTCAAATCCTCCACCGCTACCTTATCGCCGTACGATCGGTAGACCTGCTGAAATTCGATCATCGAGGGGAAGGTTGCGCCGCGGGAATGGTGGCGACAGAATTTACGTCCAAAAGCTTCTTGGCCAAGTCGATCATGTGTGGTTCCGTGCAACGCTCGAATCGAAGCTTGGCATCCATTAAGTACACATCCTGGCGCAGCACCATACCGTCGTCCGCTACCCAGACCACAGCCCGTAGTGTATTGTCGACCGCCACTCCCGCAGTCGAAAGGCTTCGATACTCGATCTTCCGCGCGTGCGTCGGCTTGCCCCGGTGGTCGATCTCTGTTTCATTCACCACTTCCGCCTGCAATATCTCAAGTGGATTGCCCGACGCCCGAAATGGGTTGTACACCTCTTGCTGCCACTTGCGGCCTACATAGACTTGCAGTATTTTCGGATCGGGAATCAGCTCGCTTGTCAATGAGGAATACGACGGAACCGGGTAACTTACCGGCGGATGCGACACGTCGTTCGATTGGATCGTCAATTTCAACTCGGCTCCGGCCACCTTGCCATGCACCTTCATTACGAGCGGCAGGTCGTTCAGCCGTACTTTCGTGTCGAACGACGACAAATTGTTCAATGAATCGAGCACAAACACGCTGCTTGTGTCCAGCGAAACCTCGCCCAAGCTGCGAACCACGCTGCCCAATAATTGCGGGACCAGTTCGCGAATCTCGATTCCGTCGATCTTAATTCGGCTGTGGACTTCGGTCGTTCCTAGCGCGCCCGGAACCGCTTGACTCACCGCAAGCCCGACCGACCTGTCCCCATACTCGATCTCCCAGCATACCGGTTCACGGACAATCGTCCCGTGGTTCGGAGGCTCACCATGGAAAAATGGCGGCAGAATCCTGCGCGACCATAAGCCAAGACATGGTCCCCGTCCACAACAAAACGACCACTCCAACAAAAATTCGATTGCCCATGCGATCGCTTCCTAGTTCGCTATCCGCCGAATGCGGCTCGACGCGGAAGGCTCAACCCCGCTTGGAAGTGGCGAGTATTGCAAAATCTCGGCCCAATATGAGACGCCGCTATTTTATCCCCAAACCGCCGAAAATGCTATGAAGTGTTCGCTACGGATGCCGGAACATTTGATTAATTGACTACGAAAATGGCGTTCCAATCCAGCATTTTGTGAACGATTGGCGACATTGGGTAAACCGCCGGGGAACTGGCTTACGGGGCTGAGTCCCCGGAGCACTATGCGCCTGCCCCTTTTTCAACAGCCGCCCTGACATTGTTGCCAGGCGGCATGCCGCGTAAATTTGGGGCGTGAATACGTGAATAGGAGATCCGTGATGTCACGCGATGGAGGAAAGCTACCACTGAGCTGCGCACGCAATTATGCAGTCGCGGCGATAGTTCTGACATGCTTTGCCAACAGCGGCTGCAGTCGCACGTCGTCTGCCCCTTCTGGGCCAACCAAACAGAACGATGCGGGAATGCCCAGGGCAACCGGCGGTTCCTTGGCGAAAAACATCGATTTCCAAAGACCGGTAATCCAAATCGATACCAGCCTCGGTGCAGTTACCGTTCGTCTGGACGGCATCCGATCACCCGGCACGGTGCGGAACTTCCTCAATTATGTGAACGATCGGTTTTACGACAACACGGTCATCCATTACGTGGATCCCGGCAAAATGATCATTGCGGGAGGATATACGGCCGATCATGAGCCTAAGCCGGCTGGCACGCCGATCCGCAATGAAGCACACAACGGTTTGAAAAACGTTCGCGGCACGATCGCGATGGCCCGCGATCCATCGCTCATCGACAGTGCCACATCGCAATTCTTCATCAACCTCATCGATGCTCCGCAACACGATCATACGGGCGACACCGCCGCTACGTATGGCTACTGCGTGTTCGGCGAGGTAACCGAGGGGCTCAACATCGCCGAACGAATCTCCCATTCCCCCACCACAAGCCTCGGCGGCGACCTGGTGAAGACGCCGAATCCGCCGGTGGTCATCAAGTCCATCCGCGTCGTGCGTTAAGCAAACGAGCTTCCACCCCCTATTGTTACTGATCAGTTGGCAAAGGCCGGGCAGTCGCGACGAGCTTTTTGAGCCACCTCTTCGCGACTGTGCCAAGCATCTTCTAGCCACGCCTGATATTCCAGCCAGTCATTACGCTCCCCATCGTTTGAGCAATCGCATCGAAAATAAATTCCGATCCAAAGTGACACAATCCGCCGAAACGCCAACGGTGCGAGCTCCCTTGAGTTTTACCAATTTGTACCGGAAGTGCCCAAAGCAGGATGACAAATGATGGTTAACAATCTGAACGACCCAGTCAACGCCGACGGCCGAACATGCAATAATTGTAGTAACGATCAGACGTCGACTGTCGTTAAAGTTGTTTTTTGCGACCGATCCGCATGTCAGTCAACAACGGCCAATCGCAGCGCATCAAGTCGATCTTCGGCGGTATCGCCGGTTCGCGGCTTGCGCAGTGGTCGCGGTATATTCCGCAGATCGCTGCCCTCGAGGAGTTGCTCATGCAGCAGAGCGACTTCGATCTCAAGAAAGCCAGCCTGTCGCTTCGTTATCGGGCCCGCAGTGGTGAACCGCTCGATCGCCTTCTCGTCGAGGCGTTCGCTCTAGTGCGCGAAGCCGGCCGCCGAAAGCTCAACATGCGGCACTTCGATGTGCAGCTCCTTGGCGGCGCGGCCGTGCATCATAACTCCATCGTCGAGATGCAAACCGGCGAAGGCAAAACGCTTACCGCGACACTCGCACTTTATCTCGCCGCGCTCGACGGCAAAGGTGCCCATCTCGCCACGGTCAACGACTATCTGGCCAAGCGCGACGCCGACTGGATGCGGCCGATCTACGAGCTGCTCGGAATGAAGGTCGGTTGCATCCAATCGCAAATGCAGCAGGCAGATCGTGCCAAGCAATACGCCTGCGACATCACTTACGGCACCGCCAATGAGATGGGGTTCGATTTTCTGCGAGATCGACTTCTCAAACGTCGAATCAGCGAGGGGCAACGCGATTTGTTCGGCGCGATGCTTGGCCAGGCCGGGCGCGGCCACGAGGAGCCCGTCCAGGGCGAACTGCATTTCATGTTGGTGGACGAGGCCGACAGCATTCTCATCGATGAAGCCCGAACGCCGCTCATCATCAGCGCGTTACCCGGCGAAGACGAAAAACTCGAAGCCGAAGCCTATGCCTGGGCTGCAAAAAACGCCTGCGAATTCAGCGAAGATGAGCATTATGAATACGATCACAAAGAGAAAACCGTCGAACTAAACTTGGCGGGTCGTCGACGGGTTCGTGAACTTCCCAAGCCCGAGGCCATGGATCGCATGCCACTCTCTACGATCTACGAGCACATCGAGCGCGCTATCAAGGTTGCCCGCGAAATGTTCCTCGACCGGCAGTACGTCGTTCGCGATGGCGAGATCGTCATTGTGGATGAATTTACGGGGCGGCTAGGCGAAGGTCGCAAGTGGCGGTCCGGCATCCATCAGGCCGTCGAAGCTAAAGAAGACGTGAAAATTACGTTCGCCACCAACCAGGCGGCTCGCATTACCGTCCAGGATTTTTTCCTCCGTTACGAGCGGCTGGCCGGCATGACGGGCACAGCCGCCACCAGTGCGAGAGAGCTTCACAAGATTTACGATTGTCGCGTTGTTACGGTACCCACGAACCGCCCGCCGATTCGGCAAAAGCTATCCACGATGGTGTTCGGCACCGCGGACGATAAATGGCGGGCGATCATCGACGACCTCAGCGAGCAACACCGGCTCGGCCGCCCGATACTTATCGGCACGCGCTCGATCGATAAAAGCGAGCAGCTATCGAAGCTGATGAACGAACGCGGCATCGAACACTCGGTGCTCAACGCTCGCCACGTCGCCACGGAGGCTGAAATCGTCGCCCATGCCGGCGAGCGCGGCAAAGTAACAGTGGCCACCAACATGGCCGGCCGCGGTACGGATATTCGCCTCGGCGACGGCGTCGCCGAGCTCGGCGGCTTGCACGTGATCTGTACCGAGCTGCACGAAGCGCAGCGCATCGATCGCCAACTAATCGGCCGTTGCGGACGCCAGGGCGATCCCGGCACATATCGCCAATTTCTCGCTCTCGATGATGAGATACTGGAAACCGCCTACGGCCCCAAAAAGGCGGCGAAACTAAAACTCCGCGGGGAACAACTCGCCGGCCGCGGACAGATCTCTGGATTTGAATCCCTCTTCTACCGGGCTCAGCGAAAAGTCGAGCGGCGCCATTTCCGCGACCGCAAGATCCTTCTCTACCACGAAAAGGAACGCCAGAAAATGCAGCGGCAGATGAGCCAGGATCCCTACCTCGATACGGCGGGATGAAATCATTCGCCCCACCGACCATTGGGACAGTTTCTCGGCCGACAAAATACCGCACGCGGTCATCCCGCCGACGAAGTGTCGGCGGGCTTACCGCGCACAAGTGTCGGCCGCACGAACGCTACCGCAACGCGGACAGCATTCGCAGGCTCACGGTCGTGCCGCTCATCAGCATCGCGCCGCCAAGGCACAACAGGCCGACGAGAACCAGCATCGCCGGCTGGATGCCGACGATCGCCAGGACGCCCAATACAACCGCGGCAATCCCGACCAAAGACTCGCCGCCGGCCGCCGATTCGGCCGATAGGCGGGCCGCATACTCTGCCACGTCTTCGGGATAGCGACCGAGGTGGCTGACACGAAAGGTCTCACCGCCTCCCAGCAGCAGCGCGCCGCCGAAAACGATGATCGCCACAGCGGAAAGCGTCGCGGGTACAAGCCCAATTAGAGCCAATACTCCTAAAACGATTCCCGCAGCACCGGCCAGTAGCTCGGCCGACATCCCACCCTCTAACTCTGCCTTGCTTGCGGTTCCGCCGCCCGTTTCCCGGACTAGTTGGTTAAACCGGCTGGCAATACCGCCGCCCTTAAACAGCATGGCGGTGGCCGTCGTAAGAATGGCGATGGGAATCATGAAAGCCGGATAAATAGCTACCAAGCCGAGAATTGCCAACACCACTGTCGCGGCCGCTGCAAGGGCCTCGATCGAAAAAGCACTCGCCACAACCTTCTCCGAAATCTCCTCCTGTCGGATATTCGGGGTGGCGACGGACGGAGTTGGCCGCGGAGTCTCGAAGCGGTTTTCGTCCGCCTCACGAGTCGCGACCCGCTCATTTGCTGTAATTGCCATTGCTCTCCTCCTGCACGTTGTTCGTGCGAATCGAGATAAACGTGATGATTGAATTACCCTTGCAACCTTCGAGTGCAATTCACGTTCCTTCACACAGGTTTTGACACGAATAGAAACGAGAATAACCGACGACGACGCACTAAGCCCGGCGTTTCGCCATCCCGACAGCTTCACAGCGCAAGATTGGCGAACCTTCTACGTCGAGATGCCGCAAAGCAGCGAAAGAATCCGCGAGTAATGCTGCGTTTGTTGATGCCGCACACCCCATCTTGGGACCAGTTCAACCGGCTTGACGGCGTGCAACGAATCGGTTGCTTTAGGGGGGAAGAAAACATCGCTGCGTCAAGAATGTTTTGCCAGAATCGATCGAGTTTCGGGCCACTGTGTTCGCGAATTCGAGCGCGATGGCGTAACCGCTTGTAGCTGCGATCAACGCCATTACACTGTATCCTGAGTTGCTATGGACAACTGTTCGGCGGCGGCATCGAGTTTTTTCGATGGGCCGTAGTGATAAGGGATAGACGCCTTGCATTCACTCGCGTGAGGTTCTGTGGTATGCGACTATTTGGCCGACCCAATCGTTATTTGGCCCTTTCGGCGGTATTCCTTGTGTTCGTACCGACGCGCTGCCAACAGGCGGCCGCTGCATCATCGCCATACGATGTCGGCCTCGCAAAGGTGGACATAACCCCTGACGGCCCGATCCGCTTGAGCGGCTTTTACGTTCGCCGAACCGAATCCGTCGGCGTCCGGCAACATATTTTCGCCCGCGCTATGGCCGTCCGCCTAAGCGGCGGCAAACCGGCAGTCCTCGTCACTGTTGATAGCATCGGGATCCCTATCGCCGTTCGCGACGAGGTCGCCCACCGCCTTCAGGCCAAGAAGAAAATCCCTAATGAACGGGTCGCCATCTGCGCCACACACAGCCACACGACGCCCATGTTGTCCGGCGTTCTCCCGACCATGTTCGGCGCACCCATTCCCCCGGATCATCAAAAGAGGATCGACAAATATACGCGCGAACTTGTCAATAAAATCGAGCAAGCGGCACTCGCCGCATTGGACGATTTGAAGCCCAGCCGACTCTCGTTCGGCGTCGGCAAGGTGGACTTCTCGATCAATCGCCGAACGAAGGGCGGGCCCGTCGATCATGAGCTGCCTGTCTTGTCGGTGATCGCGCCCAATGGCAAGATTCGTGCAATCTACGTCAGTTATGCCTGCCACTGCGTCGTGCTCTCCGATTTCAAAGTGAGCGGTGACTGGGCCGGTTGCGCCGCCGAAGAACTCGAGAAGCGCTTTCCAGCCTCGTTGGCACTGATCTCGATTGGCTGCGGCGCCGATTCAAATCCTGCCTGCGGCGTGACAGGCGACAAGGCGGAATTCGCACAACAGTACGGCCGTCAGATTGCAACCGAAGTAGAACGCGTTCTGCGCACCGGGCTCGCGCGCATCAATGGCCAAATCGAGTGCCGACTCAAATCGATCTCGCTGGCGTTGCAGCCGCTGCCATCGCGCGAAGAGTGGGTCGAGCGAACGAAACTCAAAGGCCCGGAAGGCTACTACGCCCAATACCAGCTCGCTCGGCTCGACGCAGGTGAAAAACTGCCCACCGAAATCTCGTATCCAATTCAAACCTGGAAATTCGGCCATTCATTGGCACTTGTTTTCCTGTCTGGTGAAGTCGTCGTCGATTACTCCCTGCGCTTGAAAAATGAGCTCGATTCCACTCGGCTCTGGATAAACGCTTACTCGAACGACGCCCCCGCGTACATCCCGTCCGAACGAATCCTGAAAGAAGGCGGCTACGAAGGCGGCGGTGCGATGATTTTCTATAGTCTGCCCGCTCCATTTGCCGCCGGGCTTGAAAACAAGATCGTTGCCGGCGTCCATGCGCAGCTAGGCGACCAGTTCAAAGCGCACGACAAAAAGTTTGGCACCCAAGGAAGTCATCCTAAAACCCCTGCCGAATCGCTCGCCGCCATCCAAGTGCGGCCCGGTTTGCGCGTCGAGCTGGTCGCGGCCGAACCGCTGATCAAGGACCCCGTTTCGATCGACTTCGGGCCAGACGGCAAAGTCTGGGTCGCACAGATGTGCGACTACGGCTGCAAGGATGGCGAGACGTGTCCACCGGCCGGCCGCATTTCGGTGCTTGAAGACCGCGATAACGACGGCACGTTCGAAACCGCGACGGTATTTCTCGACAAAATCGCCCAACCGTTTGGCGTCACCGTTTGGCGCAAGGGAATTCTTATCTCGGCCGCACCCGATCTGATTTATGCTGAAGACACCGACGGCGACGGCAAGGCCGACGTTGTCAAAAAACTCTTCACCGGCTTCAGCGTGGAGAATCCGCAAGCCCGCCTGAACTCGCTCGCCTACGCGCTTGATGGCTGGCTCGAGGCCGGTACCATGCGGGGCGGAAAGGTCCGCAATCTCCATGGCGAGCAGATCGAAGTCCCCAATCACGATTTCCGATTGCAACCAGATACTGGCCAGATCGATCCCGAAAACGGCCGCACCGAAAACAGCCGAGTGCGCGACGATTGGGGAAACTGGTTCGGCTGCGATAACGGAATACTCTGCATGCATTATCCGCTGTCCGACCGCTATTTACGACGTAACCCGGGACTGATTCCGCCGCCGCTTGCTGTGCATGTCGTCGCCAAGACACCGGCCGCGAGACTCTTTCCGCGCGGCAAGATTATTTTACTTCCACTATCCGGTCCGCGAGGATCGGCCACCGCCGCCTGCGGCCTTTGCTTCTACCGTGATGAATGGCTCGGCGCCGATTTTAATAACAATGCCTTCACGTGCGAGCCGGTCCATCAACTCGTACATCGCATTTTGTTGCAACCCGCTGGCGCAACATTCACCGCCAAGCGAGCACCCGACGAAACTCAATCCGAATTCTTGAGTTCGACCGACAACTGGTTCCGCCCCGTCCAGGCCCGTACTGGTCCCGACGGCGCCCTGTGGATCGTAGATATGTACCGCTACGTGATCGAGCACTCCCGTTGGATTCCACAAAATGTGCAAGATGAACTCGATGTCTACGCCGGTAATACCATGGGCCGCATTTATCGCGTGCTACCGGAAAACGCCCGTCATCGAACCCTTCCGCGCCTCGACAAGCTCGACACACCGCAGCTGGTAGCTGCAATGGATTCACCCAACGGCTGGCAGCGCGACATGGCGCAGCAATTACTCGTGTGGCGCCGCAACGAAGATGCCGCCGAGCCACTTGCGCGCTTACGCGCAAATCCCGCCGGCCGGCCGCTCGTTTGCAAGCGCTATGCACACTGGCATTGTTGGGTGAAATTATCAAACGAGTCAATCACCGCGGCGTTGGCGGATCCGCATCCCGCCGTCAGGCGTCAAGCGATAAGGCTGTCCGAAACTCGCCTCGATTCCTCGGCGGAAGTTCTCGACAAAATCTTAGCGCTCGCCGACGAGTGTGATGCAACAGTGGCCCTGCAACTGGCCTGCAGCCTCGGCCAAACCGCCAGTCCGCGTAAAGTCGACGCCCTCGCAAAGATCGCCAGGCGACACGCGGAAGATACTTACGTCATGGCCGGCGTTATGAGCTCCGTGAACGACGAACAACTAGGCCCGCTGCTACAACAAGTGCTTGCCAAGCCGCAGTCGAGACCGACAGCTAACTTGGTCAAAAACCTGATGGAGCTGGCCGGCGCGGCGAGCGACGAACGCACCCTCGCTACCGCGATCGACCTGGCTGCCGCCCAAGCGGAGCGCAAAGAATCAAATCGGTTCGACGCAATCGACGCCTTCCTCTCCGGCCTCCATCGCAACCCGCGCTCGATGGACGTTTTGAACAAAGATTCCGTCAAGCGCCTGCGGCACCTCACCGACGAATGCGCCCGCATTGCCAAAGATGACAGCAACGATGTCAAGACGCGCGTCGATTGTCTTCACATCCTGGGTCGGTCACCCGAGCGCGGCGGCGAAAACCTTCGCACACTTGCCGATTTCCTGTCGCCCGATCACGATTCTCAACTGCAACTTGCCGCTGTTGATGCCCTAGCCGAACGTAGCCAGCCGACAGTCGCTGACCAACTTCTCCATGCTTGGCGAAGCTTAACGCCTGCCCTACGCGCCCGCGTCCTCGATGTGCTGCTCAGCCGCAAGCAATGGGTCGGCCCGCTGCTCGCGGCAATCGAAGCGCACACGGTGCAAACATCGGAAATCGATCCAGCGCACCAAGCCCGCCTCTTCGAATATCCCGACACCGAACTTCGCAAAAAGGCGCTTGCCAGCTTCTCGCGGTCGTCCAGCGAACGCGCAGCCATCGTCGCGCAATACCAGCCGGCGCTCAACAACGGCGACGCCAAACGCGGCCAGGCCATCTTCCAGAAAAATTGCACCCCCTGCCACAAGTTTCACGACATCGGCAATGAAGTCGGCCCCAATATCGCCGCCCGCCAGGATAAATCCAACGAAGGGCTGCTGCGCGAAATCCTCGACCCCAACCGCGCGGTCGATCAACACTACGCCGAATACATGGCGGTCACCAAAGACGGCATCGTCAAAAGTGGCATCCTCGCCGAGGAAACCGGCAATGCGATCACGCTTCTCGGTCAGCAGGGCCAAAAAACCATCTTGCTGCGAAGCCAATTGGAATCGCTCACGACCTCCGGCAAATCGCTCATGCCCGAGGGCTTCGAGAAACAGATCACCCCGCAAGAAATGGCCGACCTCATCAAATTTCTCGCAACCCCATAAACGGCGCTCAGCAAGTTCGCGTCGGCGGCCACGCCGAACCTTTCTCCACTGGACGAAAACAAATCGCATCGGCCGCGTCATTCCGCGGCGCCAATTGAAATAACCAGTCCCTTGGAGAAACCCGCGACTCAGCATTCGGTAACCGCCACGGCTAGCCCGCCGCGCGAAGTTTCCTTGTATTTGGTGAGCATATCGCGGCCCGTCTCGCGCATCGTTCGAATCACGCGGTCGAGCGATACTCGGTGCTGGCCGTCGCTACGCAATGCCATCCGCGATGCATTTATTGCCTTTACGGCCGCCATCGCGCATCGCTCGATGCACGGAACTTGCACTAGCCCGCCGATCGGATCGCACGTGAGGCCCAGGTTGTGCTCCATGCCAATCTCGGCAGCCATCTCGGCTTGTGGCACGCCGCCACCGAGAACCTCTGTAAGCGCACCGGCTGCCATGGAGCATGCAACGCCAACTTCGCCCTGGCAACCGACTTCCGCTCCCGAGATCGAGGCATTGAGCTTGTATAGAATGCCGATGGCCCCGGCAGTGAGGAGAAAACGCACGACTCCATCCTCGTTGGCCCCCGGCACAAACCGCCAATAGTAATGCAGCACGGCTGGAACGATGCCCGCGGCACCATTCGTGGGTGCCGTGACAACACGCCCGGCTGCGGCATTCTCTTCGCTCACCGCCAACGCGAACAAATCGACCCAGTCTAAAACGGCTAAAGGGTCGCGGGGGAATTCTTCATCGCGCACGGAGAGCAGGCGAAACAATTCCGGGGCGCGCCGTCGCACTTTCAGCCCGCCCGGTAGCACGCCCTCCTGCCGGCAACCGCGCTCGACGCACGCTTGCATCACATGCCAACGCTCAAGTAGGCCTGTGCGGATTTCCGCGTCCCTGCGCCAACATAATTCGTTGGCCAGCGTCATGCCGCTAATCGACAAGCCAGACTCCGCCGCCATTCGCAAAAGGTCGTCACCCGTACGATATGGGTAAGGCAAGACCGTCTTATCGCGCGATAGCTGGTCCGCGGCGGCATCTAATTCGTCGACGACGAATCCGCCGCCGATCGAAAAGCACGTGTACTCTGCCAACGTGCTGCCAGTTTCGTCGCGAGCCACGAACCGCATTCCATTGGAATGCTGCTGCAACGACTCCTTGCGTAGAAACAACAAGTGCTTCGATTCTTCCCAGGGAATTCTTGGTCCATTTGCGAGTGTCAGCCGGCCGCCACCGCGTATCGCAGCGATGCGCGGTTCGACTTCGTCTGGATCGACTCCTTCGGGCGTCGCGCCTTCCAGTCCCAGCATAATGGCCTTGTCAGTGCCGTGTCCCTTGCCCGTGAGCGCGAGCGATCCATACAGCCGCACCTCCACTTCGGCACAACAATTAAGTATTCCCCCCGCGCCAACCGCTCGACAAACCGCCGCGCGGCCCGCATCGGGCCGATCGAGTGCGAACTCGATGGCCCCATTCCGATGGTGAAGAGGTCAAAAACGCTAATCGCCATGTGGTGTGTGCCCAGAAAAGCAAAAACCCCTTTCTAGCAAGGGGCGCCAAATAATTCTATTCCACCGTCCTCAGTTTTCAACTTGAGGCGGTGCTCACTTCAACAGCGCGAACTCAACGTCCACCTGCGCAGTGAACTTAAGGTCGCCGGGCATGGCAGCCTCGGCTTCGTCGTCGCTTGGAGCGCCGAATCGTGCTGCGGCGTAAGTCGCGTAGGCGGCGTTGTACCCCGGAACAATCTCGTCCGGATTGGCGATGGAAGTTGCATTGCAACGCACGGAAATCAGGCCGCCAATCTTGTAGTTAGTCACGCTGGCAAGTGAGGAACATATTGTGCTCGCTGGCTGTGATGAGATATCAGAATCTATTCGCTGACATCGACGTAGCCGAATGGAGATGCAAATTTTGTGTGAGACGCGTCAAACAGGCCGTCGCTCGAGTTGTTGAAAAGCTTCGATCCCTTTTCCTTACGCATGCGACGGCGGAGCTCGGCGATCTCGTCGCCAGGCAAGTCTCTCAATGTCTCGTAGAGCGCGGCGACAATTTGAGCGTCTCGCGGATGAGCATCCTTAGCCGCATCGGCGTACGTAGTCTGATAACGATCAATGGCCTCTCGATCGTTACGCCCGGCCTTTGCCAAGGCGGCCGCAATGCAGAGCTTCGCATATTCGCGTTGTTTCGCTGGAAGCGCGCGGTCCAATTGGTTCAAATCCAGGTGTTCGCCGGTTGCGACTAGTAACAATTTGGCTTGAAACTGTTGAACTACGTCACCAGTGGCTGCCAGGCGGCGCAGTTTGTCGACTGGGAATTTCTCTGTGGCTCGCCACAGTCCAGGCAAAACGGCGTCGCTTGGGACGACGGGAATTAAGGCTGGCGTCTCGTTCCGTGAGACTACAGTAGGAACCGCAAGAAATCGCAATGCGGCAACGCGCACTGCCGGCAACGGATGACTTAGAAGCCCCGTTGCGCACCGCGCACTAGCGCTCGGCGCATCGCTGAAAACGATCGACAGCGCTACCTGCGTTGCGTCCCCATCGTGGTTCATCGCCCGAAGTGCCCCAATTGCGGCGTCAACCGCCGTTTTATGATCGAGCTTCGCTAGGGCCAGCAATGCAATTGCTCGCTGCGAATCGCTTGTGGCCGTTTGATATCGCTGCCGCAGCCAATCGCAGGCTTTGACGCGGCCGGGGATCGTGAGGCCTTGCTTCGTTCGTACGATGCGGTATGGAGCTTGTCGGCCATATTCGTAGTTGTCGGCAGCCAGTGTGGTGAGAAACTGTTCATTGATGAAGCCACCAAGCTGCGAACGCAATAATGCCGATACCAACGGCGCTCGAAGTTTCAAATCGGCCAGTGATGCGTCGTTGAGGTGTGCAAAAAGCCAGTCCGCAAGCTGCGGATCGTCTATCAAAGTACACTGGCGTAGTGTCTCGACCGCATTCGCGCCGCCGCGGAGTCCGGATAACAATCGTTTGCATTCGGTCAAGCGCCCTTCAGTTGGCAACCAGGACAGCAATGCCAAATTCGCGAATTCGGCTTGGGCTTCTTTGTTTGCCGCAAGCTGGCCGAGCAACGAACGCAATTCGTCTGCGTGTTCGGTATGTCCGAGCAGCAGCCATAGGGACAGTGCCCAGCCACGTTCTATCGGCTCGTTGCTCGTTAAAAGCGGTTGTGTTGCGGCTTCGCACGTAACGAGCCACTTCGGGCGATCTTGAACGCCTCCGCTTTGCCAACGGGCCATCCACTTGGAAGGTCGTTCCAGCTCGTCGTCACCCTTTGCTTTATCGACGGCAGCGGGTGAGGCGTTGCTTGTTGATTCAGAATTCTGGGCTCGTACGGGGGAAGGACCAAGCGGCGTACTTGTTGGCGGCAAATCACCAAACATGCTGCTGACAGCATCCAATACATTAGAGCCTATCCCGGAACCGTCCGTAGAAAGGGGGACAGGCACGTCTTGCTCCGAAGACTCCGCAAAATGAGCCAGTCCCCGACGCTTCTGGGATAGGCTCTCAGTCTTTGTCTTCGGATTCTCTTGAATTGTCGAGGTCAAAGCTTGCGCTAACGGCGGTTTTTCGATCGGCGGCACCGACGGGCGGCACCGTGACCTGAGGCGGTTTGTCTTTGGGCACATCGTACCAAGGCGCCGGCTCCGATTGGCCGCTCGGCGCGAATGGACCCCGATGAGCGGCCAATCTGAATGCCGCTTGGATGCTCGTTTCTCGGTATTTTTCGATTGAATGAGCGGCTGCGCGAAGTCCGGCAAGACGAATGGCTCGATCGCCAGACGCAATTAACTCGCCGACTCGATTGTCCAGTTCGGTGGGCGCAAGGCGACTCAATAAAATAGCTGCCCGCTGAATCTGTCTGGGTTCACCGTGTGCCAACCATTCCTTTGCCACATCCACAAGTGGAGGAAATAAAACACCAGTCGCGCTAGGCGAATAAGTGGGGTGCGCGCCGCCTTGCGCCGATTCTACGATTAGGCGAAGCTGATCGGGGTGGTCGGCTAACGCAATCGCGATATTCTGCAAAGTGCTATCCTCGACGACCCCGTCACGGATGAGGCTGGGCAAAAGTTTCGTCGCCCGTTCCGCGACGAACGCATCGTGCTCAAATCCGGCGGCGACAATTGCATTGGCCAGTTCCGGCGGCACGAGGGATTTTCTTTCCCGGACCGCTGAAAAAGCGGGCCGGTTGACTTTCGCTTGAATTGCCTGAGCGGCGGCGTCGATTGCCGTCGCCCGCACGCGCCAACTGGCATTTGCAGCCAATCGCGCCAGCGCGGTCATGGCCCTGGGCTGCGACGGCACTTGCCCCATGCACTTTGCGCCCTGAACGAGCAAGTCTTCGTCCGTTTCCTTGTCCAAATACTGGCACAAGTTCTCAACATTTTCATCCGACGGGTGCTCCGTCAACACCCGCAAGACCGCCGTGCGCACGTTGGAATTGCCGTCGTTTAACAGCTGCTGAACGCGGTCTTTATCGCTCATGAGTCCGAGCCGGCCGAGGGCGCGGACAGCAAGCTCTCGAACCAGTGGGTCGGTATCGCGAACGAGTTCGTCCACCAGAGGCTGATCCACGATGGAAACCTTTTCGAGAATCGTCGCCGCAGCTTGCCGGTGCGATTCCAAGTCTAGACGAGCAAGCGCCGCGATAACACCAGATTGCTCCAATCGCAGCTTGTGACTCGCGAGTAAGTTATACAGCAATTCGCGCAGCCTTTCGCGCGACGAATCATCCAGGCCGTCGGCGTGAGCCAGTCGCGATCTAACTTCCGTCGCCAGCGGCGCGCCCATGCCGAGCAATTGCGCTACGAGGCTTGGCCGCTCGGCGATTTCCACCTTCATCAAGCGCCGCAGCAGTTCTTTAGCCGACTGCGCATCGAAGCTGGAAGCAGACGTCGGTTTAGAAATCGCTTCGGCCTGCGAATCGCCGGCGATCATCCGCAGACGGGCCCACTCAATGAGTGGGGCGAAGTGCTCGGCAGTCAAAGTGTCTGGCTGCCACGGATCGATCTCGGCGACCGGTGCCTTCCACCGGCGCAACACCTCGCATGCTGATAACTGTTGAACAAGCCGACCGGTTTTCAGAATCTGTACGACAGGTCCGGCTGAAACACGAGAGTGGGCAACCAAGCGCTCGATCGAGGCGGCGCGCACCATGGGCGAGGAGTCCGTCAACAAGGTAATCAATTGGCCGATCGCCTCGTCGTTCGGCTCGGCCGTATCATACAGAACTTTTTGTATGGTGGGGTCGGCCGACTTTCGGTTTTCAGCTAGCCACTGCTTCAACTCCGCAAGTTCGAGATAGCCCTCGCGAGACGCGACGATCGATTGAAATGGTCCGAGTATCCGCAAGCCGGGCAACGCGGCGGCTTCCAGGCGCGCGGCCACTTCCGGCTCGTCGTCGACATCAACTTCAGCCACGACCCACTCGCTGATAATCGACTTTGCCTCGGGCATTTCCAATTCCGCTTCCAACTTGCGGCACCAAGAACACCAGCGGGCGCCGAGCAATACCAGCAACGGCCGGTTGCTGAGCTGGGCCTCGCGAACCGCGGCCGAATAATCGGTTTGGATTGCTATCTGGGAGTCGCGAGTTGTGGCTGTCGGCGGAGCGCTGGATGTTCCGACGGCATCTGTCGAGCGGATGATTTTTGCCGGCAGAACTACGGCCGGAGGATGGGTGGGCTTATCGTCGGCAGCCGGTGTCGATGTGCCGAATAATTCGAGAATCGCATCAAAAGGCGTTTTCGGCACAGTCACTGAAGGCTTTTCCGCCGAGTTAGGTGCCGTTTCTTGCGCAAATGCGGCCGAAACAAGCAGCGCACCGGCCAATAGTGGGCGCAGCCAAACAGCGGGAGCCGTTTTGAGACGGTTCATGGGTTAACAACCTCCATGTGGCCCGTTGGAAGAGTGTTGTCGGACGTCTTTTCCGCGCTTGCCTTCTGCGTCCCGTGGCGAATCTTTTGCCACAACGCTGCGTACGCGAACTGCGGACTGTTTTCGTGATCGTGGCAGCTCGTACAACGCTCTGCCGCCGGAAACGGCGTTTTCATTTTCGGGTTGACGACATGCGCCGCCGATGGCCCGTGACAATTTTCGCATCCCACTTGCACCAGCCGCGGAGTTTGGCCGACGCTGACGAATCCGCCCTCGTATCCGTATCCAGTAGTGTGACATTGCTGGCAAAACGGATCAAACTGCGCTTGTCTGGCGACCAAATCGTTCCAGGCACGGCTATGCTGCGACGAATGCCAGGCTTGGAAGTCATCTGGGTGGCACTTCGCGCAAGATTCGGAGCCGGCGACGCGATAGGTGGCATCGCTCTGGAGATTGGAAACCAAGCCGGCTTCGGTAACTGTGAAATCTCGCTTGGCGAGCGCGGCGTAGTAGCGTTTCAGATTGTTGACGAGCGCATCGTTTTCAGCCAGATTGCTTGTCACTTCCGCTGGGCCGACCATAGTTGTTCGGCATGGTTGACCGGACGCACACGATAGCTGAATCCTCGCCAGGAACTTACCCTTGTTGGTCGCCGACAGTACCGTGACAGGCCCCACATCCGCGGGTTTCATCGCCTGACCGGTCGGTCCGCCAACGATGAAATCGACTTCCGGAAGCGATTTTGCCAGCGACCGCAGACCATCCTTGTCGAAGTAAGCCAGCACGATACGAACATCTGCCGTGGCCTGGCCGATGGATTCCATAATCGCGCTAACCGGTTCCCGCGCGGACCAAGCACTATTTTTAACTAATTTCGGATCGATGACTCCGATTACAACAATCCGGATTCCGTTTCGTTGAAAAACGGAGAATGGCTTTGCCCGGAAGTCTCCGGTCGCCGGTCGCAGATTCGCAGACAGCCAGGCGACCCCCGTCTCATCCGCGAGGCTGGCGAGCTCGTCGGGAGAAAGGGCCGATTCGGGGCCACCAATATTATGCGCCGCGAGATTCATTGACTGTAAGCCGCGCAGAATTGCTTCCAGCTTGAGCTGTTGGTATTCGGTTGCACCGGAAGCCGATCCGCCAGCGTCGAGATAGAGAACCATTTCGGGCCCACCTAAGCCAGCGAGGAGAGTCGCCCGCCGTGACAGGCCGCCCGATTGATTCGAAGCGCAGCCGCAGGGCGTAATCCATCCAGCCGTATCGCCGCTAACGAGAATCTCGATGGATCGTTGACTGTCAGACTTTCCGCATCCGGCGCACGCCGAGAGTACAACCATGGACCATTGCAGGGCGGCCGGTGAACGCCGATGAATCCAACGTGCGATCATAGTCAAAGAGTTCTGGCCGGCAGTGTAGCCCGTTCGCTCTGCGAGTGGAGAACCTCTCGGACAGCGAAGCCGGCACGTCGGTCATTGCAACAAGCTATAGATCAGAATATTGACGTTGATTTGTTCTGCATTGGTAATTTCATTTCCACCGCAACAGCAGCAGCCCTGTGTGTTCGCGGTGTCGTTGAGCCCGTCTTGAGAATAAAGCACTCCCAGCCGCGAGCCGAAATGGATGCCTTCCAACGGTTGCGGTTTGCCGTGCTTGGCCTGCAGTTCGTTGATGTCGTACACCGTATGGAAAACCAGATGCTCCTGGCCAAGCTTTTCCAGCTTTCGGTCGGCAAAGATTTTCGCCATGGCGCGTCGGAAACTTTGGTTCCAATCGGTGGACGAACATCCTGAGGAGGCGAGCAAGAAGCCGCCCCGTTCCACAAAGCGGCGCAAGTTATCGCATTCTTCGGTGGGTAGCTCAAATTTTCCTTCGCCCGTCATGATCAACAGCGGGAAGTTGTAGATTTCGTCGGAGCCCAATTTGACCGAATGCAGGCGACGGCTGGTGCTGATGGACGAATCTTGCTCGGCGCGTCTCAAGAAATGGTCGGAAAAGCATTCGCTGGTCTTTGTTCCGGCGTAAATCAAATTGGCTACCTGCACAACACTTGCCGGCTCGCCGCCAACGCTCGCTGGATCGGGTACGATACCAACATTCTTTTGCGGGCTCTTCGTGTTGTTTGCAGCATGCGCCGCAGGTCCGGCAATCATCGCGAGCAGGCAACATCCAATAATCGTAGGAGTCCAACTACCAGCAAGGTTGATCCGCGACTTCATGGTTGTTCTCCTAATTGTTCGGTTAACTGTTGGAAGTATTTGGCAACCTGGCTGCGGTACTGCGCGGGAACGCTCGATTCGGCTTGTCCGGCCGCGTTCCTTTGACCGGTCGAAGCGCCATCACCGTTGCCCGCTTGCTGAGGTGAGGCGCCGCTGTTCGTGGCCATGCCCTGCGAATTCCGATCGCCGCGACCCTGGCTGGAACGAGTTGGAGACATCGGCAGCGAGCCGTACATCCCCACGTTATGCGGCCCTGGCGAGCGCGTGGAATATCCGCCGCCGGCACCAAAACCAAAGCCCATGCCGGGCATGCCGCCGCGGCCGGTGCCTGGTTTCATGCCGAGCATTGCCAACATCTGTTCGATGGAGTTGCCCAAATTGGGGCAGCCCGCGGAAGGATTAAACGCCAGCTTGCACGATTCGCAGGCGCCATTTCCCATCCCCTTGCACTTACTGAGAAAGCTCTCCAGGATATCGGCCGCCGCGCGAGCCTCGTCGATCGCGCCTGGAAAGTTACTGCTCAGCAAGTTTTGCTGGGCGGCGGCCATATTGGGAACCGCCTTGCTGTTGCGTACTGTCTCGGTAAACTCTTTGGCTGTTGATTTTAGCTTTTGAAGGTCGGGCACGTCCGGCAGAGCGTCGGCTTGTGCGGCGATATCGTCGAGCAAGTCGCCCAGCGACTCGCGTAGTTGTTGCTGTTCAGCTTCCAGCTCCGCGATGCGCCGCTGGAGCTTCGCCTCGTGCGGGGCGGCAGAGGATCGAAGTGATTCTAAACGCTGGGCAAGGTCGCGCTGCTGTGCGGCAAGTTCGGCGAAGCGCTGCTCATCGATGATGAGCGGCATCGCTTGCTGAAGTCGTTCCAGCGGATGGATCGCCTGCTCGTCGAGTTGCTTTCGGCGGCCGGAAATTTGCTCGGCCATCTTCCGAAGTTGGTCTCTTTGCTGTGCGGTCAAAGGCTTTCCGGCTTGGGCCTGAGCCATTTCACTGAGCCCCTTGCCGGCCTTTGTCGCCTCCTCTGCCATTTTAGCCAGCCGCTTGGCCAACTCACGGTCGACATCGATCGGCATCGCCTGCTCGGAAAGTTTTTTCAAATTCGTCGCGGCCTCAGCGGCCGTTTGTCGAGCCACCTCGAGCTTCTTTTGCAGCTCGCCGGCCGCTTGCTTCGAATCTGGATTTTCGGCCGCCGCATCGGCTGCTTTCTGAAGCTCAGCAAGAGACTGCGCAAGTTTCTCAAGATATCGCTCGGCCTCCTGATATTTGGCCGCGATGCTTTCGGCGCCCTGTTCGCGCAGCATCATCTCCTGGAACTGCTCGGTGGAAATGATGCGCACGATTGTGACGGGCGACTCTGCGCCTTTCGCGCCTGCCGGATCGTTGTCTTCGGCCCGTGCGAACAGGCGAATTTCGTCACCGGGCGATAACCCATATCGGTTTAATGGCAACGCGAGTTCGGCATTCTGCCGCGCGCCACCATCGAGTTTGCACGGCATCGGCGTTGCTGAGGAACCGTTCAGCGACCGATAGAGCTGCAAACTGGTTAGACCGAAATCGTCTTCCGCGGCGACGACAACCGGTAAGCTAATATCCGGCGTGGCGAGCGACAGCGGCTTGGGTTCGAGAATGCGCACAACGGGACGCTGATCGACCGCAATCGTAATCGTCCCGCTGGTGCGGTCAAGCGATTCGATCCCGTCGATGTCAAAAACGGAAATGTCGAATCGGCCCGGCTGCTGAAGCTGGATTGACCCGCGCACGATGCTGGCGTCGTCGCCCCGGTCGGCCGCGGATGGCGCAGGCGAGAATGTGACCTGCTGGTTCGTTCCGTTGCGAAGCGCAAGTAGCAACCGCCCTTCGCGTAACGGTCGATTGCTCGCGACGCTAAACTCGACGCTTGTGCCGGCCAGGCCGATGATCCCGTCCTTGGGAATCGCGCCCTCGTACGCAGGCCGCTTGGTATAGGCTGGCGGAGTAATGTGAACCTTCGTCGATATAATTTGCGGCGTCATCTGCACTTCAATCCGGCCAATGCGCGACCGGGATCGGCCGCTGCGGGCATAGAAATCCATCGGTGTGGTGAGCCGCATGAGAATCGCTTGCCATTCATTCGTACGTTGTTGCAGCATCGGCAGCGAATGTTCTTTGCCGTCGGCCGTAACGGTAACCAGCTCCAAAAATTCAGCGCGGCCGGCCGACACCCTCGCGTGGATGGCCAGGTCTGCACCATACAAAACTGTGGCGTGGGGCGGATCAAGCTCGATCGTGACGCCGGTAAAGGGAGGTACATCACGGTTCGGGAACAGAAATCGCTGGTACTGGTTCCACGCGACGCCCGGCATAATGGTCGCGAGAGTGGCGGTGATAAAAATGCTACCGCACAAAATCCAGGCCGCTTGGCGAGCCGGATCAATCGGCAGGACGCTTGCTGGCGCGATTGCGGCAAGCCGCTCTCCAGCGCGGGCAGAGGCCAATTGGGCCAAGCCTTGCGTCAAAATCGATGATTTCGCCGGGGGCTGGCGCTCGAGTTGCCAGCCAGTCAGCGTTTCGCCACCCGTCTTGGCCCGAGTATCAACAAGGAAAGCCAGTCGCTCGAAAGCGAAACGTCGAACTCGCAATGCGCAAACCGCAACCGTCGAGATTATTCCGCCAAGGAGCCCGATCCGTGTGACTATCCAGCGACCTTGCATCGGGATCGGCAGCATCAAGTCGAGCCACATGGCGGCCAGCAGAGCTGCGAGCAGAATCAACGCACCGAATAGAAACGTGCGAACGCCTTCGAGCCAGGTCGCTCGCCTATGGAACGGCGCCAAACCTGTGGTGACGGTTTTCGATCCGGTGCGCAAAAGGGTTGCGTTCGCCACGACGGTATTCCTTTATTCCTTTCCGCTCGCCGATTTGCAGACTTGGACTCTAGGAAGTCTCACACTAGGCCGCTACGTCGCCGCACGATCCAACAACATAGCCATGCCGAGAGTACCGTTACGAGCACAAAGGGCCTGTCCCACATTGTGGTTCGAATCTCCTGTTGCTGGCGGCCGTCGGCTAGGCGTTGCCGAAACCGTTCGGGCAAATTACTCACCTGATCGGGCTGAAGGGCCGTGCCGCCGCTGATTTCCGCCACGCGACGCATAACCTCGGGTTGCGCATCGAGCTCCAATTGCTCGAACCAAGGGTCGCGAACTTCGATCGCTGTTTCCGCTAACACGTCATCGCCGGCGCCTCGGACCACCGCGGCCGTATAGTAGCCAATGTCTAGCGTACCAAAATCGGCGCGAAAAAGCTCGCCGCTCGCCGCGATCGGCGCCGGAGTTATCCGTCGTGGCAGCCGCAAGCCCGGACCTTGTAGTAGCACTTCGAAGTCCAATTGACCATTGGGCTTCTGGAATTCCTGCGGCGACCTGACCAGCAGAGTGGCCGACGCTTGATCGCCGGTCAAAAAAGTCGCACGATCAGAGCGAATACCAACCTTTTGCCCGGACATTAAATCTTGTTGCGAAACGATCCATTGAATCATCGACTGCCAGAGCGTCGGGTAGATTTTATCTTTTGCCGCGTGCTCCGGCGGTAAGAATGCCCAGCGCCACATGCCGGCGCCTTCAACTACGATCGTCTGACCGCGGCCGTAAGGCTGATAGGTTACAACGGGGATAGCCTCGCCCGAAATATCCATCGCGCTTTGCACGAGCACTTGCGGTAATCCGACGCGCGCTTGTGGCACGGCACCCGTGGAAAGCGAAGGGAGTGCCGCCAGTGGATCGCCTTCTTCTGCAATCAACGGGTCGAACACCGCGGCGTCATAGCCATATTGACTCACTTTTGTGCGAAAGCGAGATTCGACCGCCGCTGTCCACCGAACCGGTAGTATTTCAGCGAGCTTGCTGACAATTTCGTTGGCCGGCGCTCTGCGGGCGCACATCAAACATCCGCCGTTTTGCGATATCCATAGGCGCAAGTTTTCCACACCTTTGTCTGTCAAATACACATCGGCGTCGCGACCGAGAATCACTAAGCGATATTTTGACAGCGTCTGAATTGATTCGAGGGGCGACGCCAGCGCCGTTTGGATTTCCCACCCTGTGGCCTCACCTGAACCGAGTGGACGCGGATCTGTTACCTCAACTTTGGGAATCTGAGCCGCATCGGCGGCTTCCCTTGTTGATTTGTCCGTCGCACGTGGATATTTTCTTGCCAGGAATCGCCGCTCGGCCAATTGCACAATGGTCGTCAATTCGACGATTGGGTCCGAACCAAGATTGCGCGCCAGGAATTTGCTGTCCCAATACGGTTTGCCCTCCAGCACCAGCGCGCCAATCGGCTTCTGCAATTGTTGTACGAGGATTGTCGTTTGATTGTCGGCCTCGGTGGCTTCGCCCTCGATGGTCGATGCGACAACGTGATAGCGCTGGAGCGGTTCCTTCGATGGTTGGGCCAGTACGAATGAGATCTCCTGCGACGGGTCGTCGGACAGCCGCACGGGGCGCGTTTGCAGCACTTTGTCGCCAATCATGAGGGCAACTCGTGTCGTTTGGCCGGACAAACCCGATTGCCCAATTCGCACCCTCAGCACCAGGGGACTATCGGGAAAGCCGATCATCCGCGGAGATCGCGCTGCGAGGGACAAATTCTTCGATTTGACCGACGAGCCGAGCGTCACAGTGTACACCGGCACGTCGAGTGATTTGGCCTCGCGCGCGGCCGATAGAAAGGCATCGATCGAGCCAACGTTATGCGCTCCATCGCTAACCAGCAGCACGGCATGCCCCGCAGCGGAACCGGCGCGAATACTCTCCCGCAGGGCGCTTGCCAGATCAGTGCGATGTCCGCGCGGCCACTGCTCTTTAGACGAGTCATCGGCTGATTGCGTGGGTAATGGGTGCAATTCGTGGTCGAAAACGTAGCGGCGCACGTCGACCTGCGGATCGGTCCGCACGCGATCCGCAATCTGGACGGCGGCCTGCCAACGAGTTGAAGTGTCGCCCGGCACGGCGTCGGGCGTCTGCATGCTCATCGTGCCATCGACGAGGATGCTCAACGCGGGTTGACCTGGCGTTGGCGGAATCGGATCGATCCAAATCGGATTGAGCGCAATCAAGAGCGGCCCGACGATCCCTAACCCCATCAATAGGGTGACGACGGTCCGTCGGAGCGGCGTAAATGTCCAATCGCGCCGCGCCGCATACAGGCCGAGCGAAACGGCGGCAACGATGGCAAGTGCCCACCACAAACCCAGCGGCATTTTCGGGTCGATTGTCCACATAAAATTGCTCTACTGTCGCTGCTACGAGCGAAACGACCTCAGCACAACGATTTCGCTGGCCAATCCCAGGACACAGCCGACAATCAGCCAGGTCCACAAATGATCTTCTGCGTGTCGCCCGTCGGACAGATCGTGGAAACCAACTTTCCGCAAGCCCGCCAACCGGCCTTGAACCACGGAACGATCGAGCGTTTTCAGATCGGCTTCTGCGGCTGGTGCGGCTGTGGCTGCCATGGCAACCACGCTGTCACCTTGCGAAAGCTGATAAACGCCCGCACCCGTAGGCTCAGCCCACGACCATACGAGGCTGCCTTGCCTGTCCGACCATTCCCAACGCCCATAATCGGCCGAGCTTGGCGACTGGTGGTCCGCGACGCTGGCGACCAGGTTCGAGTCGGTCGCAACTTCGGGCGGCAGCAATCGAACCATAGGTTCGCCGCAAAGGGCCTCCCCAGCTTGCGACCGGCCGGAGAGCAGTTGTTGTAGCAATTCGCCGAGCACGGGCAGGAAACTTGGCTGAACGCACCAATTCGATTGATCGAGATCGGCATTGAGAACTGCGATTTGACCCGCGTCACAGGCCGTTGCGTACAACAGTGTGGATGTGTCGCTGAGCGATGCCAGAACTTGCGTTTGCAAGCCTTCCTTGGTAGCGCGCGTCGCCAGGCCTCCGCCGAAGCGAACCGCTCGCAGCCACGAAGGACCTGAATCGCCGAACACTTGGAACGGGGGCTCCCGCGAGCGAAGTTGGCGGACAAATAGATCTTTGCGAATCGCGCCGCCTTCTGGTGGTACAAGCTCGACGGGCGGTTGAAAGCCGCTGCCCAATAAGTCGGCCAATCTCCGCAGGTTTATTCCATCGACCAGTTCGCCCGCGACGTACATCAATGCTCGCCCGCGGCGCACACGCACCGCGATACGGTCCAGGGCGGCGGCGTCGAGCGATCCGGGGTGATCCAGCACAAACAAATCGGCTTCGGGCCATCGCGTAGCCTCCAGCCGTTGTGGTTGAATGCGTTGTACAGCTGCCGTGTTGGCCAAGCTGCGTTCCGAACCGGCGAGAACAATTCCCAAAGCCTGTTCGAGGTAAAAGCTGGACGCGGGCTTTTGTTGTGCCGGCTGGCGCGTAACCAGCAGCACATGCGGCGGCGAAAATACCTGAACGGCGATCGGCCGCGCATCGTCGGCTGGCAGAACATCGACGTTGCCTTCGAGCCGCGCCCAACCCTCGAACCAACCGGCTTTGGGGAATTCAACTTTGCTGGACAATACACTGTTCGCTTGAGGCGCGATCCGGCCTCTGACCGTCTGCTGCCAGGCACCCAAATCGACACGGCAGCGAACCTCGGCATCGTGATCCGAATAATTGGCAAGCTCCACTTCCAACAAACATTCCTGCCCTGCGACCGGTGGCGATGGAAAACGGACCGCCGAGATTGCTACGTTGGCTCGATCCTCTCCGGCTACCGATTCCAGTTGCACGCCGCATGATTCGGGAATTCGATCGAGGAACAACGAATCCCAATTACCACGCTGAAAGTCGCTGATCACGACGAGCTCGGATTTTCCTGGTGCTCCGTCCTGCAAGAGCCGGCCGGCTTGGTCCATAGCTGCCTTAACATTGGCTCGCTCAGGGCGCACCGTCGCTTGCCGCACAACCTCGCGCAGCGAAGCGAGATTCGGAGACAAGCGGTCAAACACGTTGCGCGGCATCGCACCGACGAACACGACATCGGCATTCATGCCGGGCGCGTAATCGAGGTATTGTAGCGCGGCCGCCTGCGCTCGTTGAAGTGCGTTGCTACCGGCCGATCCGGCCGACATGCTTTGGCTGACATCGATGAGGACAACGCGGGATGCTTCGTTCATCGATGCTGTGGGGACTTGCGGCGCCTCTTCCCAAAGTGGCCGAGCCAGCGCCATGGCCAGCATACCGACAGCCAGCATCCGCAATAGGAGAACGATCAGATCGCGGATGCGACTGCGGGCCCGTCGTTGCTGAATGACTTCGCGCAGGAAGCGAATTGTCGAGAGCGGATATGAAACCGGCCGCGGTTTCGTGAGAAAATGCACAGCCAACGGAGCCAATAAGGCCGCGGCACCGATCCCGATTGCCCAACTGTGAAGGAAGCTCATGGTATGTTGCCAATGTCCCTTCGCGAGTTGTTGCAGCGATCTTACGCGCTGCGTAAGACCAGAAACGTTCTCAGGACTTCCAGGTAGCTGGTCGCGGTGGAAACGCGATTGTAATCGCAGCCGGCGCCGAGCAGGGCTCCGCGGATAGCCGCCAGATGCGCGGCGAACCGGTCCTGATACGCGCGGCGCACTTCTGATAATTGGCAATCGACGAAACCATCCGCTTCGAGACCCTCAAACTGAAATGCCATTCCATCCGGAAGTCGCTCCTCATCCGGGTGGACGATGTGCAACGCGATGACTTCCCAGCCGCGCGAACGAAACTTTCGTAAACTACTCACCAGTGGATCAAGGGAATCAATCAGAAAGTCGCTAATCAAGAGGAGCACCCCGCGTCGCCGTACTCGCAATATCAGCTCGTCCAACCCGAGGGCCAGTCGAGACTTTCCCGCAGCTCGCAATGCTTCGATCTGATCGTGCAAAAGCAAACGATGCTGATACGCGGATGACGGCTGCAAGTAATTGTTCAGCGACTCATTGACGAGCGCCAACCCCACCGCGTCGCGGCCTAACACGATCAAGTGAGAGAGGGCAGTCGCGAAGTATTGCACCCATTCCAGCTTCGAGCCGTGCGGATCCACTCGTGACTTGGCGCCTTGCAGCATCGAACCACTCGTATCCAGCACCATGGTGCAGCTCAAATCGGTTTCATCTTGAAATAGCTTCAAATAGGCGCGGCCCATTCTGCCCATCACGCGCCAATCGACGCGCCGCAAGTCGTCGCCGGGAGTGTACTCGCGATAATCGACGAATTCGCCCGCGCCCCCCATCCGCTTGGCAATGTGCCGGCCGCTGTACGAACCCTCGACACGGCGCGGAGTGGTGAATCGCATTCTTTCCAGTCCGGAAAGCGTCTGCGGCTCAAAAAAGCGGCTGACTTTTATTCGCTCGGCCGTGGCCATGGTGCATTAACCATTTGATCCTGAATCGGTACGAACGCAACATGAATCTCATGCATAGGCGCTAATCGAGAAATGAGACCCAACGCAACCACGATTTTCGAACAGGAGATACTATAGGCCTATCTCTGAACGGTCGGGGACTGTCCCAATTTTGCCAGTCCTCGAAGCCAAATGGGCCTGTACCCTTCTTTCAGGCGGTTCTGGGATACGTACTTAGGGAAGCGGAGTGCAACCCGTGCTCTGTTCTCTCAGCTACTCCCGCTCAAAACTACTTTTTCTGCCGAACGCTTCACGCCCCTGCGCTTTTGCGTGAGATGCCAAATAGGAAGTGTCTTGCTTATCAACCGGCCGCAGCCATGATCGGCGTGGCTTTTAACAATGAATCGATTAACTCGCCTACGCTGTAATTGTCGCCGATGGCACGGTGGTTCAAAATGATGCGGTGCCGTAGAATTGGCATCGCGACCCTTTGCACGTCTTCCACAATGGGCGCAGTGCGGCCTTCCAGCAAGGCGCGGGCCTTCGCTGCGAGTACCATGTTCTGGCTTCCGCGCGGCCCGGCGCCAAAGGCCACGTAATCCCGCACCTCGCGGCTGCAATTGGCGGATTCGGGTCGAGTGCTGCCGCACAGCGCGACTGCATAATCGACCACACCGTCGGGAACCGGCACTTGCCGCACAAGGGAACGCAATTGCAGAAAATCCTCGCGTGTCAGACAGCTTTCGGGTAATTCAACGGGCTCGGCAGTCGTCTCCCGGACAATCGTTCTCTCTTGCTGCGGTGTGGGATATCCTATGCGGATCTCCATCATGAATCGATCCAACTGAGCCTCCGGCAGCGGGTACGTTCCTTCTTGTTCGATTGGGTTTTGAGTTGCCACGACCAGGAACGGTTCCTCCAATTGATACGTTTCGCCACCGACGGTCACGTGCCGTTCCGCCATTGCTTCAAGCAATGCGGATTGTGTTTTCGGAGCGGCGCGATTGATTTCATCGGCCAGCACAAGATTGGCGAACACGGGGCCGCGGCGGAACTGCATTCTTACGTCGCTGCTGAGCGGATCGCGGCCCAGCAACTCGTAGCCGGTGATATCGCTGGGCATCAGATCCGGCGTGAACTGCACGCGCGAATACTTCCAATGAAAGGCACTGGCGAGCGACTTGACCATCAGCGTTTTCGCCAGACCTGGTACGCCGACTAACAGCGCATGCGAGCCCGTTAATGCGCAAATGAGTAACTCGTCGAGCACGGCGTCCTGGCCGACAATCACTTGGTGCATCTGCTCTCGGACCTGCCGGACCTGGTCGATAAAGCTGCGACTTACATCGCGCGCTTGGCTAAGCACTGCGTCAATACTCATTGCGCGCTCCCCCTAGAATAGATATGTCGCCACGCCAGGAACTTTCATGCCGCTCAACCACATGGATGGCCAAAACCACCTGCAATCTAATAACCGTCAACCCGCTGGGCAAGCCGCTAACAAGCGACGGTGGCGGCGGACAACAACCACACGGTCGAGAAGCAGAAAAAGCTGAGCCGCGCAAGCGTATCAGGCTAAGCACCTTCTTCTGAGCGACGCGGACGGGACTCGAACCCGCAACCACCGGATCGACAGTCCGGGACTCTAACCAATTGAGCTACCGCGCCGGTACTCGGCGGCATTTGAATTGTCTTAGAGCGTGTAACAAAATGGCCGGAGACTGTCTCAATTCTGCGAAGTCCGCGGAGCAAAATGAGACGCTCTACCGTCGCGGAGGCTATTTGTCACACGCTCTTAAATAACATCCGCCGTTAGACTCGGAACTATACCAAAACAGCCTGCGAGCGACAAGCGGGCGGTAACTCGGCAAAAAGTAGCGCCGCCCGAATGGAGCCATAAACGGGTAGCTCTGCCGGCAACGCAATCCGAACCAGTCTGATGAATCCGGTCGTTGCGATCGGTCCAACTGCTATAACTCGTGCAACTCCACGGTGCCGGAATCATTTTGCATCGCCGTTAGCTCGTGGCCTAGATTTGAATGTTCGGTATCGCATCGGAGTGACCAATATGTGCTCGGTTTTCGAAAATATCTGGTACCGCGCTGCCAAAGCGCCGTCACAGACTTGGCAATGGTTCAACAGCCTGAACCGTGAGGAATGGCTCGTGACGTTGGTTGTTGTTTGCGCGTTCGGCTTCGTTTGCCTGCTTGGCTTTCAATCGCGCCGAATATAGTTCGTCGCATGGAATTGGATGGCGTGGCTTATGAGCCTGTACTCGATGATGCCCGTGCTTGCGATGACAAATTCGCTTGGTATCGGCTTGCCGGTGACGTTTGCGCTGGCGGCGGTTGCGCTCATCGGCTATTTGTTCGGCAATCGCACGCGTCCGACAAAGTCGGCCGCATTCGATGAGCGGCGGCAACAAGAGTTGGACCGGGCCGCCCGGATCGCGTGGCAGTTGGAAACCATCGCGAGCCGCTTGCGAAGCGACCTGGTAACACACCATTCGCAGCTCGCTACATTCAAGCGTCGGATTCGCCAGGTGCAAGATGAAGGGCACGACAAGGCCTGGGAACAGTTGTGCGGCGAGGCAGAAGCGATACTTGGGCCAACGATGCAATTGGCACATCACCTCTCGCTGGCATACGATGAAATCCGCCAACAATCCGACGCATTGGAAACATTCACACAAGGCCGCACTGACCCGCTAACCGGCGTCGGCAACGGGCGAGCACTAGAACAGCAACTCCGCGTGTTGTTGAGTGGCGCCTACCGTGGAAACCCGGCGTTCGCCGTGGCCCTATTGAGCCTGGACCGGGATGGCTCGACGGCGGAAGGCCGCTCACTGGCAGACATCCTTCCGTTGTTGCCGAAATTGGCAAGTGTCATCCGCACGTGTATGCGTGACAGTGATTTTGTCGCTCGATATGGCGATGACGAGTTCGTCGTCGTGATGCCGCAGACCAGCCTCGCGGGAGCGCGGGTATTTGCGCATCGGGTGCGAAAACGCGTGGGCGACGACTTATCGGCAACCGTTTGCTGTGGTCTGACGGAAGTGCATGCGGGCGATGATATCCGCGCGCTGATGGCACGTGTCGATTCGGCACTTTACAGCGCGAAGGCGGCGGGGGTCGATCGATTGTTCGTCCACACCGGAAGCCACATCCGCGAAGACTGGGATGGCGCGCCGCCGGTCGCGGCGGACGATACGAAACCGGCCTGTGATTGTTTGAACACCCAGCACTCTACCAGGGCCGACAATGATTCAGTCGGCGGCGACGCGGCAGCAGGTCCTGACGCTCGGCCCCGGAAAAGCCCGGTTGAGGCAGCTGTCTGATCGGTTCGCTCTGCAAAGAGGCCGAACTTTTTACGGGCACGTTGACGCTTGGCCGCCGGCTTCCGTACCATCATGGGCAGGTACCCCAGGCGCCCGATCCATTGCCGGAAACCGGTATGGGTTTCGCGACGAGCTTGTCACGGAAAGGAGTGCAACATGCCCCTGTTCGAAGTTGAAACAGAGAACCACATCTTGATCACTTGGGCGGAAGATGGAGATGCCGCTTCAGCAGTCGTTGGAAACGCGTATCCGCAAGAACACGTGATGCGGCTCACCAAACGGCCGCGCGATACTTGGGTCATCTCGAAAAGTGCGCTGGGAATCTCCGGCAAAATGGATCCCTGTCACACGGCTCGAGACTGCCTGTCGAAAGCCGAGGGTGACAAGGTTCACGCCATTCGTCTCTACATGCATGAGACCGGGGCCGATCTGGAACAATCGCGAAAGGCGATCGAATCGAACATGGTCATGGGATGGTGACCCGGCAAAAGGCTACGCCGCGCGGCTGATTTTCGAGTTTGCCCAAGGCAACCAGACACTCTTGAGCAGTTTAGTACGTGCGCGTGCTGGGCGCAGCGGCGGGCGGCGTCGGGGGAGTCCAGGGCTCGCTCGCGGTGCTGGGCATACTACCTTGGCCGAGCGCAGGTTGCATGATCGTGGTCGGCGATGGGCGCGTTGCCACCTCGATCGGTCGAGCCGACGCAGAGTTTGTGTAATTCGACGTCCCACCGGGGCGATATTGGCCGTGCGACGAGGTCAATTGAATGCCGGCCGTTGAATCTGCGATTGGCTTTGCCACCGGGAGAGCGGCGGGCGGCGCAATTGCTGCCGTCGCGCTCGACGCGGGCGATAATGGAACCGGAGTCGATTGGCCGGCGACCGGCGGCACTGCCGGGTTGCCATACCGATCGTGAGTCGTTGCGGCGGTCTGCTCGGCGAGTGGTTGGTTTGAGACACGAGCCGGAGTGGTTGTCGCAAACGCATTACCATAGCGATCACCCGCCGCGCTCGTTACTGGTGCCATCGCACCCGTGGGGGGCGATGTCGAAAGATGATCCGCGCTGCTCAAGCCGTATCGGTCGGAAGGAGCGGAAGCTGAGCCCGCTGCTTCAACGCCGGCCGATGCCAACGACGAAGCCGGCTTATAAGCCTTCGGGTCATAGGGGCCGGCCGCCGGAATCGCGGCGAGCGGTTGCGACGGCATTGCAGCAGCCGGCGTCATGGGTGCGGCCGTCGAAGGAAGGGCGATATTCGCGGCCTTGGCCGTCGCGTTCGGGGCGGATGTAAGCTTATCGGCAAGCGAATTGCCGGCCGGATAATTGGCCAGCGGCGCATTGGCAACCGTGGCCGATGAAGTCATGGGGAAGGCAATGTTCGGCGGGGATTTCGTCGCCCCCGCTGCCGCCAAATTAGCCGAAGAAGGGGGCACGGCCGGGGTCAAACCGGCAACAGCGACGGCCTGTGGCGTGGATTGGGAAGAAGGCAGCACGGGCTGAGCCGAACGAGCGACCACGGACGAATCCGGCGGCGTATCGTGCTTCCACCATGCCCAGCGCGGCCCAGTCTGACAACCGGGAAACGCGGCCAGCGCCGATATCAGCGCCAATATTCGAATGGTTTTTACTCTCATGCGTATGCAACCGGTCAGCGTTGGGTCGAAGTGCAGAATGGAATCACAACCACCATGCGTCAAACGGTGCTGATTCGAGGCATCTTTACAAATCTTCGGCACAGCGAACCCGTAACGTTGAATGGAAACGCGTCGCGCGCTCCGGCATAGCTGCGCCGCTCTCGCGCAGTCGAGATAAGTGCATGCAGTTACGACGAAGGCCATTACGCTACCGCGGAGCGCGGCGGATTATAGACTTACGCAATTGACGGTCAATGCCAGTCGGCCGCTAGCCATCGCTTTGGCGATGCGCCGTGATGGCGGATCGTGTCGTACTATCAAGCTGGAATGATAGCTGTCGCGACGCGCTGTGCGGAGCCTATCGCACTTTCACGCGGAAGCGCAGAATCCCGCCGGCACCGCGTTTTATTGGGTCTTTGATTTCCCAACGCAGAATGAGCGAACCGGCGTCGTTGGATTGGGTGATGAAGTCCGCATCGACGCTGCTCTTGGCAGACTCGGGAACATACTCGAACCGAGTTGTAAGATTGTCCACAATCGTCACATTTCCGATGACCTGGTCGCCGATGTTGTCGAACCGCAGTGTGAATTCGATTTCTTCGCCCGGTAGAGCATGGCCGCGGGAAGCGAGTTTCACCAATCGCAGTTTCGGGTGATTTGGCCCTTCGGTCTGGTAAACGAGTCCGGGCTGACGCACGCCGACTTCCGCCTGCGCCATCTTCACGCCGAAAGCAACTTGCGGCGCTTGGTCGCCGGTCAGCGTGACGGCCGATTGCATGGCACGTTCCAACCGCGGCTTCTCGGCGTCTGAAACCTCGCCCGTGCGAATGATCTCTAGATTTGCATAGGCGCCCAGCGATGTGTATGCATCCATCGAAGCCTGCAAATTCTCCAGGCCACCGGCTTGCTGGCGCTGGCGGAACAAGCTGGAAGGACGCCGGCCGAGATCGATCGCCACACCGTGCCGCTGCTTCGCGGTGAGTGGCGGCAGGGCCTTCATCGCCTTGGCTGGCCCTGTTTCCTCGAGTGTTGCGTTGACGAAAATCGGTTGTTCGTGTGCGGCGGCTTCAACCACACGCCGTACGGCCGCAAACCGCGGCGCGTAAATGCAGACGCGGTTGCTCGGCGTCACGACGACTCGACCATCGACCGTATCGTAATGGCCGATCGCGTCTTCTGGCTCAAGCCCTTCGATCGTCCAGTCGGCTTTCACACCGGCGGGCGTGCCGTAATCGCCGCCATCGCAGAGGTACTCGTCGCTCGGGCCGACGACCGGGCCGTAAGGATCGGTCGAAGCCGATCCGTACGGAGCGCGATCACACTGCTGGCAAGCAATCGACTGATTGACTGGCAAATCCGATGCATTTACCAATGAGCCTGGATTGGCAACCGGCGCTTTCGTCGCGGGCGCCGCGTTGGAGAGCGAATTGTCGGCCGCCAAATGAGTGCGGATTGCCGGCGAGCTGCAGGAGCACAAAATGACCATCGCCACCGCCACGAGCAGATAGCGCCACCACACAGGCAGATGCTCTGCTTGGAACGTATACGTCGTGCTGTGTTTGGCGTGGCTCATGTCGTCATCAACGCAGTTTCGTCGCAGCACGCGCACATTCGGCCGAAGCATCTAACAGAACAAACGGCGGCTCAGCGGCGATAAATCCCATTTGCACCGTCGCGGCGCTTGGCACCCGGCTGCCGATGCGCAAAATCGCCACCGGCCGCCCGTTTCGATCGGCCGTCACCAGTGGATCTTCGCCTGGCGGCGCTTCAATCCACCGCTGCTCGTTGCCTTTGCGCTCCGCGGTCGGCAACGCCTGCTGTGGATCCTCGATATACACTACGCGCGTCACGAACGCGCCGCGAGCGGCCAGTTCCAACTCATCTTGTGTGAGGTCAATGGGAATCGGATAGCGCAATGCCAATCCGGGTGGCGGATACAGCCGATCGATCACTTCGACGGTGGGAAAGATGTCCACGCCTTCGTTATTCGGAATGCCGGAAACCTGCAGCCGATACACTGGACCGATCTGCATGCCGACGAGGGCTTCATTCGACTGCGTAGCCGAAAAACCGCCTTCCGTTGCCAGTGCGATCCGAGCACCTTGCGGTACTCGGATTCGCACCGGCTGGAAGTACCCCGACAACGGTCCGCCCCGGTGAAGTCGTAGGCTGCCAATCGCTCCCGGAGGCATGGCACCGGCATTTAGCCAGTGCACTGGCCGATCCTGCGCCGCGGCCTCGAGGCCGCACGCAAAACAGACCAGCACTGCCCATCGCAGTATGCCCTCGACTCGCGTCCGCCGTTGCAAACGCTCGAGCACCAGCACCGTTGTCATGGGGAATATTGTGCAAATGTGGGTTCTGGGTTTAGGGTTCAGCTAAGAAACGTCTTCAGCCTCCGCTCGGAGTCCAATCCCTGAGCGCCGAATCCTGAACCTTCGACGATTTTACGTTAGCTTTGAATCATTGTGGACAAGGTTCACACTCGTTGTTCGACTGTTGATGGTGAAACTTATCGGTCAGCCAGGTAGGAAGCAGTCGGAGCGGCTCGCGTTGCGTTTCATCCACATACGTGTGGTTGACCGGCCGAGGATAGTTGAGGCCCGGCCGCTGCTTGACCGACATCTCCATTTTCGTCACCGGCGGCGGCAACATGACACGAGTGCGGTTCTTGATTACGTGCTTTTGCAAACCGGCCGGTACACCGAGCGGTACGTGCGGCGGACCGGGCAAACCAATCGGTGTTCCGGTGATCGGCATGCCCCATTGCGGCGCGCCGGCGATCATATTTGGCGGAACAACTGCGGGCGCAAAGCCGGCCGTGGGCATACCAATCGGCATGTTGACCATCGAGCCTTCGCCGTAGGGCCCGCCAGTTGCCGGTCCATCAATTGCCGGCCCGCCTTGGCAGGCCGCCCCATTGCTGTTGTAAGCCCGCACGGGCGACACGTCGTTAGCGGCTGCTTGAAACTCGCCTGGCTGACTGATCCCGTTCGTTTGTTCGTCGTATGACGTTTGAGTTTCGCCAATTCTGGCTGCGGTGCGCTTCGCCGCCTCTTCATGACGAGCCGGAACAACCGTCTTGGGTTGACCGGGCGCACCGGCGCCCAACTCTAAATCCTTGTTGCCCATACGGACGATTGCTAAGATGGAGCCTCGCCGATCGGCCTCGGCAATGGGGTCCACGCCCGGATCAAGTCGCGTACTGACAAGCGTTTCCACGCCCGCCAGCGCTAACTCTTGGAACTCCGGATCGGGCAAATAGATCACCTTGGTCACAAAGTTGCCGCTCACCACCTGGTCGAAGTCCTCTTCTGTAAATTGAACGGGAATCGGCGAGTGTGCCAGGTAGGCATCCGTACGCGGCGTGACAGGCGCGACTTCCAACGTCGGATACAACTGCACGCCCGCGCGGCCCGGGATGTTTGTTAACTTCAAGCGATAGACCGCGCCTTGATAAAAATCCTGTCGGCCGGGAATCACGAGCGGCGTTGCATCGAACATGCCGGAACCGCTGACATCCCACGACACCTGCACACCGTCATCGCCGAGAAACGCGATCTGAGAGGTCGGCATGCCGACAAAGCCCGCCCCGCCGGCGCCGAACCCATCGGCATACGCCTCGGTAGACCCGGGCCGCATGCTGCCGCACATGCCTTGGCGGATCGCACCATACATTCCGCCGCCACCGCAGGCAGCGTTTTGAATGCACCCGCCATTCGCGCCAGCACCACCGGCGCAGCCGCATCGTGGTCCGCAGTTACAGGAGCCATCGCAACTGCACGGCCCGCCGTCTGAACATCCGCACTCGCCCGTCTGATCGTACGGGCACGAATTATCGCAGGAGCCGCCCTCGCTGCATTTGCCCGACCCGTCGCACGGGCTGTTGAAACTGGCTTGCATCACGTTGGGCGCTGCGGCCGGTGGTACATTAACGCCGCAAGGCCCATATGGCATCATGCCGCCGGGGCCGGCACACCTACCGTCGGCGTAGCGACCGACTGCTCCACCATAAATTGCATAGGGATTGCCCGCCGGCGGTATGACCCCCGGCCCCGGGCCGCCAACGCCGGGACCCGGCTCCATCAAGCGCGAGGCCGGAGGCAGGTTGTACGCCAATCGACCGCAACCGGTCAGTATTGCAGTGGCTAAAATCATTAATCCCACGAGCGTACGCTCAACTCGCATGACATCCCCCCTTCACGTGACTCGCGGTCCATTTACCGGTGTTTTCGACCGGGGCAAAAAGACGCCGCGAGCGCTCTGTGATTCATTACTTTGGCTGCGTAGCTGGTCGCAGCACGCTAGCGTCCGCTGCGCGACTGCGGTGGACTCTCCTCGGCAGCAGCAACTACAATCCGCTCGCCGTGGCAAAGTCGTGGATCCACGTCGAGCTGACAACCGCCGCGATTCGGGCGGTCGCTCACCGACGACGCGAAAGCCTGCGCTTCTGAAGACTATTGGTCGGTCCAATAGTAGCGATTTCTTTGGCAAAACCGTCAAAACCGGCAGATGTTGAAAAGTTTGCCCCTCTTCCCAGCGTTGGCAGTAATCGCTGCGGCCGGCACCGCGATAGCACAACCTGCGTCCAGATCGGTCGACCCGTCGCAGCAAGTAGTCGCCCGTGCAACGGCGACCGAAGCACTCGATCGGCTTTCGGCAGGAGATCGCCTGGTCATACAAGCCATCAACCAACTGGAGCGGCGCGCCAGCATTTCTGCGCGATTGCGGCACCAGGTTTTCCTCGGCGGGCAGGCGCTGTATGGCGTCGGCAGTTACTGGCAGCAGGGAAGTGGCGAAGAGTTGAAGATTCGACTTGAGCTGCAAATCGCCGGGCAAGACGCCACGCTACTTCAAGTATCCAACAGCCGGTTCTTGTGGATCGATCGCCATTTGCCCACCGGCCGCAGCGTGACGCGCTTCGACTTGCGGCAACTACGCGCCGATCCCGCGCTGGCACCGCCCGGTTTCGACAATCTTGACCCGGGCAAAGCAAACTGGTCGTCCATCCAGCCTCTACTAACGGCCCACTCCGGCGGCCTGCCTAGCTTGCTGGCAGCCCTTGGCAAGAATTTTTCGTTCCTGCCGCCGCAAACAATGAGGCTGGCGATCGAATCACCGGTTGCCTCGCAACCGACGAGCGTGCCGGTCTTCGCCGTCGTGGGTCAGTGGAAACCGGAAAAACTCGCTGCATTGCTGTCGAAGAACGACGAACCAACCAAAGCCGATCAAGCTTCTCGAAAACCAAAATCGCCGAAGGTCAAATCACTCCCCGATCGCTTGCCGCAAGAGGTATTGCTGTTAGTCGGACAGGCCGATCTGTTCCCCTACCGCATCGAGTATCGGCAGTTGGAAACGCCCACTGCCGCCGGCAGTGCAGGTCCCCCGATACCATATCAGCTCAGCGTCCACCCATTGGTTGTCATGGAACTGTCCGACGTAGTGTTCGATAAACCCATCGCCGCCGGGCAATTCGACTACGATATACCACGCGACATCAACTGGGTCGACCAAACGGCCGGCCTGCTCGAGCGTATCCACCAAGAACGCCAGGCGCAAGTGGCCACCCGCAATTCGGATCATTCTCCGTTGCCGGCGCGATAACCGACTTAGAGCGTGTAGCAAATTGGCCGGGGACTGTCCCAATTTTGCGAAGTCCGCGGAGCAAAATGGGACTGCGTGCTCTTCCCCAAAATACGCGTACTTTTTCAAGACTTCAAGATACCAGTTCATGTACTTTCTCCCTCACCGAACATCCCTTCCCCCACCAAACCAAACTGGCGGCTTGCACGCAGTATAAACCTACGGAGAAGGTGGTAAACGCCAGAGCGCCAAGAATCGGGGATGTTCTCTTTTGCTCCCCGATTAAGCAGTTGTGGAATTGCCGTTCTGTTACGCGCAACGCGACCGTGTTGCTATATTAGGCTTTCGCTCTTTTCCTATGAGTGGCGTGCCTGACCACAATCGGATTCCTCTATTCCGTACGCATGTCGAAACGTCGCTGGCAACTCGCACAGAAGGTCGCCGAATTGCGGCAACAATGGGGCAAACCGACCGAGCGCGAAAGGAACGCCCAGCTATATGAAGCGATGCTCTCGCTACGGTCAGGTTCCAGCCCGGGGATCGACGATCAAACTTGGGCTGATCTGAATCTCGACGGGGTTTTTGCATTTGTTGATCGAACACATACCCCGCCGGCGAACTTCGACTTTATCAAGTCCTGCGAAACCCCGAGGTATCAACCGCTGCTCTGACGGCACGGGACGAGCACATCAGCGCACTCAATAGGACATGATTCGCAGAGAACAGCTCTGCCGGAGTTATCCACGCTGCCACACACTCCGTACGCACAGGAGGTGCTCGAGTTGCTATGGGGAGAGCTGCCAAGTCAGAGTCCTACATTCGTGTTTATCAGTTCATTCACATCGCAGTAGTTGCCACGATTGGGCTTGCGATCGGCTCGGTACTAATGGGGATCGCGGCGTATTCGGTGCTGCTTTTCCTTCTGATGCTCTTTTATCTCATTAATATTCCGATTCACTATCGAACGCTGCACTAAGTCCTCAGCTTCGCTACATCCGGTACCTTTGTCGGCTGATTGCCGTCAGTCGCAAGGTTGTGCAGCTAGATATACCTGGACTGGAAGGGCTTTGGATCCGGCTCAAGAACACCAGCGATGCCACGCCGCAATCTCGCGCGAGGCGTCGTCGATTGTTACGGAACGTCCGGAATCCTTGATGTCGTCTCGATTGCGCAGGAATACTTCTCCATCTTATTTCTTAGCGAGACTCGAGCTTTCTATCGAGTCCTGTCCGAGATTGAGAATCACAGGGACGATCTGCACGAGCTATTTGACACGCTAGGCGAAATTGACGCCTTGCAGGCGATTGCTTCCTGCCGAGACTGGCCTCCTTACTACGGAAGGCGTCTTTGTTACAGCGCGCTGATAGACGTCGATGATATGTTCCACCATTGTTGCGGTCGTCTGTTCCCAATTCGATCTCGCTTGTAGATCGAGGCTGCGTATAACGGCTCGAATATGTCGGAAAATCTACGTTTCTTCGCACGCTCGGTGTCGCAACCATCTTGGCGCATGATTTTTACGTGTCGGCGAAGCAGTATCGGGTATGCTGCTTTCACGTCTAGACCTCGCTATCCCTTAGGGATGACCTGCTTCAAGGCAAAAGCTATACCTTGTCGAGGCGGACAGGCTTCTATCGATGATTCGTAGTTCGGAGGGTGACATTCCACCTGTGCTTGATCGATGAAATTCTCCGCGGAACGAATACCGCCGAGCGAGTGGTAGCTAATTGAGATATTACAATTCTTGGTCCAGCGAAACGCGATGGTTGTCGCCGCTACGCATGATCTCGATTTGGTGGCGTCCGTATCGAATACCTACGACAGCTACTATTTCGATGTGGTTGTAGATGCCACGGATATCCAGTTTGACTACAAGCTACATCCGGGAAACAAATTCCCTCGCTGGCAATTGCGCTGCTGGAGGTATGCAATGACGGCATGTAGAGAATGGAGAGCCGCCTGGGCACATAGTCTGTGCCAAAAGGCAAAGAGGGACAAGGGGTCAGAATGTTTGCAAGGGAAATAGATTTTGGGAGTTATGATAGCGCGTATGGAACTCCAACCGCTGGGAAAGATCGCATCAACGCACCTCCTATAACTCTTTCTCCGCACGCTCATTCAACGAATCCAATAACCCCGAGAACGACTAGAGAGAAAGTACGGGTCGGAAATGCTGCGACACGAAATCGATGCCATACTAGACGACTAGCCCGCCAAGTATTTGAATTGAGCATTGCGCTCGAAATACCCCCAACCGCCGCCCTGTATCAGTCGCGACGTTGACGTGAATGTATTTTGCCAATTAAGCGCGTTTCTTCCCATTCGATATATACGCGTTGGCCAAAGTGAAGTAAGGGCTAAGATGGCAGAGATTCGTAATAGTATTTGGGTTAGAGTTTTAGCCACATCGTCGAACACCGCATCAGAGTTAGGGTAAAGGAGAAATAGATAAAGTCGGGAGTGCTATTGCTACAAGTCGGATACATGTAGTACATGCCGGCAACAGGATCGTAATAAGCCGCCTTATGCCATTCGTGGACGCTGGGCAGAAAGTATTTGGCCAGCGTGTTGCGATAGAGGTTGTTCGGGTCGTAACCTGGATCCGTTTACTCCCACAATTGAAAATTCCACTCGCTGGCAATTGTGTGCTGGGAGGAGCAAGTCGAAGTATACAGATAATTGACGAACCTCGCGACTCGTAACACGAAACGCTCGTCGCCGGGTAATCCCGTAGCGTGCGTCATTGATGATGCCAAGACCGCCAAATGCATTGGCGTTGTCGATCATCTGCTCCGAGATTTCGTACTTGCCGATGCGATAAATGTAAAATAATGTGACTGCCGGAATAGGATGAAATAAGACGAGTTAAAAGGATGATAGATAGTGACGAAATAAATCGTGAACTGATCAGCCACGCTGCCGAACGTGTCGGCCACCACCGGTGCAATGAACGTATGAGAACTAACCAGCAGCACAATGACGAGAAAGGTATTATTGATTTGGCTCATGAGACTCACCTCGAATATTACGCGTGGAGGATAGATCACCATAGGGGAGACGATTTTTTGCAAGTCTTTTCTTCCTTCGACGTTCGATTTTCACCAACAAGACCGATACCGGATGCAACCCCCCACCCAACAAGACACAGTTCAGTATGATAAAATCGCCGTGCCCATCGGCGGCGAGAATCTAACAAGCCCGATTCGTTAAAACGAGAACGTCGCGATTAGATGTTTCCGCATAAACTTTCACGCCGCGAGCGCGACCAAAAATAGTTGTGAAATCTGTCTCTCGAACGTGCTACATTCTACCCGCGCTGTCATACGATGCTCGTTCGTTGACAATTAAATAAACAAACTGACAACCATCGACAATCAACCACGAAAGTGATCGCAAGTCATTATGCAAAAAAACGAAAGTAAAAGCGCTGACAATTATGCGCTGACAAACAAGGCACAAGATGAGCTAGAAGCTGGTAAAGAGATACGGTGAGTGCAGAAATAAAAAAAAAAGCAAAGTAAATATAGGAAAAAGGAACAAGGTGCAAAACGCAAAAAAAAGAAGAGAAAAAAGAAAGAAAAAAAGTAAGAAAAAAAGAGAAAGAAAAAAAAATAAGAAAGAGAAGGCGAGCGCTTTTGCCCCGAATCGTGCGATTGTCTATTTGCTGCTTTCCGCCGTCGCTAACTTGGCCGCGGTGAGAATCGCCGCGACCATGCCATCGGAGCGAGCTTGCCTTGCCAGGCGCGATCGAATGCCGTTCCATGTGCCACGCTTGTACGCACAATGGGGAGTCCCAGCGTGATATTCACGGCCGCGTGCATGCCCAGAAGCTTCAGGGCAATGTGGCCTTGGTCGTGATACATGGCGACGACCGCATCGAATTCGCCGTCGCGTGCCCGCAGCATCAGCGTATCCGTCGGAAATGGACCGGAGACATTGAAGCCAGCGCGGCACGCTTCGGCCACTGCCGGAGAGATAATCGTGCGCTCCTCGTCGCCGAACAGGCCGTCTTCGCCAGCATGCGGATTCAGCGCGCACACCGCCAACCGCGGCCGCCCCACACCGAGCCGCCGCATCACGTTGTCGGCTAACCGGCACTTGGAGAAAATCGCCTCCGAAGTTAAGTCATCAAATATGCTTCGCATCGATTGGTGCAACGTGACATGCACTACGCCCAAACCGGACGGCGCGCGAATTTGTTCACCGGGCGGCAGATAGAGCATCATGGCGAATTCGGTCACGCCGCAAATCTCGGCGAGCAACTCCGTGTGGCCGGGATATTGGTGTCCCGCCGCATGTAATGCCGCCTTACTTAGGGGTGCCGTTACAATTCCCTTCACCATCTTTTTGATCGCTAAATCGGCGGCATACTGCACCGATTGGAATGCGGCCTCGCCAGCCCGGGCATCGATTCGGCCGGTACGCACATTCAAAATACTGTCGTCGCAGGCATTTATGCACGAAATCACGTCCGGTCCCACGGCTGCCTCGTCTAGCGACTGTGACGACTGGAGCTCGATGATTTCCGCCTTGCGGTGCAGTAACCGAGCGGCGCGACGCAAAATCTCCGGATGACCAACTACGAGCGGCCGCGTTTGCTCGTGAATTCGCGCATCGCTCCAAGCACCGACAATCACCTCCGGCCCGATACCGGCCGGGTCGCCGATGGTGATCGCCAGAAGTGGTTTTATCGACTCGGGCACTTTTTTAGCCGTGGTATGTCACGTAGGCAGAACCAGCGTCGCCGGCCTCCTAGAGGCCAGCTACAATCTGAACAACGAGCAGGGTAGGGGGTGCATAGCGGCTCAATTGCCGCTACGTTAGTCACATCGCCATTCAGAATACCTCCGGCGACTTTGGACGAATACCGATGCCATCTGCGAGTGTTTCCGCACCAACGGTTGTTCTGCGTCGGCCAACCCAACCGGCACCTAAATCATTGTAATGTGGGATGTCCCGAATTTTCCTCATGCTCGCCGCTCTGTCGCTTATTCTGCTGATTGCTGCGGCGGTGCTCGGCTTCTCGATAGGCAATTTGTATGCGCGGCCGGAACCAAGTCAGGAGACACTGCGCTGGGCAATGCTTCACCGCCTGACAGGCGTGGCCGCCGCCTTGGCGGTTGTATTTGTTGAAAGCGTAGTCGTAACCTATTTCATCGGCACGAGCCGCTGGTGCAAGGAAGTTGTCGAAACGTATCAGCTAGATCCGGCAATCGTCATCGCCAGCAATCGACTTAAAAGGCGAACCTTCCCCTGGGCTTTGATGGGAATGTTGGCGGTGGTTGGCATTATTGCGCTGGGTGGGGCGGCCGATCCGGCAACTCTTCAGCCGAACACGCAGGCATGGGCGTATTGGCACCTGATTAGCGCGTTTTTGGGAATTGCTTTGGTCGCCGGGACGTATCTTGTTTCGTGGAACAACATCATGGCGAATCACGCCGTAATCCAGCAGGTCTTGGCCTTGGTTTCAACCTCACGCCAGGAACGTGGCCCAACTAACCGTATCAGTTCGGCCTGAACACCGAACTCGCCGCCAAACGGTAGCCGCAAGCCGGTCAGAACAGAGAAAATAACGATAATGCACTATTTGCGTGTTATGAGCAGTATGCCGTGACAAAACAAGACTGGTAATTATACTAAGCCTTATTGTCATGGTACAAAGCCACGCAACTGCTGTGTTACAGGGTTGGGGACCGATGGGTAAAGCGATGTCCGTCGCCGGAATGGTGGTTGGCGGATTGGTGGCGGTGATGTTTGCCGTTGATCTGTTCCTGCATATACCGTTTGGGGGGCCATCGCGAACTGGTGCGTTGCCGGATATCGGCCTGGCGCTCTGCGGCGGAATAACCGCCTACCTCGGTTGGAGCGCCTTTCGCGACATCAAATAGTGCCGCGCAACATATTGCCGGGGTGCCTTACGCAGCCACGCGCAAGATCGACCGCTGCGGGCGAACAACTGGAACGTCCGCAAGCCGAGCCGACATTGATCGCAGCGTTTCCACGCGAATCAGCCCGCGGTCGCGCAGAAGTGCAATGCGTTTTGTGATCCAAGCAATCACTTTCTCGGCGTTGCGGCCGCTCTCGACTAAGGCGGGCGCATCGATGACGAGGTGATACATGCCGGCATCGCGAATAGTCCGGCGAATTTGCGCCCACGTTGCCCATTTGCCACTGAAACCCCACCTGGTCAGTAGCGGCAGGGCCTCGGAGATCGGCAGCTCCCACACGCCGTAATGTAAAGCCCGCGGCGACGGCAACTGCCGGCCCGACTCTGGCATCTGGAAACCCGCGACCGCACTGATTCGCTGCTTTACGACAAGATCGATGTGGTTCTCGATCGAGGCTACGTGGGGTACCAGCGACGTTACCTCGAGCCCAGTACCACGCGCTTGCGAAAGACGCCGCATCAACTCACGTGCAAAGCGTGTCCGGCCGGCAGTAGGGCCGACCCAGTTTGCATCGCCAAGAATCGCCAATTCATGATCTACGGCCGATCGCAAAATGAGAGACGTGGCAGCCGAATGGGCAGGATCGCTTACCGCCCAGGTCACCGGCAATCGCTGACACTCCGTGAGCGCGATCAACCGACGAGTCACGTTGGCCAGCTCTTCAAGTCGTTCCCAACTTCGCCCTGTGGCCACCGAGTCGAGTTGAATCGTTACAAGAAGATGTCCCACATGGTACTGCTGCCAAGTGCGTTGGTGCGTGCCCGACATAGAATTCCTCGAACGTGGGCCCCTTCAACCGCTTTGTAAGGAGAATTTGCCCCCTGCATCAACCTTCGGCGGCTGAAAGTGTTTTTGGGTTTGGGGTGTTTGGGTAGGTGGTGTGTGAGGGGGTTTTGGGTGTAGGCGATGGGAGGCTGCGTGGAGTTGCGGCGCAGCAGGGTTGATCGCTGGATGCGTCGATCATGGGACGCTGCTTGAGAATCGTGGACGTTCGCGCCGGTGTGCGTGATAGCCAATGGCGTTCCCTGGCCATCGAGACAACATGCCGCTTCGAGCCATTTTTGCCGCTATCGGTGGGATTGGGACCGGTTTGCGCCCCCCAAAAAGCTCCACCGAGCAGCTGTCGATCGCCACTTTCGACCAATCGATCTCGTTGGCCAAGCTAATTCGTCGAGAGCATGTGTGACACTTTTCCGCGGCCGCATGCCAATCTCGGAGCGCCGCCAACAGGTCATGCCGAGCCGCAGCCAGTTCTTGGGAAGATATCCGAAGGACAACGGTGCGCAGCACAAACAAGATGCCATGAGTGCGATTGGAACGGCGCATTGGGTGGAGATGTTGGAGCAATGGGAGTAAAGTGCAAGAGGTGGATATGTGGAAAAAAAAAAGGGAGAAAGAGGGAGGCTAAGAATAATTGGAATTACTTCATGCTTTTCGGCAGCAGCACACACCGGACTGCACGGAAACAGCGTTCGCAACGATCAGGCAAACCTGGTAAAGCGTGCAGCCATCTGGTGCTCCCTTCATGGCGATGCAATTTTGCTCGTCGCAGCTGGTCGCGCATGGACCGGGTGCGCCGCCGCTTCCATGCGTGATGCAACATGCGCCACGCCGAGCCCCAGCAATAACGCGGCCGAAAGCTTTACGCGATCGTGCCGGTGAAATTGCAATTCGGGCAACAAATCGCTGAGCGAAATGCACAAGAATGTGCCGGCCGAAAATGCCAGAGCGCAGGCGATGTACCATTGCCGGCCCGCCGAATCCGCATTGACTTGTTCCGGCACCAACCCGAAATAAAACACCAGCACGCCCACCGGTATCGCTAGAGAGAACAGCGCATTGATCGTATGCCGCCACGGCAAACTCCAGCCGCTGCGCCCATCAGCATGCTGATCGTCATGGCGTCGAACGGCTTGTGCAAGAAGATGACCAGAAATGTGCCGAAACCGGCAAGCCACGTTGCTTGGCTGCGATGTTGAACCGCAGCCCCCAGTGCGATGCCATTGAGCATGCTATGTAATGCCAAGCCCAACGCGGCGCCGCTCCAGGATAAATCATAAGCTGGTTCTGGCGGATCGTGCGTGTGCTCATCGTGGTGGTGTGACGCGTGCACGGCCTCTGCAGCTTGCGGCACGTCATGGTGATGGAAGCTAAAGAAACGTTCGATAAAGAACATGGTCAGCATTCCGGCCAACAACGAGATCATGGTCCAATTCAGTGCCTGGGACTTGGCGATTAACGTGGTGGGCGTGCCAGTCGAAACCGCGGAAAGGGCAGGGGCTGCTTCGGCCGCCGCGGTGGCGTCCAGAATGGCGTGGGGCAACATATGCAGCACACCGATTCCAAGCATCACGCCCGCCACGAAGCTCACGGCAATCTGCATCCAGCGGTGCGTAAGCTGAAACCACACCGGGATCATCCCGCCGATGATCGACGCCACTAGGATCAGTGCGCAATAATAGGCTAACAGGACCGTGGGCATGTGAGGTGTCGGTTATCAGGTTTCGGGTGTCAGATGCATGGTTTCTGACACCCGAAATCTGACACCTGACACCTCATCTTGCAACACCTAACATCCAACATCGTGCACCTGGCGACAATAGCTTCGTCTGAAGGTTTCACCTATGCGTGCGTGCATACAACGAGTGACGGAAGCTTATGTGACGGTCGATGGCGCCGAAACCGGCCGTATCGGGAGGGGACTGGTCGTATTGCTTGGCATCGGGCACGACGACGGCGAGGCCGAGGTTAGCTGGTTGACCGAGAAAATCGTGGGGCTGCGCGTGTTTGAAGATGAGGCCGGGAAAATGAATCGCTCCCTGGCTGAGGTAGGCGGGGCAATGCTGGTGATCAGCCAGTTCACGCTCTACGGAGATTGCCGCCGTGGCCGCCGGCCGAGCTTTACGGCTGCTGCGCCGCACGAGCTGGCCGAACGGTTGTATGAGGCGTTTGTTTCCGTCGTCCGACAAGCCGGGATTGAAGTCGCGACTGGCCAATTCCGCGAGCACATGCTCGTATCACTGGTAAACGACGGGCCGGTTACGCTGTGGATCGATACGGCCGAAATGTTAGGAGCCCGTCCGGCTGTGCCAGATGATACGGGCTGAAAACGCGTGGGGAGTCTCATCGGAAATGCGACGGGACCCTTCCCGAAGCCTCCGGACGTGCAACGCCTAAAATTATTGAGAGTACTGCGGCGCCGGACGCTGCGCCGTATTGTATTCGTTTTGGAAGATTGCGGGCTGGCCGTTGCTACTATACGACTGGTTGGTCGCCGGCCATTGCCAATCGGATGGCTGATTGTTCATCGGCGCGGCTGGCTGGAGCTGCTGAGGCGGCAGCGAGTTGTAACCCGAATACTGGTTTGGACCCGCACTAGTGTTCGTGGGGGCCGTGTAGGGAATTGGTTGCTTGGCGGCGCCGTGGCGGGTGGGCCCCAATTGACGCCGTTCTGGGGCGGGCTGCCCGCGGTCAGCGTGCCGAGAATGTTTTTCAACTGATTAACCTGGTTGGCCAATTGTGGCTGGTTTTTACTTAGACCGCTGACGATGTTTATCGCTTCACCGATTTGGTTGGCCAACTGCGGTTGATTCGCGGTGAACTGCTTAAACATGTTTGGCTCACCCACGACGCCCATCCCCACGATCGCCAGCTTGGCGTATGCGGAGAAGTTGGACCAACCGTCGCCGCCCCAAAGTTTTAAGGCGGTGCCGAACGATTTTTTCGTTCGCCAGCGACCGCTTTTGAACTCGATCGCATAAATTTCATCGAGGATCAGGTGGGATAGGAATCCGCCCATCACGCCGCCGGCCATCATGTAGCGATCATTGACCGGAGAGGCGCCCGTCAGGAGAAATGTGATTCCGCCAAAGATCAGCATCGCCGGTATGCTGTGAAACATACCGCGATGTACGGTGAACTTGCGGATCATGTTGGCGACGCCGAACCTCACGATAAAATAGAGTCCGATGGCAATAATGACCATCGTGTCGCGAGTTAATTGAAGCGATTCGAAGCGGTTCACCAAGAGCACGGGGATGGTTGCCGCGGCGAAGCTCATGGCTTCGCGCAGGGGCACACCGTAATCGCTGTCGAGATCGGGCAACATGCCGGCGAAGCCGCAAAGCGCGCCAGCGACGGTTGCCGTCGGCATGGGAACGCCGTACATCGCGTGCAGCGTGCCGGCGTAGCCTACGCCAAGTGCGGAGCTCGTGCCTACATGCATGCGAAAACCGGCCATCGACTCTCCCTTCGCGCGGAGGACATTCGAAATGATGTTCCGCTGTAACAAATTTCGGCATGGCGGCCGGGCGTGCTACGTCTATTAGCGACAACTGAAGATGAATGCAATGCATGCCGCGAACGAAAGCAAGGTTTGTTATGCTAGCGACCGGGCGCGGTAGCATAACGAATGATCTTCGTCGATTGCTGGCACGTAGCTATATTCGGCCGTCCAACGTGGGACTTCGATACACGAAGAAACTGGCTGCGGCACACAGCGTGTGCCTGCTACATTCATGCAAACCTACGACATGCTCATGCTGCTGGTGCTGGTCGCCGCGACGGTGTTCGGGTTTTGGAAGGGGATGGCGTGGCAGATCGCGTCGTTGGCGTCGCTGGTGCTGAGTTACCTAGCGTCGCTCAAATTTGGCGATCAGCTTGCACCGATCTTCGGCCAACAGGCGCCTTGGAATAAGTTCGTCGCGATGTTCGCAATTTATATCGGCACGTCGTTCATCATCTGGACGTTGTTCCGATTCATTTCAGGAGCGATCGATAAGGTGCGACTTGAATCCTTCGACCGGCAGATTGGCGGGCTGTTCGGCTTCGCCAAAGGCGTGCTGCTATGCATCGGCATTACGTTCTTCGCGGTCACATTGTGGCCGGCCCAAGCGCAGGCGATTGTCGGCTCACAATCGGGCCATTACATCGTCGCGCTGTTGGACAAAGCGCATTCCGTGTTTCCGCCGGAGATCCATCAAGCGATCGATCCGTACCTGAACAAGATTGAGGAGAAGCTCAATCCCAACTTCAAACCTCACGACGGACAGGACGTGCGGCAATTGTGGCAAAGCCAGGCGCAAGCGGACGCGCCAACCGGCTGGCCCAGGCGCAATCATCGCAACAGCAGGCCGCATGGCCCACAACATCGCAATCGCAGCCTTCGTGGCCATCGTCTTCTCAAGCGCAGCCTGGCTGGCCACAGGAGGGTGAGCAGCCGACGCGGGCGAATGATCGCGATCCGTATGCACCCTCGGCGCGCGAGCCGAATCCGTTTCCGGGGCCTTACTCGGCTGAAGTCCCAGCGAGCCGGGAATACTGATCTCCAGTGCAATCTCACTAGCCGATCCGCTTAGCCAGGGCGAACGCTGCGGCAGCGCCCCGGATGGTCTCCGATGCAGTGAAATGTTATTCGACATGCCGCGACAATGGCATACATTCTTTTCTCGCGCGGTGTGTCCCCACGGTTCAAGTGTCATTTCAAAAGAGGAGCGATCCTACACCCAGCATGCTTAGCACAAGAGCAATTAGCACAATCACGGTGATGAACTTGATCCACCTGGGTTTCGCCTCGAACGACGGCATGGATCTGCGGTCGGCATCGCAGAGCCAGTAGCCGCAAGCAGGGCACTTGTCCGCGAGGCCGTGTATGGGGCCGCCGCACTCTGGACAGTGGCCGGGCGTCTCGACATCGTGTTCGTCATCGTCCGTCGTACCAGTCTTCGCCGTCTTCCAAATCGTCGTAGGGCATAGCGGTTTCGTTTGCGATGAACGACGTCGTAGGTTGATTGAAGACACCTGGCGGAATTATCGATCAGGACAGCGAGAGCGTAAATCCCGACGAAAACCGAGGCCGAACCGAACATAAGAGCGATTATCGGACGTTGGGCACAGGTGCCGGCGGACGTTCAATAGCTGCCCTGCTCGCTTCGGCCATTGGCAGACGGCATCTGAGTCGATGCGAATCGTCGGGGCTCGTTTTGAGCGATCCTGTGCGGTCGGTTTTCGGCGACCCCAAAATCAGCTCGCGTGTGCAAAGGAGCGACGAAGCCAGGCTCCCGAATACGCGCCTGCCAACGCAACCAGCAGTGCGACAGCCGACACCCGGTCGCCGTTATGGATCAGACTGTGGAGAGGAATCCACATTCCGACGGCGAGCGCCCAGAGCCAGGGTCGGCGCGGAAATACAGACGCAAAGATCGCGCTGGTGATAACGATTGCCACTACCAGGGCGCCGGTGTCGTCGAAGTTCGGTCGACTCTCGACAAAGGCGAAGAAATGGCCGATTGCGATCGCGATGATGAAGAAAAAGATTTGCATGGTATCGGTTCCGGATTGGGAATTGTGGATCAAAGGACCTACGCCGGCTTGCCGTTGCCGGGCTCTGTGCCGGCGGCATCGCCTTCGATGTAGCGGCCCATGCGGCGGAATTTTTCGTAACGGGCGGCCAGCAACTGGTCGGTTGGTTGGTCGACCAGCTCGCGGAGCGATTTCAGCAAATACATTTTGAGGCGCGTGGCCATTTGATGGTGATCGCGATGCGCGGCGCCGAGCGGTTCCTCGATCACATCATCTACACAGCCGAGTTCTTGCAGACACTTTGACGTGAGCTTCAGCGCGCGGGCGGCATCGGAAGCATAATCATGGCTCTTCCACAAAATTCCCGCGCAGCCCTCCGGACTGATGACCGAGTAGTATGCAAACTGCAAGACGGCCACGCGATCGCCGATGCCGATGCCTAGCGCACCGCCGGAGCCGCCCTCACCTATCACGACGCAAATAATCGGCGTCGTCAGCCGAGACATTTCGAGCATACTCTCGGCAATGACCTGGGCCTGGCCTCGCTCTTCAGCGCCAATGCCAGGGTACGCGCCCGGCGTGTCGATCAAGCAGATGATCGGCATGTGAAACTTTGCCGCCATGCGCATCTTCGCCATCGATTTCCGATAGCCTTCGGGATGCGCGCACCCGAAGAAGCATTCGTTGCGCTCCTTAAGCGTTTTGCCTTTGTAATGGCCGACGACCAGCACCTTGTAGCGGTCGAGCTTGGCGAAGCCAGTCCGCAGCGCCCGGTCGTCGCCAAAGAACTTGTCGCCGTGTAGCTCGACGAATTCATCGAATAGCAAGTTGACGTAATCCGTTAGCATCGGCCGATCGGGATGCCGGGCAACTTGTACCGTCTCCCAGGGGTCAAGCTGACTATAAACGCTTCGGATCGTCTCGGTCAGCTCGCGGCGCAGCCCGCGAATCTTGTCGCGCACCTCAACCGACTTCGGCTCCGATGCCTCGAGTAGAGCGATTTGCTCCTCGAGCCGGTAGATGGGTTGTTCGAACGCTAGACGGTACGTTGAGCTGGCCATAATTATGAGAATGCTGGATGCGGCGGTAAGGATATTCGGTCCGCCCCCTGCACCCAGCTCCTCAATCCTTCTTTGCCGTTGATTTCGATTCGTCGGCTTCTGCGGGTGGTTGCGGCGGATTGTAAAAGATTCGCTGGGTTTTGATCTCCATCATCACGTCCTTCATGGTATCGGGCCGATCGTTCGGGTCCTTGGCCATCGTGTGCTGCACGTAGGTGGCGAATTCCGGTGTGATATTCTTATCAAAAACCGTGAGCGGCTGCGGCTTGTTGCTGAGGTGTCGCTGCAGCAGCTCGTTGGGCGAATTTGCACTGAATGGCGGCTTTCCGGAAAAGAATTCGTGAACCATACAACCGAAACTATAGACATCGGCGCGAAAATCGATCGCCGTGCCGCGGATTTGCTCCGGCGACATGTAGCTGTGGGTGCCCTGCACTTTCATCTTTCCGCCAAATAGCTTGCTCAACCCGCCAGACGGCTTACGCGCCAAGTTGAAGTCGATGAGTTTAACGACATCATCATCTCGAACCAAAAAGTTATCCGGCTTGATATCGCGATGAATCCAACCCTTTTCATGCAAGTGAGCGAGACTTGCGGCGGCCGCAGCCAGAATGGCCTTTCGCGATATTGAAGTTTCTTGTAGCCGCCGGAGATAATCTGCTGTTTGAGGTTGGGCACCTTAAATAATTCAAGCAGCATGTAGGCGCCGTTCGATGTATTGCCGAAGTCCAGCGTTTTAATCACATTGGGATGCTCCAGCAAAGAGCCAACTTGGTATTCGTGCTTTAGCTCGGCGACAGTGGAGCGACTGTACTTCGGCCCCGGCGGCAGCCACTTCATGGCAAACGCATTGTTGTCAGATACGGGGCGCACGGCCCAAATCTCGTAGATCGCGCCCGCACGTATCAGATGAAACATGCGGTAGTTGCCGACAATTTGTTGGGCAGCAGCCACGGCGACAGAGGGGTCAGAGGTCGGGGACCAGGGTGCGGAAATGCCGCGTATGTTCAGTGTAACTCGTAGTGAACACTGCGAAAAGCTTGATGAGCCGCTAATAGTTGACTTGAACGAGGAAGAGCCCGTGCGGTGGCGCGGTTTGGCCCGCCTTGCGGCGATCACATGCGGCGAGCACATCGGCCGGCCAGCCGATATCGCGCTTGCCGCTGCCAACCTCGACCAGGGTGCCCACAATGGTTCGCACCATGTTGTACAAGAAGCCGTCGCCCGACACGCGGATCGTGATGTGGTCCTGACGCTCGCAAGTTCCACGAATGATACCCAGGTCGTGTATGGTGCGCACCGAGTCTGGCCGCTCCGAGCCCGCCGTTTCAAAGCTGGAGAAGTCGTGTCGGCCGACGAGGGTTTGCCCAGCTGCGTGCATGGCGACGGCATCGAGCGGCTGCGGATAGTGCCAGGCGTAGTGGCGAGAGAACACGTCCGGCCAGTACGCACAGTTATCGATGCGATATTCGTATGTCTTGCCGACGGCGTCGCGTGTGGCGTGAAATCCTTCGCGGGCATCGTCGACAATCAGCACTTTGATGTCGTCGGGCAAAATCGCGTTTAGCGCGCGTTGCACATCCTGGTTCGACAGCCGTGTTTGGGTGGCGAGGCCAATGACCTGGCCGAGTGCGTGAACGCCGGCGTCGGTTCGGCCGGCGGCGGTTACGCGGAGTGATTCCTGCGTGAGCCGCTGCCAGGTCGCTTCGAAAGTTCCCTGGACGGTTGATCTATCGGGTTGGATCTGCCAACCCGCGTAGGTGCTACCGTCGTAGGCGATAGTCAACTTAAGCCAGCGAGTAGTCATCGTCAGCGGCGGTAGATTCGGCGTGGGCGCCGACGCCGAACCTATTCCGTGCCAACTGTCGCTTGCGTACGTACCAGCAACTCCGCGATTTGCATCGCGTTCGTGGCCGCACCTTTTCGCAGGTTGTCGCTGACGCACCAGAACGCCAGACCGTTGTCACAAGACAGGTCCTCGCGAATGCGGCCGATGAATACCGCGTCGTCGCCATCGCAATCGCTCGGCTTGGGATACTTGCCGTTGGCGAGGTCGTCGATGACTTTGATTCCCGGAAACGCAGTGAACACTTTGCGAGCTTCGTCGACCGAAATCTTTCGCTCGGTTTCCACGAGAATGCTCTCGCTGTGGCAATTCGAAACCGGTACACGGACGCAGGTCGGGCAGACGCGAATCGAATCGTCGTCCAGAATCTTGTGCGTCTCGTACACCATCTTCATTTCTTCGGACGTGTAGCCGGCGTGCTTCTGCGAGCCGATTTGCGGAATGAGATTGAACGCGATCGGATGGGCAAACGTTTCGTACTTGTGTTCCTTGTTGTCGAGCACGGCTCGGCTGCCGTTGATGAGATCGCGTTGCCCGGCGACGCCGGCGCCGCTGGTCGCTTGATAGGTGCTGACGACGACGCGGCGAACACGGCCGGCATCGTGCAGGGGCTTGAGAGCGACGACCATTTGAGTCGTCGAGCAGTTCGGACTTGCGATGATGCCCTGGTGATTTTGGGCAGCTTCCGGGTTCACTTCCGGAATTACCAGCGGCACCTTCGGGTCCATCCGCCAATAGCCGCTTTCATCCACCACGACGCAGCCACGCTCGACCGCCCAGGGCACGAAATCCCGCGCCACAGGATCGGGCGTACTGCCGATCGCCAGTTCGACGCCCTCGAACGCGTCGGGTTTCAGCTCTTCGACTGAATACGTTTCGCCTGCGAATTTGATCGTCTTGCCGGCGGAGCGAGCGGAGGCGAGAAACTTGATCCGCTCGAACGGAAATTCACGCTCCTCGAGCATCGAGCGAATGAGCTGACCCACGGCGCCTGTCGCACCAACGATGGCGATAGAATCGAACACGGGCAAATATCTCCTCAGACGAATTTGACAATGAAATGGCGTGGAGGAAAGACCGGCGAACCGCGATTCGGGTTCGCCAAGATCAAGACTGCTAATCCAGTATAAGTTTAGATTCGCGACGAGACAACGAGGTGTCGTCTGCCGCGTTCTGCGGGTAGAAATTCCCCGCGGAGCGAGAGAGTACAACGGCTCAGTCGCCGCCCCCTGCCCTTGCCGCCTTGCCGACGACCGCTAGCGAAACCCGCCGTGCGATGGGGTCGAATACCTTGCGGACCATTTTCGGCGACACGAACGCCAGGTTGCCGATCAGCATCACTAGCCCGAAGGTGGGCATGCCGAGAAACAACGCGATGCCACCATGCACAAGAATCGCCATCATGAGCACCCAGGGGCGGGTCAGAGCAGGCCATATTAACGCACAGTACGACAGTTCCCAGAATACCGTGGCGTGGGTCATGAAGTTCAGCAACAAGGGGTGATGCGCCATCCAGGTCATATCGAGCGACTGGTATTCGAACATGGCGAATGACAGCCAGCTCGCCTCGCCGGTCACCCACGGCTCACCCTGCAGCTTACCAATTCCGGAAAACAGGTAGATGATGCACATATGCACCTGGATGAGGCGAATGGCGAGATTGGCGGTGGCAGTCGCCGGCACTTCGGAGTTGCCGCGCTTCAAACGCCACAGACGATCGACCGAATAGCGCGCACCGCATGGTCCGATCATAAGATAGAGCGCCAACATGCAGTTAACTTTATCCAGCCCGAAGTACGCGCCGGGGGTAATACGGTTGGCATACGACACGGCCAAGAGAAACGCTAGAATCGCCATCGTCCGGCTGAAAAAGCCGATCATGAGCAGAAAAAACACTGCCAGCGCCACGATGTGAATCGTCCACATCAATTTTGGCGAGTGCACGTAATCGAAATGGGACCACATTAAACGGGGCGTGCCCGGGGCGGGACCGGGACCATCCGGATCGTTGCCGGCCGTACGCACGTCGTGCATCAATTGCGGCGGCAAGAAACCATTCGGACCAAAGAAGCCGTTGAGATCGAGCGACCACACGAGATGCGTGTAAAGCAACATCGCACCGGCAAGCACGCGGATCGCCGAGAGCGTCGATGGGCTGGACGGCGTGAACCAAAACGAGTTCCACGCTTCCCATACTTCACCCAGATAGTCACGCGCGGCGGCGATCATCGCGGCACTCCCATCGAGCGACGGGCAGTGTTGGAGCGGTCGTATTGCCAGTACATGCTCTGGTTGGCAGACGGCGGCGCCAAGTTGCTGCGCCGTTGTGTTACTTCCATGAGCATTTCGTAGCCTTCGGGGTCGGTTAGCTTCTTTCCTAGCAGGGCGAATCGCCGCGGCAGTGGCCAATGAGCGTAGCGTTGCAACCGGACGCTTTGTGCATTTTCGTTGACGCTCAATAGGTGGCGCCCATATGCCTCAAGATACTTCCGCTGCCATAAGTCGCGGGTCTGCTTGTCATCCGACGGGACCTCCGATTGATCGGCCAGCATAAAGTAACGATGATAAAGTAGCCGTGGCCAATGTTCTTTCCTGCTGGGGTATTCACCTTGCTCAACAACGCGGCCACTTTGATCGAACAATTGGTAGCGGATCAAATGCCCGGGGCCGACATCCGGCGCAAAGAACGAATGCCCTTGATTCATATACAAGGCGTCGAGGTACCACTGCATCGGCGGCTTCTGCGCAATATCCATGACTAATTCCGAACTGGTGGGGATGGATAGCGCCGCGAGGAATACGCCGGTAAAGTGCCAGACGATCAAAAGGCTGACAGCAATGCGAAGTATCGGCCCCAGCCGACCCGGACGGCGAGGTGACGAACCGGCTTCGCGCGGCGACTGACTTGGCCGCGTCTTTTGTGCCGGTTGCGGTGTCAGAGGATTCGGCGTTTTGATGGCGGCTCCTACCATCGCGTCCATGCCATCGGGCGTCTCGAAACAACTCGGTCTGGCGAGCTGAGATAGAACGGCAATCTCGGCCAGATACTAGCGTTGAACCTATGTTATCGGCCAGAGCAAATGGAAAACCCTCGCACCGTTCCAGTGACGGTGCGAGGGGGAAGTACCAAGCAAAAACTCAGCAACCACCGGCACGGCCAATCCGGTGATCGGCCGGCGTGCCAGCATTTGCGCCTTAGTGCGCGTCAGTTCTGAGCGATCTTTGTGCTGTCAAAGTTCAGCGTCAGCTCCTGCGCCTCGCCGCCGGTGAGCCGGATCGTTCGCTCCTCCCGCAGCGTGCGGCCGTCTCGCTGGATTTCAGCGATCACCTTGTAGCCGTCCCAATTCTGTCCAGCGGACAAGCGGGTGGTGGCGAATTGCCGAACTTCGCCCGTTTGCTTCGTTTCGACACCGGCCAACGAAATCTTCGCCTCGGCCGGTACATGAATCGTCAAACGAGTTTTGACAGCCGGCGCGGTTGCAACCACAGTCGTGGTCCTCGGTCTGGCGGAAACAACGCCATCGTAAATCACACGGGTACTCGCATAGCCGCCACCGTAATAGCCGCCATCGTAGTAGCCGCCGTAGTACGCGTAGCCGCCGCCGTAAGAACCGCAACTGCCGCAGCTGCCACAGCTGCCGTATGAACCCCATGAGCCGTGTGACCCCCATGAACCCCAGGACCCACCGCTGGAACCGCAACTTCCGCCTCGCCAGTGGCCGAAGGCGAAGGCGCTGTTCGATGTCATCGCAACTGCACAAGCGGCAACCAATGCAGCAAACAAATTCTTTTTCAATGTCATGTGAGAAATACCTCCCATTTTCCGTGAGACCAAATTTACGAACCCCCTCCGATGGTGAAACCGCCAGGTCGGGCACCGGGGTTTAAGATACCAGCATGGCTACATAATTCAAGTAAGCTAGGAAAAATTATCCGATTCCGCAGAAGGTGCCGGAAAAGACGATGTCTTAGGGCTAGAGATTTTCGGTAATTGCAGAACGAAAGCCATGCTAGCATCTGCTTTCATCCCTTTGAGTTGCGTTTTTTGGAGGTGGCGGCTAAGTCATTCTGATTTGGCAGATTGCAGCCGCAGGTCGTCGATCGATAACTCGCCGACTGCTCCTAAAAGGCCAACTCGAATGATGGCCTCCCGCGCTTTTAAGGGCACGCGCAAGCGGCCGACTTCCTCTCGCCAGGCAAAGGTACCCTTAAATTTGCCGACTGATTCCTCCCCCACTGTCGCGCGGCGCTCGTCGTAAAAGGTTACGACAATGCGCGGCCATTCATCTGGCTGCGAACCGGGGCGAATATTCTGGCCGCGCACCCAAAAGCGCAGCTTGAGGGAGGAAACTACGCGGCCGTTAACCGCGAAGCCCTGAAGCGCATGGCAGCCACGCCCCGGCTCCGCGTTATGGAACGTAATAAAGCGCATGCCATCGGGCGCGCTGGCATCCGTTTTGACGGCGAGTTGCCGTCGATAATGCCAGCCCGCCGGCTGGTCTTTGCCTTCGCTGTCTGCGCTGATGTCTTCAAAGCTCCCATTCGAGAGCTGAGGATTGGCTGGGTCCGGCTTCACCTTTCGCTGTGACTCAGCTTCTCCCGTCATCGGTACGAAAAGCGTGGCTCGCAGCGCCTCGGATTTTAGCTGGCCTTGCGTCTTGCGCATGAGATAGAGAGTCTGCTGATACCGCTCGCCGACGGGAACCACCATCAAGCCTCCTTCTTTCAATTGGTCCACCAGTGGCTTGGGGATCTTTTCTGGCGAGCAGGTGACGATGATCTTGTCGAAAGGCGCAGCTTCCCTCCAACCTTGATAACCGTCACCAGCGCGAGTGTGAATGTTCCTATAACCGAGGCGCTTGAGCGTGTGCGTCGCCCGAATACTGAGTGCCTCGACGATTTCAATCGTGTACACGTCATGCACGAGGGGACTGAGCACGGCGGCTTGGTAGCCGCTGCCGGTGCCGATCTCCAGTACGCGGTCGCTCGGCTGGGGATCAATCGCTTCGGTCATCGAGGCGACAACAAAGGGCGGCGAAATGGTCTGGCTGTATCCAATCGGCAGCGCCATGTCGAGGTAGGCGTGATCGCGCTCATTGGCCGGCACAAACTCGTGCCGCGGAGTGTCGCGCATAGCCCGCACTACCCGGTCGTTTTTGACTCCAGCAGCGACGATCTCCTTATCCACCATTTCGTCGGCCAGCTTCCGCCAATCGCGGAGCGACTCCGCAGGGTGCGTGGCGAACGTATGGGAGCAATATGCCGTAATGGCTGTAAAAACAAGCAATATTCGGCTAATGGCTCTCATGGCTCGACCCGGGGTTAAAGACGCACGCATTCTCCGTTTCATTATGGCATACTGCCGCAGGCTTTGCCGGCGTTGTAATGCCGGATTACAATCGACTTTGATAGCCATTCCTTCGGAACACGATCCTTTGAGGCTTCATCGAGGAGACATGACGAGTCGCCTTTTTGCTAGAGGGACCAGGCCGCTACCCGGCGCCAACTGCAGACGAAGCGGCGCAGAATTCTGTTACGTCGTCCTTGCCGCGGCCGTTTGCGCGGTGATCTCCCCTACCGCGTGTGCCCAGATTGCCGCGTTGGACAAGGGGCACCAGCTCCTGATCAACAGCGGGTTGCAGATCTGGGGTCTGAACACCGACAACACCTATACGTTCAATTACAACAATTTGACCGCGGCCAACATGGACGCGGTGATATGGAGCTATAACCAATCCAACCCCGGGGTTCTCTTGACGGGGCAGAAATGGGGCAAGTGGGCGGATTACCTCGGCAGCCCAGACACCGCCCTGAACGGCGCCGAAAACGCGCACTATGCCGACCTGGTCGCGATCCAGGTCGGCGATGAACAGGAGTCCGATATCGAGAACCCCAATGGTGCGACCAAGGCGTGGTTCGACGCCGCGCACGCCGGCAATTACTTCACCGATAAGCTGTTGTACGTCAATTCCACATTTTATAACAACGTGGGCGCGTATCTCAACTTTATCGCCAGCGCCAATCCCGATGCCATCTCGTGGGACGCCTATCCGTTTGGCACGACTGGGGTTTACCCGTACAACTGGCTGGGGAAGGCACAGTTTTACCGCCGGGCGGCGCTCGGCAGTTATATCGGTGCCAGCAACTCGGCGCCGCGCCCCTACGGGTTGTATCTTCAGACCTACCACGGCGGCGACGGTGTGCGCGACCCGGGCGACTTGGAAATGCGCTGGCAGCAGTTCACGGCCTGGACACTAGGTTATACGTTCGCCGATGCCTTCACCGCCGGCGGCGGCAATACCGACCTATTCGTATCGGGCAACGGCAACCTCCCCAACCAGCCGGTCTATAACCAGTTCAAGGAGTCAGCTCGCCAGAGCAAAAACCTCAGCCCGGCGTTGACGCGCCTGATCAGCTACGGTTACGGACCAAGTGTCGTGCTGGGAAAGGATCATAATGGCGTCACCAATTCGGTCCCAATCGATTGGCTTGGCGGGTTCAACAGCACATATGCACCGCCGAACCAGCGATATTTGACGTCGGTCTCGGCGCAGAATTTGGGCACAAAGAACAACGGTCAGCCGGGCGATGTTTACGTCGGGTTCTTCAATCCGCTGCTTACTTCGTATGGCGATCCAGCTGGTGAAGCGTATTTCATGATCACCAACGCCCTGGGGGCCTATTTGCAGGACCCATCGTTGCTTGTAACCGACTGCATCCAACGGATCACGCTGAACTTCGATTTCGGCGCCAGCGGCATCAATTCGTTGGAGCGGCTACGCCGCAGCGATGGGCAAGTTGAAGTCGTTCCGCTGACCCACTTGAGCGCCAATCAGTACCGCCTGACGTTTGATCTCGAAGGCGGAACGGGCGACTTGTTCAAGTACAACGATGGGACACCGTTCGTGGGCGTCGAGTCTGCGGCGCTCAGCGTGTACTGGGACAACGATGCCAACGCGGCCAACAACAATCTCAGCACGGGCGCCGGACTGGGAGGAAGCGGAAACTGGGACACCTCCACCAGCAGGTGGTACAACGGCTCGTTTAACGCCCCATGGTCGGCTGGCAACAACGCGGTTTTCTGGGGGACGGCCAGCACGGTGACGTTATCGGCGGCGCAATCGGCTAACAGCCTCTCATTCAAAACCGACGGCTACACGATCATCGGCTCGACGTTAACGATGATCGGGCCAAATATCACCGTTGATGCAGGCGTGACCGCAACAATCAGTTCCATCGTCGCCGGCAGCGCCGGGCTGGTCAAAAACGGCCCGGGAACGCTCAATCTCTCCCACGCCAACAGCTACAGTGGCGGCACAACCATCAACGACGGGGTGCTCGGCATCATCAGCAGTGCGGTCGGGCAGAACCCCGCATCGCCCGCCCCCAATATCGCCATCAACAACGGCGCCACGCTCCGCTTCAACCAGAATAATCTCACGCTCACCGCGCAGCGGCAGATTGTGCTGGGCTGCCGGCGGCGGGGTCTTGGACACGAGTTTCGACAACGGTATCGCCGGCGACATCAGCGGCTCGACACTCACCAAGACCGGTACCGGCTCCCTCAGACTTTCCGGCAATAATTCTCACGCGGCGACCATCATCAATGGTGGCGCGATTGTGGTAACATCTGACGTAAACCTGGGTGCTGTTCCGACCAGCTATACAGCCGGCAATATCACCCTCGACGGCGGCACGCTCCGCTTCGGCGCGGACTTCGATCTGTCGAATAACCGCGGCATCACGTTGGGCGCCGGCGGTGGAACCATCGATACGCAGGGGTTCACGAACGCGAGCGGATATACGCAAGCCAATGGAATCCAGGGCAGCGGCAATCTGACCAAGACCGGCAGCGGAACATTCTTCATGAACACGGCTGCCGGTCAGCTCAATGCCGACTGGTCAGGAAATCTTATCCTTAAAGAGGGCACCTGGAAGATTACCGAACGCGGCGGATTGCCATTCAACCCCCCTACATCCGGGCCGCTCGTTTCCGGACAGATAACTTTTGACGGCGGCACATTACAAATTGCGGGATCAATTCCTACGGTCACCAATGGCCGGCGCGGGATCACCGTTGCCGCGGGTGGTGGAACCATCGACACGCAATTCAATTTCAGCTGGTTCGGGCCACTCGCGGGCGATGTCCCCTCGGCCGTGCTGACTAAGACCGGGAGCGCCGCGCTTCAATTCAATACCAATTTCGTTCCAGCGCCTTCGACTTACGCTGGCAATCTCAACGTCGCCGAAGGGACGCTCATCCTCGACGGTGGAACAGCGATGGGCGACCTGGCGTCGATCAATCTGGCAAATACGGCCGGAGTCGCCATGAATATTACCGGTAATGGAGTTGGAGAGACAATCGGTTCGCTTGCGGGCGGCGGCGCCTCCGGCGGAAATCTCGCGCTTTCCAATAACCTCACGACCGGCGGAAACAACAACTCTACCACGTTTAACGGGCTCGTGAGCGGTTCGGGAGGACTGTCCAAGACCGGCTCAGGTACTTTCAAACTCGCCCCTTCATCCGCAGGCAACACATACTCCGGCGGCACAACGATCTCCGACGGGACGCTGCTTGTGAATAATACCACCGGCAGCGGAACTGGCACGGGACCAGTAGCCGTTAGTGCCGGCGCAAAACTCGGCGGCGCCGGCACGATCCAAGGCAATGTCACAAACAGCGGCACAATCGCCCCAGGGAATAGCCTCGGTACGCTCCATCTCGAGGACACGTATACCCAAGCTGCGAGTGGGATGCTTGAAATCGAACTCGCGTCCGAGGCCAGTCATGACGAACTGGTAGTGGCCGGCTCCGCGACCCTGGCGGGAACACTTGCCGTCTCGCTGATTGGCGGTTTCACGCCCCAAGAAGACGACGTGTTCGAGATCATCACCGCCTCCGGATTTGCCGGTAGCACGTTCGCGAACACGAACCTGCCTTCCTTGCCAGGTAGTTTGGTCTGGGACATCAACTATGGCGCGAACTCGGTGACACTCTCGGTAATACCGCTCGGCGACTTCAACCATAACGGCACAGTGGATGCAGCCGACTACGTCAGTTGGCGAAAGGGGCTCGGCACCATCTACGCGCTGCCCGATTTTAACACGTGGCGCGCCCAGTTCGGGCAATTAGTCTCGTCGTCCGGCGCGGGCACTTCATTGGTCGCCGTACCCGAGCCGGCAGAGTGGTTGCTGTTGGGCATCGGGTGTACGATGTTATTGCGCTGCCGCGTCTCAATGAACATTTTCGCGCGGCGCTATCGTGCTCGGCAGTAAATCGCATGAAATCGATCCAGCAGGTACGTGAGCAGTTGCGGTCGCAGATGCCGGCTGCAGAACGATGGGCGTACTTCGATCATGCGGCGATGTCGTCGCTTCCGCGATCGACTGCGGCGGCATTTCAGAAATGGCTCACCGAAGCCGTTGAAATCGGCAACCCCATTTGGTCAGATTGGGTGAAAGGCGTTGAAGCCATGCGGGCGACTGCTGCCCAACTCATCGGAGCCCATTCGGACGAAATCGCCTTGGTCGGCAACACGACCGCCGGCATTAGCTTGATTGCCGAAGGACTCGACTGGCGTCCCGGCGACAACGTGGTCACGTTGGCCGACGAGTTTCCCTCGAATGTTTACCCATGGCTGAATTTGCGCGATCGCGGTGTTGAGACTCGCCGCGTGCCGACCGAGGTCAGCGGCCGATTAGAATTGGAGCGGCTGGCCGAGGCATGCGATGAACGAACGCGCATCGTTACCGTAAGCTGGATCGGTTTTGCCACCGGCTATCGGCAAGACGTAGAGCGGATCGCCTCGATCGCCCACGAGCACGGCGCGCTGATGTTCCTCGATGCGATTCAAGGTCTGGGCGCCTTTCCGCTCGATGTGAACGCACTAGGTATCGATTTCATGGCCGCCGATGGGCATAAGTGGATGCTGGGCCCGGAAGGGGCTGGTATCGCTTACATTCGCCGCGAGCATCTCGAACAACTTCGGCCGCTCGGTCCCGGCTGGCATAGTGTGATGCCGGGCCAGGATTACACCCACATCGAGCTAAACTTGCGTCCCACCGCGGCACGCTATGAAGGAGGCTCGCAGAACAACGCCGGATTCCTGGCTTTCGGCGCGAGCCTCGAGCTCCTCCGCGGATTGGGGGAGGAAAGCATCGCCGCCGCTGTGCTCGATATAACAGACCGGGCGTGCGAGCGGCTGACCGAAATCGGCGCCAAGATTGTTTCCGATCGCCGCCTCAACTATCGTGGCGGTCAGCAGCGCTCGGGAATCGTGGCCTTCGAGTTCCCGGGCCGCGATCCGATGGCCGTCAAGCGTCACGCGCTGCGGCAAGATGTGGTCTTCGGCTGCCGAGCCGGCCGATTGCGAATCAGCCCGCACGCGTATAACAATGAGGAGGATTTAGATCGGCTAATCGACTCACTGATTTCTTTCAGAAAACAGGATTGAGGATGCAGGATGCTGGGGGACACGGAGTAGGAATCCGAAGTGAAGCCCTGCATCCCGTGTCCTCGCCCCCTTTCGCTATGTCCCGCCGCGCCGTTTACACTGGTTCGTTCGACCCCATCACGCTTGGGCATCTCAATGTTATCGAGCGCAGCAGCAGGCTGGTGGATGAGCTCATCGTTGGAATCGGTACCAATATCGAGAAGCAGCCGTTGTTTACAGCCGATGAACGCGTCGAACAGGTGGAGCGCGTCACGAAGCTGCTGGGCAACGTGCAGGTCCGCCAATTCTCCGGGCTAGCCGTCCAATTCGTGCGCGATTGCCAAGCGCGGGTGATCATCCGCGGCGTGCGGTCGTTGTCGGATATGGACACCGAGTTCACCATGACGCTCGCCAATCGCAAGCTCGATCCGGGCATCGAAACGGTGTTTCTGATGGCCGACGAAGAGTTTTCGCACGTTTCCAGCACGCTGATCAAGCAGATCACGCCACTGGCAAGCGACGAGGAGCTGGCACGCTTTGTGCCGCGCGGAATTATCGGCGATCTGCGAACCAAATTGGCAATCAGCGCGGCGTAGTTTCCATGAGCAGTCGTGACGGACTTCTGCTATCGATATTGAGAACGGTAGCAATGACAATTGTCGGACTGTTTTTCTTAACTCTACCGTTCATTCTTCCGGACAGAAACAATCGAAAATGGATCGGCAATTCCGTGCTGATAGTGCCCGGCATGATGATCCTCTATGTCGAGGGCTGGCTGTGGTATCACCGCTGGAAGCATCGTCATTGCATTAGCGATTCGACGGCTTCAACGAACCGTCTTGATTAATCGAAGAGTAATCGCGGCCAAGCCGACCGCCGCGAAAAGCGTCTTTAGCGGTTCATACCAACCGCCCTTCCCCAAATCGACTGAGAGCGGATTTTCGCCACGTGTCGCCTCCGGTGGTGCGCTGGCTCCGGCGAGTTGCACTTCACGATTGATACTTGCGGCCGGCTTATTTGCGTTCGGGCCCTTTGGCGGCGACCAGGGCGAGCTTGGATAGTTTGACGACGGTTCGTATGCTGCGTCTTTAATTGGCAAGATGGCATTCGGCGGCCGTCGGTCGGCCACCGCGATTGCATTTTTGTTGACTTGATCGATATCGGGCGCAACGCTCGACAGGAAGTATCGTACTCGCGGCGCAAAGCTGCCGAGTGTGGTCCCCTGCCCTGCCCCGAACAAAACTCCAGCCAGCTCGCCGGCCTGGTTAAAGATCGGTCCGCCCGAATCGCCCCGCCGTGCTTCCACATCAGAGGTTTTCGGGTTAGTGTATCGCATAGCCGCATGTCGGAAGTAGTTACGGCATTCGCGGTCGGTGAAACGGTCGAGCAGTTTGCCGATGGCATTTCCAGTTCTGTAACGGTCCGTGCGGCCGCTGAACGCAGGAGTGTTTTGAGTTTGGCGAAACTTGCTCGATGGGGTTGAAGTTGGGCTGTAAGGCGGCAAGTAGACAGCTTGGCACCGACGGCTTCATCGCCTCGCGGATGCCGCTGACCTTGTGGCTGGCCAGATTGTCCATGATCACGACGTCGCCGGGGCGAAGGGTAGCGATGAGTTGCTGCTGGACGTAGCTCGGAACACGTCACCGTTCATCGGCCCATCGACCACCAAGGGCGCGGTGATGCCGTTATGGCGCAGACCGGCGACGAGGGTGGTCATTTTCCAGTGACCGTGCGGCACCTCGGTCACCAGACGATGTCCGCGCGGCGAGCGGCCACGGAAGCGAGTCATTTTCGTATTCGCTCCCGCCTCATCGATGAAAACGAGGTGCCGCGGATCGAGATGAGCTCGCCAGAATCGCCAGGCCGTACGCCCTTGGGCCACATCTGGCCGATCTTGCTCAGCAGCATGCACGACTTTTTTTGAGCGTCAGGCCCAATGCTTTGAGGCTCCGCCAGATGGTGGCCACGCTCACCGCCAAGCCCAACTTCTGCGCAGTTCGTCCAAAGTGGCATCCGGCTGCTGGGCCACCAACTGCATCAAGCGATCTTCCTTCCCGGAAAGCTTTGGCTTGGGTCCCGTCTTCGCCACCCGTGGACGCACTTCCCCCGATTCGCGATGGCGTTGTTTTAATCGCCGTACCCAAGCCGTCGATACCGAATACTTCTCCGCGACCTTCCTGGTCGCCATGCCAGCGTTGCAATCCGCCAGCACTCGAACTCGCAAATCCAGCGAATAAGCACGCATTGCAGATCCTCCTTGATCTGCAACTGTTCATACTCACAATCCACGAACTACGCTATATCAACTGAAAAAGTTCCACCATTTCGTGCGGAAAGTCGATTCGCGGCGCATAGAAGCTGGTGCAATGGCCGGTAGCGATCCGATACTTCCCGCGGCCATATCCGTGAATCGTGAGCAGGTCGCCGGGTCGCGGCGGCTGCGTTGCGATTTTCACCGGCTCGACCTGCGGACGCCAAATCACTAATGCCGCAAGGTCCCAATCGGAATCAACCTTCACCGGCCGCGCATGAGAATGGAAGCCGTCTGGGAAGACGACATCCACCAACCCTATGGCGTCACGGACGACGTGCCAATTCGTGATTACCAGCCCGCGATTCTCGTGCACGCCCACGAGCGTGCCGCTGCCGAAAGCCGTTGAACCATCTTCGGGCACAATGATTCGTGCCACGGCTGGGTGCGGCGTCACGTCGCTGGGAAGCGAATCGTAAACCGGCGGGTGCCGATCGCTAAAGAATGGCCACGCGGCCGTGCGCGTGATGCCATCCTCGGGAAGGGCCGCGGCGGGGGCCGAAGGAGCGGAATTCTTCAGCACCGGCGTGAAATCCGCCGACGCGCGCTGGGTTGCCCATGTGGCAGCAAGCCACAACGCGAGAATCCACAGTCGAGGTTTGGAACACATAAGACAAACCAATTCTGCGACTAACGGAGCATGTCACCGTAACGCGCAAGATTCACCGTATAGACCGAAGCAGTTTTCCAGGCACCCGCTTCGTTGACTGTTAATCTCCTCTAACCTGCATTCGGTCGCTGGTCGTTTCGTCGCACGCACTCATTGTTGAGAATCATTCGCAGCAGCCGGGTGCGCACCTGCGTGCGTTCTAATTCGGCTTGTCCGGCGCGGTCGGCGATTTTATCGAGTTTGACTGTTACAGACTGGTCCATGCGGACCCGAGTTGCCATAGCGTTAGCCGTAGCTAACCTTGGGAACAATTTCACGGTCGGGACGCGGGAACTACGGTCGTATTCGCGAGGCATTACAGGACTCCTGAGCGCTACGCTGCGATTGGTCGGCCGCCCTTCAAATCCTCTTCGCGCGGCGGAAAGTTGCAGCCGGCGTTATAGGCGTCTCTGAGGCGTTGCAATTCGGCGCGAAAGGCCCGCTCGGCAAGCTTTGTGAGCGTGAGCCGCAACGGAAAACCGCCTAAGTGGACGGCCGCGTCGCGGGCTTCCTCCAGCAAATCCTGCGGTAGGTAAAGCGTCGCACGAACCTTAGGCGATGCCGTTGGAAAATGGCCGGACATGGCAAGCTCCCAGCAATCAGCGAGCGTTTTGGGAATTGATGGCAGCAAGTGGCGGGAACGAACTTCCTTGCCAATGGTGGGCCGGACCATCGTGGCCCGGTACGGTTTGCGCCAAGCAGCCGCGCTCGCAGTTCACGGCGTGCAGGTGCGTCGGTCATGCTTCAGCCTGACATACGTCGTCATCGTCAGGCGACCAGGCTCTCAGGCTAAAGCCTTGACCTACAAAAGGCATCGGACGTTGGCGCACCAATCATCAAACGTCTGACGTTTCGCATTAAAGACGCTGCAGTAGAATTAAGCGATTCGTCGCGAAGAGCTTTTGTACCCGTCAAACGTTACCAGTCTCAGCGGCGAGTATCGCGGCGATGAGGCCGTCTGTCGTATAAGTTTCTGCGACAATCGTCGGCGAAAAACTGTGCTCGGACAAAACCGATGCGGTTAGCGGGCTGATGGCGGCCAGTCGCGTCTTGTGAAGCTCGTCGCCGAACAGCTGGATGAGGCTGCGGGCGATGGCGGAACTTGTGACGGTTGTATAGTCGATGCGCCCGTCGGCCAACGCCTGGGCAACTTCTTCATTCGGCGTCCTGACATCGCGACTTTCGTAGACAACGACTTGCTCCACGGTGGCGGCGGCCGCCTTCAGCATTTCCGCCAACACCTCGCGACCGCGGCTGGCACGGGCCAGCAGCACTCGTTTGCCGCGAACATGCGGCGAGAGTGCTTCAGCCAAGGCTTCGGCGCGATAGGTGTCCGGCTGCAGGTCGGCCTTCAAGTGGAATTGAGCCAACGCGGCGACCGTGGCTGGGCCAATCGCGGCCAAACGCACGTCGCCCAAAAGCCGCATGTCGTGTCCACGCGTCAGGACTCGACCTAGAAAGTACTCGACGCCATTGCTGCTCGAAAACACGAGCCAGTCAAACGCTGCGAGGCGCTCGATGACGCCATCCACCTCTGCCCAATCGCTCGGAGGGCAAATCTCGATTGCCGATTGACACAACACGTTCGCGCCCAAGTTCCGCAATCGCGCGGCCAGATCATCCGATTGATGCTCGGGCCGAGTCACGAGCACGGTCCGGCCGAAAAGTGGCCGCGACGTGAACCAGTTCGATCGGTCGCGCGCTTTCGCCACATCGCCGACAATCGCGACGGCCGGGGGTCGCAAGTGGTTCGTATGCACTAGCTCACCCACTTCGCCCAACGTCGTAAAATGAGTTTCCTGACTGGGCAAAGAGCACTTCCGCACAATGGCCGTCGCAGTCGCGGGCGGCTTGCCGTGGGCGATAAGCGCGCGGCTCCAATCGCCGGCAGTCGTCATCCCCATATAGAACACCAGGGTGCCGGGGAATGTGGCTAATGCCGCGTAATCGAGCGGGTCGGCCGCCGGCTTACCATGTTTTTCCTGCCCAGTGACGAAAGCGACGCATGACGCCTCGTCGCGCTGAGTGAGCGGAATGCCGGCGTGGCTGCTTGCGGCCTGCGCCGCTGTGATGCCGGGCACAATTTCATACGGCACGCCGACGGATTCGAGTCCGGCCAATTCTTCCGCCAGCCTCGCAAAGATCGCCGGATCGCCGCCCTTTAATCGCACGACAGTCTGGCCTTGCAATGCGTGGCGAATCATCTCGTCGGTAATCTCGGTCGGCGACATCAACCGGCCATACCCGTGGCGGCCGAGGCAAACTAGTTCGGCGCCGGTTCGAGCGAGCGTCAGCAAATCCGGGCTGGCCAGGTAGTCGTAGAGAACGACGTCGGCCAAGCGAAGACATTCGGCGCCGCGCACGGTTAATAAGCCCGGGTCACCGGGCCCAGCGCCAACAAGATACACCATTCCGCGAGACGCATTCATGTATTTTCGCGCCGAAGTATCGTGCGCTCCCTAACTTACGGTAATTGATTAGATTGTAAGGCGAAAGCCACTTGGTAAAATGAAATCGACTCGCTCACTTCGAACAACTTCATAGCAGCGGCCTTTAGCTGCCGTGCTATCGAGGGCATTTACGCCATGTCAGCTCAGCAGCCAAATCGACCCAGTCGCACGGGCTTGCCGCCGGTCACGGCGGCGGTGCGGCAACGGCTGCAAAGCGTTTTTGAACGTGCCCAGCAATGCGCCGACAAGGCGGATTACGATTACGCGCACGATCTATTCACGCAATGCCTGGTCGAAGACCCGGCCAACCTGATTTATCTGCAGCACTTCCTCGGCAACCTTTCGCAGAAATACGGCAATAGCAAGAAGGGCAGTCGCTTCTCCGGGCTCAAAACCAAGGGGACGCGGATGACGCTCAATAAAGCGGCCGGCAAGGGGCAGTGGAAGGAAGCCTTTACCGCCGCGTGCGAAGCATTGAAAGCAAACCCCTGGGAGACTTCCACGCTGCTCGATGTGGCCGATGCCTACCAACAAATTGCCAGCGACGAATGTCAACTGTACGCCCTGCGATGGGCGTTGGACGCTTCTCCCAAGGACGTCACGGTCAATCGCAGGGCTGCCGACGTACTATCTCGCCTTGGCCAATTCGATCAGGCGATCAGTTGTTGGCGTCGCGTGGAACAAGCGAAGCCGGGCGATGAAGAGGCGACCAAGGCCATCTCAAAGTTGAGCGTCGAAAAGACAATCCAAAAGGGCGGCTACAATGAAGAACTGCTAAAAGCGACGACGACCGATTCTCAGGAGTTAGCGGAATCGGTTCGTGAGCGCGTTTCTCAGGTTCGCACCGAGGCCGCTGCGTCCAAATCGCTGGCCGAAAGCGGCCGTGAAAAGGAACTGCTGGCGGCAATCGAAGCGAAGCCTGCCGAAGTCGAGAACTATCTCGAGCTGGCGGACGTCTTCACGGCGCAAAATCGATTGCGCGAGGCCGTTGATATTCTCGCGCGGGCATTGGCATCCTCCGGCGGAGGCGATTTGAAGGTACGGGAGCGGCTGGAAGACGCTAGCTTGCGACGCGTTCAACATCAGGTTGCCATCGCCCAGCGGCGGGCCGAACAGGACAAGACCGAAGAAGCCGCTGAACTGGCCCGCCGAATGAACGCGCAAGCCAACCAGCAAGAGTTGGAAGTCTATGCGGCGCGAGCCAGCCGCAACCCCGGCAACTCCCTGCTGCAGTACGAGTTGGGGCTGCGTTGCAAGCGTGCGGGCAAGTTCAAGGAGGCCATTCAAGCATTTCAGGCCGCTCGCGATGATTCGCGGAATAAAGCGTCGGTCCAACTGCATTTAGGCGAGTCGTTCCAGTACATTCGGCAATTCAAGTTGGCCCTTTCCAGCTACGAAGCTGCCGTCCAATCTGCCGACAGCTCCCAACCGGACACGAAAAAACTGGCGTTATACCGGGCCGGTGTCCTAGCCGCCGAACTCAACGACCGCGAACGGGCGGAAAAATACCTGACCCAGTTAGCGGCCATCGATTTTGGCTATCGCGACGTCGCCGACCGTCTAGACAAACTCGCCGCATTACGCGATAGTGCATGATTCGCAGGAGTAAGTCGTTGGGCGCGGAGCATCGTTGCCAGCCCGCGATCGTGTCCGGGACGACGACTTACGCCTCCCGACAAACGCCTTACAACTTCCAATCATGCCCAATACAACCAGCGCCAAAAAACGCATGCGGCAGGATGTCGTTCGCCGCACTCGGAACCGGTCGACCAAGTCGAGCCTGCGTACGCAAATACGCAAGGTTCGGGCCGCAATCGCGGCCAAGAAGCTTGAGGAATGCGAGACCGAATTTCGCACTCTCGTAAAGAAGCTCGACAGGGCCGCAACCCACAACGTAATCCACGCCAATGTGGCCGCCCGCACCAAATCTCGTCTGTCTCAGGCGATTAAAGCGCTCAAGCGTTAACGGTTGGCTAAAGAAGCCGGCTATCTTGCGGCTCGCGCGCATCTCACCATACGATCTGGGCCGCATCGAAAACCGGCCCTTCGACGCACGTGCGTTTCCAGTCCCAGCCGCCGGCGTGCTGGCGGACTTTCGTTACGCAACTGAAACAGATGCCGATGCCGCACGCCATCGGCGTTTCGAGCGACACGAGGCAGCGGGTTTCGTTCAGCCGGCAAAGGTCGGCCGCCGCCTCCATCATTGGCTCCGGGCCGCAGCAGACGACGAGCCGGTCCGCCCCACGTGTCTGGTCGAGTACACGGCCTAAGAGATCGGTCGCCAGTCCGTGGTGTCCCACGGTTCCATCATCGCTGCTCAGTTGAACGTCGATGCCGGCGGCACCAAAGTCCGACACGCCGGCCAGCAAGTCGGCCGTTCGCACGCCGTAGCACAATGTTACGCGTTTGGCTCTCGGCACGCGGCGTGGCGGATCGCCGTATTGTCGCCGGCCGAAGTATTCTTGTCCGAGCGCGTAAAATGGCGTCTGTCCGATTCCACCGGCGACCATGATAAGATGGTCGGTGGCCAGTGGTGGGAAGCCATTTCCGAGTGGCCCCCACACCTCTAATTCGTCGCCGGCAGAATAATGAACCAGGCGATGAGTCATTTTGCCCAACACCAGATAGACAATATCAATCGCGCACGGCACGCCAGCGACATCGTGAACCGTGTCATATAACGCGATTGGCCGGCCCAATAGTGGATCGTCCCTGCCAGCCAGCCGGATCATCAGGAACTGCCCAGGCACGATACGCCGCGCGATTTCCGGACAACCGAAGCGAATGCGATACGTATCTCGGGCCAGCCGTACATTCTCGATCACCCGCACACGAGCCTGGCAGGCCGCGTCGGCATAAAATTCCGCGTGCAGCGGATTGTGGTCCGATGAGATGGCACTTGCCAAATTCGTCCTCCGTGGCATCACAATGGGCCGTACCACAGAGTCCGCACAGAGATCACAGAGTGAAGAATCATGAGCCAATGACTGTTCTTCGTCCGCTGTGAATTCTGTGCCCTCGGCGGCTTTTCCGAAATTCACGGCTCGATTTGCGAGGGGGGTCAGCGGTGTCATGGCTGGATGAGCCGCGATCCCGTCCGCCGGCGACGGCGCGTTGGAGCGCATCGATTTCCTTGGTGGATAGCGATCGCACCGCACCCGTGGGCAAATCGCCAAGCCGCACAGCCCCGACGGCTACGCGTTTCAGCCGTTGCACTTTGTGGCCGACGCGGGCCAGCAGGCGGCGAACCTCTCGATTTCGCCCTTCGTCCAGGACCATTTCGAGGATTGTCGAGTGCTTCTGCCGGCTCTTGATCCGAACGTGCTTCACGTGCGCGAATCCTTCCGCCAGATGAATGCCGCGATGGAGTTGGGCGAGCACCTCGCGCTCGACTTGACCCGCCACTTGCACATGGTAGATCTTTTCAATGCCATGCCGCGGGTGAGTGAGACCGTTGGTCAATTCGCCGTCGTTGGTGACAAGTATCAGCCCTTCGCTGGCAATATCGAGGCGGCCCACAGGAAACACGCGTGGTGAATTCGGGGGCAACAGATCGATGATTCGCGGCCGGCCGGCCGGATCGCGCGCCGTGGAAATCACGCCGGGCGGCTTATTTACGGCGAAGTACACTAGCTTGGGCTGTAACAATGATTCGCCATCCACGCGGATTTCCTGCCTCTGCGGATCGACGCGCGTCCCCAACTCCGTCACAACCTTTCGATCAACTTCGACGCGTCCTTCCAACACCAGCTCTTCGCATTCCCGCCGACTGGCAATGCCGGCATGCGCGAGCACTTTTTGCAATCGCTCAGCACGTTCCATTCTCGAACCATCGCCTTTTGAAGGATCACACATGGATGAGAGCGCGCGGACTGTGCGCCGTCGCGCGGGAGGCGATTGAGAACGCTTGCCAGGACGTTGGCTTGGGCGACGCATTGATTCCACCGATTTCGCGCACGATTTAATGCAAAACCTGGAACGGATATACCATGATACGCCCATTTGCCTGTGAATCACAGAGGGCGGATTACCAGGCCGTATAGATACGCGTGGCGCTAAGCTCGTAGGTTTTACTTTCGCGCCGCGAAAGGACTTCATGGTTTTGGCAACGCGTAACGCTGGTCCAACCTGCAGCAGAGTTTAATAGGGCGCACGCTGCTGATATTGGAACGAAGTGTTTGGCTGTGCCGGCCCGGTCGGATATGGCGCGGGCACGAATGGGGCAGGCGCGCTAGGATACGGCGTAGTCACGATCGGAGCAGGCGCCGGTGCAGCGGGATACGTCGGAACAACGGGCGCCGCGGAATACGGCCCACCGATGACGGGCGGTGGAGCGACGGGCATCCCTGGAGGCGGGAGGACCCGGACTCCGGGTGGAGGTGCCGCGGCCAGTCGTGCGCGATCCACCTCGTTGAGCGGTCGTTGATATTCGCGCGGACCGAGCGCCAACGACTTCCGGTCCAACATCATCAAGTAGATAGGGATCGTGTACTATTGCCTCCGCTCGTTGATAGGCGGCCGGGCCGGGATGCGAAAAAGTGCGCGAGAGGCGTTGAGCCTCTGGAGCGCAGCCAGCGACTCCAGCCACGATCAGCGCGCCAATGATCTTTCGGTGGCAATTAGCAGGGCGTCGCATCGCAATAGTTCTTCACCGGGCGAGATGGAGCGTTCCAGATCGACAGGCAGAAATGCCTGGCCGCACGAGCAGTGGCCGCGGATTATAGGGGACGCCCTGAGAATGGAACAAGCGAAATCCGTACGACAAATTCAGGGCAAATACATATCTAGGAGTACGGCCGGACCCTGTGGCGAGATTTCAACATTACAACTGGCCGCCGAAATCAGAATCGTATGGCCACGCCGCAGATGACAGCCGCCAGCTTCGATGTTCAGCGAAATATTTCCTTCGACAACCGTCAGAATGTGGAAACGATCATCGTCCGCAATCTTTTGTAATGAGTCGACTCGCCAACGATCCATGAGGAATTTGTCGCAGCCAACTAAGCGTTCGACAGACGGCCGGCTTGTCGCCGTCGGCGTGACGGGAAACACCGGCCCACGATCGAAGTCGATCGTGTCGAGCGCTTGCCGAATGTGGAGCGGGCGCGGTTTGCCGTCGCGGTCGAGGCGGTTCCAATCGAATAGACGATAAGTCGTGTCGCTGGCTTGTTGAATCTCTGCGATCAAAAGTCCCGCACCAATAGCATGAACAGTGCCGGCCTCAATCAGCACACAATCGCCGACATGCGGCTCGAACTCGTGAAGGCACATTTCGCAGTGTCCCCGAGCCAGTTCCCGCTCTAACGATTGCTGGTCGACACCGGCTTTGAGCCCGGCGTAAATCTTGCTGCCCGGGTCCGCGGACAGTACGACCCACGCCTCGGTCTTCCCCGAATCGGGCGGATCAAGATTGGCTGCTTGCGCGTCGTTGGGATGCACTTGCACAGAGAGGTTTTGCTGGCAATCGAGAAATTTAAATAACAGCGGAAATTGCGCCCGGGATTTGTGGCGCCCGAAAACCGCTGCACCCTGTCGTACGACAAGTTCATGCAGAGTCGTTCCGGCAAGCGACCCCGTGGCAACCGTGCTTTGGTCGGCGCCGTGGTCCACCACCTCCCAGCTCTCTGCGTAGTGGTCGCCATTGCCGATTGGTTTGCCCAGGTCGTTGCCCAGCCGCCGGCCGCCCCACAGATATTCCTTCAGAATGGGGATGAATCGTAATGGAGGAAGTTCGGCCATGGGAATATGATAGAGGTGTCAGGTGTCACGTGTCACGTGCCGATACCGATACCTGACACCTGCAACCCGACACTCAACATCTAATTTCACCGTGCATCGTCAATACAACGAAGACCTGTTCGAAAGCACGAAGATGACGTTTGGGGAGCATCTGGACGAGCTCCGCCTGGCGTTGGTGAAGGCAATTTTGGCGTTCGTGATTGGGTTTCTGATTGCCTTGATATTCGCCGGCCAACTGGTCGATTACGTGCAAACGCCGCTGAAAGCAGCCCTCAAAGATTACTATGGGCGGCTTGCCGAACGTGAGTATCGAAAGGACCTGGTTCAGGAGAACGACCATGGCAATGGCGCGCCCGTGGATGTAGACGGTGCTGCCGAGCGTTTGCACGAGCAGCAGCTTGTGCCGGAGGAACTCTACGTCGACCGGCAGGAAATACTAGATATCTTGAAGCAGATTGCCCCGCAATCCACGGATAAAGCGGCACCCCCCGCGAATGCGCCCGATACTCGTATGCAACCTGGCGATCTGGTCAAGCTGCGGCTGTACCACCGATTGGAAGACGACCCGCGTGTACGGATCATCGGTCTGGACGTGAAAGAGCCATTTGTCGTTTACATGAAGGCCGCCGTCATGTTGGGGGCGATATTGGCCAGCCCGTTCGTCTTCTATTTCATTTGGCAGTTTGTTGCGGCCGGTCTTTATCCGCACGAGCAGCGATATGTCCAAATCTTCTTGCCATTCAGTTTAGGCTTGTTCTTGGCCGGGGCGGCGCTCGCGTTTTTTGGCGTATTCAAATTCGTGCTGCGATTCTTCTTTGCGTTTTCCGGTTTCATGGGAATTGATCTGCAGCCGCGAATTACCGACTGGCTCTCGTTCGTGCTGATCTTGCCCGTGGGGTTCGGCATCGCTTTCCAATTGCCGCTGGTGATGCTGTTCTTGGAACGGATTGGCATATTTACGATTCGTTCCTATGCATCCAGTTGGCGAATATCGGTGTTGGTGATCGCGTTTCTGTCGATGCTCCTGACGCCAAGCGATCCTTACAGCATGATATTGATGATGTCGCCGCTGATTGGCCTGTATTTCTTCGGGATCATGCTGTGTAAATGGATGCCACGGCGGACTGCGGCGTTTGGAGAAGCAATTGATTAGGCACGAAGTTCATCGATAGCGCCGAGTCATCGGATTCCGCTCGCGCGGCCCCAGCTTCACGCTCGTTTGTCAATGTCGCGGCCGCGGCGAAAGATTTGAGGCTGCCGAAACGCTCCGCGACAACAGCCAATAGGGCCTCATCATGAGCTTTCTGGTTCACCGAGTGCAACTTCCGATCGATACGAAACACCTTTTCGTGGCTCATGCCAGCATCAATTCGAGCAACGCCGTATATGGCAACGTTTGCACTTGTCGGCCGTTCAAGCACCAGTCCGTTAAACGGCGAATCGATCGCCTGGGAGTTCGATCGCGCGGCAGGTACGATACTCGACATGTTGTCTGTCGATAAAGACGCGGTCGCCTCGGCGGATAGTTTTGCGCCGAAATTGCCGCGCCACACGTCGTAATCCGCGGCGTCGATCTGGCTGTTGCCGCTTCCATCGGCGCCAGCAAACTGCGGCACATCGGCACCAAATGTCTTCCGCCAAAGGACATAGTCGGGTCCGTCCACAACGGTATTCCCGTTGTAATCACCCGGCAGCGCTGGTCCACTCCCAGCTTGCACCTCAAATGCGCCGATATCGGTGGCGGTACCGGCCATGCGAATCGAGGGACTCCCTCGTTGATCGGTCAGTAGATTTTGCCGATTCGATCCGTGGTCGATCGCGGGGCTGCCGGCAAGCAGGGCGTGCGTAAGCGTCGGTCCGCCGTTATTTGCAAGAACGCCGAGCAGCGGGTCGCCGGGATCGCCGGGCGGAAACGCGTTTTGCGATCGTATTAAGTTATTGGCACCAGCAACCGTTTTTTGGCCGCCGTCATCAATGGTAGCGAGAAAATCGTATCCCGATTCCGGCAGATCGGCTTGCGCAATAATTGAGCTGTAGATCTCCGCTGAGGCCGTTTCGCCGGCACCAACGCCAATGATGTAAAAACCTCTGCCCGTGGTTGCAATGTTATTGGTTATCGTGCTGTTGTCGACAACGAGTGAGCCGTTTCTGCTGTATACCGCGCCGCCGAAGCTACTGGGTGAGCTGTCGCCCGTGCCACTCAAAACGGAATTACCCGACAACGTCGCATTGCGAATCGTGACACTGCCGCCGTCGTTGTAAATGGCGCCGCCAAGACCTGAGCCGCCATTGCCGCCCGCCTCCGCGTTTCCGCCAACAGCACTATTACCGTACAAAGTGGAGGCGACCACCAAGAGTGTGCCTTCGTTGTAGATAGCACCGCCCAACGCGATGCCGCCACTTTGCCCGGCCGCTCCGCCGGTTCCTCGCACAATGCCGCCGGAAAGCATGATGGATTCTAAAGACAGGTTGCCGGTTGTCGTCACGCGAAACAAGCGCGTCTCAGCCGCAGCGGTGTCGCGATTGATGGTGATGCCTTCGGAATTGCCGCGAATCGCTATCTCCGATGTGACCAATAGCGCCGAGGGCCCGGCAGTTGTATCATCTATCATCGAGAGGTTGATGTCGCCGCTCAAGCCGGATGCGAATTGAATTAAGTCCGCTCCCGGCGAATTATTTGCGTCGAGAATTGCTTGCCGCAACGTGCCACCGCCGTGGTCGTTCAAATTGCTGACCGTGTAAGTGGCCAGCATGTTCCGAACTTCGAGCGACTCAAACTTAAGTTTCCGCGATAAACACGAATAACCGCGCCGCAAAGTTCGTCCGTTCGGCAAATGAACACCATCCGAGAAGCGAGCGCTGCGACGATCGCAATGTAGCGCGGTGCGTGCCAAGAGATCGGCTCCGAAATCCTGCGGCTCGTAAGGTGGACGTGATAAGTTGACGAGTCCGACATCTTACCGAGTTGCCGTCAAAAAACAACCATCCCCAAAAATTTGGGGTACCGGCGGCATTTCGAGGCTTGTGAGAGGCCCTAATTCGAAGGGCATGCACGTTTTCGACTTTATCGATGCCCCCTCGCCGAACCTCTGGACGCCCTTAACCCGCCTTGGACGACTCCTCGGTGTGTGGCACCGAAAATTGAATGTCGGTCATGCCGGCGTCGGCGCCGGCGTCCAGGACCGAGACGAAAGTGCCGTGCGTAGACTCGCCGGCAGCTTTGATCAGCATCCCACTGCGCTCGTCCTTTTGCCGCGCCGCACGAAGTTTGGAGCGCAAATCCTGCTCGCTTAACGCTTCCTCATCTTCTACCCACACGGCATCATCGGCGTCGATCGTCACGACGACATAGTTCGGATCGTTCGAGACGTCGGGCACGGCTTGCACGCTGTCCCGCGCGCTCGCCGGCGGCTGTGGCGCCGGTAAATTGATGACGGCTTCGATCGATTGCATCGAGGTGACGAGAAAGAAAATCAACAAGAAGAAAACAATGTCCACCATCGCCGTCATATCGATCAGATCGCGATGCTGCGTCCGCTGCGGCATCAAAAGCAAGGGATGGTCAGACGCTGTTCGCCGCTTCGCGCCACCCAATTTGGCCGCGCGAGCCGCCGTCTCGAAAGAGGGAACTTTCACTCGCCCGCGGCAGTTGGGGCAGGTCTTTTCCCGCCCGGCCGACGATTCAGACGCCGAAAGTTTCTTGCCGCAATAGGGACAGGCGAACTTGATCTTCATCACTTATCCCTTTCCAATACGGCGACGTGCAACTGGACGCCCTCCGCGGTCGCGGCCGTGGCGACGCGGAATAAATCGGCCAGGCGAACTTTCTTCTCGGCCTTCAACAACACGGCTGTTTTGCCTGCGGCAACCCCCTGCTCCACTGCCTCTTGAATCCGCTTTTCCTGCTGCCCCGTGTCGGTGATTGCCTCGCCCTTCGGGCTGTCACCCAGGTATACGGTCACCGATTTGCCATCCAAGCTGCGCGTGACCGTCAGCACCACGGCCGTGTCCGCGTCCAAAGCCGTTACGTGCCTGGCGGCGGGCAGCGTCAACTCACCCATGGCTACGGTGACGAACGTCACCAGAAAATAGATGTTCATCATGAACACCAGGTCTACCATGGCCGTGATATCAAATTCGGGTGGTTCCGAGTCGGGCCGGCGCAAAAAGCTGGTCGGAGCCTGATGAGCCAAGATTGAAGCTCAAAGCGTGCATTGAAACTAACCTGCTCAGCCACGATTTTGAAAGAAGTCGAGTACGCGCATCAGACCAGCGCCGAGCGCGTCCTGAAATGTGCGAATCCGCGTAGTCAGACTGTTCAGCATAAAATTAAACGGAATGGCGGTGCCCAAACCCATCGCCGTGCAGATCAGCGCGATGCTGATTTCCGCGGCGATCTGCGAGGGCTGCACCTTCTCGCCCGTGCCGATCCGCCCGAATGCCGCCATCATGCCGAGCACGGTGCCGAACAATCCGAGCAGCGGCCCGCACTTGATCGACGTGGCGATCCAATTCGTACGATATTCCAAATCGCCCATCACGTCTCGCTGCAGAATCTCCATAACGACTTGACGCAACTGATCGTATCCCAATTGACGATTGGCCACCGCAAGCTGGATCAGTTGCGGCAGTGCACGGGAATCGTCGCCGGTAAGCTCCTCGATCGCGTCGAACCGGCCCGTCTGCAACATCTGGACAATCTCATCGACGAACTCCGCCTGCTCCTCATGGTCGCCGAAGCTCAGTTCTTTCACGCGGCGAAAGCCCATGATCACGTTATACAGGCCCCAAAGAAAGTTGAGCGCGAGAAAGCCATAGCAGGCATCGCCCATCATCTTGGCCAGGTCGTTGATACTCATCGCGAAAACCTCATCCTTTCGGGTGCCGACTGTGACGCCGCTAAAGCTAGATTAACCCGCGCTCATGGATACGGGCAAGATGCGAGGCTCATGGTCGCGGAGCAGTCGGTGTAGTTATTGCGCCCGGGCAGAATGATTTCCTTCCGTGGTGCGAAAGAACCGCACTGACGGTCTTGCGCCGTTGCCTGGGGCTTGAGTCGTGCTGAATTTGGTGTAATGTCTGGGATATGAGATATCTTAGCTTGCTTCTTTTATCCCTGTGCTTCATCGTGCCGGTAAATGCCGCGCCGCCCGCTGCCACGCTAATTTCGGTGAAAAAGATTTGGGACAAAGCGCCGCATTGCGCGTTCACCGATTTGGCCTATTGGAAGGGCAATTTCGTTTGCGCATTTCGAGAAGGCCGCGCCCACGTTGCAAAAGACGGCAACATTCGGGTCTTATCGTCGCCCGATGGCGACAACTGGTCGTCATTGGCGCTTCTCGCGCTCGATGGGTTCGACTTACGCGACGCTGGTCTCTCCATCACGCCCAAAAACCGATTAATGCTAAACGGCGGGGCCGCGCCGCGCAAAACCGATAAAGACCGCGCACCCACGGGCACATTCGTTGCCCTTTCAGACGATGGTGCTAACTGGACAAAACCAAAAATCGTCGTCGATCCTGGTCGCTGGTTGTGGCGCGTGAGCTGGCACGGCGGCACAGCGTATGGAGTTTCGTACTCGAGCAGTCGGCCATCATCGGGCAATGCGTTTACCGCTTTGATGATAAGCGATGACGGACTACGATTTCGCGATCTGGTGCCGAAACTTCTCGACGACGGCGTGCCGACGGAAGCAACGTTGCGTTTCGCCGACGACGGCACGCTCTACTGCCTGCAACGTCGCGACGGCCAGCCCGCGCCGAAGTCGGCATTATTGGGCGTGAGCCGGCCGCCCTATATCGATTGGCAGTGGCACGATTTGGGTATTCACGTCGGCGGACCCAATTTCATTCATCTCCCTTCGGGGCAATGGATCGCGGCCGGCCGGATCTATGAGAACAAACAACCAAAGACCGGGTTGGCATTGCTCCACGTCGAAAGCAAGACGATCGAACCCATTCTAGAACTACCCAGCGGTGGCGACACAAGCTATCCCGGCCTGGTTTGGCACGAGAATGTGCTGTGGGTGAGCTACTATTCGAGCCACGAAGGAAAGACGAGCATTTATTTGGCGAAGGTACACATTGAATAACTCGTTTGGAGCGCCATCCTTCGCACGATATAGTTTAGGAAGAATCAGAGGGCCTTGACTTCGGACATCGATAAGGGACGACAAGGCTAGTTCCGGCCAATCTGGAAATCAACGATCCAATAGCCGTGTAGTCCATCTTCAACTCAGTAGGAACTTACATGCGGAATTTGTGTCTACCTTGGCTCGGTTTGGCGCTTGTCGCCCCGTTTGGCATTCCTCGGCTGTGTGTGGCCGCAACGACGGCTGCGCTAACTCCCGAACAAACCGCCGCGTGTCAGCGGCTTGGATTCGATAAATCGGAACTCGTCAAACTCGTCGATAAGCCGCTCTATAAGTTTACTGAACCCCAAGTCGACGAGTACCTGCAATTTCTGAGCGCAACAGAGCCGGACCTCCGTAAACGGATCATGCATCTGGCCCGCAAAAATATCGGCCAACCGTACGAGCTGTATTTGTTGGGCGAGCTACCATTCGAGTCGTACGACCCGCAGCCGATTTATTGCTTGGGAAAGAGCGACTGCCTGGTATTCACCGAACACACCTACGCGATGGCGCTTTCCCAAAACTGGGCGGGCTTCATGAGGATGCTTCAGCGAATCCGCTACCGCGACGGGCAACTTGGTGTCGCCACGCGAAACCACTACACCGAAGCCGATTGGAATATTTCAAATCGTTGGCTCGTTGAAGACATAACTGCCCGACTGGCTGGCGACTCGGCAGTAAAGTTCAAGGAAACCATCGATCGCTCGAAGTTTTTGAAGAACCGCTACGGCTTAACCGTCAGCATTCCGATTGAAAAACACCAGGACATTTATTTGCCGTACGAGCAGATCGAGCGCGCGAAGAGCGCGCTGCAGGACGGCGATTTTGTGAACATCGTCCGCGGAACCGTGAAAAATGGCGCTCCACAGAATGAAGTTTTCGGCGGCAGCGCCTTTGTCGGCCACGTGGGGTTGATCGCCCATGGACCAAACGGCGATTTACACTTGATTCACTCCTCGGCGCCCAAGGTCCGCGAAGAGCCAATCGATACGTACATCGTTCGCTCGACCAGGGACTTGGCCGCCAAAGATGCCGCAGGCAAGCCCCGGCTGGTCGGCTTCAAATTTCTCCGATTGCGCGATGATCCACTGAAAAATCTTCGACAGATTGACGGGCCTGATGCACCGCGTGTCACTCTGCCTGGCGGTGGCTTGGCGAACTTTGGCGACGCGAATGGCAACACAGCGGCATCGCGATAGGACGCCGCACGACTGAGGGGCTAATTTTAGCCTAGTTCTGAACGATCGCCCGCAGGCAATCGTGAAAGCGTTGCAAGCCTTGCTCCATCGGCGTTTGATAAGGGCCTTGCAAGTCGTCGCCCCTCTCGTACAACATGCACCGACCATGGTGCAGCGTCTCGGCCGCGGCATGATCCTCGCCCGTTACCTCGTCTAGCACGGCCAAGCTGATTTCGACGTAATCGCGCCGCGTTTCGGCAATCTGGCGATCGAAGTAATACTCGCTCCGCAGCCGCGTACGCGTCGGTGATAGCGGCATGTAAGTCGTCGCGACCATCGTGAATGGATACCACTCAATCAGCTGCCCCGAAAAAAGGCACATCCAGATCGCGGCAAACGGCGGCCGCCGACCGGCGAGAACGTCCATCAAAATCGCTTGATATTTGGCGAACATTGGCGTCGCGGCCGGCGGCAACGGCCAGCGGACGTGAACTTGCTCACAAAAAAACCGTTCGCCGCCGACGACTTGGAGCGCGTCGCGCACATCGATTGGATCGACAAATGCGCGAAAGCCCGGATGTACGGCGCTGAATATGGTAATCTTCGAGGTAAACTTCCAAAAACACCTTCCAATTAAGATCGTATTCCTCCTCGTCAATACGCTCCAGCACGTAATCCGAGGATGCGAGCTCGGTCCAGCTATCGAGTGGCGCGAGTTCGCGCCGCACGTCGCGCGGTCCGGCGAACAAGAAGCCATTCCAATCCGTAAGCTCGGTCCGCTCCAAATCGAGGCACGGATTCTTAGTAAAATGGGGCGCAGCAAGCTGCTTGCCATCGAGGCCGTATGTCCAGTTGTGTATTGGGCACACAATGTTCTTCACGCGGCCCGATCCAGCAAGCAATTTCGCCTGCCGATGCCGGCAAACATTCGACACAAGTTGCGGCCGGCCATCATTGCGCACCAACAGTTTGTCCGCTTGTTGTCCGCCGAGAGCCATGTATTGGCCGTCGTCGCGTACGAGCGAAACATGCCCGGCGTAGCGCGGCCCCACGGCGAACAGCCCCTGCCGTTCTAGCTCGAGGATGTCTGGATCGAAATACCACGAGATAGGCAAGCCGACCGAAGCGCCCGTCTGCTTTTTACGGCCAACAAGCGTTTGAGACATTTCTGCTTCCTCAATCACTTCACAACCCGGACTGTTTCGAGCGTCGGATCAGTCGCGTATGGACTGGCACCGGCCGCAAGTAGTCGACGGCAAACCTCTACCGTCTCCTGCGAAATGACCTCCCCCGGCATCAACAGTGGTATACCGGGCGGATAAAACATAACCATTTCAGCACACGTTCGGCCAGGGGCGGCGTTCAAGCGAACCGTCGCCAGGCTGGCAAGTGCCGCTTCGCGCGGCGGTATCACAAGCCGCGGAATCGGCGGCTGCAACAATTGTGCCCTATTGGTTTCTTCCGTGAGCCGGCGCGTTCTCATCCTCGGTCCGGCCGACGCACTCACCGCGCTCAATCCGGCCAATAGCCGCTCTTTCGCCCGCGGTTCATCGTGCGGGCTCAGAACATAAACCACGTTGAACGCGTCTGCCATCTCATCCTCAACGCGGAATTCATTACGCAGGAACCGTTCGACTTCGTATCCGCTCCGGCCGGTCTCGCTCACATTGACCACAAGCCGCAGTGGGTCCTGGCAATGATCGGCAAACCGCGAGTCCGCTTCTGCGCGAAAAACCCGCATGCCTGGAATGGCATCGATCTGTGCTGCCAGTTCGCGCGCTTCCTCGACTGCCGCCGCAAACAGCTTCTCACCTTCCCGCCATAACCACCGCCGCATCACATCGAGCGACGCCAGGAGCAGATAGCTCGGACTTGTAGTTTGGAGAAAGTTTAACGCATGCCGCACCTGTTCAGCGGCCACCAATGACTCGCAGCCAACGTGCAACTGGGCCGAACCTACGAGCGAACCAAGCGTTTTATGACAACTTTGCACGACAAGGTCCGCACCGGCCGCGAGTGCCGTGTTCGGTTTACATTCGGGCAGAAAACGGAAATGACCGCCATGCGCTTCATCCACAATGAGCGGCACGCGATGAGCCCGGCAAACTGCGGCGACCTCTGGCAATTCGCACGCCAAGCCATAGTAACTGGGGCAAGTGACCAGCGCCGCGGCTGGTCGCGGATCGGTATCCATGGCGGCCGCTAAGGCCGCGGGCGTGATACCGAGCGCCCCACATTCTGGCAGCACGTCGTGCGGCACAAATCGCGGCACCGCGCCGGATAACACCAATCCGGCCACGACGGAGCGATGAATGTTGCGCGGCATCGCCACCGTTCCGCCCGGCGGCGCGGCCGACAATAGCGCGGCAGCCACGCCAAGCGTTGAGCCGGCGGAAAGAAAGAACGTTGAGTCGGCACCAAACAATTCAGCTGCCAGCCGCTGCGCTTCCCGCACACAACCGGTAGGATGGAATGTATTATCCGTGGCCGTCATTGCCGGCAAGTCGAGCGTTAAACCCGACGAGCCGACCAACTCGGCAAGTTCAGGGGCGCGAATCGTCCGCCTTTGTGACCGGGCGTATGGAAGCCGTAGATTCCCGAGCGCGCGTATCCCGTGAGTGTCTCGAAAATCGGAGCGCGCTCTTGATCCACGCCGCCGCTCACTTCCCGCCAACCTCGATGAGTTCATTTGTAAGGCTGTTGTCGTCTACGGGTACAATCGCAACCGAGGCTTTCGCTCGGCGGCTTTTACCGTTGCCGTTCGTATGCCCGTTGGCAGCATGGCCGTTCGACTTGCCGTTCACCTCGACATGAGCTGCCACGCGCTCGACGCGCAGGGGATGCATCGGTCGTGCCAAGCTGGAAGGCGCAACACCGGCCTTCATGGCGGAGAGAATGCCCGCCGCCTCGTAGTAATTGGCCGCGTATTGCAACTGGCCTGGCCGGAACGGCAGCGACTTCAGATCGTTGCGCATCAAGTTCGCGTTGTTCCTCACCGCGATGACCGGAATGCCCTGCTCCACCGCAGCCAGCATCGGCAAACCAACGCAGCCATCGGGAATCACCAGGGCCGAAACATCTTCCGCCATCAGAACGGATGGGTCGTACGCACCCGACGGGTCGACTAGCACCTGCGGCGCTCGGTTGAGACCCTTGAGCACGCAGAACAAGTAAGTCGTCGAGATGACCTCGGCAGCCTTTCGCGGCTCGACGACGCCCCACCTCTCAGTCCTCAGTGCCTCGCTACTCATTGTCGGTGCGTGGGCGGACGGAACATCAAGAACCGTGGACACTAGATGAGTGAGAATCGCCTCAACGCCGCCCCAGGGGTTCGGGCCGCCGTCGCCAAAGTAGGAGCGGTGCAATTCCACCGTGTCGATATGCGGCGTGATCCGCGTGGCCAGGGCAACCGCATCGTACGTGCCGCGCTTGCGCGCAGCAAATCGAGCAAGTGCCCCAAACGCTCGACACGACCCGTGACGCGGCCCGAATCCGAAACGCCAGTCTGCAAAAACAGCTCCTGCTCCAATACGACAACGTCGCTGATGTCCATACCGAGCGTGGCTCGGGCGCCTTCCGCGCAATTAATTGTCTGATCGACGACATTTGGCGCGTCGCGGCGGTCCTCAGTAACCAACAGCACGCGATTCTGGCGAACTTTCCGCAATCCGACGGTTCCCATCAGCAGCCGGCAAATAAGACTGCCCTCCACATACAGGCAGTTCTCCGTTTGCTCGTTTACGTCCGACGCATTCACCACATTTGGATGCAGCACCAGTTGATCGCAGACCGAGGCCAACAGCCTGGCGGCCGGGGTGGCATCGCCCGCGTGGCCGCCAATCGCACAATCGACTCCTGTTGGGATCAACATCACGGCGTTGAACGCGTTGGTGCGTGCCAGCCGACGCTGCCGGAAATCGAACACGCATGCTTCCGAATCGTCCGAGCCACAAATCTTTGGCTCGACGGCCTCGATCTCGCACTGATGGCCGGCGCGGGTCTTGCCCGTCACGGCCACGCGCAGCGGCGTAACGTTGGGGCCAAAAGCCAGGTCGGCCGCGTCCTTCAACGTAGCTAGGGGCGATCCACCATTGAGAAGTTGACGAACGGTGATTTGTTGTGAGGAAACCTTCATCCTGTGTGCAGCTCCTAATTCTAAATTGTTCCGCAATTGAGAGCCGGGTGATCCCGGTGCTTTGAAACGTGAGCCGGGTCGTCCTCGACCCTGGTATTCGAATATCTCGGCTGAAGCGGGTCTTGAGCCTGCGTGCGCCACTCGCGCTGGCGAGTGACTCGTCGTCGCCTCCAACCACGGGCATAGCCAGTGGCGCCCAACCTGTAAGTCAGCTTTGACCAAAAGAGCGAGCTAGACTGGTCGCTATCGCGACCACGCATCAGAAAGAGCCGTCAGAAACAAATTGACAGACTCTGAAGCGAGAAACTCAACGACGGATATGGTCGCGCCAGCCGGAAAGGCAGGGCGCAACCGGAATGTGAAGCTCTTCCCACGTCAGCAACGGACGCCGGAACGGGCGGCTCGACCGCAAGCGTCGCCGCAGCTTCAACATCCCGATGGTTAGGGCGAAATTCACGTTCGTTGCCTCGCGTAGGTCAAGCGTCCGCCTGACATGATCGCCGGATAAAGCAGGCCACTGGCCTGCCTACTTAAATCTTCCAATCGGCGCGTCGGCCTCATTAACTTCGAGAATACTTGGGGCTGGCAAATTCTACAATGGCTCACGGCTGAGTAAAGACCATTTTTGACAGCAAAAGGAATTTTGTGCGCCAGAAAATCTCGGACAGGAATACTTGATGCCGAATGCTCGATACTGCATCCTCGATGTACGCGTCATCCAACCATCGATAATCCTTCCGGAGCCTTACCATACCATGAAACTACTCCGCTACGGCCCGCCCGGCGACGAGCAGCCGGGCCTACTCGACGACGCAGGTCAAATCCGCAGCCTCGTCGGCATCGTTGACGATATCGCCGGCGAGACGCTGGCGGAGGCTTCCCTGGACCGGGTCCGCCGCGTTGATCCCAAATCGCTGCCGCTCGTAGACCTGCGCCAAACCCGCGGTCGCATTGGCCCCTGCATCGGCCGCGTGGGCAAATTCATGTGCATTGGCTTGAACTATGCCGAACACGCCGCTGAAACCGGCGCGAAGCTCCCTACGGAGCCCGTGCTTTTTCTCAAGGCCACCAGCGCCATCTGCGGCCCGTACGACGACCTACAGATACCCCGGGGCTCGATGAAAACCGATTGGGAAGTCGAGCTGGGCATCGTCATTGGCGAGCCGGCCAAGTACGTAAGCGAAGCCGACGCCCTCAATTTCGTCGCCGGTTATTGCACCGTGCATGACGTCTCCGAACGCGAATTTCAGATCGAACGCTGCGGCCAATGGACCAAAGGCAAAAGCTGCGACACTTTCGGTCCCATCGGTCCCTGGCTCGTGACCAAAGATGAGGTGCCCGACCCGCAAAACCTCCGTCTGTGGCTGGATGTCGATGGCGAGCGCCGCCAAGACGGCTCGACCCGCACCATGGTTTTCGGTGTCAAGAAACTCGTAAGTTATCTGAGCCAATTCATGACACTCTGCCCCGGCGATATAATCTCCACGGGCACTCCGTCCGGTGTCGGCATGAGCCGCAAGCCGCCGGTCTTCTTGCACCGAGGCCAAACCGTACGGCTTTCCGTCGAGGGCCTCGGCGAACAGCAACAGCGGACCGTCGCCGGATGACCAATGCCGCACTACCGCACGATGCGTTCGTTCAGCGGGGTCACGCGCGCTGCCGTCACGTTCGCACGCTGGAACTCCTGGATAAAGCCCCGGGTGCCGACGACGCCAATGCGGTGCCCCAGGTAGGGCTGAAGGTTCAGGTCCGGCGTCGATGTAACGAACGACACAACCTGTCCGCGATCATCCACGAGTGCAAACTGTGGGGCTCCGGGACGTCTGGAGACAACCGGCCGTAGGATTCCGACCGCATCGTACGGGCCGCCATTGGCCGTGGCAGCCACCGAATTCGGCAGTGGCGTGATCGGCGGCTGCCCGAGTTGCGCGACGTTTGCCGGCGTTTGGTTTTGCCGCCGGCCAATCTCTGCAAACCGGCTAATCTTGTCCTGCGTGATCCTTACGGCATCGCGCTCGGCAGGAGTTTTTGCCCGGGACATAAGTTCCGCGGTGTCGCGCTCCAGCCGCTCGGTGTTCCAAAGATTCGGCGGCGCAGCCGCCATTCGGGAAAGCCGCATTTCAACTGAGGCCAGTTCCTGCGAGAGGTCGGCGGTCGCGGGGATTTGCGCGGATTGTGACGGTAGACCCGGGGCAGGCGCAGGAATAGGGATTGCGGCCGATGGCGTCGCACTCGCTTCCGCCGTGACCGGAGGCGCGGGAACTTTCGCGCTCGACATTAGCGGAGGTGCGCCGGTATCACCCGACGTTGATGCGGCTTGCGGTGCTGCCGCGACGGGAACTGTGGTGATTGCCGAATTCTTGTGCAACTCTGCGGGTGCTAAGTTTGCGTTCGGCGGGTCGGCGGACGGCGTTGCGGCAGCGCTCTGGGCTGGTATGGGCCCGATTCGCTCAACCAGCGACGCTTGAATCCAACGGAATTCTCCGGCCGGCGGCGCGATTTTGTACCATTTTTCACCACGGATGCTCCCCTCGCCCAGAACCTCCACTACCTCGCCCTTCCTCAACCGCACTTGGACAGCATTGTGCCGATCGTTAAGCCGGCTGCCGATGCGCGAAGTGACATTGTTCTTGCCTACTTCGGCTAGGCCACCTTCTCGCAATTGCAAGTCCTTCGTGGCTATCCAACTGAAACTGTTGACGGGCGGTCGAATCGCCAGCCAGCCGCCGGGCTTTTCGCGATAGACTTCCACCAAATCGCCTTGGCCCACCGTATCGGTGGGATAGAAGTTTTCACCCGGGCCGCTGTGCACCGCGGCGCTGGCGGCAACCACCCGAGCCTGATAAGGCGGCGCATCGGCCTTGGCTCGGTCTGCGTTCGCACACACAAACACAGCGCACGCCAGTGCGAGGCGGAACGAGTGTGGAACAGCAAATCGGCGGCCGTGCATCTGCCTGATCCTGACCAAATAGCGAATAAGCGCACACAGAATCGTCTGAAGTTTGGCCGCTTCTAGAACAATCCTGCCGGCCATTCAAGGTCACTCGCCGCCCGACGTGCTTGCTAGTTTACTTCAGCAACGGGGGCTAAGATGAAGACTGAGTGCTAGCTTCTCGAGTTTCTGACATGAATTGCAGCCCTCCGATGCAATTAACTCGCCTCGGTCCCTACGAAATCGATAAGCCGCTCGGCAAGGGCGGCATGGGTTCGGTCTACGCCGCGACGGACACGCAAACTGCTCAGCGGGTGGCAATTAAAGCGCTCACGCCGCAACTCGCGATGGCGGAAGGATTTCGCGACCGGTTCGAGGCTGAGATCGAATCGCTCAAAACACTGCGGCACGATGGCATCGTCCGCCTCTTTGGCTACGGCGAGCAGGACGGCGTGCTGTTTTACTCAATGGAGCTTGTCGATGGCGTCAGCCTGGAGGACGAGCTCAAGGCTGGCCGCCGCTTCTCTTGGCGAGAAGTAACAAATATCGCCATCCAGCTTGCGCTGGCGCTGAAGCACGCGCACGATCATGGCATCATCCATCGCGACATCAAACCGGCCAACATTCTGTTGTATGACGAGGACCACGTGAAGCTTGCCGATTTCGGTATCGCGCGATTATTCGGCACAACTTCGTTAACCACGGCGGGTGGCGTATTGGGAACAGCCGATTACATGTCGCCCGAACAAGCCGACGGTCGGCCAGTAACTTCTCGATGCGATCAATATAGCCTCGGCGGGGTGATGTACGCCCTGTTGGCTGGCCGGCCTCCATTTCGGGCGAAGAATTTACCGCAGATGCTCCAACTGCAGCGGTTCGCCAACCCAGAGCCCGTCCGCCGCTACGCGCCAGATACGCCCGAACAACTTGAGCGGGTCGTGATGCAACTTCTGGCGAAAGACCCGGCCGAGCGCTTCCCGAACACGCAAGTTCTCGCGCGCCATCTGCAAGCCATGGTCATGGCGCTTTCGCGTCCCGCGGCCGACGACTTCGCGCTCGCCGGCGACCAGGCCGCGCTCGATCGGCAGGGAGACGACACCAATCAATCACTGGAGATCGACGCGACGCAAGCGGAAGTGGGGGCCGCCAACTCGCGCGATGACCGGCCTTCGACAGAAGACGCAGTTCACAACCTCCCGTCGTCCGCTTCACAGAATGCCGCGACATTGGCCGCCGACGAGGCCATGTCGAAGCAATCATCGCGCGCCGCGCAATCGTCGCTCTTGACGGGTCCGAACGCGTCCGGGCAGCCAATGCTTCTACGACCAACCCGATTTACCACACTCGAGGAAGAGGAGGCCCAGCGACGCGCAGAATACCATCGCTCGTGGTTCGTAATTGCCGCTCAATTGGTCGGTCTCGCCGCAGCGTTGGTGACCATTGGCGGGATCGCGTGGTATTTGTCGCGGCCGGCCTCGGCGGATCATCTCTATTCGGCGATTACGACGCGAATTGAAGCCGGAGATGGTGTTTCGCCCGCTCGCGTTGAGAACGAACTGAACGAGTTCCTGGCACATTATCCGCACGACCCCAGAGCAGCTCTCGTCGCGCGCTACAAGGAGCGCATCGAGTTGGATAAGCTGGAGCGTACGCTCCAGCGGCAGACTCACGGGACTGGCGCTTCCGATACGTCGCTCTTGCCCGCCGAGCAACTGTATTTGCGGGCAACGAGCCTCGCCAACTCTGAGCCCGACAAGACCCTGGCAATGCTTGAATCGATCGTGAATTTATACGGGACCGACTCTGCGACAGACTCCCTTACAGTTGAGCCAACTGCGACCGGCAACAATCAGGTAGACCGCGAAGCGGCCGTCCGAACGTCCGACATCGTCCAACTTGCCCGCCGGCGGATCGGAACGCTGCGATCGGATCTCGCGCAGCAACGCGAGCAACAACTGGCCTCACTCGGCGAGCGGCTGGTCGCCGCCGAAAAGCTATCGCAGAAGGATCCGGTGGCGGCGGCCGGCATCTATCAGGCGATCATCGATTTATACCAATCCGACATTTGGGCCGAAGCGGTCGTTGCCAAAGCTCGCAGCCGACTTGCAGAATTAAAAAACAAGTAGGGTGGGCATTGGTCACCGATTCACAGCACAGCATAAGTTGGTGGGCGTTGTCCGCCCTAATCCATGAAGCGTGAAAGAAGTCATTCTCTGTTTATTCGGCGCAAGAGTTAATGCCGGGGGGCGTCAACAGCCCGGCTCGCGCTTTTGGCGGCGTTGGCGGGGAACCGATTGTCGTGGAGCGCGGCCAAGGTCCGTACCTCTGGGACGTGGATGGCAATCGCTACATCGACTACGTCGGCTCCTGGGGGCCGCTGATTTTCGGCCATGCCTACCCCCCGGTGGTTGCGGCGGTCGAAGAGGCCGCCCGACGCGGCACCAGCTTTGGTGCGCCAACCGAAGCGGAAAATGAGTTGGCCCAACTCATTGTTGATGCTGTCCCGAGCGTCGAGAAGGTCCGGCTAGTGAATTCGGGCACCGAAGCCACGATGAGTGCAATTCGGCTGGCCCGCGGCTTCACCGGCCGCGACGTGATTGTGAAGTTCGCCGGAAACTACCATGGCCACGTCGATAGTCTATTGGTTGCCGCCGGTAGTTCCGCCGCCACGCTGGCCGTACCCAATTCGCCGGGCGTCACTGCCGGCACCACTCGAGACACGTTGGTGCTCCAATACAACGACGTGGCGGGGCTTCAAAAAGCGTTCGCGGAGCGTGGCCCGCGCATTGCCGGTGTGATCTTCGAGCCGGTTGTTGGCAACATGGGCGTCGTCGTGCCGAATCGAGAGTTCTTGCAAGGGCTACGCCAGTTGACGCGGCAGCACGGCGCGCTGTTGATCTGCGACGAAGTGATGACCGGCTTCCGCGTCGCCTACGGCGGTGCTCAACAGCTACTGGGCATCGAACCCGATCTGACCACGCTCGGCAAGATAGTCGGCGGTGGCTTGCCGGTCGGAGCGTATGGTGGCCGAGCCGAAATAATGAATCACGTGCTGCCAGCCGGAAAGGTGTTTCAAGCCGGCACGCTCAGCGGTAACCCACTGGCGACAGCGGCTGGTTGTGCGATGCTTCGCGCGCTGCGAGACGATCCGCCCTACGAGCGGCTGGAGCGCGCCGGCGCTCGTCTTGAGGCCGGCCTGTGCGACACCGCCACCTCAGCGGGTGTTCCGCATCAACTGGTGCGCATCGGCAGCATGATGACGCTCTTCTTTGTGGAAAAACCCGTCGTCGATTGGCCCTCTGCCAGCCGCTGCGATACGACGCGATTCGCGCGGTGGTTTTGGGCGATGCTCGACCGCGGCATCTATTTGCCGTGCAGCCAATTCGAAGCGATGTTCGTGTCGGACGCGCACAGCGACGCCGACATCGATGCAACGATCGCCGCCGCTCGCGAAGCGCTCGCCACACTATAAAGCCATTCGCTTTTCTTCCGCGGCGCTGGGACGCAAATAATTCGGCGTAAGTTCCCAAACGTCGTCGCGGTGGCCCGTGCGATAGGCTCGCCATGCAACCTGCCCCACTGCTGCGGCCGTCGGCTGCCACAAATCTTCCGGCAGCGGAACAACCCCCGCCGGCACTCGCGCCGCAATACGCTTAAGAGCCGGGCCCGTCACAAGGTCGCCGGGCTGCAAGCTCGCTATCCATCGGTCTTGCGAAACGATTGATGCAACGGATTCCGCGCGGATTTCTAGTCTTTCACCCACGACGAATTTCGCCGCAAACAATTCTTGGCGCTGCGCATCTAAAACGGTCCAAAGTGGGGATATCGATGGCGGCGCCTGCGCGGCGAGTGCCATCAGTGTGTTGACGCCAATCAGATCCGCGCTTACGGCATAAGCAAATGCCTTGGCTGTCGTAACGCCGATCCGTAATCCGGTGAAAGACCCAGGACCAGCGGCAACAGCAACCAGCTCGACAGTTTTTGGCGACCAGTCGGCGGCCACCAGCAACTGTTTCATTGCGGGCACGAGCGATTGCGCGGTTCGCTCTTCGCCCGTTAGCACAACTTGTCCAATTAGCCGAGCTTCATCGGCCTCGCCCGAAAGGGTAGCCACCGATCCGTGGCGGCCAGAAGCTTCAATCGCGACAATTCGCTTCGCGGTCTGCATTCACCAAGGGTGGCGGAACCGGTGTTTTCCCGCAAGTGGGTGCGGCGAGCCGAGCCGCACCTCCTGATGCCGCGTGCCGACCGCTTTGCATTGGAGGAAAGCCACTACCTGTTGCGGCTTGACCCTTGCAGAGCGGACTTTTAGACTAGCGGATTACGAGCGATGCGGCTGAAGATTGCCGTCACGCGTTGCCGCTGCTCACTCCCCCCGACGCGCCGAAGCGAGCCGTGAATTGAAACGGGCTATTATCAGCGATATTCACGGCAACCTGGAGGCACTTCAGTGCGTCCTGGCCGATGCTCACGGACAAGGCGTCGAGGAGATTTTCTGCCTGGGTGATATCATCGGCTATGGCCCCAACCCTTGCGAATGTCTCGACCTTGTGATCGAAAAAACGCGTGTCTGCCTGCTCGGCAACCACGACCAAGGCGCCCTGTTCGACCCGGAAGGGTTTAACACCGGTGCAGAACGGGCCATTTTTTGGACCCGCGACCAACTCGAGAACCCGCGGGGCGACCGCGCGTCCATTGACCGCCGCTGGGATTTTCTGGGCGCCCTGCCACGCACCTATCGCGACGGCAAATGGCTCTACGTGCATGGCTCACCCCGCAACCCAGTGAATGAATATGTCTTTCCGGAAGACATTTATAACCAGAAGAAAATAGAAAAGCTCTTCAGCATGGTGGAATTCGGGTGCTTCCAAGGCCACACGCACGTCCCCGGCGTCTTCACCGAAAGTCGAAACTTCATGACCCCCGACGAAATCGGCTATGCGTACCGCTATGAGCAGCAAAAATTTATGTGCAACGTCGGATCGGTCGGACAGCCGCGCGACGGCGATCCGCGCCCGTGCTACGTGGTTCAGGAAGCCCATCAACTGACGTTCCGCCGAGTGGATTATGATCCGACCGTGACCGCCGATAAAATCTACAACACCGCCGAACTGGATGACTTCTTGGGAGATCGCATCAAACAAGGTAGGTAGGGCGAGTATTCGTAGTTAGTTGTTCGTTGTTAGTTGTCCTCGCGATGAATTAGCCGGTTACAATTCCAGAGACAACTAGCATCTATCCACTAACAACTAACCGATCAGTGGGCGGCTCAGGTGCCGAATAAGGACTGCTACGTTGGATCAACGACGTTTTATCGCCTTCCTGATGATTTCGCTGGGGCTTATGCTGCTGGCGGGCAAGCTCTTTCCACCGCCGCCAAACCCGAAGCAGCCGGCCGCTGCTGCTCCGGCAAATGCCAAAGCCGGGGCCAAAGGCGCTGCTCCGGCAGGCGAGGCAAAAAAGAGCGAGCAGCCACCACCGGTTCAAGCCCCTCCACCCCCGGCAGCGGCGAAAGCTGGCGAATTGCCCGCCATTGCCCGATCCAGTGTACCGCTTCAATTTGTGGCGCTTGGATCGCTCGATCCGAATAGCGACTATCGCATGCTCGTTACGTTGACGAATGCGGGTGCCGCAGTCCTAAGGGTCGAAATGGCCAGTCCGCGCTATCGCGATCAGCACGATTGGAGCGGCTATCTTGGCGATTTGGAATTGAAAAATGTGCCCGGCGGCGCCCAGGTGCAGGTCGTCGGCGTCGGCACACCCGCAGCCAAGGCAAAAATCGAGCCCGGCGATGTCATCGTTGGCCTGGGAAACCCGCAAACGACCAGCGTCAAAACGGCCGACGACCTCGCTACTGCGCTTGCGGATACAAAGCCGCAACACGAAATCACGCTGCAAGTTCGCCATGGCGACCAGGCGCCCCAGCCACGCGTTGTGCGGCTCATGCGGCGGCCCTTTGCCGTCGTCCGACCGGAAATAGAAAACTACCGGATGCGCAAAGTCGATCCGCCAGCTGATTTCGTCGATCGACCGTCCTTTTTGTTGACGTTGTCGGAGCTCAACGGTAAGCCATTGAGCAAGGCCGACGCGAAGCGAATAGCCGACGTGCTGGAAAGCGGTACTTGGGAATTAACGGCTCACGACGAGAAATCTGCCGCCTTCCGCCGCGCACTTCCAGAGTTGAATCTCGAATTGGTGAAGCGCTACACGCTGGCCGTCGTGCCGCCGAAGCAGCGCGACGATATCGATTTCCCTGCATACCATTTACGGCTAGATGTCGAATTGCGCGGCACGGCCGCTGCTGCGCCCGCCGATGCCAAGCCACCTTCGGCTGCATATCGCCTCGATGGGCCAACCGGCATGCCTTTGGAAGGCTGGTGGTACGCTCGCAAGGTCAGTCAACACTGGGGAGGCGCGAGCCTTCGCGATGTGGCCGTTCGTTTCGCCGGCAGTTCCGAGCTTGAGATCGATAACTCTCAAATTGCCAAGGGGAAAGTCCCGCCCATGGGCGACGGCCAAGCTCTGGCTTACGCCGGCGTGGACTCGCAGTATTTCTCGGCAGTTTTGATACCACAGATCGCGTCACTGAACGATGTTTGGTTCGACACGACCGAGGCGGTCTTCGTCGGGTCGCAACCCGATCCCCATGCGGTCATCTATGCGAATGTTACGTGCCGCTTATCGCACAAATCTTTCGGCTTGGCCGCGGACGCACCTCATCAGGATTCGTATCAGGTGTTTCTCGGCCCCAAAAGGCCGGATTTGCTCAGCCAATACTATCCCGCTGGCAATGCAAACTATTCGCTCAAAGACCTGATCTACTTCGGTTGGTTCGGGGCGATCGCCCGCGTAATGCTGGTAATACTGCATGCCTTTTACAGCATTGTGGGTAATTATGGCATCGCAATTCTCATGCTTACGGTTCTCGTACGCGGGGCGATGTTCCCTATCAGCTACAAGCAAACTAAAAACATGGCCCGCATCCAGGCCCTCAAGCCCGAGATGGATCGCATCAATGAAAAATACAAAAATGACATGCAGAAAAAATCTCAGGCAACCCAGGAGCTCTATCGCAAGAACAAAATCAATCCGCTTGGCGGCTGCTTACCGCTGTTCTTACAGATGCCAGTTTTCATTGGGCTTTACCGCGCTCTGTTGGTGGATGTCGAGCTGAGGCAGTCGCCGTTTTTTGGGCACTCGATTCAGTGGTGCTCCAATCTGGCCGCTCCAGACATGTTCCTAAACTGGTCGGCCGTTATGCCCGAGGTTGTTACCCAGGGCCAGGGTCTGTTCGGGCTCGGGCCATACTTGAATGTGCTGCCCTTGATCACGGTCGTACTTTTCCTGGTGACACAAAGGATGACCATGCCAGCGCCAACTAACGATCAGGCTGCCATGCAGCAAAAGATGATGAAGTATATGACGCTTTTTATGGGCCTATTCTTTTACAAAGTGCCCAGCGGCTTATGCCTATATTTTATCGCCTCGAGCATGTGGGGGATCGCCGAGCGCAAGTTGCTGCCAAAAGCGCCCACCGCCGGCGCCATGGCATCGGGTGGCGCGAGTGGCTCCGTACCTGGTTCCGGCGACAAGCGGCCTCGAGGCGATGCTTCCAACGGCAGCGCAGGCCCGAAGAAGTCGCGCAAAGCAAAGCGCAAAAAGTAGCTCCACCTACAGCATTCGGCCACCAACTACGGCTTGCCGTTTGCCATTTAGCGTGAAAATCGCTCCGCATGTCATGGCCTGTCACACTGACGAAACCATCTGCGCCCTCGCCACCGCGGCTGGCGGCGCGCCCCGCGGCATGGTCCGCGTCAGCGGCCCGACCGCCATCGCAATCGCCGCGCAATTATTCGAAGCAGTCGATTCCCGGCCAATCAATACGACACCATACGCGGCGGCCCTACCCGGCCGCGTTCGTATCGTGCTCGATACCACGACGCGCTTTCTGCCATGCGACTTATTTCTCTGGCCCACCAACCGCAGCTATACACGAGAGCCGGTGGCCGAATTCCACACGATTAGCTCGCCTCCCTTGCTCGCTTGTTTGCTGGCCGCCGTTTGCCGCGCGGGTGCCCGGCTTGCGGAACCGGGCGAATTCACGCTCCGAGCGTTCCTGGCTGGGCGACTTGATCTTACCCAGGCTGAAGCGGTGCTAGGAGTCATCGATGCCCGCGGTGTGGAAGATCTCGACACGGCGCTGGCACAATTAGCCGGTGGTCTCGCCCGGCCTCTCCACCAACTTCGCGAGCAGTTGCTGCAACTACTGGCCGACTTGGAGGCCAGCCTCGATTTCGTCGACGAAGATATCGAGTTGGTCTCTCCGGGCGACGTACTCGTGCGCCTGCGGTCGACTGGTAATATACTCAGCCATGTAGCGAAGCAAATGGCTTCACGGCACATTGCCAGCGATGCAATGCAAATTGTACTTGTCGGTCCGCCGAATGTCGGCAAGAGCAGCTTATTTAACGCGCTGGTGAAGCTACGTGGTTGCGCCAAAGGAGTCGTTCCAAGCCAGTCGACACCCGCATTGGTCTCACCCCACCGCGGCACAACCCGCGATTATCTGATTGCCAAGATTTCATTGGATGGCCTTCAGTGTGAGTTAGTCGATACCGCGGGGGTCGATTCGGCTTCGCTCAATCCTTCGTCAGGCGACGAGCAAACTAAGATCGCCACACCGTCGCGGAACATCGGCGCCGCAGCCCAGGCGCTTGCCATCGAACGCCGCAAACGCGCTACAATCCGCGCTTACTGTAGCGAGGCGTCCGCAGTAGCTGCTTGCGGAATGTTCGCAGATGTCACCATGTCGATCGACGCACCCGGTTGCGACGTTGTTGTCCTCACAAAATCCGACCTGGCGCATTCACCACCCGCCATCCTCACGAAGGGCAGTCTGCCAGTTATCTTGACCAGCAGCCGGACGGCGTACGGCCTCGATACGTTGTGCGAAGTGTTTCGCAGCAAGTTGTCACGCGACGCCCCTCCGCAACCGAGCGTATTCGTCGCGACTACTGCAGAGCGTTGCCGCGAAAGCATCCGCCTCGCCGAGACCTCGTTAAATGCGGCTGCCGAAAGTGTGGTTAACAATGGTGGATACGAATTGGTAGCCGTTGAATTGCGCTCCGCCCTCGGCGAATTGGGCAAAGTTGTCGGTGCCGTCTACACCGATGACCTGCTCGACCGTATTTTTAGTACATTCTGCATCGGCAAATGACGTGGATAACATTCATCGCCATGAACATCCGCCAGACATTACAGATCGCAGCATGTTGGATCATTTGCCTGATTCCCATTTCGTCGGCGACCGCAGCCAACAATAATCTTTACACCGCGGCCATGGAATCGATCTCTACCTATGAGCTTTACCACTACGTTGAGGTGCTGGCCGACGACGTCTACGAAGGCCGGGAGGCCGGCAGTCGCGGTGGCCATGCAGCCGCTCAATACCTGCTGCAGCAGCTGCGGCCCTATCACATGACTCCTGCCGGAACGAGCGGCGACTACGTACAGACTTTCAACGACGATTGCCGAAACATCCTGTTGCTCCAACCCGGCGATGACGCCCAGCTCGAAAACGAAATCGTCGTCGTCGGTGCCCATTACGACCACGTCGGCTATGGCAACAGCCACAACAGCTTCGGGCCCATTGGCAAAATACACAACGGCGCCGACGACAACGCCAGCGGTACGTCTGTACTCTTGGAAACAATCGAAGCATTTGCCAAGTCCGGCCTCAAAACACGGCGGTCGATCCTGTTCGCGTTCTGGGACGCCGAAGAGCGCGGCCTTGTCGGTTCTCGTTACTGGTTATCACATCCCACGCTGCCGCTCGAGCGCGTCAAGTTCGACATTACGCTCGACATGGTCGGCAGGCTACGCAACGAGCGTCTATATCTGCTAGGATCTCGCAGTGGATATGGAATGCGGCGGCTGCTAAGCGATCCGGTTGACGACCCGCTTTGGCTCGATTTCTCTTGGGACCTTAGTGCAAACAGCGACCACTGGCCATTTCTCGACCATCACATCCCCATCGCACTGCTGCATACGGGCTTGCATTCCGACTACCATCGGCCAACGGACGATGTCGAAAAGATCAACCGCCAGGGTATGCGCGAAGTGTGCCGCTACTTGCTAGCCACAGTGGTAAAAGTGGCCAACGAAGATCGGCTTCCGAGGTTCCGCGACGCCGTGCGGCGCGAAACGGAAATCATGCGGCGCACGATGGAGGAACCTCTCCCGCAGGCGACGCTTGGAAATTGGCCGGCTAATCAGCCCACGCCCCGCTTGGGCATTTCCTGGCGCGACGATGATGCGGAGCCCGGATCGGTCTTCTTGGTTCGCGTCATCGAACGCACCCCGGCGGCAGAGGCCGGACTGGCTGTCGGCGACCGCATCGATGAACTGGAAGGCCGCACATTTGCCGATGCCGCGGCGTTTCAAAACGAAATTCGTTCGCTCCTCGACTCGGCCCAACCAGAAATCAACATGCTCATCGAACGACATGGCCACATGCGATCCCTGGCAGTGAAAATGCCTTCGCCTAACAGGGGGCAAAGAGTCGAGAGAAAAGACCGAGGCCGCAAAAACCTCACGCAGTGATGCCAAGTTGGCAAAACTACAATAAGACATCGAATGCCGCGCCAACAAGAAAACAAGAGCACAAAGCCGTTGATAAAACACGAGGGACAGAGCTAACGGAGCCGCTGCCCGGCTCTGTTTGCTTCCATTCAAAACGAACGAATCGACAATCTCTTTGGTTGGCATCAGCACGGCTTTTGCGTGAGTTCACTTTCGGCTTCAACTCCTAGCCGGTATAAGGAGGGCCGTCTATACTGCACACTACACGCACGTTCGCACGCGGGGATGTGGCGGAATTGGCAGACGCGCTGGACTTAGGATCCAGTTCCTTAACCGGAGTGCAGGTTCAACTCCTGTCATCCCCACTAGTTTTTAAGGTGTTTTCTGAATCGTCCGTTTTGCCAGCCGAGGGGGTGTCACCAAAAGTGTCACCTACCGTCGCCCAGACTGCATCGGCGGTCGCTTCCGCCTCCCTTCCGACGTAGAACTTCATCGTCGTGCCGATGTCCTGATGCCTCATTAATTGCATGAGTATCTGCGGCATTACCCGGCTTGCCCAACGCTGTCCGAACGCCCTACGCAGGTCGTGAGCACTGGCGAATTTCTTGACGGTTTCCTTCCCCTTCGTCCGTTCATCGACAACCACGCCGGCAGACTTGCCGATAGCCGAGATAATCGGTCCTACCGCTCGCCGGGTGCCTGGTAAGAGCTTTGCATCTGCCGCCAACACCTTAAACACTCGCCCGTGCCGCTTACTCTCAGGCACGGTCACAAGCAACTTGGCGAAGTCTGGCGTCATCGGCAATAGCGTATCACGGTCGTCCCTTGTGTGCTTCGGCTGGTATCCGCAGCATCGGTCGCCGCCGGGTGAAGTCCACCACGATAGCTCCGGGTGCATCGTCCCAACGCAGTCGGAGCGATTCGCTCAGCCGCAGTCCACTTGTCCACAAGCCTCGCAGATAGAACTCCCAGGACTTCGCCGCAGCGTTCTCCACAACCTTGGGGACTGCCTTTATCAGCCGGTCAAATTCTTCGCCGGTGATTGGACGACCGCGCATCACCTTGGCGCCCTTCACACGCTTAGGCATATCGAATTGTGGAAGCACATTCAGCATCCCTTGCCGGTGTGCCCATCGCATGACGCTTTCAACCCACGCAGATGACGTGCGATTGTTGCCTCGCTCAACTCTTGCTCACGGAGCTTCGTCACGAACCCGGTCATCTTCGCCGTCGTCACGTCGGATAGCTTTTGTGGATTCAGGTCCGCTCGAATACATTGAGGGTTGCGTCATACGTTGTTCGGCTGCCAGCGCCAACGCCGGCATGGCGTTCGTCGTGTAATACTGCCGGAACACTTCCCACGCCAGGCGATTCGGTTTCTGGTATCGCCCACTGCGCAATCCATCCTGCCATTTGCCGGCTTCTCTGAGCGCGTCGGCTTGCTTGCTCGTCCTTGCACTCTTTTCAACCGGCTTGCCGGTCGTCGGGTGGTGTAGCGCAGATAGAGATACGTACGCCCCTTGTCGATGACATAGACTTTGATTTCTTCCATCGGTAGTCCTCCTGCGTTAATACTCACTTTGAAAATCTTCGGGATACAGCCGCCGTTCGTTGATAACCACGCCGCCAAATCGTGCAGCCGTCGCTTGCGCTTCCTCGAGTCGCATCAATTCAATTTTGTTGCGGTCCAGTTGCCGCTCGCCATCGCTGTCGATGCCGCATTGTTGACCGGATTCGGTGTCTGATATTACAGCGAACATTTTTCACCTGATGGATGAGTGTAGTGGAACGGTTTCAGAATACAATCCCGCTGTCACACTAGCGGTGTCGTTTCCACCTGCCGAAAGTGCCGATGTCAACGTAACCTTGTGGCCGGCGGATATGACGCCACAGGCTAAGCGGAGCCGACAGGATCCCGAGAAGGACAACTAGAAGATATGACGCCGTGTGCATTTCCATTTTGGTCCGGCTTTCGGCGCGCAGAGAAAAGGCGCCAGCCCGCAGGCGACTGGCGCCGACAATTCGATGCGCGCATGCAAAAGCCGGAAGGCTCAGCAACTCGCTTAGAAAGGCGATCTAGTCGCCCGCGCGTGCCTGCCTCCCCGGCTCCCCGGATCAGTGGTCTAGCACGCACACAAGCTGCTGAGCCTTCCGGCCCGATGGTCAACATCGAATTGTCCTAGATCGGGTTTCTAAGCCCGGCCGGCGAATTGCCGGCGACGGTATTTTGCACTTAGCGGGTCGGCGGTGTCAAGTTTGGCTCATTTTGCCAAATCGGCCGCACAGGATGCCCCCAGACTTGCGCCGACGGGTCGGGTCGAGGTTTGATACCTACCCACGCACGGTCACTCTATGGGTTCAATGTTTGTTGCTCGGGGTCCGCGGTCGGTCTGGTAGTCGTCAAATTTCACGCCGCCGCTCGCACAGTTGCAGCTCGAACTCCGTGCCGCGCAAATCGCTCGCGTGAAAAAAGTAATCTTGGCCCATGCTCCGGATGAAACCAAAGCCTTTGGCGGGTTCCACGGTAATGATGTAGCCAAATTTCATATTGAAAAAAAACGGCCGCCGCCGGTGTTACCCAGGGGCGGCCGCGCACATCCGCTCAGCTACAAGCTGGGGGAAGTGGATTTGTTAACTTGCAGTTTCCAATGCCACGTAGCTACCGGCGCTCACGCTGTCGCCGGGGTCATGGACTTGGAAGTCGTAACGGCTGGTCGCTCGCAGCGTGATTAGATCATTGAGGAATGCGTATTCGTCGCTCCGCGCCGAGTCTGATCGGCCCCCGCACGCCCATTACCACGCCACGGTTGAAACTGCCGAAGAGCGCGCAAACCGTGCTCGTCGCCGTTGCTGTCGGCATTTTGCTTGTTAGAAAAACAGGGTAGCCCATGAACGATCTCGCGTTCGCCGGGCGCTCAGAATTTCGGACATGGTGGCGCCGCCAGCGCTGTACGCGAGGCGCGCCATGGTGGAATTGAAAAATGAATGACTGCAAATCCAGGCGGGGCCATAGTCGTGGTACCGATCGGGCAGCTTGCCGATGCACGCCGCAAAGTCCGCGATGTCCAATTCAGGCCAGGTGTCATGCCCAGACGCGGCTTGTGAGACACCGGCGGTACCAATCGAGGAAAGTAACCCCGTAACGCCGAAATATGTCGTTGCGGCGCCGGTGCCGTTAATTAGTTCGTTGTCCTCCTGGAGCCCCAGGGAATACGCCATTTCCATAAACAGGTCGTCAACAAGGTTTAACACCGAGTCGTCATTCAATTCGTTTGATAGCTGCGAAGCAACTGCGCACTTCTTGGAAATTGCCATGACGCTTTGAAAATACACGTCGGACGGAGTTATCGGGTTACCTTCGCCTGGAGCGTAAACTGTCAAGCCGGTGCTACGCTTCGGTATTGATTGCGTGTCGGCCGCCATCGGCTGGATATCACAAACACGGCGCACTACGCCGACGGTTTCTAACACGCGGATCATCTGGGTACTGACAGGCGCCGGGACCGTGTAGCCGCCGCCCGCGCCAGTGCCTTCGGTGGCCGCATTCGTCAAATCGAAGTCGATCGAGTTGCGCAGAAAATCTTCTGCCGAACGATCGACGGCATGGTTAAATTCTCTGGCATAAACGGCACGCGCAAAGTTCGCGCCTACTGCTGCATCCTCGATCGAGTTAAAGAACCGCAGCCGCTTCACGAGGTTGTAGCGGTTCGCTAACTTCGGCTGTTCGTTCGGCAGAACGCCGTTTGTCGGTAGGACGGGTTCTCGGTAGCCTTTGATTGATATTGTCATTGTTCTTCTCTGTGGATTACTGGCGTTCGCTCCGCCATTCGTACAGGTCCTCGAATTGATCGGCGCCGGTGTTGGCGCCACCTAGCCACGTTGCGTTTTTCCAGTTTGGCTCGCCGCGATAATCTGCTCGCTGTATTTGGTGGCGTAGTTTTGCTCTAGACGCCAGGCGGGAATTAGCTCATCGCAGATTTCGTTGAATTGCGCCATTTCATCGGCAGTCGGTTCCGCTGCTCGGTGAGGCACCGCTGCATAATTTCCGTTGCCCGCGCCGCATGACCGTCAATTTTCTCCGCGCAAATCTTGCCGCTAACTGGCTTGGTGCGATGGCTCGACAATTCGATGTCCATTTTCAACCCTTTGCCCGCTCAGCGTCGCTCAGTTCCGGCAACTCGACGCGCTCCGGCTGTGCAATCGGCTGGGTGCCAGCCGCTAACGTCCGGCTTCGTTTCCGCCGCTCACGCTCTTGCTCGGCCGCGACAACCAAGCGCGGATCAAAACGCTCCGGACCGATCGTGCTATACACCGGGACGGCCGGGCCTTGCACGAATCGGGATCAATGCCCGCCTGCCGGCAACGGCTCCGGCGGCGCAGGTACCGCTTGAAAAGTTTGATGTCTTGTTCACGCCAATAGCAGACGCCATCCAGCCGAATCGGCTCGGGGAGAATTTGTTTGGCGTGCATGTAGGCAATTTCTTTGATGCTTACGTGCAGACTTTTCACAAGGTCGTGTTTATTGAGCATGTTTGGCCTCACTGTTATTGTGGCGGGGTTTTTTGGTTAGTGGGCGATGTGAAGTACGCCGGCGTACTTTAGGTGAAAGTTTTTTTGCCCGCTTCGCTACCTCGATAATGGCCGTAATTTCTTGCCGGACATGCACCACATCCGCATACCCGCAGGAACAATCACGGCGTTTCTCGGATTCGGTTTTCGAGCTCGACTACACGGCTGAGCTTCAGCCGGCCGCGGCTCTTTGGGCAGGTTTGCAGAATCGTCACGGCGCATCCTTGGCTTGTGCCGCGAGCCAGCGCTCCGTGCTCATTCCGTCGATCATGCCATCCCAGGACAACCCTAGATCGCTCCAAATCTTGGCAAACTGACCGCGCACTTCTCGCTCCACCTTGACAAGCGGGTGGACATGAACCGCCTTTGTAGTTTCGGTGGTGGTCGTCAACGTCGTCGCGGCCAACTCCAATCGCGGTTGCTCCGCCCTATCCAATGCCTGAAGCACACCGTCAACAACGCCAGTCGGCCCGCGGTGGTCCGCACTCGGGAACTAACTCGGCCCACAATGTTTTGGCGCGCTAGCTCAGGTGTGCCGGTGCTGTGAATTGGTGTTCCATGCGAGTCCTCACTTTTAATGTTTGGTTGCGTGCTCAACAAACCCGCCGAAAAATGTCAGTTGCTAGCCGCTACGGCATTGAACAAGATCGCTTTTCGAACGGGCAGCCCCCCCCCCGGTAGTTGGGGGAAGCTTGGCTGGCTAGTCGGGCAGTTCGGCGAGCTGGGCTCAATGCCTGCAATCATTTCCGCGTAGGCAGCGGACCCGTTACGCGCCCTGGATTTGTTTTTGCTCGGTGTTCGTGAGTCGGCCAAGCCCGTCACCGAAACGGATGACGCCTTGCGCTCTGGCTAGTGCGGTCTCGCACCGTGCTCGAACGTCTTCAAGTAGTTCCCGCTTGGAGGCCGTGTGAATGTTGGGTGACAATGGAGTCATGGTTTGGTTTCCTTTTTGTTGGTTAAGACGGCTTCGCTCGGTGCCGGCGTCGGCTGAGCATTGGGTGCGCCGTCGATGTCGAATTGCTGTCCGGCTGGATTCGCACTGGGACTGGGACGCGGCGATGTTCGTATTAGTTTGCGACCGCGATCATGCAGCAGGACTGGGACTCTCCCCTAGAGAGAGAGTCCCAGTGCGTGCGGCTTGCATTGGGACAGTAGTAGTCCCAGTGCGGAGTCCCAGTGCGTCCCCAGTGCGATTTTGACTCATGTTGAACCCCCAAGTTTGTACCCTCCGTAGGTCCGGTTATTGCCTTTGACAATCGCCGTGGCCTCAACCATCTTGTCCCGGATCAGTGAAGCGAATGCCGGTTCGAATCGGCCGGTGTTCAATCCGGCAGCGTCCCTGATTTCATGCTTTGTTCCGGCTCGCTCTGGCAACGCCGCCACGGCCTCACAAATCGCCTTACGCCCGGCCTCGATCCGTTGGGCGTCGTTTTGCTGTTTGGCTTGGTGCTTGCGTTCAGTCGCCGCTACGCGAGCTTCAGCGGCGTCGCAACTCACTTCCCAGCGCCGGCCGCCAATATCGGACAAGGTGCCTTCGTAGATGTCCGCAGCAAACAGGCTGCTGTGTCCGGCGCTGCCACCGATACTCAACCACAGCCGGTGCTCGCCGGTGCCAGGTTCGTAGCGTTCACGGCGATTCACCAGCCACCATTGGCGCGCAAACTCGGCATGGCCAGCCCATGCGAAGTGCTGTAGCTCCAATGGTTCGTATGCGTCCTGTCCGGTATTTCGTTTTGTGTGGTGACACAGTATCAGGGTGACTCCGCGCCGCTGGCAGACTTCTGCCACGTTCCGCAGCAGCTCGCCTTGGGCCATCAGGTTGCCGGCGTCGGCACTTGGCATAGCGAGATATGCCGGGTCGCAGAATAGTACCTCGATGTCATCACTAGCCAAAAACCTATCGAGTGCATCGAGGTGGCCGAGGCTGGCAAACTTCGGAATGTCCGGGCTCCAAATCAGGTTGCCAAGATCGGCCAGCCGAACGCCCGCGGCCTCACTGATTCGCCGCGCGGTTTCCTGTATCGTCGCCAATCCACTTTCGCCGGACATTACCAGCACCCGGCGCGGTGCGTTGACTTTCAGTCGCCCAAGGAAATAGCCGCCACTGGCAAGGCTTATTGCGGCGTCGATCAACAAGCTTGTTTTCAATACCTTCATTGGCCCGCCGATCGTTAGCGGCTGGCCTACTACCATTGCACCCTCGATGGCAAATTCCACTTCGTAGTTGCCGCTTGCCAACTCCGCCGATGTAATTCGAGCAAACTCGATGCCATGCGGTTCAGGTTTTGGCGACGTGCCGGCTTCGCCTATTGCCGGATGCTTTGGCGAGCAGCCGATTGTACAGGCTGCTATCCGGCTTCGGCTCAAACTTCGCGCGAAGATCGTGCCACGTCCAGGCGCAACTATTGTGGTGACAGCCGGCAGCCACAGCACCGCTTGCAAATTGAATGAGATACGGCCCGTCGCTGTCGTGCTCGCACAGTGGCGACTTGCGGAATGTCCACTTCCGGCCGCCTTGATATGCGTCCGGTCCGTCCAGCTCAAAACCGTGCCGGGTAATGAATGCGTCGATGTCGAAACCGGCGCCATTGTTGGGCGCGCCGTTAACTTGCTGCGGTGCAGGTTGCGGCGATTCGCTTGCCAATTCTTCTAGTTGTTCACGACTGACGACTATCAGCGGATCCGGCGCAGATAAAATCCGGCTCATGCGATGCGGCCGGTCCGTTGTCGAATCGCCCTTGCAAGCCAATGTGCCGTAGAGTTTCCAAATTCTCGCCGGATTAAAAACGCCGCTATCGACTTTTACCGCGTCATCATTGAATTGTGCGGCGAGCGCCAAGAGACAGCGTTGAATGAGTCCGGCGTCGTCAACTGGAAGATCGACGCGATAGAGTAAGTGCGCGCCGTTGCCACTATCCGCGCCGATCGGTTCTGGCCAGCCGTGGTTGTAATGCAACTCGCTCCAAATTTGCCGGCAGCGTTCAATCGCCGCGTCGTGCTCGGCATCGGTTGCCGAGATACCGGCCGGGCTCGCGGGTCGCAATCAACTAGCAGCCAGCGGCGAGAGACAATATCGCCGTCGCTTGTTGTGTCGCCCTTGCCCGCCTTGCGAACCCGATTGGCAGCGCGTGCGAGTAGTGCCGGATTGACTGGATTAGGGATAAGGTAAACCGCCTTGGCGGCGCGGACAGATTCGAGCGCCGCTAGTAACTTGTCAGGATCGTTGAAATAGCCGCTCGCAGTATGCGGCCAACGATCAACATACGTCACGGCGTCCAGTGCCCGCACTTCCGTCACTTGCCCGCTAGGTAGCAGCAGTTCCAGGGCGCGGCGTACTTCGTCGGCGTCGAACAGTTGCACGTCTTGTGCGGCCGCTGTAAGATTCATCTAGCAAGATCCTCAAACGGGCAACGGCGCCGCCGGTCAACCAGCGGCGCCGTTGTCTTGCGCGAAATTAAAACGGAACTCCATCATTGCTATCGCGGCCGGCTGGTAAGCGGGCTCTGGCGTTTCTGTCATTAGCCGCGACGTTTGCGCTTGCTCAACAACGCGAACGCGGATTCCGTCATAAATCTTGCCGTTAAAGCTCACTGGCACCGTAAACAATTCGACTGTGTTTCCCGGCCAGCCGTCGGTATCGTCCCCGAAAGCAGTAACCAGCGGGTTGGCATTAGTTTTATTCAGCACCAAGTTTTTCTTGCCCGGCGAAATAAACAACCAACTTTCCTTCGCGCTCGTCGCCGACTTCTTCGACGGCAACGGCCTCGATTCGTAGTTGGTGCATTTGGCCGTGAAGATCGCGCCGCTTCAAAATACGGCCGCCGTAAAGTTCTGAGACTCTCATTGCAAAATCCTCAATTACTAAAGGGTAAAAAAACCGCGAAACTACCGCCCTTGGTTAGCGTGGACGATTGGCAAAAACTCCGCCGGCGTTGGCGCCACAAATTCGGAGCGGTCGCACCAGTCGGCGGCCGCGTTCAAAATGCGAATTGCCGCCTTGCGCTCCGGCCGATCGTTTGGCAACTAAAGCGCGCGACGCATTCGCCAATTACTTGTCGCCACGATGGTGCGATGTCGATGCAGTCGCTATGCTTTTCTTTTGTGATTGTCATTGCAAAAACTCCTCAAATACGGCCACGTTGAAACAGCCCACGCCGCCGGCCGCAAGGCGGTGTGGGCTGGGGTGTACCGTTAAACTGGCGCCCGCAGTTCTGCCAGCCGTTCAATGAACTCGATAGCGTCGAGCGCACGGATGAAAATGCGTTTACCGACTTTTAGCTGCCGGGGAACGATGCCTTGCAGGCGCCTTTGGCGAGGTGCAAATTACGCGATGCCTGACGCGATGCGGAACCCGGCAAGCGTATAGAGACGATTGGGTCGAGGAATGACCGCTCGGAAACTTTGGTAGTGCTCACGATGGATGCTCCCGCAAATTGAATCGCCCGCAACTGCGGGCTAACTGTCAACTTGCGTGCATCCTAGAGCAACATTTGAATGTCCTACATCCGGACAAATTCTGTCCTACTTAGGACAACTTGAGACGGCTACCCTTGCCGCTGGTATCGACGATGGCTTTCAACTCGCTTGGCAACTTTTCCATTTTCCGTTCCGGGTGTGCTCCGATGATCGTCGTCAGCCCCACCCGCTCCGGGTAGTTTTCAATCATCGCCTGAAACGCCAAAGCCTGATCGGGTTCCACTTGAAAGTGCTTGCCGTTGTATTCGACTTCTGGCGGCTGTAGCTGCACGACTGGCAGCCGCTCTCGCTCGCCGATTGGCTCGGCTACTGCGTCAGGTGTGTCGTCGTGCCAAACAACGGTGTTCAGACCGTAGGTCTGTCGCATTTTGCTTGCTTGCGACTGTACCTGAGATCGCAGGAAGCCTGCCTGCTCCCTCAGCGCGTCCAAGCGTCCACGATCCTTCAAGCCTTCGCCGAGAGTCTCCGGGTCTAACTGCCGGTCATCGTCATCTGCCATGATGTCTCCCGACCAATCCGCCCAGCCGCGGTCCACGTCGGGAGACGATTAGGACCGCGGCAGGGCGACGCCGATTGCAAGTCGGCTGATTGGCTTAAAGTGTCACCTAAAGTGTCACCAAAACACCTGTCTGAGTCGGTATCGGTCGCTTAGAATGATGTTGTTTTCCCGATGGAAAATTTTAACAGCCAGTGAACAGCCGTCAACCTACAGACTTAGGATCCAGTTCCTTAACCGGAGTGCAGGTTCAACTCCTGTCATCCCCACTGGTTTCGATGTTATGGCAATGTCGCTTTTGCCGGACAGCGGTATTACCTACGGCCGCGGCCGGCGAACCGCTTGGATTTTTTTGGCTATGGCATCGATTTCGCGAGATGCATCATCCCGCTTCTCCGTGGCGGTGGACACTGTCGTTTGCACGGACGCAAGTTGGACGTTGGCTTTGTCGAGTTCGGTCTGGCGGTCGGCGGCAAGTTTGCGGGCGGTTTCGAGGCTTTCAATTTTGAGGGTGGCGATTTGGTCGCGGAACATGAGTTCGTCTTGCCAACGGGCGATTGCGTGGCATTGGCGAGTTCTTTTTCGGCCGGTGCGGCTGACTTCCGGGCGGCATCCAGTGCGGCGGCGAAGATTTTGCGAAGGGGTTCGAGTGGTTCATTTCGTCGGCCGCGAGCGTAGCTTTATCATCGCTTCCAGACGGCCGCTGGTCTCTTTGACTTGGGATCCCTTGGCGTAGTCGCCCGGTCAAATCGGTGATTTTGGCTTGAAGGCCGGCGGAATCGGTTTCCATGTCTTTGAGTTGTCGGCGAGCTCGGGCTGGGCGGAGAGCTTGGCGTCGTTCGGCAGTTTGCCGAGGGCCTCGGTTAAATTGCGGAGGGCTTCGGCAACCGAGGGGCGGGCGGCCTCGATTTGCAGGCTGCCTGCGGCTTTGGTTTTTCGGCATCCTTCGCGGCACGGGAATCGTTGATTTGTTTCATCTCGGCCGCAAGTTTTTCGGATTCAGATTTCAGTGCGGCCATTTTTGTTGCGCGGCGGTGAGACAGAATGGGCTGCGGTGGCTTCGATTCTGCTTTGCGGTGGCCGCTACGACAACGATGAAGCTTGTTGGTCTTTTCTTGCAGCATTTTTTTGGCGACAGCCAGGCGCTCGTCGAGCGTTGGCGGATTCGTGACCAAGCTGCCCTGCTTCGCTGCTTGTCGTCTGTACACCTGCACGACCCGGCCAACTGGCCGCGATCGCGCGGTGCGATTCGTCGGAATACGCGACGCTGACGGCGAGTTCGCCGATGGGTTTGGTTTCCCGAGTTGCTTACCATTTTGATTCCAGATGCGCAGTGAGCTGGTCGCGGCCGCCGGTGACGAGGCGGCCATCGCGTGTAAAGTCCATCGAGAGGAGCGGCGATTTGGCGTTCCAATTTTTCACCGGCTTGCCGTTTTCCATTTCCCAGAGTCGGAGCGTGGCGTCTTCCGATGCCGAGGCCAGCACATTCGAATCGCTGCGCCAGGAAACGGCATTCACGGCGGCGGTGTGGCCGTTGAGCGTGAGATATTCGTGACCGGTTTCGGCTTCCCACACGCAGAGGCCGCCGTTGCGGTCGGCGGTGGCCAGCAGCACGCCATCGGGGCTGAACTCGATGGCGAGGACCCAATCGGTGTGCTTCGTAATTTCGTATTGCAGCTCGCCGGTTTCGGTTGAATAGACGCGCACGAGGCGTTGCGGTCCGCCGAGGGCGATGCGTTTGTGGTCGGGGCTGATATCGGCGGCGAGCACGGCGTCGAATTCTTTGCCGACTTCGAATACGCGCTCGCCGGTGGTGACGTCCCAGACGACGACCTTGCCGCTGGCGGCGGGCCGGCCGCCGCCGGCCAGCAGCAGCCGGCCGTCGCGGCTGAAGCGGACGACGTTCGGTTGTCCTTCGGGAAACGGCAAAACGCCAACGAGGTCGAGCGTCGTTGTGTTGTACAGCAGCACCTGCCGCTGGCTGGTGACAGCGACGAGCGGCGCCCAAGGACTCGTGGCGAGCGAGCGGGCCATCGGCGGCCGCGCCATGTGGAACGCCGGTTCGAGCACCATGCGTGGCGGCATGGGAATGACATCGGGCCGCTTGCCCGACGGGCGATGCCGCGAGCGACGTTCACTTTCGGCTTTGGTTTAGCCGCTTTGCTGCCCGCGTTTTCGAGCGCGCCGCCGTCGATCCAGCGGCGGATCAAGATCGATCTCGTTGTCCGGAAGCTTGTCCGCATTTTGCGGCATGTAGGGCTCGGACTGGTGCGTCACGAGCGAGAACAGTTGGCTGCGCGTCGGCGTCGCCCGGCTCGATCGACCTCGCCGGAGGAGCCGCCGTGCATGAGCGTGGAATAGTTGGTGACGTCGAGGTCGGCCTTCTTCTTGGTCGGGTTGTGGCAGGTGCTGCAACGCTGGCGGAAGATGGGGGCGAGTTGGTCGTCGTAGGTGACTTTTTCGTCGTCGGCCGCGGCCGCCGGACGCACTCAATCAAGGGTATGGAAGCCCGCAGCGCAAGCAAGGGCGGCGCACAATAAACCCTTGCTTGCGCCGCGGGCTCCGATCCAGCGAATCAAATTTGTATGGTTACTGTCATAGGCATTAATGGTTGAAAGGAATTCGCGGGAGTTGAGCAGGGCCCAGAAGACGTCTTCCAGCGCGAGCCTGGGTCTTTGGCGCCGGCGAGCTGCGTCTCGATGGCCTTCACTTCGTCGCCTGTTGGCTGGCGGCTCAGGCAGCGAGGTAGAGGTTCGTCACGACTTGGGTGGCGATTTCTTTGCCTCGAGAAGCTGCTTGACGACGCCCCCTGCTTGATCTTGGCGTTGACGGTGTCGCCGTTGAGCAGGTGGAGGGCCTGGAGAGGTTCGGCTCCATCTTCACCTCGCACGAGCAGACGGTCTCGCGGGTCGCGCGGCCGAAGGTGGTCAGGAAGTAGGTTGAGCCGTGTTGCCGTCGGCGATCTGCACGGCGCGCGCGCCGAGCGGCAGGCCCGCGAACTTGTCCTTCGTCTCGGTCACCTGGCTGATGCAGTCGAGCAGGATCTCGGCCTGGATCCGGCGCAGCGTGGCGTGGCGAAAGTTGCGGTCGTCGAACGCGTTGGTGTCGTTCGTGTCGTGCTGAGCTGGTAGGTCCGCGAGTTGCAGATGTCGCGCACCGAGCTGCTTGAAGTCGTACTTGTAGTCGGTGAAGTGCTTGCCCAGCGCGTCGAGCAGCTCGGGATTGAGGCGGGTTGCTGACGCGGAAGTCGTCGACCGGCTCGACGATGCCGAGGCCGAAGAAATGGGCCCAGACGCTGTTGGCCAGGTTGGTGGCGAAGTACGGGTTCTCGCGGCGAGGCGAGCCACTTGGCCAGGACTTCGCGGCGGTCCTTGCCGGCGACGTCGGGCGTCGCGCCGCCGAGGAACTTGGGCGCCATCACGCGGCCGCCGACGGGTGCTTCACCTCGCCGCCGCCGGAGTTGAAGACGATCGTCTCGCGCTAGTCCTCGCCCTGCTTGCGGCCGATCTGCGCGAAGAAGGCGGCGAAGCCGTAGTAGTCGTCCATCGTCCAGCGGTCGAACGGATGGTTGTGGCACTGGGCGCACTGGATGCGCATGCCCATGAACACCTGGGCCACGTTCTCGGCGATCTTCAGCGGGTCGTGCTCGATCTGGTAGAAGTTGGTCGCCGGGTTCTTGAACGTGCCGCCGCTGGCGCCGAGCAGCTCCTGCACCATCTGTCCATCGGCACGTTGCCGGCGATCTTGCTCGTCCAGCCAGTTGTAGTAGAGGAGCATCGCCTTGTAGCTGACGGCTCGGCTCGATGCGGATCTGCAGCAGCTCGGCCCACTTCATGACCCAGATCTCGAAGAACTCCTTGCGTTCGAGCAGCTCGTCGACCAGCTTGGCGCGCTTTGTCGGGTCGGTGTCGGCCATGAACTGCTCGGTATTCCTCGACCGTCGGCAGCAGGCCGACGATGTCGAGGTTCACCCGGCGGAGGAACGTCTCGTCGTTGCAGAGCTCCGAGGGCGCGATCCGCAGCTTCTCGAGCTTGGCGCGACCAGCTCGTCGATGTAGTTGTTCCGGGCCGGTCGTTCCATTGAACTCAGGCCCTTGGGCAGCACGATGAACGGCAGCCGACGGTGTGCGTCTCGAACCGGGCCATGACGAACGCCTCGCCGCGGTCGCCCGCGGTGACAGGCCCTCTTGGACGACGGCGGCCGAGTTGTCGTTGTTGGTCAGGAACACGGCCAGGCTGGTGACGTCGCGGTCGGTGCCGTCGGAGTACTTGGCCCGGACGGTCAGCTGCTGCGTCGCGCCTTTGCCGTCGAGCAACGCGGCTGGGCGGATAGAGTTCGAGCCGTCGACCGTGGGCACTTGGCCCGTGTCGGCCGGCGCGCCAGCTTCGATCCAGCGCAGAGCGTGCTGTAGAGCTCGCCTTTCTCGAAGCGCTGCCGCCGGTGTGCGGCACCTCGCCGGTGGCCTTTTCGATCAGCAGGCTCTCGGTCGGGACGCGAGGTTGATGCCGCCGGTCGCTGTTCGCGCGTCAGGCGGTAGTGGTCGCCGTCGGGGTCGAAGCCGAACAGCGAGAGGCGGAAGCCGTCCTTGCCGCGGGCCGCGCCGTGGCAACTGCCGGTGTTGCAGCCGGCCCGCATGAAGACCGGCATCACGTCGAGCTTGAAGCTGATCGGCGGATCGACGGCCGCGTGCTTTACGCTGATCGGCACGTCGACGTCGCACGATTCGAACGTGACGGTGAGTTTCGCGTCGCCATCGGCTTTGGGCAAGAAGTGGTTGCCATCGCGCTGGACGAGATCTTCGCGGTCGAGCTTCCAGGTGGCTTTGTCGGTCACGTCGCGCGTGATGCCGTCGGCGAACTCGGCCTGGACGACGACCGATTGCGCATCGCGGAGGAAGTCAGCGAGATTTCTTGGATAGACATGGAGTGCGTAAGGCTCCTCTCACTTCGGGAGAGGGTCGGGTGACGGGGGCATGGCTTGCCGGACTTGCGGCGGGACAAGCGCGTGCGCACGCGCCAATGCGCAACGCAATGACGGCCAGCGAATTCGTTCATGGCTTCTTCTCTTCCGTATGATGGGCTTTGGCGCGGAGCTGTTCCAATCGCGAAAGGGGTTTGTGCGAGGGTTTTGGCGCTGCCGGTTTGGCGGCTTCGGCTTTCGGCAGCGGCATTGGCGCGGAGGCGGGCGGTTCGTTCACTTGCAGCTCGGTGTCCCGCGGTGCCGACGATCGGTTCGCCGTTTTGTGTGATCGTGACCTGTGCGAAGAGCGACTTGTGGTTGCCGACCGGCGTGGCCTTCGTCGTTTTGACTTGGAACACCAACTCTTTCGTATCCTTATTGAATTCGACGGGTTCGGCCGAGACACCGGGCGGCAAGCCAAGCAGCTCAGCTTTGGCGTTGCCTTCGAACGGCGTGTTGTGTTTGAGCGGCATTGGATTTGGGCAGGCTGGCCTTTGTCGCAGCGGCGCGTTTCATGTCGAAAACGACAAAGCGATCGGCGACCTCCAATTCGGCCAGCTGCGAAGAAACCCAGGCCTGGCCGTCGATGTCGGCGGCGCCGATCACGATCATCGGCCATTTGCCGAGCATGGCGTCGCCGGCGGCGTTGATGGGATATTGGCTTCGCTTTTGCCTTTTTCGACCGTGATCGCACCGGTCGGAACCGATGCCGGGCGGATTGAATGGAAACTGCAGGTGAGCGGCGCATCGAACCCGTTATCGCGATGAACAAGGACTTTCAGGTTCATCGCGCCGATGCGCACGAGCGGTACTTTCGGCTGGACGATCTCTAAGTGATACGGCAGTTTGTCGGTGACGGCCATGGCGAGCTTGTGAACGACGCCCTGATGAACACGGCATCATTCGGCTCACCGAGGACGAAGTCGGCCGAGTTTTCGAAACCGCCTTCAAGCGAGCGGCTGCTTTGGATCCGGCAGCTTCGCGCGGAGGTCGATCCGTCGCCGTCCGGCGGCGCGTTCTCATCGGCCTCGAAAACGACCGGTATTAGATTCATGCCGGGTGCATCGGGCGAGCGACCATCTTAACGCCAGGAATCAAGTTCTTCGGCAACAGCTCGATGGGCCCGCCGAAATCGGCGCGTAGCCAGGATGAAGGCGCGTAGCGGTTGCCGCGAGGAACGACGACGGTCTGGCGGGATTGCGAAAGCGATCGACTGCGCGGGATGCCGATCTTCAGCGACGGCTTGACCGGCGAGATTTCGACTCGATAGACGTAACGTATCGCCGCCCTGCCCCAGATGATCGGTGATGCGAATATAGTAGTTGCCGTCCTCCGGCACTTGCCAGCGCAGATAGCTATCCTGTCCGCGGGCGTCGTCGTTGCCGGCGATGAGCGATTTGGCTTTGTCGTCCTTATATATAGTGAACACGGAGTCCATCGGTGAACCGATCCGACGGGCATAGCACTCGATTTCCCAAACCTGGCCCTTCTTGGCGGCGAATTTGAAGCAATCGGCGTCGCCTTTCTTCTGCAATCGGCCGTTGAGAGCAAGGGGCAACTCGGCAGCGTTGGCGGTTTTCAAATCGTCGTTGGGTTCTGTTTCGAGAATGTTGCCTTCGAGAAGGCGCGAAAAGGACGGGCGAGGGCGTGATGCCCCTTTGTCTTCAATGAACAGGTCAGTGTCGGCATTGGGATCCGTTGGAACGGTGACTTCCTGTTCGATCGGGCCTGTGGCATCGCCGACAACTTGCACCTTGATTTGTTCGCCGCGTTTGCCGCCGGCCGGGTAGGCGACCATTGGCCGCGGAAAATTGCCGACGTGCAAGCGGTAGTGACAGTTATCTGCGCCGCGGTAGGATGATTCGCGAACGAGGATCGTATAGTCGCCATCGGCTGGAATGATGACCGAGACCAGGGGTCTTGCTTCCCCAGCACGGTGTCGTCGACCGAGGCCAACTCGAAACGATTCTTGTCGAGGATCGACACGAATGGATCGAAATACGCTTGGCCAAGGCGGATGCCTTCGATCTCGACCGAAAGCCGCTCGCCCTTCTTGGCGTGAATGCGGTAGTAGTCGGCGTCCTCATTTTGCAGCATGCCGGCGACGCAGACGTTCGGCTCGATCGGTTGCGGTTTTTCAAAGTCGTTGTTCGGCTCTTTTTCGTCGATGCTGGGCAAAGCACCGACGAAGAACGAACGGTAATCGGAGATGCCGCTCTTCGTGCGAACGGCGCGATGTGCTCGCCGAAACGGCAATCTTTCGCCACATCGAGCGTGACGCGCACAGCTGCGGATCGACGACTTCAAGCTTCTTCACCTTCACACCACCGTCGTAGAGCAGAACTTCTTCGGCGTCCTTCAGGCGGGCGCCGGCGAACGTGATCGTGTGCTCGTGTCCGCGCTGCACGCCCGGCGGATAGAAAACGAAAACTGTGGCGAAGCGGCATGCAAGTGGTTGCCTAACAGGCGGAATCGCGGCAGCGACGAGCAACAAACGGAAGCGGCGTGGAACGCTCTCATGCCAACAAACCGCGAATCATTTCGCCTTCGCGGACGATTCGATCGGCCGGTCGCCGGGGGCCATCAGCTCTTTGTCGGCGTCGATGCCCAGGCAGTGGTAGATCGTCGTGGCCAAATCTTCGACGGTGAGCGGTCGTCTTCGGGCTCGCTGGCGGTCGCGTCGGAGGTGCCGTAGACCTTGCCCCGCCTTGATGCCGCCGCCGGCCAGCACGACGCTGAACACCTTCGGCCAGTGGTCGCGGCCGGCGGTGCCGTTGATCTTCGGCGTGCGGCCGAACTCGCTCGAGACCATCACCAGCGTCGAGTCCAGCAGCTCGCGTGCGATCCAGGTCGCGGATCAGCGCCGCGAACGCCTGGTCGAACGGCGGGCAGCTGGTCTTCGCATGCCGCCGGCGATGTTGTCGTGCATGTCCCAGCCGCCGTAGGTCAGCGTGACGAACCGCACGCCGGCTTCCACCAGCCGCCGGGCCATCAGCATCCGCTGGCCGGCGGCGTTGCGGCCGTACTCGTCGCGAATGCTTCGCGGCTCGGCGTTGATGTTGAACGCCTCGCGGGCCTTCTGCGAGCTGATCAGGCTGTAGGCCCGCTGGTAGAACGTGTCCATCGCCGTCCAGGTCGTCGCGACTTCTCCTTGCTTGCGAAGTGGTCGTTGACGGCGTCGAGCATGCTTGCGGCGCGTCGCTGAAGCGCGCGTCGTCGACGCCGCCGGGCAGGTTCAGGTCCTGAACCCGGAAGCCGCCGTCGGCCGGGTCGGCGCCCAGGCTGAACGGCGCCGAACGACGAACTCAGATAGCCGGTGCCGGCGAAGACGTTCGGCTGGTTCGGGATGCAGACGTACGGCGGCAGGTTGTTCCGCGGGCCGAATTCGTGGCTGACCACGCTGCCCATGCTGGGATACACAGCGCCGGGCTGGGCCGGTAGCCGGTGAACATGTTGTGCGTGCCGCGCTCGTGGGCCGCTTCGCCGTGCGTCATCGAGCGGCAGACCGTGATCTTGTCGGCGATCTGGGCCGTCTGCTTCAGCGTCTCGTTGAAGCGCTCGCCGTCGATGTTCGTCTCGATGCTGCCGAATCGCGCCGCGGTATTCGATCGGGGCGTAGCGGCTTGGGATCGAACGTTTCCTGATGGGCCATGCCGCCGGGCAGGAAAATGTGGATGACGCTCTTCGCCGTGCCTTCTTTGCTCGCAGCAGGATTTGCTTCGCCTGCGCCTGCTGCAACTGGAAAAACGTCGGCAGCGAAAGACCTAATCCGCCAATGGCGCCGACCGTCAAAAAATCGCGGCGGTTGAGTCGGATTTCCTGGGCAGCATGTCATGGACCGGTCCTCCGTGGAAAGTCCGAGACGTGTTTCGGTGTGGGAGCCTCCGACGATGGAACCGAGGACCGGCGCGGGAAGCGGATGCAAACTGCAAATTGAACGAAAGGAAAGAATCCTGAACGCGAATCAGGTGTTAATTGTGTAGGCGGGACGTTGCGGCGGTCGGCTTCCCATGCCGGGCCGGGCAACGTATAGTGGTAGGATGAGCCGTTAGGCTAGCGTGTACGCGGCGGTTGTCAAGCATTTTGTGGAGACTTGCTGTATTATCGACCCGCCTATCCTCGACGGCTTGCTGGCGGCTAACGGTGATCTTACCGTGAGGGCGATTGGTCTGCTTTCACATGGGTGATGAACCGCACAAAACCCCGCGCAACAGCGGGCGGATTTTCAAGACCTGCAAGTGGGGCATGATCCAGGGCGGCACGAAGAGTATCTTGGAGAAGTTCCGGTTGTGCAAAGAGGTCGGTTCGATGGGATGGAACTCATCAACCCGATCAATTTCGGAGAACCTGAGGCGGAAACTCGCCGGAGCAGAACGACGCAAAAGTCGCCGAAATTCTGGCCGCCAGCCGCGAAACGGGCATGCCCGTGCACGGACTGGTAAACATTCTAGGAAATCGCAAAGCACATATCGCATCGCCCGATGAAGCACGCGCGAGAAAGGCCGGGCACTGCTGGAACAATCGGTCCGGAATTGCCACGCCTATGGTGGAAGCGGCATTCTGCTGGTGCCGGGCAAAGTGGGCGGACCGGATGAGACGCACGATGACGTGTGGAAGCGATCGATCGAACAAATCCGCAAGGTGTTGCCAGTGGCCAGCCGGCTGGGCGTGCGGATTTGTATTGAGACGGTGTGGAACAAGTTCTGCGAAAAGCCGGAGCAGCTTCCGCGATTACGTCGACGAGATCAGCAGCCCGTGGTTCGGCGTATGGCTCGATATCGGCAATGTGCAAAACTCGGCCCGAGCGAAAATTGGGTTCGCGTACTCGGCACGCGGATCGTGAAAATCGACGTGAAGGGCTACAGCAAAAAGAACGGCCTAAGAGCAAGATCGGCGATGGCGACATCAACTGGCCGGCCGTATGCGACGAGTGGCCAAAGTCAATTATTGCGGCTGGGCGTCGGCGGAGGTGCGGCGGCGGCGGATCGCAAATGGCTGGCGGACGTGTCGAAGCGGATGGATCGTGTTTTAGAAATAAGTGAAGGATTAAAGATAAGGGATCGAAGGATGGGTGTTCTACCAGATGCTATCCTTCTGTGTAATCTTAAAACTTGGGAATCAATTCTTTCAATGAGGTATTTCATGGCGGACAATTTCAATTCACAGAATCGGCGTAGTTTATCAAGACGACCGCGGCGGCCTCGACGGCGCTTGCGGCGATGAGCGTGCCGCGCTTCGTGCATGCGGGCACAGACGAAACGCTCAAGTACGGCCTGATCGGCTGCGGCAAGCGCGGTCGGGGCGGCGGTAAATGCGATGGATGCCGATCCCAGTGCGAGCTCGTCGCGATGGGCGATACGTTCGAGGCTTCGGCTCGCAACGCGCGCGAGTCGATCAACGCGACGCGCCGAAAACGGACAAGTGGCGGTAACGACGACCATATTTTCTCTGGCTTCGACGCCTACAAGAAAGTGATCGACAGCGGCGTCGACGTCGTGATCCTCACCACGCCGCCCCACTTTCGGGCCGAGCATCTCAAGTACGCAATCGAAAAGGGCAAGCACGCATTTGTCGAGAAGCCGGTGGCGACCGACGTGCCGCGCGTGCACGAAGTGGTGGCGACCTGCGAAGAGGCAAAGAAGAAGAACCTGGCCGTCGTCTCCGGGCTGTGCTGGCGATATGCGCCGAAGGTCAACGGAAACGATCGCGCGGATTCAGGACGGAGCGATCGGCGACATCGTGGCCATCGAATCGCACTACAACACGGGAACCGAGTGGTATCGCGGTGACGAGCCGAAATGGAGCCGCATGGAATACCAGATTCGCAACTGGCTGTATTACACCTGGCTGGGCGGCGATCACATCGTGGAGCAGGCGATTCACAGCCTGGATAAAACGGCCTGGCTGCAGCGCGATGCCAGCCCGGTGCGGGCATGCGGCATGGGCGGCCGGCAACAGCGGACCGACAAGAAGTTCGGCAACATCTTCGACCACCACACGGTGTTCTACGAATATCCCAGCGGCATCCGCGTGTATTTCACCTGCCAGCGGCAGGACAAATGCGGCAAGTTTGTCGACGAAGTCGTGCTGGGCACGAAGGGCAAGGCCCAAGTGATCCAGGGCATAATCGACGGCGAAAAGAAGTGGCATTACGGCGGCCCGGGCGGCGGCAAAGCATGTACGTCAACGAGCACAAGGCGATGATCAAAAGCATTCGCGACGGCAAGCCCATCAACAACGCCGCAGTACATGTGCAACAGCACGCTGATCGCGATCATGGGCCGGATGTGCACGTACACGGGACAGGAAATGACTTGGAACAAATTGCTCAGGAGCAAAGAGCGGTTGGGGCCGGAGAACTATGCATGGGGCGACGTGCCGGAGCCGACGGTGGCGATACCGGGGAAGACGAAGTTTGTGTGAAGAGACGGATGCAGGATGCGGGACGCGAGGGAACACAAGAACACAAAGGATCCAACAGATCACCAAGAGAACATATGCATTTTTCTAGGTCCTCGCTCCTCGCTCCTTGCTTCTTGTTCTCTTCGCTGTCCTTGTGGCTCTTCGGATTCGACCTCGGCTCAGTGCTGAGGCGGCATCCACCGGGCGGCCGAATATCGTCCTGATCATGGCCGATGACCTCGGCTACGGCGAGCTGGGCTGCTACGGCCAAAAGATGATCAAGACTCCGCGGATTCGATGAGCTGGCGCAGGAGGGCGTTCGGTTCACGGATTTTTATTGCGGTGTCGCCGGTCTGCGCCCGTCGCGGTGCGTCCTGATGACCGGCAAGCACTTGGGGCACGCGGCGATCCGCAACAATCGTCAGGTCGCCAAATTGTTTCCGAGCTGCGCAAAAATACGGCTGGGAAGAACCGGGCCAGCAGCCGCTGCCGAGGAAGAGGTAACGGTCGCCGAGTTGCTAAAAGCGCAAGGCTACGCCACTGGCGCGATTGGCAAATGGGGACTGGGAATGTGCGGCACGACAGGCGACCCGAATCGTCATGGCTTCGACCTGTTTTACGGTTACCTGTGCCAGGCCACCACACAACCACTATCCCAAATACTTGTGGCGAAACGACAAGAAAGAACCGCTCCCCGGCAACACCGGCAAAGCCACCGGCGAAACGTACTCGCAGGACAAGTTCACCGAAGAGGCGGTGAAGTTCGTGACGAGCACAAGGATGGGCCGTTCTTCTTGTACCTGCCGATTACCATTCCCCACCTTTCGATTCAGGTGCCCGACGATTCGCTGGCCGAATACAAGGGCAAGATCCGGAAACGCCTACAAGCACAACTCGAAGGGATATTTCAAGAACCCAACGCCACACGCCGCCTACGCGGCCATGATCACGCACATGGACGCGGCGGTTGGCACGGTTGTCGACGAAATAAAAAGCTGGCCTGGCCGACAACACACTCGTACATCTTCACGAGCGACAACGGACCGCCGTGGAAGCGGCTGGGCGGAACGGATTCGAAGTTTTTCCATTCGGCCGGCCCGCTGCGAGCCATAAAGGCTCGGCGTACGAAGGCGGCATCCGGGAACCATTCATCGCCTATTGGCCAGGAAAGAATACCGGGCGGCCGAGAATCGGATTTCGTCGGCGCATTTCAGAGACGTTTTGCCGACCCTGTGCGACGTCGCCCAATCGAGAAGCCAACCAACATCGACGGCATCAGCATCGTGCCGACGCTCTTCGACAACGGCAAGCAGCCCGAGCACGAGTATCTCTACTGGGAGTTCTCGGGCTACGATCAGCAGCAGGCGGTTCGCGAAGGAAAATGGAAAGATCATTCGCAGCGGCGTCGACGTGGGCGATCCGCCGTTCGAACTGTACGACTTGAGCACGGATATCGGCGAGACGACACAACGTGGCGGCGGAGCATCCGGAAGTTGTCGCGCGACTGGCGAAATACGCGTCGGAAGCCCACACGCCGTCGAAGTTGTTTCCGCTATTGGCGAACGAGAAGCCGAAAAACTATATGCCGAAAAAGCGCGGAAGGCGCCGAAGAAGACTTGCCAAAATAAGGGCTGAAAGTTGAACGTCAATGCGACCTCGCGAATCCGACGCAAATGCGGCTCGCCATTGCGACGACCAATTTGCCCTATTGGACGGCTCTAATTGCGCGGCTCACTATTCCGGGAGCTCCTGACCATTTGTTTCGGGCAGAAAAATCACGACGGTGCCGACGAGGAACAGCGTTCCCATCCATGTCACGGCCCAATGCAAATTGATTCCGTGAAACTCTTTGAACCACGCTGACACGACGAGCATCGGCACCGGCGAACACACGCCCGCCGTTGAAGCAAAAGCTTGCCCCGGTTGCGCAAGTGCGTCGGAAATAGTTCGGGAAAGTAGATCGCGTACCCCGCGTGAAAGGCGCACGTTAAAAACCAAACACGGGCATCATCACGAGAAGCTGCCAGTATGTTTGTGGCACGAAGCAGGTCACCGGCACGATGACAAACGCCAGCACATGAAAGACAATGAAGTCCGCCCGCCGACCGAGCCGTGCGCGATCGGACCAAAGAAGCAGACCCACACCAGCCCCGGCGTTTGCACGAACCCGTAAGCAAATTTCGCTTTCTCAGCGCGCGATCGCCGCAACGCCAGCGCGCAACAGTTTTTGATCGAAAGCTCCTTGCCGGCGACCATCACTCCCCAGAATGTTGCGAGCCCGACCGCAGCCAGCGCACCCGAGTAGCGCGCGCCGATTCCAAGGACTTCCCAACAACTTCCGAAAGCTGCCCAGTTGACGTTTCTTTCTGCGAATTGTGGCTTTTCGGCCTTCGCCTCCCATCTTTCGGGCTCACGGACCTGCGCCCGAACCAAGAACATCAATAGCGCGGGCAGTATGCCGACAAATAGGCGTACCGCCAATTCTCGGCGACGACCATGCCGACACACGTGGCCGTCCAAATGCCTATCACACTCGACGCGTGAAAAATGCCCGACGCGTGGGCGCGGGCCCGCTTCGGAAATGTTTCTGCCACCAGACTCGCACCCACCGCCCATTCGCCGCCAACACCCATCGCCACAAGAAAGCGTATGACGCTCACATCCCACAGATGTGTGGCGAAATACATGAGCCCCGCAAAGATCGAATAAAACAGGATCGTTGCCACCAGAAGTGGACGACGACCGTATCGATCGGCCAGCGAGCCTGCCAACAATCCGCCGACCGTGCTGCCCAAAAGAAAGACGGCGAAAAATATGTCGGTCCAGCTATCTGCGCCTCGGCCGCGCCAGCCTGCAATCGAGTAGAATCTGATCTTTGGTCACGTGAACATCTGACTCTCATATTGGTCGAATGCCCAACCAGCTGCAGCAATTGCGAGTACGATCCATTGGTAACGAGCGATACCGGCGTACCAGGGACGAGCATCGAGCACTCGGCGGAAGGCGACGGTTCGGGCATGTCCGATGCTAGACTGAAAGCAGGAAACTGTTATTCCCCGTTTCCGGCACCGACGGCGGCAAGTGATGTAACTTTGCACAACATTCGGCATCAATGTGGCCGATGTCTTGAAAATCTTCAAGCTCCCCCCCTTGCCAATTTGCGATGCAGGCTTGCTGCGCCGTTTTCGGACAAGTACCTTAAGTGCTTGTCACGATGTCGATCTTACGCTGAGCGATGTTGCCCGTCCACAGGTGCAATGAATGCCGACTTTTGGCTTTCTGATCGACAATCGCAAGTGCATCGGCTGCCATGCCTGCACCGTGGCGTGCAAAAGCGAGCATGAGGTGCCGATTGGCGTCGATCGCACCTGGGTGAAATACATCGAAAAAGGCGAGTTCCCCAACACGCGGCGGCTGTTCACCGTCATGCGGTGCAACCATTGCGAGTATGCGCCATGCGTGACGATCTGCCCGACGACCGCGCTTTATCGCCGAGCCGACGGCATCGTGGATTTCAATAACGACCGCTGCATCGGCTGCAAGGCGTGCATGCAGGCGTGCCCGTACGATGCCCTCTACATCGATCCCGAGTCGAACACCGCCGCCAAGTGCAACTTCTGCACGCACCGGCTGGAGGTTGGCCTGGAGCCAAGTTGCGTGGTCGTCTGCCCCGAGCGAGCCATCGTGGCGGGCGATCTCGACGATCCGGTGAGCGAAATCAGCCGGTTGATCAACCGGTTTCCGGTGCAGGTTCGCAAACCAGAAAAGGGCACGAAGCCGAAACTGTATTACATCGACGGCGACGAAGCGGCGCTGGTGCCGACGGCGGCCAAAGCCGATGGGCAGTATTTGTGGAGCGGCGGGCCGGCGATGAAGGGAGCGAGAGCGCGGACAATGGAACGGGAGCGGAGATGACGTCTGCTGGACACTGGCCGATGCAGCTCCCCCGCCCTTCGCGACCGCATCATCCACTCAATCCGACTGCGCCAGATTCGATCGCGCCGCGACGGGTGTACGATGTTCGGCCGCGGAAGCCGATCTGGGGCTGGGCGGTCGTCGAGCTACATCTGGACGAAGTCGATCGCCGCCGGCGGATTTCTTGCGGCGGCGGCGGCGCGATTTGCGCCTCGGGCCGGAAGAATTCCACGAGTCTGCAAATGGTGCTCGGATTGGTGGCGATGTTTTTTCTCGTCATCACGGGCGTGCTGCTGGTCGTCGATTTGAAACAGCCGAAACGATTTTTGTACGTGCTCCTCCGGCCGCAATGGCAATCGTGGTTGGTGCGCGGGGCATACATTATCACGGCGTACGGGCAGTGCTGACGTTGTGGTTGGCGGCGACAGTATTTCGGCTGGCGCAGCTGGCGGATGTACTGCTTTGGCCCGGCGTCGTGCTGGCCGCTGCTGACGGCGGTCTACACCGCATTCCTATTTGCGCAAGCAAAGGGTCGCGATCTGTGGCAAAACCCGCTGTTCAGCATGCATTTGCTGGCACACGCGGTGCTCGGCGCCGGCGCCGTGGCTGCTGGCAGATCGTTGTCGTCGGGCCGACATCCGCACCGGGTCGGCAACGATATTGGCGATCGCACTGGGGTTCAGCCTGATCGCCCTGCTGCCGAATGTTGCACGGTGCCGCCGACCGACGATTCGCGACGGGCGATCCACATGATCCTGGGAAAGCCGATGGGCGGATGGTTTTGGGGCGCGGGCGTGGTCGCTGGTCACGTCGTTCCATTGTTATTGCTCGCACTCGGCTCCCGGCCGCTGATGCACTGGCCGCCGTGTTGGCGCTTGCCGGCATGGGCGTGATCGAGTGGCTGTGGGTTTCCGTGCCGCAAAGAATTCCGCTGAGCTGAAGGTTGTTGCGGCGAGCCGATCGATACCGGGGACTGGCTCATTTTGCGGAGTCTTCGGAGCAAAATGTGCCTGTCCCCTTCTCGGGCCGCTCCTCAACTCTTGAACGGATTGACGACCGGCACCACGGCGTGACGGAAGTCGGTGGTGTTGCGGGTGGCGACGGCGAATCCATGTTGCTTGGCGGTTGCGGCGACGAGGCTATCCTTGATCGGCATCGCTCGGCCTTTCCGTTTCAGGTCGGCGAGTAGTTTCGCCCAGACGGCGGCCGTCGAGGCGTCGATCTCAACGACGTTCATGTGCTGGACGCCACGTTCAAACCACTCGAGCAGCTTCTTGCGTTTCCGCCCTGCCGGCGAGGAGCAGGATGCCGTATTCGAGTTCGCCGAGGACGATCGGATTGACGACCAGGTCGGCGTCGTGGTTGCGGAGCCATTCGACCACTTGCTGCGCCGGACGAGGCTTCGTGCCTTCACTCAGCACATCGGCATCGACGAGATACTTCACAGCCGGCCTGCGGAGAGCGTGTCGGTCGATTCACTCGGTAGCGGTCGAAACCAGCCTTTTTCCGGACAAGCGAGCAGCCAATCGGTCAGCCCCGCCTTTTCCGCGACCGGCACTTTCTTGAGCAGGTACTCGCCGGCTTCGAGCCGCTCGATCGAGAACTGCTGCCCCGGACGGATACGATCCTGCTCGCGCAACTCGGCCGGCAGAACCACCTGGCCTTTCGAAGAAACCGTGGTTGTCATATAGGTAAGATAGCATCTTACGCCCTCTCTGGCAAGAAGTGCTATGGGTCTATGTGGCTTCGCAAGGTGGCTTCTAGCTTCCTATACATCTTGGGGACATAATGGAAGCGGCGAGCAATACCGATCGGAGACAATCGCCGTGAGCGACTACGAAACCTTCACAACCGTCGGTGGCCACGGTGAAATCCACTTGGTCGGCGTGCCCTTCCAACCAGAGACTCCGGAGCTTGACGTCGTCGTCAGCCCCCAGAAAGCCAGCAGCGCAACCATCAACGCCAATCATCGGCTTGCCACGCTACTCTCTGCGCTCGACCACGGTCACAATACCAATCCAATCGGGTCCTTAAGCGCAGAGAGCTATATGACCGCGAAGTTCTTCGTTGACACCAATGTATTGTTGTACGCGGCGTCGAACGCCCTTGCCGATCAGCCGAAGCGTGCCGTTGCACGCCGAGCTCTTGGCAGAACCTGACGTCGGCTTTTCCGCCCAGGTGCTGCAAGAGTTCTATGCGGCCGCGGTTTCAAAACAGCGCCTCCAAATGACGCACGACGAGGCGGTCGCCGTTCTCAAATCGCTCGCCGCATTCCCCGTTTGGCCAATCACGCACAACTTGGTATTGGAAGCGATTGAAGCGAAGCAGCGATTTCAAATCTCCTACTGGGACGCCGCCATCCTCACCGCCGCGAAACAAATGGGCTGCCAGATCGTGTGCAGCGAAGATTTTGACCATACTCGCCAATACGACAGCATGCGCGTCTTTGAACCCCTTCCAAACCGGCTTATCGACGTTAGCCCCATAGTAGCATTCGGCCCGCAACTCGGCGGAGCGCAATCGGCCGGTACGTCGAAGACTTAAAAATGATCGCCAAAGCATCTGAGCCAGGCGAGTGGCGAAACGTGTCTCAGTTCCTGCTGTTCACAAGGCGGTAGACGCAATGCGGCGGGGTGACGCCAGTGACGGACAACGCGGCCGAATTCAGCCGCGAGTTGTGATTTTCAAAAGAAAATTGGCAACTGCCAAGTCATGCCGGCTGTCCCACGGCCAAACAAATGCGTATTCTGGACGTGTTGCATGATTAAACCTGCTTCGCGACACACGGATTCGGTTGGGGGATTCAAATGGAGCACATCGGCGAGAAGCTGCACGAGCTACTTGAGAATCCAGAGCTACGAAGAGCTTTGGCGGATGTATTTTACACCGGGATTGATTCGCCAGCACAATTCGAACAAATCAGCCTGGTCGACCACTTACGGCATGCCCGAGGCATTGACATTCTGAGACACCTTTTGAAGATCTGCCAGAAAAGCTAGAAAGCCAATTCAATCGCTTGTAATCGATCGGCTTCCGCAGCCTGCGCCGATTACGCTTGAAGACCTCGAATCACTGGCAATTTCTCACCTTGCTGGGATCGACGTATATCGAGTAGATGAAGGCACCTACCAACGATTTGTGACTTGCGAGTTCTAGAGATTGAAGAAAAGAGGTACTCCGAGGACCCAGAAACGTTTCATTCGTTTATGTGGGAATGGGGGCTGCCTGAGCCCGATTCCTCACTGGCCAAATTCGTGCGCGAGTTGCACGGGGTGGACTCGAATGAAGTGTACCCATCGCAATATACTTGGTCGGAAATATGGTGTCTTGGCTCGCAGTTCAAGTGGAATCGGGGGGGCTGATTTTGTGAGAGACCTCGATCACGATTTCGGTTTCTTTCTGACGAACACGAGAAGGGGCTAGCCGGGGGTCCAGGGGGCGGCAATGAGCGCCCCTGGTCGCTGGCACGACGCCAGCGAAATCCCGACAGGATGTCCCCCTCATGCGGCGTCCTCCATCATCTTTTCCAACTTGGCTTGCGCCGCGGGCCCAGGCCTGCCAACGCGGAATCTGGATCTTCCGCGCGTCGCGGTAAACTTCGATCGGCACGAGCACATCGCCGCCTTCCTCCGGAACCAAGGCCCAATGCGGCCGACGCTCGTTGTAACGGCGCGGAACTCGGCCAGGCACTCGCGGCCGTGCTGTGGATGATCGTACAAGCCAGTACACTTCCTCGGTCTTCAAGGTCGCGTGGAACCGCTCCAACAGGCCCAATTGCTGCGGCGTGCGGTACTGGATCCGCACGTGGCTGAACTGATCCTTAACGAACGCCGTGAACCGCCGGGCCAGGAACGACGGCCCGTTGTCGGTCACCAGGAACGGACGCTTCACGAGTGGTCCGCCAATCCGCTCCGCTTCTTCCCGCGCGATCTTCAAAGCGTAGGCCGTTTCGGCCGCGCTGTAGCTCGGCGTGAGGTGACAGGCGAGCAAGTACCGGGAGTAGTAATCGATCACCGTCACCGCGTACCACCAGCCGTAGCCGGGAATGTGAATGTAGGTCACGTCCATCTGCCACAAGTCGTTCGGCCCTTGCGGCAACAGCTCGAACAGCTTGGCCGCCTGATAGACCTCGGCTCGCCGCGTCTTGCGTTTCTGCAATAAACCGTGGTCTTTCATCACCACGTACGCCTCGCGGTCCTTCACGGCTGAGAGCGCGCTCGCCGGCACATCACGGCGATCCGCTTGTAGCCGTACCAGGGATTCGTCGTGGCCATCGTGACCACCGCCTGGACCACCTCGCCCGCGATCATCCGCCGCGCCGGACCCGGACGTTTTCGCTCTCCCTCACGCGGCGGGCGATGCCAACTACTCGACGCCACACCCACCAGCCGCAGCACCTGCGTCTGCCGTGCTCGGGGCGGCGGCATCTCGGTCCGGAGTTCGGCGGCAATCATCTCGCGACTCTCCCCGCTCAAACGGACTGGCCCGAAAGTTTTTTTAAAATGCGGTTGGCAATCGTGTATTCCCCGATCACCTGGTCCCGCTTCTCGATCTGCTGTTCCAGCTCGGCGATCCGGCATGGAGTGGATCAGCGTTCTTCTTCCCGCTGCCATTGGCCAGCGCCGCCTCGCCCGCCGCCAAGAACTCGTCTCGCCAGCGGTACAGCGTCGGCTCGCTCACGCCGATTCGCCGAGCAATCACTGCCGCCGGCTCTTCTCGCCGCAGCAAGCTCAGCACCGCCTCTCGGCGGTCCTTCACGTCCACATTGCACTGTCTCGACATCGCTTCGACTCCTTCTGGTCATGGGTCCATCAGCCCCAATCTACCAAAGAAGTCTCTCACATCGCGATTCCCTGGAACCTTGAGCTATACATGGCAATCGCAAAGCGGGTTCTCGTTTTATTGTATTGTAGAAGGGTACTTGGAAGATTTTTGCGAGCGGGTTTACGGAAAGTTCGAGGGTTATTGCACAGAGCGTGCTTTGCAGCATCTCGAATCACAATTCAAGGGCCTCGTTGGTTCCGTTGCGAAAACCGTAAACCTGGGTCGGCCTATCATACGCCCATAAGTTTTCTCATTGAGGGGGATGGGCAACGGGTACTAGGTGCATGCCTATCGGCGTGCTGCCAAGTTGCTGGAAACGAAAAGGCGACAATTTTGGATCGGCTTCGTAACGCCGTAATCTTGCTTTCGCATGCCGATGCGGCTCCCGCTGACCCCATTTCGCTATCTTTGAGCTTCTCAGCGATAGAAGCGCTCGTGTGTGAGAAAGACGAGGTTCCTGTAAACAAGCAGATCAAGCGGCATGTCTCAACGTTATTGGTCCAAGATGCGAGCAAAAGAAAATCGCGGGAGAAAGTCCTCGGGCAGCTCTACGAAATTCGCTCGCAAGTAATGCACGGGAATCAAGTAAGCGCGTCCTATCGGGCGGCTCAATGCGTTCGACAGATTGCAGCGGCCGTCGTACGCGGTGTCGTAAGCTGGATGGAAAACCAGGAAAAAACAGGTGCAGACACCTCATGGAAGGAATTTATGGATGAAATCAATGCAGCAAGTCGAAAACCCGACATAGTGGTCGGCGTGCCGGACTTGTCCGAACTCATTCCAGGCAAGCTGCCAACGTGATCATAGCGGAGAGGAAATGTCGCATGCGGAATTTTGCGTACTATGCGATAATACGAGTTGTGGTGGCATTTGTCATAAAGCATCCAATGGCCGGCTAAAATCCAGCTGTACAACCTCGTCACAAGGTGAAATAGAGGTCATGAAAACGGCAACAAGCGAGAAGCGGCTTGTCGCAGTTGTGAGAGCACTAGCGGCGGAGCCTGACACACAGAAACTACTCGCGAAGTACAAGCGATGTCACAAAGATCTCGCTCGGCCCGATTTTATCTGGCACTATTTGCTACAGAGCTTTGCCACGATGGGACGCGCATCCGGATGGCACGGGCTTATCGGGAATAAGGCCAACTACGAACGCGTCATGTATCCAGCACTTGCAGCGCTTGCGCCACGGTCACGCACAGCACAGGTCCGCCGAGTTTGCCTGCGCCGCTGGTATTCGGATGCCCGACAGGAAGGCCGGATTCATCCTCGGTTGCTTCGATTACGTCTCACAACTTGGCGGACCAGAGGCGGCGAAGGCAAAACTTCTCGCACTCCCCGGTCGAGACGAAAAGATTCAATTCCTCAAGACCTTTCCTGGGATCGGTCCGAAATACGCCCGCAATATTATGATGGATGTTTACCATGAGGACTTTCGCGAGAGCATCGCGCTCGACGCTCGAATTAAGGCAATTTCAAAGGCACTCGGACTAAAATTTACGTCGTACGCGGATGAGGAGAAGTTCTACTTGGACGTGGCAAGACAGGCGGGACTCAATGGCTGGGAATTGGACCGCATGATGTTCAACTTTCGGCCCGAAATCGAACGCCGGCTTGGTATAAGCCAGGCAATGACGTCTGGAAAAACCAGGTATAGTTGAGGTGCACACATTCGGCCATCGCTCAGCTCGCCTCCGCCACAATAATCACTCGCGAGCGTTCCGGCAGTTTCACGGCCGGATCAAGCGGACCGACGAAACCGTTTTCCATTTACATTGACGCAACCTGATGGCGCTGTACGATAGATCTATGATCCTAACTGCTGTTCTAACACCGGCCGAAGAAGGCGGCTATGTCGCCCTCAATCCAGAAACAGGTACGGCCTCGCAGGGCGAGTCGATCGACGAAGCTTTGGCAAATCTAAAAGAAGCTTCGGAGCTTTATCTAGAAGAATTCCCCCTTGCCGCCGGGAGTCAGACCTGGGTGACCACGTTCGAGGTTTCCAGTGCCCAAGCTGCCGCGAATTAGCGGTCGCGAGTGCGTCAATGCACTAGAAAAGTTGGGCTTCGTTCAAGTCCGACAGCGGGGTAGCCATGTCGTCATGCGATGCGGAGACCGCGGATGTTCAGTGCCAATGCACCGGGAACTAAAAGTTGGTACTCTGCGCGGCGTTCTCAAACAAGCCGATGTGGATCCGGATGATTTCCTGAAGGCGTTACGTAGCTGACGTCGCCACGATCATCGTGGTAGAATTACGCCATGCCTGCAACACCAAATTTCATCGAACGCTGGGCAGTAAGCTTGGGGCTGATTCCCGAGACTCCACCGTTTTCAGAAAGCGCGTCGAGTGCTGCGCTGATCACTCATCCCCGACCGGAAACGTGGGATGATGTGGTGGAGATTGATCCCCAGCAGTGGCCGGCGAAGCGGGTGGAACGCCATTATCAGCTCGTGCCAACGACGTGCTTCAACTGCGAATCGGCGTGCGGACTGCTCGCGTATGTCGACAAAGAAACTTACGAAATCCGCAAGTTCGAGGGCAATCCATTGCATCCGGCCAGTCGTGGCCGCTTGTGTGCGAAGGGACCGGCGACGGTCAATCAAATTAACGATGCAGACCGCATTTTGTATCCACTCAAACGAGTCGGTAAGCGCGGCGAGGGGAAGTGGCAGCGGATCGATTGGCAAGAAGCGATTCGAAATGATCGCCGAGCGGATCACCAAAGCGCTCGAAGAGAATCGGCGCGACGAGATTGTCTATCACGTTGGCCGGCCGGGTAATGAAGGGTATGTCGAGCGCGTGCTGCAGGCATGGGGCGTCGATGGGCACAACAGTCATACGAACATCTGCTCGGCCGGCGCGCGATTCGGCTACGCCATCTGGCAAGCCTACGATCGGCCGTGCCCCGATCATGCGAACGCGTCGTTTATCTTGTTGATCTCTGCGCATTTGGAGTCAGGCCACTATTTCAATCCGCATGCGCAGCGGATCATCGAAGGCAAAATGAACGGGGCCAAGCTGGCCGTGATGGACCCGCGGCTATCGAACACCGCTTCGATGTCGGATTATTGGATGCCAACGCGCCCGGGCACGGAAGCGGCCGTGCTTTTGGCAATGGTCACAGTGATTTTGAACGAGAAGCTTTACGATGCCGACTTTCTGCGCCGCTGGGTGAATTGGGAATCGTACTTGAAGGCGCTCCATCCGCAGCGGGGCACTGCGTTCGACGATTTCATCGAGGCCCTGAAGGCGGATTACGCAAAGTTCACGCCGGAATACGCCGCGGCGGAAAGCGGCGTGCCGGCGGAGACGATAATCACCGTCGCCCGGCAGATCGGCCGTGCGGGGCACCGCTTCGCCGCGCATAACTGGCGCGGGCCAGCGAGTGCTCATCTGGGCGGGTGGCAGGTTGCGCGGACTTTGCATTTCCTGAGTGTGCTGGTCGGCGCGGTCGGGACGGAAGGCGGCACCAATCCGAACGCTTGGAGCAAATTCCGGCCGCAGCTTTTCGACGTGCCGCCATCGCAAAACGTGTGGAACGAGCTGCACTTTCCCAACGAGTACCCGCTCGCGCATTACGAAATGAGTTTCCTGCTGCCGCACTTTTTGAAGGAAGGGCGAGGGAAGATCGACGTCTACTTTACCCGCGTGTTCAATCCGGTGTGGACGTATCCCGATGGATTTAGTTGGATCGAGGCGCTGTCCGACGCGAGCAAGATCGGCCTGCACGTCGCGCTCACACCCACATGGAACGAAACGGCCTACTTTGCCGATCTAGTGCTGCCGATGGGCCTCGGCCCGGAGCGGCACGACCTGAACAGCTACGAAACGCACAGCGGAACGTGGATCGCCTTCCGGCAACCGGTCCAGCGCGTGGCCCGCGAGCGGGCCGGCGAGTCGGTGCAGCACAGCTACGAATCGAATCCCGGACTCGTGTGGGAGGAAGATGAGTTTTGGATTGAGCTGTCGTGGCAAATTGATCCGACGGGCAAGCTCGGCGTCCGCAAGCATTTTGAAAGCCCTTATCGTCCCGGCGAAAAGATTACCGTCGACGAATACTACCGCTACATTTTTGAACGTGTGCCGGGCTTGCCTCAGGCGGCGTCGGCCAAAGGGCTCGATCCGCTGGCGTACATGCGCAAGTTCGGCGCGTTTGAAGTCGTTCGTTCAACTTACGCACGGCACGAACGCAAGCTCAGCACGGAAGAATTGCAAGGAACCGAGGTCGATCCCGAACGGCAGATTATTATCAAGAAGAACATGACGGTCGGCGTTGCGCAAGATGATGTAGCAGTCGAAGGCTTTCCGACGCCCTCTCGCCGGCAGGAAATTTACTCGCAAACCCTGGCCGAATGGGGTTGGCCCGAATATGCCACGCCGGGCTACATTCCCAGCCACGTCGATTGGCGAGAGATGGACCTCGCGAGCGGCGAATTCTGCTTGCTGCCGACGTTCCGTTTGCCGACGCTCATCCACAGCCGCAGCGGCGCCGCGAAGTGGCTCAACGAAATTTCGCACCGAAACCCGCTGTGGATGCACCCGACCGACGTTGCGCGGCTGGGCCTCAAGCCAGGCGATTTGGTACGCGTGGAAACCGAGATCGGCTACTTCGTCGATCGGCTCTGGATCACCGAAGCAATTCGCCCCGGTGTGGCGGCTTGCTCGCACCACATTGGCCGCTGGCGACGCGAGCAAGACGCCGACGGCAACCGCTGGAGCGCCAATGTCGTCAGCGTTTCGCAGGAGGGTGGCGGCAAATGGCTACTGCGGAAACAACGCGGCCCACAACCGTTCGCAAGCAATGATCCTGACTCGTCGCGCCTGTGGTGGCGCGACGGCGGCGTGCCGCAGAATCTCACTTTTCCGGTACATCCCGACCCAATCAGCGGGATGCACTGTTGGCACCAAAAAGTGCGGATTCGCAAAGCGGAAGCATCGGACCAATATGGCGACGTGTTCGTCGATACAACCAAAGTCGCACGAAGTGTACAAGCGCTGGCTTGCCAAATGCCGTCCGGCGCCAGGACCCGATGGCCTGCGCCGCCCCCTTTGGTTGAACCGCCCTCTGCGTCCAACATTGGAAACATTCTACCTCCGCCCGCCCGGCACTGCCGATCGCGGCCAATTGCCGAGCGAAGAAACTTGGTATTACACGATCTAAACGGGAATGCGAGATTAGGAATTCAGAAGGCTCTCTACCACCCGCAGCGCACATTTTACGCCTGATGGTCTTATCGGAGGCTCGCCCGGAAGCCCGTTCAGGCTTAGGTTATCTGCCGACTATTTCGGCGACCCGACAGTCGCCGTCGACTGCTTCGCTCGCTCGCGCCCGCCATTGGATTGAGCTGCGCCGTGCGTATGCGGATCGGCGAGCGACGCCAGCACCTTGCGGGTGCCACGGAAGGTGCGGCGACCGTGCATAGTGAGGAAGTTGTCGACCAACACGGCGTCGCCGCGTTGCCAGGGTAGGTCGAACGCCAATTCATAGGCGAGCTCGGTGGCCACATTCACGGCGTCTCGGTCGAGAGGTGAACCGTCGCCGAAGCGGATCGCTTTGGACGGATCGTTGCGCTCGTCCTTCCACCCTTTAAAGGCCGCGATCAACTGGTTGAAAAACGACTTGCGGCCGTGGCCCACATCACGAACGGCCGGAAGCACGGGAGTTGTGGCTCGCAGGCAGTCGTCGGGCAGCCATTCCCAGTCGTAACCGATTTCCCGCAATCGCGCTTCGGCTTCTTGGCTCGTTTCGGCGCGGAGCGTGCTTTTCCAACTGCGGCCCATGCCGGATTTCGGATCGTTGTCGGAAGGCATGACGTTCGAGTACCGCAAGCCCTTTTGTTCGCAGTTTTGCGCAAATTCTGGACATTTCCTGGCAAGCCGTTCGAACAAAACGTCGGACCGGCAAAGCGGCGTCTCGCCACCCTCTTCTGCCGCCTGTTGACAAAAGAAAAACAGCTTTGCGGGATAGATTGGCGTTTGAGCCATTTCATGGTGGAAGTAAATGGTGACATCGGGCGGTGCTTCATTCGCTGAGAAGATGCGCTCGGTGTAGTTGACGCGCACGGCGTTGGAGAGCGATTCGACGTAAGGGAAGTTTGTGAGGCCAAAGGCGGCGACAAAGTTATCGCAATCCTCGGGTGAGTTCAGCGGCAGACCGCGAAACAAAATCGCGCCATGCTGGGAGGCTTTGTCTAACAGTTCGTCGCGGTGAGCCCGCACCCACGTTGTGGCTGCAGCAAGCGAGACGCCTGGAGTGCTGCATTGAAGTGCCAATGGAAAGGAATATTCGTAATCGGTCTGTTGGCCGGCAACGAAAATTGGTGCCATTTTAATCGCTTGGTCTTGCATGATTGCATGCTCCGTATTTGGGAGCGCGAGTCTCTCGCCAAGCCTGTGGTGAAGCTCGGCGGGGGCGTCGTGCTCCCGGTGACTATTCGTAGATCGGGAAAAATGTATTGAAGGCTTTCTCACAAAAGACGCCGGGGTCGTTGAAGCGGCGGTTGCGGTCCAGCGAGCTGATTGCGTCCATTTCGGGAGCCGACAGTTCGAAATTAAAGATGGCCACGTTTTCGCGGAGCCGCTCGGGCCGGCTTGTTTTGGGAATTGCCGCGGTGCCGCGCTGGACCGCCCAGCGGAGCACAATCTGAGCGGGGGTTTTAGCGTGATGGGCGGCCGCATCGCGCACGACTCGTTCGTTTAATACGGAATCTTTCTCCGTCGCCATACCGAGCGGAACATACGACGGCGCACCGAGCGGCGAAAACGCAGTGACAGCGATCTTCTCCAATTGGCAAAACCGCACGAGCTTTGACTGGGTGAGATACGGGTGCATTTCAACCTGCAGGACGGCGGGCGGCAACGCTGCGTACGCCAGCATATCGCGCAACAGGCTGATATTGAAATTCGCTACCCCGATATTTTTAACCAACCCCGCTCGGCAGAGTTCCTCCATCGCCCGCCAGGTTTCGGAAATCGGCACGCGGGCCGGCTTCATTCGCGGCTCAGGGGCGTCCGGGTCGGCAAACCAGCCGGCCGGATAGCGCTTCTCCGGCACGTACTCTAGCGCAATAGGGAAGTGAATCAGGTACAAATCGAGGTAGTCGAGCTTCAAGTCGCGGAGCGAGCGCTCGCAGGCTGGCCGAACATGCTCGGGCGCATGATTGGTATTCCACAGCTTCGACGTGATCCAAAGGTCTTCGCGGCGAGCTGTCGCCGAGCGAAAAACGTTTTGGAGGCCGATGCCAACTTCGGCTTCGTTTCCATAGTCGCTCGCACAGTCGAAGTGGCGGTAGCCGACGCGGACGGCGTTTTCCACGAGCGCAGGCGCGGCCGATTGATCGACTTTCCACATGCCGAGGCCAAGGACGGGCATCTGTGCACCGCTTGAGAAGCGTAGCGTAGGAATACTCATCGGGCCCTCGCATGTTTTGCACTACCATATTCGTTCCACGCCGGTCGAATATCGATTCGGTGGTCCCAGCCAAGTTTTTTAGCAACCGCCAATGGGTATTGCCAGGCGTCGTCGCCTTGAGGAGCGATCCCGATGTGCGATTTCTCGGCCACCATCGCGACGGTCTGCGGCGCATCGAGAAACCGCTGGACGTTGAGAAAGTCTGGGCCATTACGATGAGACTGCGGCAGGCCATTCACTTCTACCGAGTCAATCTTGGGTTCGAACAATGCTGCATAGAGCGCGATGCCGCTCATTTCGCGGTCACCCATGAGCGTCAATGGGACGTCACCCATGCCGTCGATCGGCGCAGAGCCTGAATCGCGCGCCGAACGTCCCACACTCGCATGCCGTCCAGCGTTTGGCCCAAGAGCATGAAGCGCCGGCGGATGTGAGTTTGCTTCGTCCGGTTGGAGGACCATTGCGTGGGTCCGATACCGCGAGGCGCAATGAATGTCACGCCCGCATTTGCCGACAGCGCCTGTTGCAAGACCGAATAGTTTGCCTCATCGGGCTTGGGAAGCCGCTCGCCGGCAAGTTGCTGGGGGAATTTGATTTGCATCGCGGCTAAAAAATCCTGCCAATCGGCCGCATGGAGCACGCGCAGCGCAACGCGCGGCAGCTTTGCCGGCGGGACGTCTTTCGGCAGTAGGAGGTAAAGTCGCAGGGTGATCTGCGGCTGACTCTCAAAATCGTAAGCGCTAAAGGCCGCGTCGCCCGACGTCGCGACGAACGCGCGTCGGACTTGCGGCGGCTTCGCATCCGCCGCGGAGGGCCAACCGCGGAAGCATTTTTCGCGCAGGGCGGTCATCCATCGGTCGCGCTGCGCTTCCCATTCGGCTTTTGATGCCGGTGGCTCGGGCTGCGGGGCTTTGGGGACGAACGATTCTTGGATGCGCGTATTGATCTGGTCGGCGGGCAACTCATCGAAGACTTTGAGCTCTTCCGGTTTGAAAAAGTCTTTGGCAGCCGATTCGATAAGCGGATTCTCACCTTTGAGATGCTGGTTGAACCATTGCAACGCGTAGAACTGCAGCACTTGCAAATCTTCGTGTGGCCCTGCGGCCATCTGCAGCGCGATGTCGTCGCCCTTGTTATCGAGCTCGTACAAATGGCGAACCTTTTGGTAAACGTCGACGACACCATCGAATGGGAATAGCTTGTCGCGGTCGGTATTCGAGATTAGGAGCGGCCGCGGCGCCGCCAAGGCGGCGACTTGCGGGTAATCCCAACGGTATGTGTTGACGAGATACATGCAGTCGCAGTGATGCTCGACGCAGCCATCGACGACATGATTCTTCAGGTCGGTAATGCCGGCGACCGGCACGGCAGCTTTGATGCGGTCGTCGAGCGCGGTGGTAAACCAGGTATAAGCGCCGCCGCCCGAGCGGCCGGTCATGCCGATGCGATCCGGATCGACTTCCGGCCGCGAAACCAGATAGTCGATCGCGCGGATCGAGTTCCAAGCCTCGACACCGGCCGGCGTGTAACCGCGAGCATTCCACCACCACATGTTTTCGCGATACGTGCCGTGGTGGATCCCTTCGATCTCGCCGAGTTGCAACGTGTCGATTACAAGGCACGCGTACCCATTGCGAGCGAACCATGCGCCGTGGTGCTGATACCTGGTTTTGTTACCGAAGCTGACACCGTTCTTTTTCGATGCGCTATGACCGCAAACATACAGGATCGCCGGTACCGGCCCAGACTGTTTTTTGGGGAGGTACAGATTCCCCGTGACATACAAGCGTGGACGAGACTGGAAGTATAACTTTTCGACCTTGAAGTCGTCGCGCTCCAGCGTCCCGGTGATCACCGCCTGCAGCGGCGTGCGTTCGGGAAGCGGATCAAGGCCCAACATCTCACGCAGCTGCTGGCGGTACGACTCACGGCGGCTGGTCCAGTCGCCCCAGGTTTTCACATCGGCAAGCGAGGCTTTTGCAAGCTTCTGTGTTTCGCTGCGGAAGTAGGCGGCGATCATCTGGTCTCCACGAGATGTGCCCGACGATTCGGCCGCACGAGCTGGCCCGGTGAACATGAGCAGCGATACGCATGCAGTCGAAACAAAACAAGTCGTTTTAATTAATCGCATTGCAAACGCGGTATTAGAGAATCGGATTTATTTCGAAGATCGAATTATTATAATCGTACAGTGCCCGGTTTGAATAGGAACTCGAACCCTCGATAATAATCACTAATAACAAAGGAGATTAATGGTGATTAGTGTTCCGTTCTTCGTTGCCCGGCATTACAAAGCAGTAGACCCAAAAGCGGAATTCGTTCCATGCTTCATTCTGCAGCGGATGTCCGGGGAACAGTGGAACTTGAACGGGAACAAATTCGCAGCTCACACGAATTTTCTCAAGCCCGCGCGTAAGCCGCGGCGGCAACAGGAACTCATCATCCCGCCAGCGGCGGTTCGAGGTTTCGACGACATGGACGGGCGGCAGCAGTTCAACATTCTGTGTCCGCCGGGCTTTGGGAATGGCCCGAGGATCGTCGAAGACGACCGTGTTTCCGCCCGCCGTGTATGCGCAGATAGGCCCAAGCGCTTCCATTGGGTGAAGGCGTCGACGCCGAATGGGATTTGCGGTGGTTTGGACGAAGGCGGCACATCCTGTGCCAATGCATTGGAAGTAAACAAGAGTAGAGTTGAAGCCAACACAAGTACGTCGATTCTAGGCCAGCAGTCGTCGTTCATGCTTCCCGATCTCGACGAGCGTCCGGAGATTACGAGGTCGGTAGTCCGTCATTCTTCCAGGCCTTGAAGCCGCCTGCCATCGACGCGACGTTGGAGTAGCCCATTTTTTGCAAGTTGTCAGCCGCGAGGGCCGACCGAGACCCGCCGCCGCAGTAACACATGATCGGTGTCGATGTGTTGGGGACTGTTTCTTCGATTCGCAGCTCCAGCACACCTTTGCTGAGATGGATGGCGCCTGGAATATGGCCGGCGGCAAATTCGTCGCTCTCGCGAACATCGATGAGAACGGCCCCCTGGGCCTGTTGCTGGCTCGCTTCGGTTGCGGGTACTTCACGGATGCGGGTTTTGGCGTCGTCGGCGAGGTTCTTGAAGCGTATACCCATGGTTGACCCGTGTGATTTCGCGGAAGGAACGGTTAAATTGTCGCGCGGTGAGAACGATTCAAGTTAATGGCAATTGTAGCTAAACCGCAAGCGGTAGCGCAACGATTTGGTATAACGGTCGGCGATGCGAGCAATTTCTGTAAAGGAGTCCGGGGCGTTTGTCGAGAAGTTCACGCTTCCGGCAACCAAGGACGGCCAGCTTAGCGGCCTGCGATTCGCCGTCAAGGATCTCATTGACGTTGCTGGCCATCGCACCGGTTGTGGTAATCCGACTTGGTTGGCAACGCATCCGCCAGCAAGCGTTTCCGCGGTGTGTGTGGAACAACTGCTGGCCGCCGGTGCGCAATGCGAAGGAAAATCGGTTACCGATGAGCTCGCATTCAGTCTGCTGGGTGAAAACCATCATTACGGCACGCCACTTAACCCGGCGGCGCCCGATCGTGTGCCGGGTGGCTCCTCGAGCGGCTCTGCATCCGCAGTGGCGTGTGGACTGGTGGACTTCGCGCTCGGCACTGATACGGGCGGTTCAGTGCGCGTGCCGGCAAGCAATTGCGGCATTTGGGGATGGCGGCCATCGCACGGCTTGATTTCGGTCGCGGGCGTCATGCCGTTTGCGCCAACGCTGGATACGGTGGGCGCATTTGCGCGCAACGGCGAAGTGTTGCAACAAGTCGCTGGCGTCCTGCTCGCGACTGACACCTCGGGGGTCGGCGCTTCGTCGCCAAGGACGCTTCACTTGGTGCGTGAAGCATTTGAAATGACCGATCCCCATATTCGGCAAGTGCTCGACGGGCCGATCGAGCACATCCGCAGCGTTTTCGGCGGGCGAGTTTGCGAGACCTCGCTTGGCGACCTGTGCGGCGATGTCCGAGCGGCCGACCTAGCGACATGGCTGACCATCTATCGCGTGCTGCAAGGCACCGAGTTTGAAAGCTGCTTGGGAGGTTGGATCGCGGAGGCGCGGCCGTCATTCGGCCCTGCCTTGGCGGCTGGGCTCGAGTTCATCAAGAAGCTCGATCGAACGCGCGTGGACGAGTCGATTGGATTGCGCGAGCATCATTTCGATCAACTGAGGACCGCGCTAGGATCTGGCGATTTGCTGTGCTTGCCGACAGCGCCGGCGATCGTCCCGCGGAAAGGATCAAAAGCCTATGAGCGCAATAGCGACTACTATCGCCGCACGCTGTCCGTAAATGCGATCGCGGGTGTTGGGCGGTTGCCGCAGGTATCGGTGCCATTGGGCTCCGTCGATGGGGCACCTTTCGGCCTTTCGCTGCTGGCCGCCCATCGCGCGGACGTGTACGTTATCGACGCGGCACAGCGAATGGCGAAGTGGTTGCGTGACTTTGATACACTGTTACAATAAGTTGGCCGGGTCTAAGACTTTGATTCGAGGCCGCTATCGACTAATATCAAACAGAACACCCTCCCTGTCCTGCTAGATGACTCCTGCAATCCCACCTCAAGGAGCCAGTTGGATGTCACGTCTGAATCGGTTCCGTTGGTTGCCACTCGGGCAAATTGCCGCCCTGGCAGCGGCTTGGTTTTTCGTTGCGCATGTTGCGGTCGCCGAAGACAAGTCGGTGAAATCTCCAGCTTCAGCGTCGGTGGCAGCCGAGAACACGAAGGCGATTAGTTACCACGATCGGGTGCTGCCCATTCTTCAGGCGAATTGCCAAGGCTGTCACCAGCCGGCCAAGGCCAGCGGGAAGCTGGATTTCACAGTATTCAAGAACCTGCTGGGAGCTGGAGAAAGCGGTTCGCCGGCCGTTGTGCCGGGCAAGCCCGATGAAAGTTATCTGCTTGAACAAATCACGCTGGACAAAGGCGAAGCGGCGATGCCGAAAGACAAGCCGCCGCTGGCGGCGAGCGACATCGACCTGATTCGGCGGTGGATCGAACAAGGGGCAAAGGACGACACACCGCCTGATAATACTCCGCCGATCGACGCTACGCACCCGCCCGTTTACAGCGGGCCGCCCGTGATCACGTCGCTGGATTGGTCGCCGAACGGCGAGCTGCTGGCCGTTGCCGGTTACCATGAAGTGCTGTTGCACAAAGCGGATGGCAGCGGTCTTATGGCGCGGCTGGTGGGCATGGCCGAGCGAATTGAATCGGTTCGCTTTTCGCCGGATGGCACGAAGCTCGCGGTCACCGGTGGCCGGCCCGCACGCTCGGGCGAAGTCCAAATATGGGACGTTGCCGGACACAAGCTGATCCTATCAGTTCCTGTTACGAACGATTCGGTTTTTGGAGTGTCGTGGTCGCCCGACGGAAAGCGTGTGGCTTTTGGATGCACGGATAAGTCGGTGCGCGTGATTGATGCCGAAACCGGCGCCCAGGTGTTATATCAAACGGCGCACGACGATTGGGTTTTGGGCACAGCGTTTTCGGTTGACGGCAGCCATTTAGTGTCGGTCGGCCGGGACATGTCGGCCAAGCTGATCGAAGTGGCGACTCAGCGATTTGTCGATAACGTCACGTCGATTACGCCAGGCGCCCTTAAGGGCGGCATTCAGAGCGTGCAGGCGCATCCGCTTCGCGATGAGATTCTGTTCGGCGGCTCCGACGGCACACCGCGGATTTACCGAATGAACCGCGTGACTCCTCGACAGATTGGCGACGATGCGAACCTGTTGTGGGAGTTGCCGTCGCTGCCCGGCCGCGTGTTCAGCGTCGATGTCACGCGCGATGGCCGAGTGATCGCCGCGGGCAGCAGCCTGGATGGCCACGGTCATGTCCATGTGTATCAGATGGAGCCAGCGCCGAAGATTCCCGATACGATTCAGGCCATTCTCAACAAGCCGCTGCAGGCGCGGTCGGCCGGTGAAACGGCACAACTGCACAAACACTTTGAGCAAGGTGTTAAAACACTGGCGCAGTGGGAAGTGGCCGAAGGAGGCGTGTACGCTGTTTCGTTGAGTCCAAAGGGCGACCGGGTTGCCGCGGCCGGCGGCGATGGAAAAGTACGACTCTACGATACACAAAAGGCGGCACTTGTAACCGCGTTCGTGCCGGTCGAGATCAAGAAGGACGATGTTCAAGCCATCGCCAAAAAAGGCAGTCATCCACTTGTGCAGGCAGAAGCAGCGTTGCCTACTGAGCCGGCCTTGCCGGCCGGTGATGCGGTGAAGAGCCTGGCCGTGGAGCCTGCGGCCATTCTATTGGATGGCCCCGCCCGGTATGCGCAAGTTGTAGTGATGGCCGATTTCGAGTCTGGTGCGAAAATTGATGTTACCCGCCAGGTAACATTCAAACTATCCGCGCCCGTTGCTCATGTGAATTCGACTGGCGTGGTGACGCCCAGCGACAATGGACACGGACTATTGACCGTCGCCTTGGGTGGAAAAACGGCGAGCATCGATGTGCAAGTGATTGCCCTCGACAAGCCGCCGGTTCCCGATTTTGTCCGCGATGTCGCGCCGATCATTGCCCGCGCCGGATGTAATGCCGGAACGTGCCATGGGGCACAAAAAGGCAAGAACGGCTTCAAACTATCGCTCCGCGGCTATGACCCGGTTCTGGACGAGCGGGCATTGACGGATGATTTGGCATCGCGGCGGGTGAATGTGGCCTCGCCGGCCCAAAGCCTCATGCTACTAAAGCCCACGGCAGCCGTGCCGCACACGGGCGGCCAGGTGGTAAAGCCGGGTAGCGTGTATTACGAGACGATTCGCGCGTGGATTGCCGGCGGAGCGCAGCTCAACCTGGCGACGCCGCGCGTGACGGCTATCAAGGTGACGCCCAACAATCCCGTTGTGGAAACAATCGGTGCCCGGCAGCAGGTGCGCGTTGTGGCGACGTACGCGGATGGCAGCGAGCGCGATGTCACCCGCGAAGCTTTTGTGGAAAGCGGCAACACAGATATTGTGAAAACGTTGCCGGGACAATTCGGCTTGCTCGAATCGCTTCGGCGTGGCGAAGCAGCCGCCTTGGTCCGTTACGAAGGAAAATACGCAGCGACGACGCTAACGGTGATGGGCGACCGGAGAGGATTCGCCTGGAAGAATCCACCCGTCAACAACCCCATTGATGAACTGGTGGCGGCAAAGCTCAAGCGGACCAAGACGCTGCCGTCGCCGCTGACAAACGACTACGAGTTCGTGCGCCGCGTGTACCTCGACCTCACCGGCCTGCCGCCAACGCCGGACCAGATTCAGACATTTGTCGATGATTCTCGCGATACAAAGGTGAAGCGCGATGCGCTGATCGACAAGCTTGTCGGCAACGACGACTACATCGATTACTGGACCAACAAATGGGCCGATTTATTGATGGTCAATCGCAAGTTCCTCGGCCTCGAGGGCGCTACGGCCCTGCGCAACTGGATTCGCGGTGAACTCGCCGCCAACACCCCGTACGACCAGTTCGTCCACAAGATTCTCACGGCCAGCGGTTCAACGAAGGAGAACCCCCCGGCATCGTATTTCAAAACGCTGCGAACACCACAGGCGCTGATGGAGAATACGACGCACTTGTTCCTGGCGACGCGGTTCAATTGCAACAAGTGCCATGATCATCCGTTTGAGCGCTGGACGCAGGACCAATATTACCACCTGGCGGCGTACTTTGCGAAAGTGCAGCTTACGAAAGACCCGGCGAGCGGCGATTCGGTCATCGGCGGGTCGGCCGTGGAAGCGGGCCAGCCGCTGTACGAAGATGTTTCCGATGGGGGCCAAGGGGAAGTCACCCATATTCGCACCGGCGCGGTGATGACGCCTTCGTTTCCATTTGAAATCAAACATGAAGTGCGAGCTCGAGTTGCTCACGCGCAGTCCAGTTCGCGGACCCGCGCACAGTTAGCTGTGGAGACCAAAGCACAACAGCAGGAAAAGCCCGCAAAACCGCTGACGCGGCGCGAAGAACTGGCGAACTGGATCACTTCGCCCGATAACCCCTACTTCGCAAAAAGCTACGTGAATCGGTTATGGGGTTATCTTAACGGGCGCGGCATCATCGAGCCGCTGGACGACATCCGGGCCGGCAATCCGCCAACTAACCCGGAGCTACTGGATTATCTCACGGGCGAGTTCATTAAGAGCGGCTTCAACACGCGGCACATTATGACGCTCATTTGCAAGTCGCGTACGTACCAGTTATCGGTGGCAACCAACAAATGGAATGAAGACGATCAGATCAACTTCTCGCACGCCAGGGCGCGGCGGCTGCCCGCAGAGGTGCTTTACGATGCGATCTACCGGGCAACGGGAGCGACATCGTCGTTCGCTGGCGTGGCGCCTGGAACGCGGGCGGCGACGCTGCCAGACGTGGGCGTCGAACTGCCGGACGGGTTCCTCGGCAATCTGGGTCGGCCGGCACGCGAAAGTGCCTGTGAATGTGAGCGCTCGAGCAACTTGCAGCTGGGGCCGGTGATGGCTTTGGTAAGCGGCCCCACTGTGGGCAATGCGATCAGCGACCCGGAAAATGCCATCGCCAGGTTGGTGGCTAGCGTCAACGACAACGGCGAAGTGGTCAAGCAGCTGTTTCTGCGGTTTCTAAGCCGGCCGGGGAAACCTGATGAAGTCGCCGCGGCCACGAGCATGTTTCAGCAGTTGGATGCCGAGCACGCTAAGCTTGTCGCCGACCTGAACGCTTACGAGAAAGAACTTGGCCCGAAACTCGCGCAGTTGGAAATCGAACGCCAGAACCGCATCGCTAGTCTGCAGACCGAGCTAGATGCCTATCGTGAAATTGCGAAGCTTCGCCAGCCTCGCGCCGAAAAGGAGCGGCAGGAGCGAGTCGCCAGGGCTCGAGCGGCGCTAGCCGATAATGAGAAAAAGCTGTTGGCAAAGCTGCCTCAGTTTGAAAAGTCGCAGAAGCGCAAGACGCGTTGGTATCCGCTCGAATCGCTCGAAATGGGCGCCACGTATCAGGCTCGCTTTGCCCGTCAGACCGATGGCTCGATCTTTGTCGACGGCGACAAGGCGCAAGGCGCCTATCGCATCGTGGCGCCGCTGCCGATTGATAAGGTCACTGGCATTCGGCTGGATGCTCTCGCAGACGATCGGCTCGCCAATCGCGGACCGGGGCGCGCTCCAGACGGCAATTTTGTGGTCACGGAATTTGCTGCCCACTTGCTGCCAGCAGCCGGGCCGATGAAGCTCGTGCGAAGCTGGGATTTCTCCGGTCCGGATGACGGCTGGCAAAGCGAGAATGGGGCGAGAGTCGTCGCCGACGCCGGGATGCGACATCTGTTCGGCAACGGCCAGCCGGTTGGGATGAAAACCACCTTGAAAGAACCGGCTGGCACGTATCTGCTGGAAATTGTGACGGGCATCCGTTCGGCCGTGACGTTCACGGTGCAATGGACCACGGCCAAGACGCCGGCCTTCGACGCCACTCGCTCGGCGCGTCGCACGCTGCCCGCCGGAAGTGGCGGCAGCACGGCCACGCCGATCAGCATCCTTGCCGAAGCCGAATTAACCGGCTTGCGGATTTATGTAGATGACGCTCAAGCAGTGCTGCCGATCGACGCGATTCGCCTGTTCTCGGCGGACGGCGCGAATGCCGCCGACATCAAGTTGCGGAAGCCTAAGGCCACCTTCAGCCAAGCCGGCTTCAGCGTGCGCGATGCGATCGATGGCAATACGACCGCCCAAACCGAGAATGGCTGGGCGATTGCGCCGCAAATTGGCCGGGACCAGTCCGCGGCGTTTCAACTGGAAATACCGCTTGATGCTGTTAAGAACCGCAACATCGAACTAGTGATCTATCAGAATTTCCAGGGCGGGCAACACTCGCTCGGCAAGTTTCGCATCTCGGTGACCGACGGCACTTCGCCGCTGAAATTTGGTTTGCCGGCAAATGTTGCAGCCGTGCTTGCCAAGGCTGCCGACAAGCGCACCGATGCCGATCGGCAGATCCTGCTAGCCGCAGTCCGCAAAGAAGACAAAACGCATGCGAAGCTTCAGGCCGCGTTGATGGCCGCCGAGCAGCCGGCTGGCGAAGACACGCACATGAAACAGCTTGAAGCAAAACTTGCGGCTTCACAACAGCCGCTACCGATGGACGGAAAGTTGCAGCAAATGCGACGTGCGGTTGAGCTCAGCGAAGAGCAGCTTAAGAATAGACGGTTAACTGTCGCCCAGGACGTCGTGTGGGCGCTGATCAACAATCCGGCGTTTTTGTATAATCACTAACAGAATTTATCCCACGCCGATGACAAACCCTCGGCAGGGAAAATGCAACACGCGAAGGGTCCGCCATGTTCCGAATCATTGGTTCGAAGGGCAAGGATTTGTGCGACGCTCACTTGCGGCCGAGCCGGCGCGATTTGCTGCGAGTGGGCGGCGCAGGGATGCTCGGCTTATCGCTTGGGTCGCTGCTGAAATTGCAGGCGGCCCAGGCCGGTGCGCAGGGGGCCGCGGGCGGCGGGCCGGGTTGGGGAAAAGCCAAAAGCGTCATCATGGTGTACCTGCAAGGTGGGCCGAGCCACCTTGATCTGTGGGACCCGAAGCCTGATGCGGCGGAGAACATCCGCAGCGTGTTCAAGAACATCGGCACGAAGTTGCCGGGCGTTAGCTTTACGGAAATCCTGCCGAAGCTCGCCCAGATGAACGACCGGTTCACGATGATCCGCTCGATGAGCTACACGCCGAACGGATTATTCAATCACACTGCCGCCATCTATCAAATGATGACGGGTTACACGACCGACAAGGTCAGCCCCTCTGGGCAACTTGAGCCGCCGAACGGTCAGGACTTTCCGAATTTCGGCTCGCAAATCGTGCGGTTGAAACCACCTACGGAGCCGATGTTGCCGTTCGTAATGCTGCCGCGGCCGCTGCAGGAGAGCAACGTGGTGGGCAAAGGCGGCTCGGCCGGCTTTCTGGGAAAGGGATATGATCCATACACGCTGTATCCTGATGGCGACGACATGGACATGAACAAGATGAACCACATCAAGATCGACGACCTCAAGATGCGGCCCGACGTATTTGCGGTCCGGATGGAGCGGCGGGCGAAGTTACGCGATGTGATTGATGCCCAAATGCCGGCGGTGGAGAAAGCCGTTGAAAAAGAACATTTGGACGAGTACTATCAAAGGGCGCTAAGCCTGGTAACTTCGGGCCGGGCTCGCGATGCGTTCGACCTTTCGCAGGAACCGGATGCAACTCGCGATATGTATGGCCGCAACACGTTTGGCCAAAGCTGCCTGCTGGCCCGGCGGTTGATCGAGGCGGGCACGCGGGTGGTCGAGGTGATTTGGCCCAAGGTGGCCAACTCCGATAACCATTCGTGGGACCATCATTCCGACTTAACGAAGCGGATGAAGAACCAATCTGGGCCGTTGCTCGATGTAGGCTTGTCGGCGCTCATCGATGACATGGACAAGCACGGCATGCTCGAAAACACGCTGCTGGTCGCGATTGGCGAATTCGGCCGCAGCCCGCAAAAGGGTGTGAGCACTTCGGGCAACGGTAACAGCGCGGACGGCCGCGATCATTGGCCGTACTGCTATACGGCCGTGATGGCGGGTGCCGGCCTCAAACGCGGCTACGTACACGGTAAGAGCGATGCGACAGGCTCGTCGCCGCTAGAGAACCCAGTCCATCCAACTGAGGTTCTCGCCACAATTTACCACGCGCTGGGAATACATCCTGAGACGATTGTCTTCAATCATCTCAACCAGCCGCGCGAGCTGGTGAAGGCGCAGGCGGCTACGGCGCTGTTTGCGTAGCGGCTCAAAGTGATCGACGAAACTTGCGCTGCGTGTGTCAGGAAGCGCTGCGCGTTCTGGCGCTCTTCTTTTGTTTAGCCGACTTGGTCTCGCCGCTCGACTTTGCGGTGTGAATTTGCGGCTTCGCCTCTGGCTGATTATCCAAGATTGCTCGCAATTCGTTCACCACCTCGGGCTTGTCGGTCGCCAAGTTCTTATTTTCACTAGGATCTGCCTCGTAATCGTACAGCTCGAACTCCGCAGTCTGCGGGCTGGCACCCGGTTGCTTCCATTCCACAAGCCGATAGCGTGCGGTGCGAACGGCGCGGCCCAGTCGCTTCCCGCGCGGGAACACGTGCAAGATGGCGTCCTTGGTAAGAGCCGACGGGTTCTTGATAACCGCTGCAAAGCTTGAACCGTCGAGGCCTTTAGGCGCGGGCAGGCCGGCAAGTTTGCACAGCGTCGGATAAATATCCACGGATTCCACAAGCGATTCTGAATGGGCCCCGCCATTGTTGATGCGCGGATCGACTACGATGAGCGGAATATGCGCCGCTTCCTCGTAATTCGTATGTTTGCACCACATGCCGTGATCGCCGAGATGCCAGCCGTGGTCGCCCCAAAGCACGATGATCGTGTTCTTTGAAAGGCCGGTTTTGTCCAGCGCATCGATCACGCGGCCGATTTGGGCGTCTGAAAAGCTAACCGCGGCGTGATAGCCGTGGATCAATTTGCGCGCCATGGCGTCAGAGACTGGTCCGACTTCCGGAATGTCATAGTAGTTTCGCAGCTCGCCCCAGTTCGTAGGGGCGTAGGGTGGCGCGCCATCCGGCGGCGTGCGCCGTTCTGCTAAAGTCAGACTGGCGGGGTCGTACAAGTCCCAATACTTTTTTGCGCGCAAAATGGCAGGTGCGGTTTCAAAAAACCGAGAGCGATAAAGAACGGTGTGTCCGGCGTCTTCGCTACGTTTTGCAGCCGATGAATCGCTTCATCGGCCAATTGGCCGTCGGGATATGTATTATCAGGCACGTCGGCCGACTCGTAGGCGGGGCCCCGCGGCAGCGCTTTGGCCTTTGCGCCTGGCACGTTGGAAAATAACGCAGCTTCGCGAGTTTGTTCAGGGGTCGCTCGGTTCTGTCTCAGCGCATAGTGGATGATATCTGCGTCCCAATGCGGCACGCTCCAGGAGGCCGCGTCGTCGTGGTTGCCGTGGCCCCGGTGGTAGACTTTGCCTAAACCTTCTGTGCGATAGCCGTGGTCCATAAAGTATTGCGGTAGCGTGACAGCGTCGGGCACGGCTTGGCGGAAGTTCGTCCCCAAGTCGTAAATGCCGATCGATTGCGGGCGCAGGCCCGTTAGCAGCGAATTGCGCGAGGGGGCACACACAGCCTGATTGCAATATGCGCGATCGAACCGGATGCCGCGGGCAGCTAATCGATCGATGTTGGGTGACTTAACGGCCTGATCGCCGTAGCATCCCAGTAGCGGCTTCAGGTCATCGACGCAAATGAATAGGATATTCGGTCGGTCGGCAGCGGCGACCGGAATGGCGATAACGATCGCAAACAGCGCTAATAATACGCGGTATAGCATAGAGTTTCCTAATGCCCGGACTACACGGAATTGGATTGAAATGAGTCGCTCGACGCGGGGCTGTATGAATTCCCCTCCAAAGCCGCATCTAGGACAATCGGCTTTCGTAGTAGCGATTGTGGACTCCGCCAAGTACGATGTAAAGCCTGGCGCATAGCCCGGAAGTGGCTCAAATTGAGTATATTCGGCTCACTCTGCGAGTGGAAACCCTCTCGCGGGGCGAGAGGCTACACTTAGCAACCCTGAAAGAACAATCATGTTTCGCATCATGCTGCCTGCACTGCTCGCCGTCGCATTTTTTAGCCATAACGGTCTTGCGGCAGAAGGCCGCAAGCCCAATATCATTCTGATCATGGCTGACGACCTGGGTTATGAAACGCTCGGTGCCGATGGCGGCCAGACATACAAAACGCCGCAGCTCGATCGACTCGCCGCTACGGGGATGCGGTTCGAACGCTGCAATGTGCAGCCGCTTTGCACACCCACTCGAGTACAACTCATGACCGGCATGTCGAACGCCCGCAATTACATTGAATTCGGTACGATGGATCCGAAAGCCACGACCTTTGGCAATCTCCTCAAGCAGGCGGGGTACGTCACTGGAATCGCCGGCAAATGGCAACTCGGCCACGACAAAGACCTGCCGCAACGCTTCGGCTTCGACGAGTCATGCCTTTGGCAACACACGCGCCGGCCGCCACGGTACGCGAACCCCGGGCTGGAGTACAACGGTGAAGAGCGCGACTTTCACAACGGAGAATACGGCCCAACGCTTGTTAATGATTTCGCACTCGACTTCATTACGCGGCACAAGTCGGAGCCGTTTTTCTTCTACTATCCGATGATCCTCACGCACGCGCCCTACCAGCCGACGCCGGACAGCCCAGATTGGGACCCGAAGGCGAGCAATGAGAAGGCTGGCAAAAATGTGAAGCACTTCGCCGACATGGTTGCCTACATGGACAAGATGGTGGGACGTGTCGTGGCGAAGGTCGATGAGCTCGGTATTCGCGACAATACGCTGATAATATTCCTGGGGGATAATGGCACCGGGAAAGGCGTGAATTCGAGGCTCAATGGCACCGCGTATGCCGGCGGCAAAGGATTAACGAATGCTCGCGGGATGCACGTGCCGCTCCTCGCCAACTGGCCCGGGCACGTACCAGCCGGCAGCGTGAACGACGATCTCATTGACAGCACCGATTTTCTGCCTACTCTGTGCGATGCCGGCGGCGCAAAGGTGCCAGCGTCGCTATCGATCGATGGGCATAGCTTTTGGCCTCAGCTAAAAGGTGAAAAGGGGAAACCGCGCGAGTGGATTTATACGTGGTATGCCAAGGAGGGGGTTCCGCCGATTCGTGAGTGTGTGACAACAAAGGACTACAAACTGTATCGCAGTGGGCGATTCTATGATCTAAAGAAGGACCCGTTCGAGGAACAGTCGGCGAAGCATTTAGCCGATTTGAGCGGCGCTGAGGCCGAGGCGGCTGCCAAACTCAAAGCGGTGTTGGCCCAATATGCCACGGCGCGCCCCGCGGAATTCGTGGCGAAATCCGAGCAAGCGGCGAAAAACCGTGAAAAGAACAATCGGCCACAAAGAGGCGCCCGGCGTGGACGCAGGGCTGCCCGTAACGCGAGCGAGGAATGACGAACACTCATAGCGCAACGCTCCCGCCCAAAGCCCGCGGCGCATGCAAGGGTATTCTCCTGTTATTGCTACTAGGCAACCTCGTCGTCGGCCAAGAATCCAAATCGCCGTCACCACATTACACCGAACACGCAGATCTTTCCTATTACCTGCAACCTGACGGCATTCGCGTCCCCATTCGTACACCGGCAGACTGGCAGAAGCGTCGCGTTCACATCATTGCCGGCATGGAAGAAGCGATGGGACCGCTGCCGCGGCCGGCGTTGCCGGTGCCGCTCGACGTGCAGGTTTTGGAAGAGCACAAGGAGGATGGATACATCCGCCGCAAAGTCGCCTATCACACCGATGATGCGAAAAAACGTGTGCACGCATGGCTTCTGCTCCCTCGTCCTCCGGAAATCCCTTTGAGCCCGGACCGCGGTGAGCGCGCCGTGCTCTCCCCGTCGAACGGCCGACCCGCCGTGCTGTGCCTGCATCAAACAACGCCCAATGGAAAGGATTCACCGGTCGGCCTCGCGGATCGGCCGACGCTGCATTATGCCGAGGAATTGGCAAAGCGCGGCTTTGTGACGCTCTCGCCCGATTATCCATCGTTCGGTGAATCGAACGATTACAACTTCGACGCAGATAACTACATCAGCGGCACGATGAAGGCGATTTACGACAACACGCGCGCGGTCGATTTGCTGCAATCACTGCCGGAAGTCGAGCGCCGTTGCATCGGCGTGATTGGCCACTCTCTCGGCGGCCACAACGCTCTCTTCACCGCGGTCTTCGACCCGCGTATAAAAGCCGTCGTCACGTCCTGCGGTTTCACCAGCTTCCACAAATACAAAGGCGGCGATTTGCGTGGCTGGACGAGTCCGCGCTACATGCCGCTCATCGCTACCAAATACCACAACTCGCCGGACGAGGTGCCGTTCGATTTTGCGGAAGTGCTGGCCGGAATCGCGCCGCGAGCCGTGTTCATCAACGCCCCACTGCACGATGACAACTTCGACGTCGAAGGCGTTCGTGATGCGCTGAGTGCCGCCCGGCCCGTTTATGAGCTATTGGGCCAGTCAGATCGATTGCGGGTTGTTCATCCCGACAGCGCACACGATTTTCCCGATGCCGAACGTGAAGAGGCATACGAGTTTTTAGATCGCAATCTGAAGCAGGTACGTGGAAAACGCTAAGCGGCGCCATGCGATCACTCCAGCAAGTGCTGCATGGCCGTCATCAACACGGCTTCCACTCTCGGCGAGACTCGCGACACTGGGGTGCTGAAGCCGGTTTCATAGCCGCCTTGGGAGTAGGCGATTGACGTGCCGATATAGCCAGGGCCGTAGTCGCCGTAGGCGGCCATGCAAACAAAGGCGTTGGGCCGCATCTTTTGCGCGGCGAGCTGGTACTCGACGAAGAGCTCGCCGGGCATGTGCAGGATATCGATGGAATAAGCACCCTCACCCTGCCCTCTCCCAGTGGGAGAGGGTGGCGCAGAGCGCCCTGCCCTTTCTCGGAGCCGCGCGCCGTGCCAACCGAAGGCGCGCGATGGTAATCGGCGGGCCATCTTTAGCTCGTTGGGCCCACGCGATGTTGCGAGCAGCACGCAGACGCGGGATCAGTTTTTCGGATGTGCTGTGTAGCGTCGCCTCCTGCTCTTTTTCGTCGTACCATTCGCCGAGTGGCAGCTTCACATCGCGCGTGGCCCAGTCGAAGGTAAGATCGGCCACCGAGATCTTCTTCGTATCGTCCCAAGCTCGCTTCAATCCCTCGGCAAGTCGGTGAGCCAGAATCGGGCGCATTGCGTGCGACCCATCGTTATATTTCCCGGCGGCGATGTTGCCGCCTGCGCCGTTGAAGTGGATGTGCAGGCCCGTCTTCTCGGCAGCCTCGGCCTCGTCTCGTGCCATGCCGACGAAATCGGCGCTGCACTTGCCTGTGTAGTAATAGCTTTGCGGATGCGTAGCATAGTAAGTAAGCACCGCAAGCGGACGGTCGTGGTGCCAAAAGGTCAGCATACGCACGTAGGGATCGATCAGGCCCTCCGGAAGCGCGCGGCCGGCCGGGTCCTTACAGGCCGACATGCGCGCATATTTTACCTTGCCGTTCGGCCCGAGAATGCGGCGGGAGGACGCCACTTTTTCAACAAGGCCCTTGCCATAGCCGACGTGCGTCACCAGCTCGAGGTGGGATTGGGCGCTAGCCGCCGCGACGGCTACACGGCGGATCGCGTCACGCGAATAATCCACCGGGAAAAGCTGATTGGGAATGCCAGCCTCGGCCGCAATTTTCTCGGCCAGGAAATCGCAACCCGGCGCATCGTGCTGATGAAGGGCATGGACACAAACCCGATCCATCGGAGTCTTGCAGGCGTCGGCAATCGCTTTGCGGAAAGCATCATGGCCTTCATTGCCAATGCCGACCCAATCGAACGCCACCAGCACGACCGGCACTTGCTTGTCAGCCTGTAATACGATCCCGCGAGCGGAAAGAGGATCGTTCACACCGGTTGCGGGCGGACAGAGCCCATCGCACAGCGGCGAGCCTGGCGGCGGCGTGACATCGACTTTGAATGTGGCGATGCGTAGGTCGAGAGCCAAGCTCGCGTTGGTTGTAAACGTAAACAACGCGGCCACGCCAGCGAGCACGAAAACTAGGGCCGCTCGTGGAATGCGGATTGTGAGTTGCGGGTTTGCGATTCGGAGCGTCGGCACGCTCTGGCGGGGCGCGATGACCCGCGATGGACGGCGCCAGCCGCTCGGGTCGCTGCATCCGGAAAACCGTAAACCGAAATTACGAGCTGTCATTTCGCTGCTCCCTGAGGCGCCGCCGATTGCTGCAGAAAATTCAATAAATTAGCCATGGCCTTTTTATCGATGACCTTTTCAAAACCCTCGGGCATGAGCGATTTGCCCGTGCTGTGGATGTCGTCGATATCCACGCGCAGGATTGTGGTCGTTTTGTTGTCGGCGCCGCGGAGGGTGACGGCGGTTGAGGTTTCGCCCGCGACGACACCGTTTAGTACCTGGCCGCTGGTGGTCGCGACAACGTACTCCATAAACCGTGGATCCACCTCGGCGTTGGGGGCCAAGACGTTGAACAAAACCGATTCCGTTCCGCGGCTGACCATAGAGGCCAGATTCGGGCCAACTTGGTGGCCGATGCCGCCGACCTCATGGCAAGTCGCACAATTCTTTTCAAAGACCGGCTTGCCTTGAGCCGGGTCTCCGCCGGCGAGCGCCCCGCCGTCGCGGTATTCCTGGAACACTTTTTGTCTGTCTTTCGCGACGCCTTGGCCGCGCAGCTTGCGCACAATATCTCGGACCTGTGCCGACGGATAGCGTTCGAGTCGGGCGATATGCGAAGGGTCCAGCGTGTTGAGCGAAACGCCGGCCGCCGTAAGGTGTTGGACAAGGGCCAGCGCCCAAGCGCCGCGTCGCAGCAGCAAATCGGTGGCCTGCGATCGCTCGCTGGGCGAAAATTGCTCCCAATGCGACAGAATCAGAGCCGCGACGGTGGGCGAATCGAATTGGCCGCACGTCGAGAGCACCGCCTCGTGAATGGCCGCTGGCTGTTGCGGCGACAGGAGTTGCTCGAGCATCTCGCGCTGGTTGTCGAATTTGTCCAAACCCAGGTCTCCGACAGCATCTACCCGATCCGCGGTCGAGGCGTTTCGCTGTTCCAGCACAAGTCGGGCCTCTCGCACGAGTGACTTTGCGGCGGACGTGCGTAAATCTCGCAACTTTACAAGTTGAGGCGAGTTGCCGCTTAAGACATCAGCGGGCAGTCGGCTTAGCGCTTTCAGTAAAACGGCGGTGCTTGCAGAAAGCCGTTTGGAATCAGGTTGATTCAACAGATCAACTAAGGCGTTGAGATCATCGTCGTGGCGCTGGCGGGCGATTTGGCCAACGATCGCCGCCAGGATTGGTTCGGCATCTTGGCCGGCAGACCATTTTTTGTCGGCCAGCAGGAGTTTCAACACGCCGCCAGCCCGATTGACGATTGACGTTAACGCGGCATCCACGATGTCGCGCTGCTTCGCGGAGCGAAGCAAGATATTGGAGAGGGCGTGCGTTGCCGCTGCGTCGTGGCACTCACCGAGGGAGAGCGCGAGCTGGAATTGAACGACGGGATCGTCATCGGTCGTGAGCGACAAAGCTTTATCGCGCACCACAGCCGACTTATCTAGAAGCGGCTCGGAGAGTCGAAGTGCGTGGCGACGAACTTGCGGATGCGGATCCCCCAACGCCCGAATGAGATCGGCGTCATGGAGCCCGTTCAAGCTATCCATTGCATAGAGCGAGGCGATGCGGCCCTCGGGGCGCTTGCATGTGGCGAGGTTGGCGCGAACCAAGTCGGCTATCGCCGCATCCTGTCGCTCGTAAATTAACCGCAGAGCCGTCATCCGCCGCCACTGGTTCGCATCATCGAGTGCGTCAACCAAATCGGCGGCAGTGGCGTTGTCAAAGAATTTCGGCTTCGTGTAGTGATAATCGGCCGGCACGATCCGATAGATCCGCCCTTTATCATTGCCGCTGGTAAGATCGAGCTGCCTCTTGAGAACGGCCGGCAAGCTTAAGGGGTGCTCAATAACTTCGCGATACATGTCGGCGACGTACAAGCCGCCCTCCGGACCGATCGCCATCTGCACGGGGCGGAACCAAATGTCGCGAGCGCGAACGAATTCGGTGTTTTTATCGATCCGATCACCGCGATAGGTCACTCCGTCACGAGTCAGTCGCTTGCGGTGAATCAGATTGCTGCCGACATCGGCAGTAAGCGCGATTTCCTCGTTGTTGTTTGGCCACAGTCCACCTTCGTAAATCGTGACACCTGTCGCGCCGGTGAAGTAACCTGCCGCTCGGCCGCCACCCTCGATCGGACCGGGCGCCAGACCAGACACGCGCAGTTTCGTGCGGGCAATGCGCCACGCTTCGACAGGACTAATGCGATAGACCTCGGCCTGCGGACCATCAGAAGCGATCGATCGGTGCGGATATGACCGACTGGTAGGGATTGCGGGCCAGGTAACGCTCCTCAAACACGATCGCTTGCAAGTGATCGCTGTTGCTGCAAACAAAGCGGTCACCCCAACGATTGAACGACATGCCGTGCTGGCCTCCGCCGGTCAGGGGAGACATCGCGAGCGTTTTGGGGTTGATCGCGAAGTCGCGGCCATGAAGATCGAACGGCTTCGAGTTGTCCGGTCTGCGAAGTTCTTGCTGTGCGGGGCCTTGAGACCCTCGCACAACTTCGTCCAGAGTCCCCTGCACCACTCGCTTTACCCTGCCGCCGGTAGTGCTGGAGGTGCCATATATGCGATGATCGAGCCCCCACTGAAGACTATTCATCATGCCCTGAACATTAGTGCGGCTAAAGCCTGTGAAAATCACCTTGTTTACATCGGCCACGCCGTCGCCGTTGGTGTCCTTGCAATAGCGAATGTTGGGCGGATCGCCGATAAACAGGCCGCCGTCATAACAAGTAACGGCCGTCGGCCACGACAGATGATCTACGAATACTTTGCTCGTTTCGTAGCGGCCGTCTCCATCTGTGTCCGTAAGCATCCGTATGCGGCCGAGGTATGCCTTGTCCTGCTCGGAGTAGTCGCGCATTTCCACGACGTACAGCCGGCCGCTCTCGTCAAATGCCATCGCTATGGGATCTATTACCAGCGGCTCCGAGGCGACGAGCTCCATTCGAAATCCGGGAGCAACTTCCGCACTTTCCAATGATTGTTGGGGCGACATCGGTGGCACCCGCTCCAGCTTGATATCCGAACCCGGTTCAGAGCGGGTGGCCGCCGGTGGCCTTCCAACCCCAAAACAAGTGACGCAGATTAACAACGCATTGAGAAGAGTCACGCGGCGAATCATTTGGTTCAGCATCGTAGTTGCATAATACCTGTGTCGAGCTTTAACGATGACTACATCATGCTATGAGAATTGACTCATCGCAACCGGTCGGCCCGTTTCGACAGATTGCTGTGCGGCGAGGCACATGGCGACGGACCAGCGGCCGTCGTTGGCGCTGCACGAGAGTTCGCCGCCTTCGCGTATTGCGCGGACCAGCATGGCCATCTCATCTTCGAGCTCAAACACCTCGCCGGTGATTTTGTCGATCTTGATTTGTTGAACGTGTTCGCCATCGGATGTGCGCAGCGAGAATGTGGGGTGCAGAGTGCGGTCTTTAGCACCGCTCCAGGAGGCCCACAGCGCACCCTTCGTGCCGGTGACTTTTACCGTTTGATGGTGTTCGAACGCGGCCAGCGTTTGCGAGATCACCGCATACGCGCCGTGCGGGAAATGCACGATCGCGGTGAAATTGTCTTTCAGCTCGGCATGACCGGGTTGCCGCGAGATTGCCGTCGCATATACGGTTTGCGGATCGCCGACGCCCGCTAAATACCAACGGGCAAGGTCGAAGAAATGGATTGGCTCCTCGAGAATCCAACTTCCGACTCGGGCGATGTCGTACCGCCAGCTACCGGAGCCCTGCCGGTAAGGGCGACGCGACAATTCGATGAGCACGTATTGCGGCTCGCCAACGAACCCGGACGAAATCAATTCCTTTGCCTTACCCCACAGCGAAGAGAGCCTCAGCTCATGGCCGACCGCAAACACGCGCTCTTGCTTGCGTGCCAGTGAGATCAAGTCGTCGCATTCGCAAAGCGAAAGGGCCATCGGCTTTTCGAGCAGCAAGTGTTTGCCGGCGGCGAGGGCTGCCGAGGCGATCTCATGGTGCAAGTGGCTGGGAACGACGATATCCACAACGTCGACGTCGCCGCTGGCCAATAGCTGGCGGTAATCGCCATAGATGTCCGCCCGCGGAAAGGCCTCTTTGGCGGCGCTTCGGCTGGTCTCGGAACGGGCGGCGATCGCCTTTAGTGTTGCGCCGTTGGTTTTGGCGATTGCATCTGCATGGAAGCGGCCCCAGGCGCCGAATCCAATGAGTCCAAAACCGAGGGGAGGAGCGCTCATCCGATCGAGTTTACCACGCAGACCGTTGGCTGTCACAGGGCGGGTCGGTTCGCCGCGGAGCCGGTCGTTTGTTCAATTCGTAGCCTTGCCAAGGCGAACAAGTCTCTGCCGGTCGGCGGCAAAAGCCCACGATGGAAGAAGCGCGGCGATCAGCAAAAAGAGAGCCCACGTGCGGCACGATGCAACCAAATCTGCCATCAAAGCTCCTTGGAGATACAGAAATCAGTTAGCGTCTACCCGTCGGCCGGCGCGCTTTCCCTTTCTCGCCTTACGCGCCGCGCGGCCACCTCGATCGGCCGATTCTTTTTCTACCTTTTTCATGTAAGCCTCGCGTATTGATAAATCGTCGCGATGGCGAAACACATCTAGCACAGGATCGACCGTCTTTTCCATCCATTGTTCAAGCGTGTGGCGTAGCTCGGCAACATCGCTCTTGCGCGGGATCGTGGATGAGATTCTTCAAACAATCCGGGTCGTGCTCCACATCATACAGTTCTTCAAGGACTCGATGATCGAACGTATCGAGCCGCCTAGCCATAGCCGGATCTGTCTTGGCGAGCTGCTGCATGCGAGCGTACGTGGTCGTGCCTTGCGTTGCCGTGCGCATTCTGCGTTGGCCATTCGACCAGGGATTGAAGATATAGAGAAAACGCTTTGTTTCGACCGCACGCATCGGATCGCGCACGCCGCCTGAATTTTCATTGTACTCCTTGATGACGTAATCACGATCGTTTTGCGACTGGCCGTGCAATAGCGGCTCGAAGCTGCGGCCATCCAATCCAGCGGGGTGGGCGGCCCCCACAATATCGAGCAGCGTCGGCAGAAAATCGACCGCGGACAACAGGTGCTTACGGTCAACGGAACCAGCCGTCGTGACGCCAGGCCAACGCACGATGAGCGGCGTTTGTGTGCTGCGATGATAGAGCTGTGTCTTAACGAACGGCATTCCCATGCCGTGGTCGGAGAGGAAGATTACGATCGTGTGTTCGGCTTGGCCCGAAGCATCGAGCGATTCCAGAATTCCGCCGACGGCGTCATCGGCCCGGCGGACCGATGAATAATAGTGCGACATTTCCGTTCGTACGACGGGGTCATCGAACAGATAGCCCGGGATCGGTACTTCTTCGGGCTTGAACACCCGCGACGGCTGATTAGGATCGCGCACATTGCGGCCGCGACCTTCGCTATAGAACGGTTTGTGCGGGTCGGCGATGTTCATTACGAGACAAAATGGTTTGCCGGCGGCTTTGGCGGCGGCGATACCCCGCGCGGTCGATGTCTTGAAGGAATCCGGATCCTTCGGATCAAACTGCCCGCCACCTGGGAGCCGGTCGAGCACCAGGTCCCAGGCAGGATACGGCGCGTATGGCGTGGAATGACCGATCTTGTGGCGAATGGCGGTGAAGTAGCCGGCCGACTTCATGATGTCGGCCATAACCGGATATCCTGGGTTGGGCACCTGATAAAAACCTTCCACGCGGTTGTCGTGCGGATAGCGGCCAGATAGCAACGCGTTGCGCGAGGGCATGCAATTGGCGCACACCACGTGGGCGTATTCGAACCGCATACCCTGGGATGCCAGTCGATCGAGATTGGGCGTGGTGCCCGCGAGCGTGCAGCCGAACACACCAAGCGAGTCGCAACTCAAGTCGTCGGCGGTGATCAGCAGAACATTCTGTCGACCAGCCGCCATAGCGGGTGAAATCAACATCAATAGCGCGAAAATTGCTGATGTATTTTTTTTTCATAATTTATGGCTTGACATTGCTCCTGGACTTGCTATCGTCGGCGGTAATGCGGGTGAATCATCCCCCTAAAAGTAGCCAACAAGCTGTTCTCCAACCACAGGGCGACGCTAATGAGAAAAACTTTCATCGGGCCGCACGCCTATTGCACAGCCGCGGTTTTTGGTTTGCTTGTTTCCTTTCCGCTCACAGCCTGGTCGGCCGTCTCGACCTATACTAATCGTTCGCTGTGGGAGGCGGCAGTTGGCCCGCGCAGTTTTGAGGAAAATTTCGAAGGCTTTACGTCCGACATCGACTTCAGCCTTGCACCCACCAGCGCGCCAAACGGGTTCACACTCAGTCACACGGGGCCAAATAGCTTCCGAAATCTGATCGACGTGCCGCCGTTAGAGTTTGGCGATGGCAATGGCACGAACGGCGTCTCCACTTTCGTCGATAGGGACGGTGGCGACGTGGTGTCGATCATTCCCGACTTCGGCCTGATTTCCTTTTGTCTTGAAACGTCGACCGCGGCGAGCGGCGAAGGCGCGACCATTACAACCGTAGGACCCGGAGGGGCAAGTCTAACAACCGTGGCCCTTGCCAATAGCATCGACGCTTTTCTCGGGTTTCAGGCAACAGGGGGCGATCGAATTATTCGTGTGGATCTTATGGGGCTGGGCGATGGCAGCGACGCGGGTGAAGGTTTCTATATGGATAACATCGCCGGTGTATTTGTCCCTGAACCCACAACGCTCGCACTGCTCATCGTGGCATCTCTCCACCTCGGCTGTCGGCGTTACACAACTCGGCACATTTCGGCAAACGTTACCTAGGATTACTGCCCATTTGCCTTACGGTTTCGTTTTGGGCGTCCAACTGATTGCTCCTTGGCGCTGCGCGGCACATTTTCGGGCATGCGGAACTTCACGGCCTTAGATTCCGCTTCGAATGTGCCTCGAAGTTTTTTCAGCAGCGACTTGTCACTTACCAGGTTCTTTATTTCATAGGGATCTTTGACCAGGTCGAATACTTCTGTCCACTCGTCGTGTCCCGGATAGGTGATCAACTTATGCGTATCCGTGCGCACGGCCAGAACGGTGGGCGACGTATACCTGGGTTCCTTGAAGTATTCGTAGAAAAACGCCTTGCGCCAATTGTCGGGTGCTTCGCCACTCAGTAGCGGACGGAGGCTGCGGCCTTGCTGGTCGGGGAGCGGCCCGGCACCGGCAAAATCCAAGATGGTCGGCGCGTAATCGATGTTTAGCACCATGGCGTCGCAGGTGATGCCACGTTTCGCCGACTCAGCGGGCATTCGAATAAGCAGCGGTACCCGCATGCTTTCGTCGTACGCGCTGCGCTTATCACCCATTTCGTGTTCGCCCAGGTAATAGCCGTTGTCGCTGCTGATGATGACGATGGTATCCTTAGCGTGGCCGGTGTTTTCGAGGGCATCGAGCACGCGGCCGACGCACTGGTCGATGGCCGTGATGTGCCGCATGAATGCACGATTGCCCTCGAACTGCCGGCCAGCTCGCCGCGGGGCGTGCTTGGCATTCGGATCAACTGCGTATTTGAAAATGGCCGGCACATCGAGATTGGGAACCGGCCGTGATTCTTCGTTTGCATACAAGCCGCGGTCGCGCTCCGGCAAACTATCGCCGCCGCGCGGTCCGTGCGGGCTCTTGAACCCTAGCCACAAAAAGAATGGTTTGTCTTTCGTCTGCTTCTGCAGGAACTTGATTGCGTAGTCGGTGGAGACATCATCGATCCAGCCGTGCGTGGGAATCTGCTTGCCGTTGAGATTAATGGGACAGTCGTTATATTTTCCCTGGCCGATGAAGCTGGCGACGTAATCGAAGCCGGGCCGCTCGCGCTGGCTGTCCATGTGAAACTTGCCGCAGTAGGCCGTGTTGTAACCGGCTCGTTTGAGCTGGGTCCCAAGTGTGGGAGTATCCGGCGACATCGGCGTGCTATTGCCGATGATGCCGTTGAGATGGCTGTATCGGCTAGTCAGTACACAAGCGCGGCCCGGCGAGCAAAGCGAGTTGACAACGAACGAATTGCGAAAGCGGATTCCCTCCTGCGCGAGCTTGTCCATCCGCGGTGTTTCAAGCCAGGGGAAACGGGCCTTATCGCCTTCTTCTGTCTGCTCGACGCCGAGGGAATCCCAACGCATGTCGTCGGCATACATGAAGACGACGTTTGGCCGCTGACTGTTGTCGGCGGCTTCTGTGCCGCTTGCAACGAAGTTCATCGCCATGATTACGACACAGAGCCAAACGGCGTTCGCGGCACTTGTTGTTCTCATAAAATCTCACTAGATACGATTCCACTTTACTAAGAACCCAAACATCGCTCGCCACAGCTACAGGCGGCTACGGTGTGTAACTCCGAGGGGGCACGGATGTTTCGGCCAAATGTTCCTTGGTCGTGCCCTAGAGTATAATCACGGTTACTCAGGGCGCGAACCATTTACAAATCATTGTTTTGAGGGCGCAAAGATGTTCCGACGCGAGTTTTTGAAACGGGGTATCACGGGTACCGCCGCGATTGCAGCTTTGCAATCGCGAGTGTTTGCCGGGGCCGGAGACAAACGGCTGCGAGTCGCGCTCATCGGCTGCGGCTGGTATGGCAAAACCGACCTATTGCATTTGATTCAGGTAGCGCCGGTGGAAGTGGTTGGACTGTGCGATGTGGATAGCCACATGCTGAGTGCGGCTGCCGAGTTGGTGGCGCAGCGGCAGCCATCGAAAAAGCAGCCTACGACGTATGCAGATTATCGGAAGCTCCTCGCTACGGAAAAGCCGGAAATCGTACTCATTGGCACGCCCGATCATTGGCATTGTTTGCCCATGGTGGAAGCCTGCAAAGCGGGTGCTGACGTGTACGAGCAGAAGCCAATAAGTTACGACGTCATCGAGGGACAGGCGATGCTGGCGGCGGCAAGAAAGTACAAACGGACGGTGCAGGTGGGTCTGCAACGGCGGAGCACGCCGCATTTAATTGAGGCCCGCGATCGATTCATCCGCAGCGGGGCGCTCGGCAAGATCGCATACGTTGATATCCACGCTTATTCGAGCTCGCCGGGCAACTTTCCGCCCAACGCGCCGCCGCCGCCCAACTTGGACTGGAACACGTACGTGGGCCCGGCCACGTGGCGCGAATACAATCCGGCGATCCATCCGCGCGGTTGGCGAAACTGCCGCGAGTTCAGCAACGGACAGACCGGAGACCTTTGCGTCCACTTTTTCGATGTGGTGCGATACTTTCTCGACTTAGGGTGGCCGCGCACCATCGCGGCCTCCGGCGGGAGTCTGGTGCGCAGTCCCGATTCGACCGTAAATGTCCACGACACGCAAACCGCCAGCTTCGACTTCGGCCATGTCGAGCTCGTTTGGACACAACGAAGCTGGGGCGCGAACCCCGATCCAAAATATGGCTGGGGTGCGACGCTGTACGGAGATAAAGGCACGTTGAAGATCAGCGTGTTCTCATACGATTTCATTCCCAATGGCAGCGGTCCATCGGTGCATGGCGACTTCGTCGACGAGCGCGACAAATACCCAGAGGATACGCAACACAAGGAAACTGAGATATTTGCGGCGCCGGCCACCCGCCGGCACATGGAGAATTTTCTAGCGGCTCGCCGCGCAGGGAAGCGACCGGTGGCGGACATCGAACAGGGCTACATTTCTTCCGCTTGCTGCATCATGGCAAATCTTTCTATGGAGCTTGGCCGAAGCCTCAAGTGGGACGAAAAGGCAGGCCGCATAGTCGGCGATGACGATGCAAACCGTCGGCTGGCTAGAACTTATCGCGGCAACTGGGTACACCCGACACCGGAAAACGTGTAGAGTAGTCGGCTCGTTATGCTCAGCAACTCCTCTCACCGAACGAGAGGAATACACTTGCAGATGTGACCAAGCAGCCGCGAAATTCGGCGCTGGCATAGCCAGTGGCAGGCAATAGATGTGATCACAATGTTTGTGCGTCAATATGAAGGAGGTTTGAAATGAAAGAGCGAACAATCGTAGCGTTGTTGATGGCTGGGCTCGTGGTCTGCAGCCTGGGCGCAGTGGCGGCGACCCACGGCGGCGATGATGGCAACCTGCTAAAGCTGTTCATCCGCGACGAGTTTAGCATGTTGAAGAAGCTGCACTCCGATGTGGATCTCACGCAGGAACAGCGCGAAAAGATTCACGACATTTTCAAAGATCATCGCAACGAGATTGCAGGGGCGCTACGCCCGGTTGTGGAAAAGCGGCGGGCGTTGCGCGACGCGGTTATGGCCAAGAGTCCCGACGACGATGCGATCCGAGCTGCGGCCAATAACCTGGGAAAGGCGATTGGCGAGGCGGCCGTCCTGGCTTCCAAGATCAAGCCCGAGGTCGGCAAGGTGCTCACGAGCGAACAGCGGGAGAAGATCAAGGGCTTTTGCGGAGAGTCGGACAATAAAGTTGACGAGCTCATCGAGAGAATTGCCGGCCATTCATGACGGCCGCACTCCAGTCACAAACGTCGCGGCGCCGGTACGGTACCGTGGGCGCGGACGTTTGATTACACCAAGACACACTATTTGCTGGAAAGAAGTCTGAGGCAAACCAAGCGGTTGGCGCCCTCGATGTACAGCAATCCGTGAGCGAGCGCCGGTGCGGCCCACGCCGGGGATGGCAAAAGCGGCGAACCGTCGGCGGCCGTTAACTCCCACTTGGCGAGTTCGGCGTAGCGATCGGGCGCTGGCTTGATTAGTCGCAGAATGCCATCTTCGCTAAGGCAAACGAGTGTTGACCCGACCAATAACAGCGACGAGCGGCCCATATTGGCTTCGCTCCACATGACTTTGCCGGTGCTCCACTCGACGCAGCGCAGCTCGGCCTCCTCGGTGTGATAACCGCTGGAACCGTAGAGATAGCCGTCGAGTTCGATCGGCGTATTCCAATGGAGTGCCATGGCGCGATTGCGGCGCCGGGCGCGGTCGGTCCATACTTCTTGGAACGACTTGCCATCAAATTTCACGACTGCGCTGCCGAGTTCGTAGGTCTCTGAGATGAAGATCTCATCGCCACGAATTACGGGTGTTGATGCGTTGACGCTTTCGAGCCTCCGCGCCCTCCAGGGAAAAGTCGCGATCGTTTCGCCTTTTGCCGGGTCGATTGCCAAGAGGCCGCTGCGGGCGAACATTAGGACGACATCGCGGCCGGCGAAATTTGCCACCACAGGACTCGAATAGCTGGCGAGGTCGTCGCCCGTTTTCCAGCGGACAGCTCCGGTTAGTTTGTCGAACGCGACGATCGCGGAGCCGTTCGGCTGCACTCTGCCGTTTGCCGTGTACACGTCGTTCGGACCGCCGGGCGGGCTGCCGCCCACATTTACAAGCAGCAGGTCGCCCCAGACAAGCGGCGAGCTGGCAACGCCGAAAAAGTTTTTGACGACGCCGAATTGTCTCATTGTATCGATGCGCCACACTATGTGGCCGTCGGCTACGCGCACACATTGCAAAACGCCCTCGGCGCCGAACGTGTACACGCGCGGGCCGTCGACAAGCGGCGTTGCGCGGGCCGTTGGCGTAATTGAACATGTCTACGAAATCGGTCGGGTAGTCGCATTTCCACAGCTCGGCGCCTGTTTGGGCGTTGAAACAGACAAGTCGTGCGTTGTCCTCGACGCGTGAGAAGTGGAACAAGCGGCCGTCGCTAATGGCGGGCGCGGAATAGCCGGCACCGACCGTTTTTTGCCAGACGACTTGGGGGCCTTTGTCCGGCCATTTCGACGGCAGGCCGTGCTCGTCGGATTTTCCGTTGCGGTGCGGGCCGAGAAAGCCAGGCCAGTCCGCCGCGATTTCGGTGTGAGGCGATTCGGCGTGCGTGAACGGCAGTATAGGCTGGCCCACCGATACAAGTGAAAATAGAACTGCAAAGGTCAGTGTCCGACGCATGGCTGCTCGCCTCCTCGTATCAAGGTGTTATCGTGTTATAATGAGGCGTTCCGCTCGCGACAAGGAAACACCAATGTCCTGCCAGAAAGACAAGCCAATTCGCAAGGCGAAACCCGGCGACTATCGTTGTAAGGACTGCGGGGCGGTCGCGAAGCGAAAAAAGAAGCTTTGCAATCCGAAGAAAGTCAAGGATTAGTGACGGCGCCAATACCGGCCCAACTTACACATTAATCAGCAATAATAGTTCTCGTGTGTATCGAGTACACGCAGCTCACTTTCTGCCAAAACGGCATCGAGCGCCGCTTGCCGACGTGCACGGCGGCGTGATCAAAGAGATTATTTCGTAGGCACGGGCGCGATGAGCCGCTTTCCAACTCGCTGCAGGGTCGGCGGAGCCGGCGGTTTGGGAATTGCGCCGACGGCTTCAGGCGTAACAACTACAGCGAACATCGTCTCGACTGGCTCGCCTCTTTTTGCGCCATCGCCGCTCATATCTTTGCCAACCAAGCCCGAGACAATTGCGGATTGTCCCAACGACATCTCGCTCGTGAAATCGCACTGGCGCACGCTTAAACCTGGAACCTTGATACCCTTGACGACGATTTGGTGATTCTCGTCGAGGTCACTTATGCGCGGGCGCACGTGAAGCCGCACTTTGTTATTTCCGAGGCAATCGGCCTGAACGTCGACTTTGGTTCCGAATTCGCGGAATTCGACGCCGTTTTGCTGATTCGTGGGATCTGGAAATTGGCCGCCGACGTTAAATGTGGCTGGCCGGCCCGATACGACAACCAACGTCGGCGACGCGAGGATCTTCGCGGTGCTGGACTGTTCGAGCTTCGCCAACAACGCCTTCGGGTCGCGATCTTTTGCATCGACTTGAGGATTTGCATCCGGGGAATTGCCTGAAATCGCAAAGCCACCGGAATTAACAAGTGCGGAAACGTCGAGTTTCGCTTTGTGGGCCTTCGTTAAATTGACTTCGATCGCTTCGATGCGCACGAGAACCTGCGAAGGGGTCTGGGTCTCGGTTCGCAGCTCGTCGATCTCCTTCTGTAACTGACCCAGCGCCGCCAGCTTCTGCCCGAGTTGGACGCTCGCGGCGCTCTTGGGTTGGGGCGGGTTCAGTCTGCTGGGCTGTGGAGGCTGTTGAGATGGAAATTCGACTGACGATGATGGTTTCACCGTGGTGGGAACCGCAACCGCAGTTGGAACAACTGAATTCTGAGAGCGCACTGCAGAGCACGTCACAAGAACGATAAATAGGGCCGAAGCGAATCGGTTCTTCATATGCGTTGGCTCCTTCGCAAAGCCGCGGACCACACCGAGCAATCAAGGTTGCGAATGATAGCGATCGCGTTTTCGCGCGGATAGCTCAAACCTTACCGATCAACCGATGCATGCCGATTGTGCTATCAGCTCCAACGGCAGCAAATCTATGACGCGACTATTTGGCAATAGAAGGCCTCTGATGGATGGCATCCCACCGCTCGACAACTGAGGCAGCGAGGCGAGCCATTTCGCGCACCGTCGGGTTGGCAGAGTCAGAATTTCGGACAGCAATTGCCCGGAGCGACGCGAGGTTATGGTCGCAATCAGCGAGTTTGCTGGGCGGCCACCTCAAACGACGCGCGCGAACAGTGAAAAACTCCGGATCGAGTAGCGGCGTCGCCCAATACCAGTCGCTATCGTAGGCCCAAATGCGCTGAACTTCGAGCAGATCGGCGGCGAGTTCAGGCGATGAAGCTCGACCGAAAAAATGCTCACCGAGCTGGCGTTCGAACTTCGTAAATTCCAAGTCCGGGTCGTGACTGAACTTGCGGTATGCAAAACGCTGCACGCGAACTGGCAATGTGTTGAATGGCATTTTTCCGTCACCAAGTGGGTCAAAGCCGAAGGGCCGGTGACGTTTGTCGACGACCCAGGGTTCGCCCGCTTCGGGCGCGGTGGGGACGTAGCTGAACGCTTCGAGCGAGGGCAGGAAACCTGTAACGCCATTTTGCCGCGCGGTTTTCGCCGATTCGGCGACTTCGCGCGGCGTGTGGAGCGCCGTTGCGTCGGTCCAATAAACGGTGTTCTTTGCTGTGGCCATTAGGGGCCGGTCAAAATGGGAACTGTGTGGAGTAAAGATGAGTCCCCAACGCGGATCGAAGGGCTGGCGGGCGGCCATCGCGTTGAGACCAGGTACCTTTGTGCCGGTAAAATAATGCGGGAACACAAGGATCATCGCGTTCGGACTTCGACGCCAGAGTTTGTCGGAGAGCTCGCGTACGAAGGCAAACTCGTAGTCGTAATAGTGTTGGCCGCACTTCGGGCAGTTGCAGATGGCATAGTCCGACGATTCGATGAGCAGGCCGTCGGCGTTGGGGTAGAAGTCGAAAACCATCTCATCGACGTATTCGCGCATGAATCGTTGCGATTCAGGCTTTGCGGGACACAGATTCCAGCCTCGAGAGCCGATGCCGAACTCATCGACAGGCGATCCGTCGGGCTTTCGCGCCTTGAGCTCCGGATGTTCGAGTGGATAGCGGTTCACGCCGTCGTAGCCGAACGGCGTGAAGCCGAGAAGGACGCGCATTTTCTTGGTATGCGCGTAGTCGATCAACGCGCGAACAAAGTCGTGGCGGACGTTGGCGTGCTCCGCGTTATATTGCCACGTGATCGGAAATTTGCGCGAGCGAAAGCCGCCGGCCGTCCACAGGATCAGCACGTTGGCGTCATCTTCGGCAAAACAGTCGACCGCTTGTTCCCATTCGGCGAGGCCCATCACAGGCATCCGCATGAGCGTGATGTAGTAGCCGCGCAGAACAAACGCGTCGCCATTCGCGTCAACGCTACGCGAGACGAATAGCAGAGCGAGCATCGAAAGGAGGAGCGATAAACGCCGCACAGCAACGTAGCCTTACCCTGCCCTCTCCCACAGGGATCGGATTTCAATCGAGCGTTTTCACCCAGAGCTCTCTGAATTGTACTGGATCGCCGTGATGTTGCAGACCGATGGGACCGCTCTTTGGCAAATTCGGCAGTTCGGCGGCATCAATGACGCGCTCGCCGTTGAGCTCGACCGTCATTCGGTCGCCTTTGATTGTAACGAGGAAGGCGTTCCACTCGCCCAGCGGCCGGTCGGCGTTCTTAATTGGGATGCACGCGCGCCGGACTCTCTGCGGCATTTTCTTATCGGTGCGATAGCCGTTGATTTCACCGGAGCCGAGCTCCTGGCTCCAGATGTTGGCCTGGCACTTGGAGGTGCCACGGAACAAGAGACCGCTGTCGCCGGCATCGAGGTGCGGCCGAGTTATGCGTTTGCCGTCGTCACCCATCAGAAAGTCACCGTTGTAGAGGACGATTGGCGTTGCTTTCATCTTCGGTTTCTCGGGCAATCTCCATTCTGCATACATTTCAAAGTCGCCGTAGCTCTTTTTTGTCCAAAGCGAGTTATCTTGGAACTTACCTTTGGCTTTGCCGTCGTAGTTAATCAATCCATCCTTAATTGTCCAATGGCCTTTGTGCCAAGGTTTGACATTCCACCCGTCGAGCGAGTTGCCTGCGGCGAGGGGCGCGAAACCGGCCGCGCGCAGACCGTCGGCCGTCATGCGGCCCGCGTTCGTGGCGGCGTCGGCGAAGACGACTGCTGCCGCAGGGACCAGGCATGCAAGCGTAGATATTAGGGCACAGTGGCATTGCCTTATGGTTTTCATGGTAGCGCCGTGAGGTTAGATCCCAAGCCGCCGAATTATCGCCCGTCAATGGCGAGCCGTCGGATTAGGGAAAGGGTCGCTCGTTCAAACGAGTTTCGTTACACCCGGCACCGCAACGGCATATCGGCCGTCGCGATTGGGCTCGACGGGAGCAGCGGCATCCCACTTTTCCGCGTCGGACGTCATGGAGACGGTCGACTTGATTGCTGCATCCCACGTTACGATCTTACCGGAATAGGTCGCCATGCGACCTAGAATGGCAGTCATCGTGCTATAAGCACCATATTCTGCCTCGTTGTATTGCTTGTCATTGCGAATTGCATCGAACAATGCATCGTGTTCTGCCTGATAGGCGTTGTTCGAGTAGCCATTCTTGCCGCCAGACGCTCGCCATTGACTTTTGCCATCGACGACAATCTCCGCGTGCGTCGCATTGAGATTTACAAGGCCGCGCGTGCCCCGTGCGCTTTCGGCCACGAGGTTCGAGCAGCCAGGAATTTGACGGCACTGACTGAACATCTTCGTGCCATCGGCATACGTGAATTCGACCGCGTGATGGTCGAAGATATTGCCGTATTCCTTGCCGGTGCGAACCTGGCGGCCGCCCATTCCTTCGGCCTCGACGGGATGGGCATCCTTGATCCAATTGCACACGTCGAGGTTATGGACGTGCTGCTCACAAATGTGATCGCCGCTGAGCCAGGAAAACCAGTACCAGTTTCGCACCTGATATTCCAATTCAGTCAGGCCGTCGCGAGGGAACGGCTGCTTAGCGGGGTGGCCACCATTCCAATAACAGCGGAGCGCCACCAGATCGCCAATCGCGCCGTCGCGTATTTTTTGGATGGCTTCGTGATAGGATGGCTGATGTCGCCGCTGAAGGCCGACGCCGACTTTGAGGTTTTTCTTCTTGGCTTCCTGGGCGGCGGCCAGGATGCGAAGAATGCCGGCCGGTTCGGTCGCCACCGGCTTTTCCATGAACACATGCTTGCCGGCGCTGATCGCGTACTCGAAATGTTGCGGCCGATAGCCGGGCGGTTGTGCAAGTAGCACCACATCGACGCCGCTATCGATGGCCTTGCGATAGGCGTCGAGTCCGACGAATTGGCGTTCCTTGGGAACATCAATTTTACCAGCGACATGGACGTTGGCGGCAACTTTTGCGAAGGACTTCTTCGCTTTGCGCGAACGACGGCGCTCGGGCTGTTCCCCCTTGAGCTCCCGCTCTGTATATCGGAGGCAAGATTCCAAGCGGTCAGAGAAGGTGTCCGCCAAAGCCCACAGCTTTACAGAACCCGTGGTACTTAGCGCTTGGACTAAAGCACCGGTGCCGCGCGCTCCGCAGCCAATCAGGGCGATCTTGATCGTGTCACTGCCGGCGGCGTGGACGGGCGGCGACATTCTGCCGGCCAGCCCGAGGCCGGCGACCGCGGCCGCCGTAGTCTTGAGAAAATCTCGACGTGTGGCATCCTGTCTACGTGAATTTGAAGTAGTCATGTATGACCCCGGTTCTTGGAGAAATGGACAAAAAGTTTATTCGTCTGGCGCTGTCCCGCGCTGCTCACCGCCACGAGAGGAATACTGCTCGCCGAGCGTTCAGACTACACTGACATGGCCCCAATGCCAGGTCATCATGTGCCACAGACAGTTTAACCAACCCCAAGTATAAAACCAAGCAATGCCAGAAAAGTGTCGCACGCCGCAACGGTTTCTAAATGGCACGATTTGCGGGCTCGCCATAGCAGGCTGCACGGCAGCCATTTTTTTGGTCTTGAGTACGGCGGCGTGGCCGGCTGCAAAAGTGGCCATGAATAGCGCAACCTGCGAGCGAATCGCGAACGGTTATCGGCTGGCGAATGATAAATTCGAGGCGGTCCTATCAATCGCGGAGCCGACGATCGGCGTCACGCGCCTTTCGCACCGCGGAGCGCCGCGCCGTCAGGAAATCGAGGTGACGGAGTTGCCGATCACCCTGCGTTTGGCGACCGATGCTCCACGCATCGACATACTGAACTGGAGCTTCCACGCGGGTTCGGGGACCGCGCTGCCGCCGGAAACGGAATGGGGAATCCAACTTGGTCTGCATAAATCCCCCGTGGATAACAATGGCGGGCCGCGCGCCAGCGCCTGAACGAAACGCTGCTCGGCCCGCCGTTTTACACCGATATCTACTATCCGGGTTATGCTTGGTACCGGCGAATGGTCGACTTGCCGAAGGAATGGAAAGGTAAACCGGTCGTGTTCGTCCTCGGTGGCTGTGATAAGTACGACTGGCGGAACTATTGGGTGTATCTCAATGGCGAACGAATCGGCCAGTCGTCGTTCGACGACACGTACGAGGGCCCCTGGCACGAAACACCGCGTTACGTGCTCAAACCGGGGAAACCCGGTTATGCCAAGCTCAAGTTCGGCGCGGCGAATTTGCTTGCCGTTCAGGCGCGCGGTTTGGATCGACGAACGCCCGAGATGCCGCGACTCGAGTTGGAACGATTCAGCGGGCAGTCGCTGCTAGTGGATCAATTTGTCGCCTGCGGCGAACCAACAGAGGATATCACGAATTTCCAGGTGGTCGATCATCGTTCGTCGGTCGCAAATGGTGTTGCAGCCGTCGAGTTCGAATTGAAACAACCACATCGACCGCTCTCGATCACGGCGCGTTATTGGCTCGACTCGCAGGATGCTGTGCTGCACAAGCGGATCGTCGTTCACAATTTAAGCGACCGGCCGGTCACGCTTCTCGAAGCCGACGTTCTCGATCTTCGGATTGCGAAAAGGCCGATCGCGGGCGGTGGCCAGGGTTGGCCACTTCGAATCGGCGAAGACTGGTTTGCTGGCGTATCTCACCCAGCCGGCGTCGCGCGGTATGGGTCAGAGGGTATACGGCTGAAAGTTTTGCCAGGTGCAACGCTCGATCCTGCGCACAACCGCGACTATTCGAGCAAGACGGCAGTGATCGGCGTCGGCAACGGGCACCGGGCATTCAGCGATTACCTGGCCGCCCATTGCCGCCGCAAGCCGAAGTTTCTCAATATGTATTCGTTATACGGCTTGTGCGAAATTGCGAGCGGGCTATATCCGCCAGTCGAACTCACAGAAGATCTCGTGCTAAAGAGCGTCGATCAGCTGCGCGAGCTGCAAAGCCGCGGCATCAAATTCGATTACTACTGCATTGACACGGGTTGGAACGATCCGACAGGCGATCTCAAGACGTTTCATCCGGCAAATTTTCCGCATGGAGAAAAAAAGGCGTTGGCCGCGGTTCGGGCATTGGGAATGAAGCCGCTGCTATGGATGTCGCCGGCGGCCGGGCCGGCGGTGTTTCGCGGCGGCGTGCAGAATCGGATTCTCGACCCGGGCGGGTCGAGCAACAGCGGCAAGTGGGGTTATTACTGCCTTGCCGGCGAGCCTTGGCGAACGACATTGCGAGAGGCGATGTTGTACCAAGTGCGCAAGAACGGCGTGCGCGGTTTTAAACTCGATGAAGTGACGTTTTACTGCGGCCGGGCGGAACATGGCCACTTGCCCAACAAATACGGCATCGAAAAGGAGATGGATGCCTTTGTCGACACGCTCGATAAGGTGCGCAGCCAATGCCCGGACGTAATGTTCATGTTGTATTGGCGATTCATGTCGCCGTGGTGGTTGTTACACGCTGACACGATTTATGAGCGCGGCGTGCTGATGGAAGGCTCGACTCCCTGCGAGTTGCCGTCTCGACTGATTCGGCAGTCGGTCACTGTCGCACTCGATCAAGGCCACGATTGGAACTGGGATACTATGCCGCTCATCGGTCAAGATAGCCTAGGCGTATGGCTAAGTAATACGCGCTGGGGGAGCTGGATGGGCGCCGAGGGATGGCGAGAAGCGTGGCTTATGGATTTTGTGCGCGGTAACATGATGCACCAGCTATGGGGCGACCTGTCGCTGCTCAACCAAGACGATTTGGACTTCTTGGAGGCGATCTCACACTGGACCAGCAAAAACTCCGACCTGTTGCGACACGTTAAGCGCATATTGGGAAGTCCTTGGCGACCGGAGCCATACGGCTATGCGTGCTGCGACGGCAACCGCGGCGTGATCGTAATCAACAACGCGACTTTCGCAGCCGCCAGTGTACAAGTTTCTCTCGACGCCACTATCGGATTGTCACCAGAAAATCCGACACAACTGTATGAAGTTCGCTGGATCTACAAAGACGGAAGCGTCAAAGGCCCGCCGAAAACTATTGTGGCTGCGGGCAAACTGTTAGGTGTACACTTGGCTTCGTTCGAGGTTTGTATGGCGGACATTCGACCGGCTCCGGCTGGCTCGCAGCCAACAGCGATTGATCGGGCGACTGCCACGAATCCTGAACATTCGGCCGCCCAGCGAGTTCCTACACGCTTCACGCAAACGGTATATCGGCCTTTAAGTTGGCACGATCCCGACGCTCAAAAGCGCCTGGCGAAGATCGTAAACGGCCGTACGCGCCCGACGCTTGCGCCGAGGTGCTCGCGGTTGGACCCGATCTTTCCGACGAGCGGGATCGCGACGCGGTTCAGGAGAATTTGCACGACGTGTTGTCTTTTCGGCCGTCAAAGTCCGCATCGAAGTTGATCGTCGTCACGCGGTTTGATCGCGACGGCATAGCGTGGCACCATCTCGCGCCGTTTGAGATTGTGCATATCACTGCCAAGAACGGAGACACCGCGCTGCAAGCAAAAGTGACGCCTCACAAAATGCATGAAGAGGCAGGCGCGTGGAGCTGGGTTGTCTACGAATTTGACGTGCCCGCCGAATGCCGACGCGTTGTACTGAATGTCGAAGCATGTCATCCAAAAACGGTATCGCTAACGTTCGATGTTTGGCATTGCGAGAACTGACAGATCGAGCTTCATCAGGGGCCAGATTCCGAAGAAGTAAAGTGCACATGCCGGCGATATCATCGAACTCCTTACACTGTGCATCCCGCATCCTCGAATTGGACCGATGATTCCCAGTTAATTCCTATGATACGGTCGATTTTGCCTGAAGATACACCGACGTTAGTAGCGATAGCGCGCGGCACCGGCGTTTTCAAACCCATAGAAATCAAGGCACTACAGGAAGTGCTCGACGACTATCATGCGCACGCCGCCGCGGAAGGACACTGCGGCGTGGCAATTTATCAGGATAGCCGAATCTTGGGTTTTGCCTACTTCGCACCCGCCGCGATGACCGATCGGACGTGGTCGTTATGGTGGATCGTGGTAGATCGCCAAATACAGGCGCGAGGTATCGGCGGTGAGTTATTGCGCCACGTCGAGGCGGCGATTCGCGACGCTTCCGGGCGACTACTGCTCATCGAGACATGTTCTCTGCCACAGTACGAACTGACCCGACGATTCTATCTCAATCATGGTTATAAGCAGATAGCCGTGGTACCCGATTATTATGCCGAGGGTGATGATATGCTGGTTTTTGCAAAGCGAATGATTTAGCGGCAAACGATCAGACCGCCATAGTTCTTCGCACGCAAATAATCGATCGGGCTCCACGACGGTGAGAACGACAGAATTGACAGCAGTTGGACTAGAAGTGGAAAACGCGCCCGTGGCGCGGTTGTCAGGACCGCTATAGTCAAGTACCTAATGCAAGTCTTCTGCGTCCTTGTCGAGCGCCGGGTCGTACAGGATGCGAATGTCGTGCTGGTTCATCGGCGGCTGGACGCGGCTTGCGTAGCGAATGGTGCCGCCTTTCGGGTTGCTTTTATACGCCATCAATTCAAGAGGCTTGTCCGGCAGTTGGCTGAGTTCGAAGCGGCCTTGTTCGTCGGTTTCCATCCAAGGCTGAGGACCGATGCGAGGTCGCTGTAAGAAATCGCCATTCGCAATCTTGGCGGAAACCGTAATTCCGGGCACTGGCTTTCCCGCGGGATCGACCACGATACCGCGCAACGATTGTCCGCAGGTAATTAGCGTTGCATCTGGCAAGTGGACTTCATCGCGGGCATCCGCTGGCAGCTTGGGCGCCCACGGAGACTGGTGATGCCAATCCGGGGCAATTATTCCATCCGGAGTCAGGACTTCGAATTGATATCCGTCTCCCGGAGCAAGTCCAGCGACTGAGTACTCTCCATTTGCATTCGTTTCGATCTCGGCCAACTGTTGAATCCTCGCCCCCCGATCTACGGGGACCAATTTGTCGAGCCTCATCCGGATTCCGGCAATCGGTTTTCCGTCTTTAAGAATCCGCCCCGTCAGGCGGATACCGGGCGACAGATTCAGCTCCACTCGTTCGACACGCGTCTTGTCCCATGGATGTTCTGGTGAGCCCTCGATAGTTCGTTCTGCAATTCCCACCTCACCAGCAACGGTAACGATCGTTTTGGTGTGGGGAGACAATCCGGTAAGGGTGAATCGACCCTGTGGGTCGGTTGTGGTGGACTTGTTGATATAGGGACCATCGAAGTTCTCAGCCCGGACCATTACGCCGACCGCCGGCTTGCCAGATGGTCCATGCACGACACCGCGCACTTCCAAACCACGTGCGATCTTCAACGTTACCGGCTCAACGTTGCCCGACGCAGGGACATTCACGGCATGCTTGAACGGCTTGGCATCACGCGGCTTGACCTGATTCCAATAGGTCGGCGGAAAATAGCCGTCGACTTGCGAATGGAAAGAGAGGGCACCCGGTCCAACTAGCGCGGGAAGTCGGAATTTGCCGTCCCTACCGCTAACTGCCAGGCAACTGGCTCTGCGCAATGGAGCCTTTTCGTCGCCGCCGCTGTAATACAGAACGTAAACGCCGCTCACTGGCGCGCCGCTGTCCGAGTCTAAAACCTTGCCCCCTAGTTCGCGTGCTGCAGGAAGGCGAATCTCTACGCTCGGCGATTTAGCATTCAAGTCGATGTCGGCCGTTACGCCGATACCGAGCCGGGGTTGCAGTGGATCGCCGCCATATTGGAAATCATATTTACCGGAATCCTTCACTTGGATTCGCGCGACGCCGTCGCGATCCACCGACTCCCAGCCCGCAAAGCGGCGATCGGCGGACACTGCCTGCACGGCGCCCTCGGTGACGGGCTTGCCTTCATGATCGATAACTTTCACGAGCACATCTTTGGCAGTCGCCATCTTAAGCTCAATTGGCGACCACTTCACGGCTACTGTTTCACGGCCCCCAGATACCAGTTTCATCTGTTGCACGTCATGGCGATCGCCTGTCTCGACGATAAACACCTCCCGCGCCAAATTGGGGGCTTCACAGCCGACGAAGACGCGGTAGTCCAGCGGCAGGTGGTGCATAACGAACTGCCCTTTCGAATCGCTTTGGACGCTGAAGTTCATCTCCGACAGGTTTAGGTTTAGATCGCCCGGATCATTGAAAAAACCCCCTATCCCTGCGGTCGCGCTGGTGATGCCGTAAAGCCTGAAGGTTGCACGTTCAACCGACGTCCCGGCTTCGTCGTGCACCTCACCGGCTACCGGTGCCTCCGCACTTAAATTGAAGGTGACGGGCTTGTCCGTTTTGAAATCCTTCAACTCAATCCAATGAAAGGCCGTCCCATTTGACCAGGCGACCAGCTCAGCTCCGCCAGCACCACGGCGCAGGCTATCGATGTAGTCGGCCATCCGTGGCGGAATGCCAATGGATTCGAACGCAAATTTGCCGCGCTCGTCGGTCGTAGTACGGGCCAAAATGTCGCGATTGTGTCGTACGCCGAAGTAGTACTGAGTCCCGCCAAGTTTCGCGCGAAGCACAACCGTCGCTCCGCTTATCGGTGTCCCCGCAGACGAGAGCACAACGCCCTGCACCGTGATTGCGGGATCGGACAAAGTGGGTTCTTGGGTGCGCTGCACCCGTGATTCGACAGCTTGGATCTCGGCGACGGCAGCCGTGACCACCGGAAATACTATCAGCGCTGCAAATACGACGCGAAGCATGGTTCGCCCCAACTCAGCAAACAAATCGGTAATAGGAAATTTCACGCATTGGCGCAGAGGTCGATTTGCGTCAAATAGCGTGCTCTGCGTAATTTTCTGCATTCTCTGCGCCCTGCGTGAGATCATTTTTATTTTTTAACAACGGGAATGCGGAGGTCGTCAACCGAATTGGTAATGTGGATCCCAAACGACTGTGGTCCCAACGATTGATAATGCATTCGTTTGCTGTCGATCTCGAAACCTCTGGCTGCGATGCGCAATTCATACGTCTCCGGCGGAAGTCCGTTTACCGTGTAGCTCCCATCGGACGCGAGCGGAATTGCAATCAGGTCCCAGGCCGGGTCACGGCTTATCACAAGCTTCGTGTCGGCCGGCAGAAACACTCCGTCACCCAGCTCCACACGCCCCCGCAGATGAACGGCCGGCTGGACCTCGAGATCGCCCAGATCGCGAGATACGTTATTGTCCTTGGCGGTGAACAACTTTGTGCTCAGTACGAGGTCGCGGTTTTCTGTCGCCCCGTCACCCACGAGTGTGTAGATTGCGTAGCGCTCATTCGCGGGCAAGTAGTTGAAATTGAACCGACCGGATTTGTCAGTAGCGTCGGGGACGGCTTTAATGAACAGTCGCTCGCCGCTTCGCTCCAATTGCACGACGGCAATGCGCAGTCCTTCGATGGGTCTGCCTTGATACACCAGCCGCCCCGTAACGCGGGTGCCAGTCGGAATGGTAATCTCGCGTTCATCGGCGCCCGGCTCTAGCAAACGCACCGCGATCCCGGCCTTTCCGTCAGCTGTCACCTCGACATCTACGGCTCGATAATCCTCGGGTAACAGCATTGCAAAGCGGCCTTGTGTGTCACACACCGACGGATCGACGCTCGAGACCTGTCCATACCAGCGCCTGGAGCTGGTCTTCGCCCCGGCGGGCGACACGAGCGCGCCACGAACGGGGCGCTTCTTGTCGTCAATCACGCGGCCACGAACCGTACGAGCGGCGGGGAGCTCCGGTGGTAATGGCATGAGCTGGATCCCGAGATCACCGATCAGCGGATCAATCAGCTTTGTAAGCTGCGACTTCTGGCCGGTTGCCGTGACAAGCACGTGAAACTTAAGCGAATCACTGAGCCCCGGAATCTGGAACCGGCCTTTGCTATCCGTTTGCGCCGACTTGGCACAATCGAGATAGCAGCTCGGACAGAACATTGCTTGCCCTTTGCGCGGCGCCGCGGTGGGGATGCCGACGCGCGCGCCGGCGATCGGAAGACCGGTCGAATCGAAAACTTCCCCCTGCAGCGTAGCTCCATACGCGCTAATTGGTAAACATGCCAGAATACAGGCTGCGATGACGCGATTCATACTCTATTTCGCATGCGTTCCAGATAAATAGCATAGCCGCATTTGCGTTGAATTGCGAGAATATCTACGCGAGCCGCTATCCCCGCGGCCAGGGTTGTGCTACAATCGGTTTCAGTTGGTTTGACGATGCGATCGTAGCACGCATTCTTCTGAGATCGGCCTGCTCTTTCTCTTTCGCCGGCCTACTTGGCGGACCACCATGCTGGTCCCTTTCGCTGCGACCCCCGAAAGCCATAACGGGTCGACTTTTTGCTGAGCGAGGAACTTCTTTGTAGAAGCCGCAAGAACAACCAAGCGGCCGGTTTTTGGTGCCCTGGGACAAGCTCTGCGAAGAGTACACGTCGCACCAGGAAAATCGACGGACTGGCCAATCTACCTAGCCTTTGGAGCAACATGAGCAGCGAAAAATCCGTCGTCCTGGTCCCACAGCCGCCTAAAAATCTTTGTCCGATCTGCGGCAGGGCGTCCTACTCAAAGGGCGGAATCCATCCACAGTGCGCAATGCAGCAAGCGGATGAACCGAGGCTGCTCGAACTGCGAGCAACAAAAATCGCCGAGTCGAAAGTAAAGAAACCGGCTCGGCAAACTTGGAAAAAGAAGTGCCCGAAATGCGGCACCCAATTGCATGCTCGTCGCGAAGTTTGCAAATGCGGACACAAATTTGGTAGACGCTAGCCACGAGTCGGACAGCAGTGACCTATTACTGTAATTCCGTTGCCCATATAATGGGGTCGATCGCGCTTGCGATGCCAGTTCTTGCTGATGCCACCGGTCCTTTCGCCCGCGCTCGAACGTGACGCATAAAACCAATTCAACCACCGACCACCATGCGGTATAATCGGAGCGAATTCCTGGTAATGTTGTCGCCGCAACACGGGTGTGCGCGTTGATTGTATCTATCGCGTAGCTCGGCATCACTTACTTTCTTTATTTTGGAATTTCAGGTGGGATGGGCGCCATGAACACAGATGAATTGCGCGACACCATCTGGGAGTATCTCTATCATGGGAAAGAGCCAAAGACGATCGATGAAATCGCGACGTATGTAGATCAAGATGTCCCGACAGTCAGTGCTGCCGTGGACCATGAATGGTTCACGGTCACACAGGACCGGGTATCAATCGCGTATAACTGAGCCTGTGCGACTTCAGCGTGAAATATCGACGAGGTGCGACTTGGACGAACGAGAAGTGACACTTGCATGGCGTAATCTGTTTCGCGGACAAGAAGTTACCGATGATTCCTTGGAAAAGGCTGAGTCGCTCCTCGAAGGATTGAATGGAGAAAGTCCTCTTCATCTCCGCCTAGCGCAAGAGCTGAACGATCTTAAGAAGCTTCGAAAGCCCCGCCCGGCGAAATGAACGAATCGAAGGGCCCTGCCGCAGCCCACTTTGAGGGGACAGCGGTTGACTTGGCCAGTGGATCCCGAGTCGCAGGCTGCCTTTTCCGACCACGATAAGATTAAAAGCCGCATCGGCAGATAGTTTCGAGCACATTCGGCTTCTAGCGGCAGCCATGTTTCGCATACGCCGTATCTACGACGACGTTCTGCCGATTAACGCAAGCGCGATCGGGGAGGTGCAGCAGATTCTCTTGGATCAGTTTCCCGGTGCGCCGCGTCGAGACTTCGAAGAGCTGCCGAAAAAACTGCGTGACCAGTCTCACACCGAATTCCGTACGATTCTGTATGTGGCCGAAAATGCTCGCGGCCGTGCGACTGGCTGTGCGCTGGTGCTGCACAACCTGCGATGGAAGTTCTATTATTTGGACTATATTGCCACGGTGAAAGGGATCGTCGGTCGGGGGATTGGCGCAGCTCTGTATGAACGGGCGCGCGACGATGCGCTGTGGATGGGCGCCACAGGGCTGTTCTTTGAATGTTTACCGGATACCTCCGACCACTGTCGTGACCCGGTCACCTGTAAGCAAAACGCGGCTCGACTGCGGTTCTACGAACGGTACGGCGCGCGTCCGATTGTTGGCACCGCCTATGAAACACCGTTCAATCCCGAAAATTGCGATAACCTTCCGTACCTGATGTTCGATGGGCTCGACCAGAACGAACCATTGCGCCGTGACTACGCACGAAAAGTTGCTCGTTGGGTGCTAGAAGTCAAGTACTCACATCTCTGTCCGCCGCACTATGTTCAAAAGGTGGTCCATTCATTTCAGGATGATCCCGTGATACTTCGCGAGCCGCGCTACTCGAAGCCGCCGGCCCGGCACAAGCCAGCCATCGCACATCCCTCGGAGCGGGTCGCTGTTGCCGTTAACGACAAACATAACATCCACCACATTCGAGAGCGCGGCTATGTCGAGTCGCCTGTCCGAATCAAAGTAATTCTCGACGAACTGACTCCGAGCGGGCTCATTGAGAACCTGGCGGTCAAAGAATACCCGCTCCGGCATATTCTTGCCGTTCACGACCCGGATCTCGTGGATTATCTCCAGCGCGCCTGCCAGGAGGCGCCGCTGAAGAAATCGATTTATCCGTACGTCTTTCCGATCCGGAATGCGGCCCGCCCGCCAAAACATTTGTCCGTTCGCGCTGGGTATTTTTGCATCGACACGTTTACACCCATTAATCGCAATGCTTATCCAGCGGCGAAGCGAGCGGTTGACTGCGCCATGACGGCGGCTGACGAAATCCTGAGAGGACGACCACTGGCCTACGCGCTCGTGCGCCCACCCGGTCATCATGCAGAACGGCGGACGTTCGGCGGTTTTTGCTACTTCAATAATGCAGCCGTCGCCGGCCATTACCTAAGCCGATTCGGGAAGGTCGCAATCCTCGACGTGGACTACCATCATGGAAATGGCCAGCAGGATATTTTTTACTCGCGCAGCGATGTCCTCACAGTTTCAATACATGGGCATCCAGAATTTGCATACCCCTATTTTTCCGGCTTTGCTGACGAGCGCGGAACGGGCGAGGGAGAGGGCTTCAATTTAAATCTGGCGCTGCCGGAAATCCAAGTTGGTGCGCAATTCCACAAGGTACTTGCGCGGGCCTTGCAGGTTGTGACCGATTTTCAACCGTCGTTTTTGGTCGTGGCGCTCGGCCTGGATACGGCGAAGGGGGATCCGACTGGCACCTGGCTTTTGAGTGCCAAGGACTTCGAAGTGAATGGTCGGATGCTGGCCGAACTGAGACTTCCCACGCTGGTTATCCAGGAAGGTGGATATCGGATCCGAACGCTGGGAACAAACGTCCGTATGTTTCTTCACGGTTTGGCCGGTGTGCTGAGGGTGTAGCCATGTCGCTACCGAGCCGCAAAGCCAGAATCTTCGTCTCGCCGATGTCGGCACGCAAATCGTAAAGTTCCCACGGCTGGGCGTCGGCGGGCCGCGCGAGTTGGTACGCACGATGCCTCATGGCGTTCCATCGGTATTGCTTACCCTGTTTCCAGACCCAAAACAAAGCCTCGTCTGGCGGTGGAGCTATACCGGCTAGCGTCGCAGTAGGATCGCTTCCATCCAGCAGGTGGCCGCGCGGCAACAGCCCGTCCGCAGCGGCGACCATAAGCGGAAGCAGGTCGAGGCTCGAAAGTCTTTCGCCTTCCAGGGGCGTACGAATTCGACAAAAACTATATGTCGTTTTCTCTCGACGACTTCACTAGAATGATGGGTAGAGTAGCCTCCCTGCGACTTCGTGCTGTCGGCAAATACACCGCAACATTAACCAGACATACTAACAGCACCGAAATTTCCGGGAGGAGTGATGACGAATACGACTCGCTCCGCGACGAGCACCACTTGGTCGATCGGGAAATGGCAGAGAGCTCCGGGGGAGAGGCAAAACCTGCGCTGGATCGGCGGTGTGCTGGCTATTGCAGCCGTATATTTCGCGTCTGCGAAACTGGGACTTTCGCTGGCGTTCGTTGCTGAGCAAATCTCGCCGGTTTGGCCGCCGACCGGTGTCGCCATAGCGGCCATCCTATTAATTGGCTACCGAGTCTGGCCGGGAATCGCAGTAGGGGCATTCTTGGCAAACGTTACGTCGCATGAGCCTTATGCAACCGCCTGCGGCATCGCAATCGGCAACACGTTGGAAGCTGTGATAGCTGCTTGGCTGTTGAAGAGAGTGGTCGAGTTCGACAATTCACTCGGACGCATAAGAGATGCAATTGGTTTCATTGTTCTAGCCGCTGGCCTAAGTACGATGGTGAGCGCCACAATTGGTGTAACTAGCCTGCGTCTAGGGAATGTCTACCTCCCGTCCTTACAGCGAACTATCGACTGGTCCGATTTTTGGTCTCTTTGGTGGGTATGGTGGTTAGGCGATGCCATGGGCGCTCTGGTTGTTGCGCCCCCACTTCTCGTCTGGGCTACCGATCGTGGGCTGCCGCGCCCGCGTGTTGAGGCCGTGGCTTTATTTACAGGACTCATCGCCACGAGCGGCCTTGTTTTTCTCGGCGGCTTTACAACGGGCTTCGGCGGTTCGTCGCTTGAGTATGTCGTATTTCCGTTTGTTATTTGGGCAGCGCTGCGCTTCGGCCAAACCATGACAACTGCCGTGATTCTCGTTGCGTCGAGCGTGACTATCTGGGCCACCTTGCACAACCTTGGCCCATTCGGCACCGGGACCGTTCACGAGCGTTTGCTTTTGTTGCAAGCCTATATGGGAGTTATGGCAGTTTCCGCGCTACTGTTGGGTGCGGCGCTTACGGAGCGCAAGCAGGCGACATTGGCGCTCCGAGATGCAGACCGTCGAAAGGACGAGTTTTTGGCCACCCTGGCCCATGAACTCCGAAATCCTTTATCCCCGATCAGAGCCGGCGTCGACCTGCTGCGCGTGATGAAGCCGATCGATCTTGAGGTCCAGGAGGTTCTCGAAATGCTGGATCGCCAAGTGCAGCAAACAACCCGCCTTGTTGATGACCTGCTGGACGTATCGCGGGTGACACGCGGAAAAATCCGGCTGCAACTTCAGACGATCGATCTAAGTACCGTGGTCAAGCAGGCGATCGAGACTTGTCGTCCACTGATCGATGCTAAGTGTCAAAAGCTGGCGATTTCATTGCCGCTTGAGTCTCTGCTCGTAGTGGGAGATCAGATTCGATTAGCACAGGTCTTTGCGAACCTACTTAACAATGCCTCCAAATATACCGATGCGGGTGGCCGCATCACGTTGACCGTAACTCAGGAACGAAATGAACTTGTTGCGCGAGTGTGCGACACGGGCTTTGGGATAGAGCCGGAGTTGCTGCCGCGCGTTTTTGACTTCTTCGTCCAGGGAGATCGTTCACTTACACGCTCGGAAGGAGGATTGGGAATAGGCCTCACACTGGTGCTCCAGCTCGTGCAACTGCATGGCGGCAGCGTCCAAGCATTCAGCGAAGGGGGTGGGAAGGGTAGCGAGTTTGTAGTACGTCTACCGCTTGCTGCCGAAGCACCTGCAGCGGACAAAGTTAAATCACCAAAGGTAATTGGCTCCTCCAGAATCTCGGGAGCTCCGCGTCATATCTTGGTGGTGGACGACAACGCAGACGCGGCGCGAAGCCTGGCTCTGTTGCTGAAAACTGCTGGACATAAGGTGCGGATAGCTCACACAGGTTCCATAGCTTTAGAAATGGCCGTTACTGACCAGCCGGATATCGTATTGCTCGACATCGGATTGCCAGATATGGACGGATATGAAGTGGCACGGCTTATTCGAAAGCAGCCGTGGAGCAAAGGCATCGTTCTCGTTGCGGTGACTGGTTGGGGTCAACCGGAGGATCGCCAACGAGCGATAGACGCCGGCTTGAATCACCATTTGACAAAGCCGGTGGAATACACAGCGCTGACCGAACTGATTGGCAGCGTAGCCGCAAGGGCCTGCGCTGTTGACCATGCAAATTAATGAAGTTGGCACGCCGTTCCACGCTCTTCCTAGGCTTGCCGCAAATTGCACTAAGCCGGCGACAATGGGAGCGCAATCTAAATTAAGAGGACTTTGGCACCTTTCACACCTCCACGTTTCAGATCAAGCAACGCCTGATTTGCCTCTTCCAATCGATACGTGGTAATTTGCGGACGGATCGGAATCTCGGCGGCCAACGGTAGGAATTCTTCGATGTCGTAATGCGTGACATTGGCGACAGTTTTGATTTCCCGCTCCATCCAAAGATGGTCACGGTAACTTAGATTCTGCAGCCAGTTCTTGTCCCGTTCTTCTTTGCGAATAGCGTTGATCACGAGTCGCCCGCCGGGGCAAAGATTTGCCAATGCCTCGACAATTGGCCTCCAAGCCGGCGTCGTATCAATGATCGTATGGAGAGCGTCGGGCGCCCGATCCGCGACATCTCCGGCCCACACGGCGCCAAGTTGTAGCGCAAAGTCCCTTGCCGTTTGGTCTCTCGCAAAAACATACGCTAGCGAATTTGGAAACTGGAAACGCGCGGCTTGGAGTACGATGTGCGCCGAACCGCCAAAGCCCATTAGACCGAGTCGCTGGCCGTCTTTGAGGCCGGTAAGCTTCAGTGCTCGATAGCCTACAGCCCCTGCACACATTAACGGCGCCACTTCGGCGTCGGAGAGTTTTTCGGGAACCGGGTAAACGTAATCTTCCGGCACTGTCATATATTCGGCGTAGCCGCCGTTCACATCTCGACCAGTAGCGCGGAAGGCGGCGCTCAGGTTTTCATCGATTCCGCCGCTGGAAGAGTGAATCCATCCCACGCCCACACGTTGCCCTTCGTGCCATTTCTTTACTCCTTTACCGAGCATATCGACGTAACCCACGACTTCGTGGCCTAAGACGACCGGCAGTTTAGGCGGTCGCGTACGGCCTTCAATTTCGTCGAGTTCGGTGTGGCAGACGCCGCAAGCCGCTACTTTGATACGAAGCTCATTAGATCGCGGTTGAGGGATAGGCAGATCGACCAATTTCAGCGGCGTCGCAGTCTCGCCGAGGTCAATGATTCGCTTCAACACCATTGCCCGCATATAACCTCCCGCCGCCCATACGCTCATTTGTTGCTGGTCGCCAGAAAAACGAGTGCCGGTGCGGTTTACGCTCCTTGAAATAGGGATCCTCGTAGTTTGCGGAATACCGTGTGCAGTTGGTGCGACATTGGCTGCGTAGTGTCCAAGGTAATCGCTGGCTCACCGGCCGAAAGTGGTTCAAGTTTCTCCGCCTGCTGATCGTAAAGCTCCGCGCGTGCTTCGGACTCGCTTTCAGCAGTCTTGGCGCGCCGCTGAATGCGTGCAAAGGCCGTCGACTTCGGACACGTCGTTTGAATGTGCAGGCACTTAGCGGAATGTCGACGGCACAAGGCGTACGTTTGCTCACGCAGCATCTTTGTCAGGAACGTGCCATCGAGCACAACGGACTGACGCTCGCTGAGCAGGTCACTCGCTTCGCCCAGTAACTCTTCGTATACTCGGTCGCGCAACTCTGGCCGGTAATGATCCTCGCCGTAGCGCGCCGGGCGTTTACTTATTCCCAGCAACTTGCGGCGAATGCGATCCGTGGCAAGCAAAGTTGCGTCCAAGGCACTGGCTATGGCTGAGGCCAAAGTCGACTTTCCCGACCCCATCAGTCCGCCGACCATTAGCAAGCAGGGCGGCCCCAAGTCGGCCGAAGAACGGTCTGCCCAGTAAATGTACTGCCGGGCCAGATCTTCAGATACTTGCTGTTCGGTTGCGGTTTGCTGTCGGCCTCGGAGAATGGCTACTTTGGCCCTCACGCATGCGCGATAGCTGCGATAAAACGCCAGGAGCCTTGCTGGAATTTCATCCCCCGAAAGCTGCTCGTACCTGTCGAGCACGATTTTTCCGAAGCCGAGTTCTCCCAATCGTTGGCACTCCATCGCGAGGAAACTGAGCTCGTCGGCAATATCGACGGTCCGTAGTTCATCAGAGAACTCGACGCAGTCGATGATCGAGAGCGGCGAGTCTAGGTAAATGTGCTCGGGCCGCAAATCGCCGTGACCATCGACAATGCGGCCAGCCCCCACACGATCGGCGATCAGTTCCGCTTCGACGTTCAAAAAACGCAGCTGCGCACTTTGAATTCGATGGAGGCGGCTGCAATCGTTGGGTAATGCATCAAGAAGAGTGGAGACATTCGCGCGGGCATGCCGTTCAAGCAGATGACTATACTCGTGAGCTGCGAGTGGCGCTGCATCCAAACCGGAATAAAAGTGCGCCAAGTTTGTCGCAATGTCGTCCGCATTGGCGGCGGTTAGCCGACGTTCACGCAGGATGACATCAAGGGCGTCCTCCGACGGCAAACGCCGCATCTTCACGACCCAGTCGATGTTTTTTCCAGGCCCCCCCAATGTGATCAAACCGGACGATCTTCTGACGATCGGCAAGACATCAAGATACACGCCGGGCGCAAAGCGCTGATTCAAGCTCAGTTCTTGCAGGCAGGCGCGATGACGTAATGCCGGCGTCGAAAAATCCAGAAACTCTAAACGCACCGCCTTTTTGAGCTTATACGCGTGGCGGTCGGTTAGAAACACCCACGATATGTGAGTCTCGATAACTTCAACTGATGTCGTGGTATCAGGATAGCAAGTGGTGCGCCCCAGGACGCCACGACATCTGACTGGCGCCTGTTGATGTGCTCATCCATCTGCAACGCCTCATCGAAGAGGCACCGCCGGCTGGGACACGGCTTCCAGGGTATGTCCAGCCAACGGCTAATCGCCGGTATCAACAGCGAGATCACCGAGCGAGTTGACTATCATGTTAGTCTTCCTGGGGAGACGGCCACAACAGGTGCAATACTGCCCACCCCCGCTCCCGAATCGTACAAAGATGCGGCACATCGTGTGCCAGAATTGAAGCAATTTCGTAATCGGGTGCTTTAAGCTCAACCATTCCGGTCCGTATTTTCAGCGAGCTCGACATTTTGGCTTTAGAAAGCGGCAGTACATTGGCGCATTTTTTGCCACGCTAGGTAAGCAACGACGACCTTGTTACTTCGTTATTTGAGAATGTCAGGAGTCAGTCATGACTAGAACACCATTATCGATTCCGGAAATTGCCATCATCGGTGGCACGCGGCGGCATTAGGGGCTGGTATTGGATTGCTGCTCGCCGATCAGCTCAACAAGGATCAACGGCGCGCTGTCGGCTGGACATTATTTGCGGTCGGCGCGATTACTACAGTGCCGATTGTCGTTCAAATTCTCCAATCGCGGAGGCAGATAACTGACGACCAAGAAGACCATAGCCTGCGGCGCTTGCGGCAACGGGAGTACGCATCGTGATATGGTCGACCAGTGCAATCGGCGGCGAGATGTGCTTCTCAGCAGATATGGATACGGATCATGGCCCCATCGCCATCAAACCAGCGGCCATTCGACTTTTTGAAAATGAATGATCGACCGCCGAAGCCGCGTACTCGGAGCCTGACGGAGATTCGCGGCCCCTACTATTCGCCGATGGGAAGGAGATACCTCAAGGACATTCTTGAGACGATGTCACCCTACATCGATTCGCTCAAGTTCGCGGGCGGGTCGTTCAGTTTGATGCCGCGCGAAGTGTTGCAGAAACTGCTCGACCTATGTCATGAATTTGACGTGCTCGTTTCGACGGGCGGCTTTATCGAGTACGTTTTGACGCAGGGGGCGGAAGGCCGTCGACCGCTACATTCGCGAGTGTAAGGACTTGGGCTTCGACATTATCGAAATCTCCAGTGGCTTTATCACGATCCCCACTGACGACTGGTTGCGTTTAATAGAAAAAGTGCAGCAGGCCGGCTTAAAAGCCAAACCAGAAGTGGGTATTCAGTTCGGGGCCGGCGGCACTTCGGCCGTCGGTGAACTTACGGCAGAAGGAACCCGCGATTCCGCCTGGGCGATCAGCCAGGCCAGGCGGTTCTTGGAAGCCGGCGCACCCGTCGTGATGATCGAATCGGAGGGAATCACCGAAAGCGTGGAGACTTGGCGCACCGACGTCCCGGCAAAGATAATCGACGCTTTGGGGCTTGAGAGGGTGATGTTCGAGGCAGCCGATCCTGCCGTGTTTGCCTGGTACATCAAAAACTATGGTCCTGAGGTCAACCTTTTTGTCGACCACAGCCAAATCGTCCAATTGGAATGTTTACGCGAGGGGATCTGGGGCACGACCAGCCTCTGGGGGCGCGTATTGACGTACAAAGATGTATAGGCGAGGAAGCGCAAAAAAGCTGTGATCGCTGGTAATCGTGGATAAATGTGAATATTTGTCGCACCCCGAAGGCTCAATCGGCGCCAATTTTGCACCAACGACATAATGGGCTATTTTTTGGAGGGCACTATCATGGCTACCGTAGTCCATCCCCGACCCGTCGCTGAGCAACGCTCCGTGATCGCGATCGGCGAGCCAACTTACCAAGGTTATCTCATTCTACACGTCGGATTTGCAGCACTTCCCATCCTTGCTGGTTTCGATAAGTTCTTCGACCTGATGGCGAATTGGGACGCGTATCTCGCGCCAATCGTGACACAAACTTTAAGCGTCGGCGCACATACCTTTATGATGGGCGTCGGCGTTATCGAAATTATTGCCGGTTTGCTGGTGGCAGTTCGTCCTCGCATTGGAGCGTACGTCGTCGCGCTCTGGTTGTGGGGTATCATGGCGAACCTGTTCCTCCTCGGTGGTGCGTATGATATTGCCCTACGCGATTTCGGCCTGTCGCTCGGAGCGCTGGCACTGGCCCGAATCAGCGCCGCGTTCAATCCACGGCCGCTAGGCTTCTAAAAGTAGCCGGCAAACAAACGAATCGAGTTAGTTTTTTCGCGGTGACGTTTCACTTTCGAATGAAACGAAGACAGAAAAAACTCACGAAGAGAACGAAGTGGACAGCGGACCGTGCGCCGCTAATCTCAGGCGTTTCGACAAAACTCGTGCTCAGAAGTGGCGCCGAAACACCGGCCAGGTAGAGATAGAAGAGAATTCCCGCATTGACGAAAAACGCGCTCGCCAGGAATTTGCAAACATCTTGCCAAGGAATTCTCCGGACAATGATCGGCTCCTTTCGCGGTGCCTGTAATTTTTGCGCCCTGTTAGCCGACAGCAATCTGGTCAGCGTGTCGCCATTGCGAATATTGAATCTTGCAGACGCTCGCGAGCCTCACGCGCGTCGGCGATGATATCGTCTTTCAGCTGTCGAAGAGAACAGCCTTCCCGACGGCGATGATGCGCATTATTTTGGCCTATCGGGCGGATCGATCTCCGTTCGCACTTTCCAGAAAGGCTTTTGGGCGATCTTCTTTCCGTCAACCAGCCCGACTTCGTCGCAAACACCATCCGGTGGCAGCTAAAGTCAGCAGAATGAAATTCGCCGGCTCGGGGACCGCCGTGTGCGCCAAGAATTCGCTGGCGACCGATTGACCGAAGTGCGATCGCCAGATGTTGTAATCGCCGTTATCGATCTGTTTGTTTCCATTGCCGTCAGCGGCGAGTCCAATGCCCGATTGCCCAAGCGTGCGGCGCCAAATGATGTAATCGGCCGCGTCGACGGAGCCATTTTGGTTGTAGTCGCCGGGAAGTGGCACGGCTTGGAACGCATCTAAGATGAGCTGGTTAGGATCGAGCGTGCTTGCCCCGCCGTAGTGAGCAAGGAACGAGCCGAAGCCGTCGATCGTCGTGAGGCGCTGGCCGTTGGCGACGTTCGCAAATGCGCCGCTAATGCCGGTGGCGGCAGTTAGAATGGTGAAGGAGTCGCTCGCCTCAGGCAAGAAATCACTGATGAGTGCTATCTCGAGTTCGCCATCGACTAGCGCGCTTCCGGCGATATCCACAACGTCGTGTTCGGTACCGGGAGCGAGGCCGCCGATTTCGATGTCGAGTATCGCCCCAGCCTGCTGCGCGTAATCTCCGTTAATCATAGTCGTGCCGGCGGAATGGCCGGGCGCGAAACTGCCGCCCTGATTCACGAGGTTTCCATCGAACGTACCGACGTGGAGCGTGCCGGAGGTCCAGTCGAACGTGCCGCCGCCTTGAAAGACGATCGATTGGGCATCGAGCGTACCGCCTTCGAGATTCAGTGTGCCGCCGGGGAAGAGGGCCGTCTCTTGGGCAACGCTTACCGTCGCACCCGGTTGAATCGTGAGCGTGCCGGTTCCGCCGCCCGGCCCGAGCTCTACCGGATCGAAGGCCTCGCTGATCGCGAGTCGGCCGGCGATCGTCCAAGTCGAGCCGGCGCCCGAAATCGTCGCCGTAGAAGTGGAGGTCGTGGCACCAGCGAGCCAAGTGTTGTTGCTTGAGACACTACCACCATCCAGAACATGCAATTCGGCCATCCCCTGGAACCCCACGACGCAATTGACGCTGGTGGACCACGTCGAGTCGGTGCCCGTGACGGTGACCGTGCCGTTCGAGTCAAGTTGGGTGCCGATGAAGCCAATGTTGCTGGACACGATGCCGCCGTCTTCGATGGTCATCGTGCCGTGGCCGAATTGGGCGACCGCGAAGAACGGACCATTGTTCCACGTCGATCCGGCCCCGGTGACCGTTGCCGAGCCGCCCGCATTCTCGAAATCTCCATCGCCGACAAACCCGAAGCTATTGGAAACTGTGCCGCCATTGGAAATCGTAAGCGTGCCTTCCCCATCGCCACCGACAACCAAGCTACGATTGTTATGATTCCAGCTCGAACCGACGCCGGTAATTGTTGCCGAGCCGTGCGAGTTTGTGGCTTGACCGATGGTGGCGCCGTGGTCGGAAACGTTGCCGCCGTCGGCGATCGTTAACGCTCCCGTCCCATCGGCTCCGACGACAAGCGTGCTGCCGTTTGTCCAAGTCGAACCAGCGCCTGTGATGTTCGCGGCACCATCGGAATCGGAATGATTGCCAATGATGGAATCGCCACTCGTGCCGTTCAGCGACACATCAGCACCGTTGGTTACGTTCAGCGTACCGGTGCCGTGGTTCGCGACAATGAACTCATGGTCGGTTTCGCTATCCCCGCTGAGGTCGAACATGGCGGAGTTTACGTTCACCGTGCCAGTCGTTTCCGGCGCATCGGCGATTGTGGCCGCGACACCTAAAACGGGAAATGTCGTAGTCAGTGTCGCCGTGTCAAGGACGACTCCGCCGAGCTCGCCGACAATGATACCGCGGCCGGATTCAGCCGTCGTCGCGTTGAGAATCCTGTAATCGGCACCGAAAAGATTGGTTTGGAACGTGACATCGTTGTTTCCAACGATTAATCGATCGCTGAAGTAGTTCGCGATAGCCGTGGGCGTAGGTGAGCCGTCGAATGTAACGGTATACGTCGCGCCGATGCCCTCACGAAAGATGGCCGTGTCGCCCATGCCGGGCACACCGTTGTCCCAATTGCCCCCGTCGTTAAAGTTGCCGCTGCTGATGGTATTCCAAAAGGTCGTCACGGCCAGCGCCGAAGAATTGCAGGCGACCCATGCGCAAACGCCTGACAACGAAGCGACTGCGACTAGAATGATACGGCAACGCGGATACATAGCGGCGCACCTCCCGCTGAATAAAGCCTTTGGCGGTACCGGCTGCGGGCTCCACCAAGCATTGCCGGCAAGTATACACCCCGTGCAAGAAATAGGTGCGCAAACAATTGCTCCGTCCGGAAGGATGCGCGTTTCATTTCAGGTCATTCGAAGAAATTGATTGCCGACCAAAACCGACAGCGCTATGCCGACCAGCTTTTCGAAGGGAAGCGTTCTTTGATCCAACCAACGGGGATTGTATGCCCGCGGAAAGGGAAACGCAAATTGATTCCTAACGCCGTCTGGAATATTCTTGGGGGCGGCGGGCACAGCGCTTCAGCACGGGCTCGGACGCCGTTCTTGAGATTTCCGACGGCGTTGGACACCGGGCGGCTGCGCGCCGCGTCGTCCAACACTTTGCGCACCAAAGAGCCGGGCTGGCACTTCGTCAGCCTGCGGGCCGCTGTTCGAGTTCGGCGCATAGACCGGGTCCGAGACGTTCTGCACCCGCATCGCTCCGTCCTGGCTGTAGCTATGCAGCGGTACTTCCGGCCGATTGACGGGAATCTGTCTGTAGTTAACCCGCCAGGCGGGCGCGGTGCGCGTCGGAATATGAGAAGAGCCGGGCGAGCAGCCTGGTAGGCTCGGCGAATTCCACGCCAATTGTCGCTGCAAGCTCAAACGGATAAACTTAAGTCCGTCGCAAGGAGAATACATATGTCAACCGAAGCCAAATGTCCCTTCAAACAAGTCGCCGGCGGCGGCACATCGAACCGCGATTGGTGGCCGAACCAATTGAAACTCGAACTCTTGCACCAGCATTCCTCCAAGTCCAATCCGATGGGCGAGGATTTCAACTACGCGGCAGAATTCAAGAGTCTCGATCTGGCGGCCGTGAAGAAAGATCTCGCGGCGCTGATGACCGACTCGCAGGACTGGTGGCCGGCCGACTTCGGTCACTACGGCCCATTGTTCATTCGCATGGCGTGGCACAGCGCCGGCACCTACCGTACAGGCGACGGCCGCGGCGGCGGGGGCCGGGGCCAACAGCGCTTCGCGCCGCTCAACAGTTGGCCGGATAACGTCAGCCTGGATAAGGCGCGGCGGCTGCTGTGGCCGATCAAACAGAAGTACGGCCGCAAGATTTCCTGGGCCGACCTGATCATTCTGACTGGCAACGTCGCCCTCGAAACGATGGGATTCAAGACCTTCGGTTTTGGCGGCGGTCGCGAGGATGTATGGGAGCCGGATAATGATGTCTACTGGGGTGCCGAAAAGACCTGGCTCGGCGGCGACATTCGATACAAGCACGGTTCGGAGGGCGTCGAAAAGCCGGACGATGAAGCGGTGCTCGTCTCCGACGACGATGCGGACGGCGACATCCATAGCCGCCGTCTGGAGAATCCGCTCGCCGCAGTGCAGATGGGGCTAATCTACGTCAACCCCGAAGGTCCCGACGGCAATCCCGATCCGGTCGCGGCGGCGGTGGATATTCGCGAAACCTTCAAGCGCATGGCGATGAACGACGAGGAAACCGTGGCGCTGATCGCCGGCGGCCATACCTTCGGCAAGACGCACGGCGCAGCCCCCGCCTCGAACGTCGGCCCCGATCCCGAAGCGGCCGGACTCGAAGAGATGGGCCTGGGCTGGAGAAACGCTTTTGGCACCGGCGCTGGCAACGATACGATCACCAGCGGAATTGAAGTCACCTGGACCACGTCGCCCACGAAGTGGAGCAACAACTTCTTCGAAAACCTGTTCGGCTACGAGTGGGAGCTCACGAAAAGCCCGGCCGGCGCACAACAGTGGGTCGCGAAGGGAGCCAAGGCGACGATCCCCGATCCGCACGAGCCGTCGAAAAAGCGTTTGCCGACCATGTTAACTACGGATGTGGCATTGCGCGTCGACCCGGCTTACGAAAAAATATGTCGGCGGTTCATGAAGAACCCCGATCAATTCGCGGACGCGTTCGGCCGGGCGTGGTTCAAGCTCACCCACCGCGACATGGGCCCGCGTGCGCGGTATCTCGGCCTGGAGGTTCCCGCGGAAGAGCTCCTCTGGCAGGACCCGATCCCCGCCGTGAATCACCCATTGATCAATGCGCAGGACATCGCCTCGCTGAAGAGCAAGATCCTGGCGTCCGGCCTGCCGATCTCGCAGTTGGTGGCGACCGCCTGGGCATCGGCGTCCACCTTCCGCGGTTCCGACAAGCGGGGCGGCGCGAACGGCGCCCGCATCCGCCTCGCGCCGCAGAAGGATTGGGAAGTCAACCAGCCGCGACAACTGGCCGAGGTCCTCACGACTCTCGCGGGCATCCAGAGCGAGTTCAACAGCGCCCAGTCCGGCGGCAAGAAGGTCTCGCTCGCCGACCTGATCGTATTGGCCGGTTGCTCAGCCGTCGAGCAAGCCGCGAAAAACGCCGGCCACGAGGTCGCCGTTCCCTTCACGCCCGGCCGCATGGACGCCTCGCAGGACCAGACCGATGTCGAAAACTTCGAGGTCCTCGAACCGATCGCCGATGGCTTCCGCAACTACCTGAAAGCCAAGTACACCGTGCCCGCCGAAGCCCTGCTGGTCGATAAGGCCCAATTGCTGACGCTCACCGCGCCCGAAATGACGGTCCTCGTCGGCGGCATGCGCGTCCTGAACGCCAACTTCAAAGGCGCGAAGCACGGCGTGTTCACCAAACGCCCCGAGTCGCTCACCAACGACTTCTTCGTGAACCTGCTCGACATGTGCACCGAATGGAAACCGACCTCCAAAGAAGCCGACCTCTTCGAAGCCCGCGACCGCAAAACGGGCGAGGTCAAGTGGACCGGCACCCGCGTCGATCTGGTCTTCGGTTCCAACTCCCAACTTCGCGCCCTGTCGGAAGTCTACGGAAGCTCCGACGCGAAGAAGAAATTCGTCCACGACTTCGTCGCCGCCTGGAACAAGGTGATGAACCTTGATCGTTTCGACCTCGCCCGATCGTAGCGTGAACGTGGTAGGTCGCTTTGCGACACGTTGACCGATAGCCGAAGTCGGGAGCTGTTTCGTGCATGTCACCGGCACTCCGGGGATGCGATGTGCGCGCCGTTTGCACCACCCGTACCATTTCTAAGACTGAGACTTCTGGCCGTTCTGAGTGCTGAAACGCTCCGATAATGGAACGTTTGCAAACTCCAATTGGAATTGGAAAGAAAGCGGGCGGCACTTTCGGACCACCCGCTCGTTTGCCGTTAAGATTACTCACTCAATCAGTCAGTCGGGCCGGTATGCTCCTTCATCGACTGGAGAACCTGTTCAAGGTTGTAGCTCGCCGCCTGTTGCAGCGGTGGGTATTCTTTGTACGACATGAGCTCCTTCTCCCAGAGCACCTGGCCGATGGGCAAGAGATTCCAGTCGTAGAGATAGGCCGAGTACGGGCCGGCCAATGCGCCTGTGATCGCCATCAAGCTCTTCTGATCCATGCCCACGTTCTGTTCGAATGGGTCGCGCTTGATGTTCTGAATCTGCGTCCACTTGTAGGGCACCGGAGGCAGCAGGCCGCCCATGGCAGTTTCGTTGGGCATGGTGTAGTAGAACTTGTAGTTCTTGTACCGCACCGCGGAGGGAATTGCGCCCATGTAGTAGAAGAACGTGTCGCGCGCGGATTTCTGTGACTTCCCGGTTAGATAGGCGAGCTGGTTCACGCCATCGAGCTTGGTCTTCACGATACCCTTGTACGACCCAGCCATGATCTGTTTGTTCAGATCGTTGCCCTTAGGACCGCCGGCGATTTCAACCAACGTCGGCAGCCAGTCGAGCGCGGAAAACATGTCCTTAAAGACCGTGCCCGGCTTGATCACGCCCGGCCAGCGGATCACACACGGAGCGCGCATGCCGCCTTCCCAGGTGGTGAGCTTGCCCGACTTGAACGGCGTGACGCCGCCGTCGGGGAAGGTGATCGTCTCGGCGCCGTTGTCGGTCGTGAACACGACGATCGTGTTGTCGAGCTCGCCCATATCTTCGAGCTTTTTGAGAACATAGCCGACGTTATCGTCCAGCTGCTTCATGCCGACTTCGTTGATGCCCCAGTCCTTGCCGCCTTTCACGCCGACCATGGCCTCGTACTTCGGCGAGAACATCGTCGTGATGTGCATGCGGGCCGGGTTGTAGTAGCAGAAGAATGGCTTGCCGGTCTTTTTCGGGTCGTTGCGGTCGAGCCAGTCGATCACATGGGACGAGATTTCCTCATCGACCGTTTTGGAACGCTCCAGCGTCAGCGGGCCTTCATCCTTGCCCATCTGGTTCTTTGCCGTGCCGTTGCGGGACTTCATCCACAGCACCGGGCGCGGGGGAGCCATGCAGACGCCATCCTTCGGATCGATCGAGCCGGGCACTTCCGGGATGCCGGGAATCGGAATCATCTTCGCCGGTGGGACAACTGCCTGATCGGTCGGGGTCTTGTTGATGTCGGGAAAGCTCACCTGCTGCATCGCATCCAGGTGGTACAGATAGCCCCAGAATTCCTGAAAGCCGTGCGCTGTTGGCAGCGAATCGGGGTGATCGCCGAGGTGGTTCTTGCCGAACTCGCCGGTCGTATAGCCCAGGTCAAGCATGAACTTTGCAATGCACGGAGTTCCCGGGCGCAGATACGAGATCGCGCCGGGCAATTCAGGCAGGAGAAGGCCTGCTCGGTAGGGATGCATTCCCGTCACAAATGCGCAGCGTCCCGCCGTGCAGCTCGACTCGGCGTAGTAGGTGATGAACAGCCCACCTTCGTTGGCGATCCGGTCGATGTTCGGAGTCTCGCCGACCATCAGGCCGCGGTGGTAGCAGCTCGGCTGCATCCAGCCGATGTCGTCGCCCATGATAAATAAGATGTTCGGTTTCTTTTGCTGCCCTTGGGCAGGATTGGCGGCGCCGAATAGCGCGGCTGCGGCTAGCACGACGGCCAAGCCGCTTGTGACTAGGATGTGCTTCATTGAAATCTCTCCGAGGGTTCCCACTGGGACTTAAGCCTGAAGCCAATCCAGGCTTGCAATAGCCAAAATTGTAGCAACGTTCCGCATCTTCCGCGCCTACGCGCCAGTGGATCCTGTTCGAATCCTTGCCCGACGGAATCGGGTTATATTTTTCGTAAAGCCCTTAAAAGCTGGCTTGGGGGGTTGCGCCGGGACCATGCGAACTCTCCGGTCGAACCCAACCGATTTCGAAGGATCGCCCGAAACGGAAAGCGCGTAGGTGCAACACTACCGAAGCGAGTTTTCGACCTCAGAAAAGGACCGATCTAGAAACGGCTGGCCGGCGTCGATGGGCATCTCTAAGCCCGTCCATGTGGAGCTTCTTGGCACAGATTTTACGTGCCGGAAAGTCATACGTTATCTCGGAATGAGACGCCGGGACGCTCTGAGCCCGGAAACGCGCCGGCAAAGGAAGGATTCCCGCCGCCTGTGGGGAATGTGCTCAGCATGCCGGCTATTCGTCAAATTCGTCGACGGGTGACTAACCCCAGATCACAATACGGCACAGAGATCTTCGGTAGCCATTACATAGCAACTTAACCGCATCCGTTCGCGCAACCCATCGCAATTCAACGCTAATGAAAGAAGGTAACGACATGCTTCCATGCAGAATTCTCGTAGTTGCACTGGCAAGTGCGATCGCCATGCTGGCCAATCAAGCAAATGGCAACATTCTCTTCACGACTGGAGCGATGACGCCGATTCCAGCGCCCGTCTCGTTCGTGACGGATGCTACTGAAAGCTCCACGTCCATTGCAATCCTCGACGAAGGCGTTTCTGTACTTCCGGGCAATGTGTTCGTGAATGCATATACAGTCGGCGTGCATGGCGACACCCCGCCGCCATACTTGATGGTTCCGTCAGCTACGCGAGTGCACAGTTATTTCGTGCATTTTGACCCGATTGGGAGCAGCTTCGCAACTCTTACAAGAGCGGTATTCTTCGACCCGGGCGAAACGATTATTGGCGTTCAAACCCATACACCACTCCTTATCGTTGCATGGCGCAACCTCGATAGTTGGCAACAAAGGAAGACGTTGGCGAGCGTCGTGAAGGAAGTCCGCTTTGATCCAAACGGCGGAACGATTGCAGTGACGTTGGCGGATGATGCGCTTGAGCAACTCCGGTGCAATTAAACGCGTTACAGGCCCTTGCGCATTCTCTTAGCGGCGCAACGTTCACACCAGATCTCATCCCCACGGGTCGTGTACCCGTCCGTGCCCAGGGCGATGACCCTGCCGCAGTCGACGCATTTCGTGGGTTCGTAAGCCGGAGGATTCGGCAACTTCTCGAAGTTATACTCGTTGGTGCCGTAGTACACGTACATCTCGGTCTCGAATTCGTCGCGGCATTTCGGGCAATCCTTCCAATCGCCCTCGTGCCCCTCATTGAAATGGTAACTACAGAGCGTGTAGCGACGGTGATTTCGGTTGCAACTGTTGCGAGCATAGGAAAAGATGACGTAATTATACTCGTCGTCGCAAATCCAATTACCGCAGCACTCCGTCTTGGTCAGGTTCTTCGTCTTTCCGCACAGGCCGCAGCGCTTGCTAGATTTGCGCGGCTGTTTGGCGGCTGCTTTGGCAGTTTTGCCTCGCTTGGCGGTCTTGCTGACTTTCTTCTTGGGCATGGCATCACCAGGTGCGGGATCAATTTCCAGTCTTTCCAGGCAGTGGCAACACTCGAACGCGCGATTTAGCCTCATCGACGACCAGTAACGCTCCTGCGTCAAGGTCACTTGCATATTGCCTTAAGAGTGGGATCAGCATTGGGGCCAATGTCTGTGGGCGCACATCCTGCGTGCGGACTTGAACGACGCTCGGTCCGGTCGCTTGCGTCGCCGCTAGCATTGCCCCGAAATCGAGATCGTGCGTTAGCACCAAGCGTTGCTCGGCCAGCGCCCACTGCATGACCTCATGGTCGGACGCAGATACGTTGCCAACATTCGACCAATGAACGCTGTCCCATCCTTCGGCGCTCAGGATCGAGCACCACCGTGGCGACAGATTCATGTCGATCAAGAATTTCATGGGCGCGCCAGCGGAACGTCAATCTCCTCCGTCCGCCATGCAGCATACGAAAGCGCGGCCGTAATGTCTTCGGCTTCAAGGTATGGATAATCGGCGAGAATTTCTTCGTGCGTTGCGCCGCTGGCGATCAGTCCGACAATAGTGCCCACGGTGACCCGCATGCCGCGAATGCAGGGCTTGCCGCCCATCACGTTCGGGTCAAACGTAATCCGGTCGAGTTGCGGCATTTGTTGACCTATTGGGCTAGTGTTCGATCAGAGTTGCTTTTGGGGTTCGAGAGGAACCAGGTTGTTAACCAGCGAGGGTCTGTTAAAGAGAGAGTCAGAGAGTTTTGGGACAAGGTTTCGATGTGCGGTCGAAACTCCCACGTACTCCGCGCGCTCTCTGTCGATACCGAGAGCAATTACCAATCGCCGCAAGTCGTTGTACTAACACGCCTAAACGCGAAACGCCGGGCACCGAAAACTCTCGGTGCCCCGCGTTAACTGGCGGCTCGGTTTCGGTCACTGTACAAATGGACAGATCCTCCGGTAGGACTCGAAAGTTCTGGACGCGTTGGGGAGTTTTTGGGTTTGCATTGGTAACGCAAACACCCACCAACTCTTACAGCAAAAACTATTGGAGTGATATTGGAACTCCATTGGACGTGCGTGGCCCAACACGGTCACACGTTTGTCACACGTGATATTATACTTTCCGGCGTATCGCTGCAATTGTCTAGAAATCTGCTCACGTAGTCAGCGCGACCCGCGAAATGTGTTCGATCAGGCTTAGGCATCGATATCGAAAGCATGCCAAATCAGTCGAGCGTGGACTGCTATTTCGAAGTACGCCGGTGCGGGCCGATTGAGGTGAGCCGCAGGCCGCTGTTACGCTGGAAGGCTGATTATCGACGAGTACTCAGCGTTTTGATGGACGGCATGAGTTTATAAAGCGCGCGGCAACGAAGTTTACGTGGGTACAAGACTTCTAGCGACATGTGAAATCAAGCCAACCTTATTTAACATAGAGCCACGGTTAAGCTCCCAAGATTCTCAATTCGGCCGACTATTGCGCTCTCAAGAAACGCACGTGTTGCTGGATGGCGCGTCTCGATGCTCTTCCCAATTCAACAACTGCGCCGAAAACGATTTGATGACAACACTCCCGTTCTCTTCCGTTTCAGTTTCAAAACCGGCTTTTGCCAGACAGGATGTCTGCTCGTCGTCCAGCTGACCGTTGTCGGCAACGGCACGCCACCATTGCAATGCGGCCAGTCACGACGAACCGTTTTCAAACAATTGCTGACCGTCCGTCCGGCTGAGCCCGGAAAGAACCCGGCGCGGCCGGCAATTGAGGTTAGGGTTGCAAGCTTGTCTGCTTTTTTCAGTTGCCAAAGGATTTCGGCAATAGCCTGAGCGCGAGTCGAGGTTGTTGACATTGGATTACTAACCGTAGGGATCTCATTGTTCACGTTTTTAATTTGCAATCACTTTTATCCAGACTGTCGATTGACACGCTGGCCGACACTGAAGTGAAATCCGCACCCGCAAACTTCCCTCCGTGCATCCAAATATGAATCGCATTCCGGGCATCTTTTCTTGTGAACCTCCAGCCTGGGCCGCTCGATCTTGGCGTCGGCTCGCCTGGCATTTCGCAGCCGTGTCACCCTTGGTTCGTCGGCCTGTTCCATTGCACATTGCGGGTGAATCCCGCCGCGTGAGTAAGTCGGCTTGCTGCATATCGGACAAAGGATTTTCTCGGAACCTGGAATTACAACGACTGGCTTAATGATACTCATTTTGCTCCGAACGGTGATATTCTTTCCAGTCCAACGCTTGCAATTCGCTGACGATGGAACTTCATTATAGCAGATGAACACGCATTCAGGATTATTTCCGAGTAAAACGTGCGGCTGGCAAAAGAAGCAGTGAAACTGCGATTAAGTGTTAATCATGCGGCTGAAAGCGCGGAGCCGCGCGAGACATCGAGACGCAACTACGTTTTCAAGGCGCCGGTCTTTTGTTTGGCGAGACATCTATCGCTTAGAGAATTCATTCATGGCGTCCAATACGACCGTGTGCAGTCGGTCCTCTAATTCGTTACAGTCTTCTGCTTCCATACCGGTCGCTTGTGACGCGGCGTCCGCTGTGATCACCATGGCAGCCTTGGCGATAGCCAGCGTTACTAATTGATCGTCGAGGTCATATTGGTGCAAAATCGTCGGCCTCATATCCACAAGTGTTTTAACCATCGCATCGCCAATCGCGCCGGCAGCACGATCAGCTTTTCGAGCACTTTCTTTACGCTGATCCATGTCGTTCCATCGGGGGTGAAATCAAATCCATAGTTAAGCCAGTGACGCTGAACACACATCTAGCGTTACCGCGAGGCCTCCAGTCCGCAAGTCGTATTGTGATCGACATCGAGACTCTTGAAACTCTGTGCACCTTCTATGCCGCACGCGATGTCCGCGTAATCGACTCGCTGTTCATCCTTCAAGGATGATGTAAAGTGCGCATGTTTCAATAAATGGTGCCGCAAATACAGTGCGCGGAAAACGATAATTCTTCGGCGGGCAATTTATATTTTTCCTTTGAGACGACACCGTTTGGCAAAACGACATGCTAGCAACCCAAAGTCGGCGATGACTCGCTTTTAGTCACAGGCGCCTTAAGATTAATAGAAGGTGCGCCGGAGAGTACCGAGAATATAACGACCCTGCGATCCGGTTGTTGGTGCGCGGTCGCAGAAGATCCGATTTGACAGGGTTATCTGCGCTTGTCGCGATGATGCGGCGACGCGGCGAGCGTGAACACCACAATTTCTTCGCCGGTGAGCGTGCTAATGTCGTGATGCAGGCTCACGACTTTGGCACCCGTGACCCCCTGAACCATTTCCTCCATGAGTGGCCGCGCCGTTTCGACCAGATGACTTCTAACTTGTTTGAGAAGATCGCGTCCTTTTTCCGCCGGAAGTGCGGCGACGAGCTGCTGTTCTGCCACCGTCAACACACCCGTTAGTCGAACCACGAGTAAATCGCCGATCAGGTGTGCATGAATGGCCTTGGGCCCCCGGCCCATATAATCCTGTTCGAAGCGGTTCATCCCGTCGCAAATAGCGGCTTCAATTTCACCTTGTGTCTTCATAGGCAATTCGCAAGTGTGAGTGAATTCCAAGATTTATTTCACCACTGGCAGTTTGCGACGCCACGCGACAAAACATGGGAAATCGGCGCTTTTCGCACTTCAGCTACATTTTACCAAAGGCTGCGCAAGTGTCGAATGGCATTGTGTTCCGCCGATAATGCCATATAGTAATAGTAGTGGAAGGAAGATGAATTGCAGCCCACGTGAAACTTCCGCGGGCGGCATTCAGGTTCTAAAGCGAAGTTTTCGGATGACTATATAAAGAGCAACCCGGCAGGGTCGGGAGGCTCGTTAACTAGTAAGCCGACGTGGTGGAATACTTTCGGGTGTTCTGCCACGTCGGCTTTTTTATTTGGCTCACGCTGTTGAGGTGGACTCACCTACGGATGAATTTCATGGACACAACCACAAGAACCATAACGGATCAAGTCGCACAGATGGCGAGCGTGTTTCAACAGCAGCGGACCGGGCACGCTCCCAAGACGGTGAACGTGGTTTTGAGCAATGACACGCTCGTGGTGACGCTGCACGAGGCCTTGTCGCCGGCCGAACAGGTGATGGCCAAGACTCCGAAGGGTGCCGCTCGGATGCAGGATTTTCACCGGCAGTTGTTTCGTAGCTCGAACGATTCGCTTCGGAAGGAAATCAAAAGAATCACCGGCCGGGATGTACGCGAAGCGGCCGCGGAAATCGATTCGGCGAATGGAAGCGTCGTCCACGCGTTTACGACCGGCACGATGGTGCAGGTGTTCCTGCTCGCCGAGAACGTACTGGCCGAAAGTGCAAGCGAGCGAGGGGCGGGCGTTCAATCATGAATCCGGAGGATTAATCATGTTGGTATTGTCCAGGAAGAAGCAAGAATCGGTAGTCGTCGGCAGTGTCGGCGGAATCGAGCAATTGCTCAAAGTCACGGTGATTGAGACTCGCGCCGGCAAAGTGTGGCTTGGATTTGAAGCTGACGCCGGCGTGGCTATCCATCGCGAGGAAGTGTGGGAACGAATTAGCGCCGAACGTCAGGCACCGGTCGCAAAAGAAGTTGTCGAAAAGCAAAAGTATCGGGTGCCGTACATCGACTAAGCGTCAGATGAGGATGGGTAAAGACCATGAACAACTCAAGAGATGACCATATAACGCGGACTGTTATTAACAAACTGGCGTCGCGCGGATTTGGACAATCCCATTTAACGGTACAGACCAGCAATGGGTTGGTCACCGTATCCGGAAGCGTGCAATACGCGCATCAGCAATCAGCCGCAATGAAGGCGATCGCCGGAATGACGGGCATCCGGCGAGTCGTCAATCAGGTGACCGTGAAACCTGCTGCGAGGCGCACATGACATTGGCCGTTGGTTTAGAAGTCGAAGACCATATGAATCAAGAACTACTAATTCAGCAGACAAAGGTGGAGAGCCAGGCGCTGGAGCACATTACGCGTGCGCTGGAAGTCATGATCGGCTGGGCCGTCGATGGTGGTGGATACGGCAGGAAACTCGCCAGTGTGCGGTTCTTTACAGTGCAATATCAGCAACATCTAGAGCGGCTATTCGCATTGGAAGAGATCGATGGCTACATGGAAAGCGTTTCGCGATTCAATCCGGAATTGTCGAATCAGATCGATGAACTGAAACGCGACCACGAGCAGCTTCGGGCCGCAGTTCGTAAAATAGTCGTACGGCTTGACTTGGCGTCGTCCCCCAATCTGGCAGAGTTCGATGCGACGTGCTTCGAGGTACGACGAACGATCAACGAAATATTGGAACACCTTCGTCGCGAGCAGGACTTGCTCGTCGAAGCCTTTCAACGCGACACGGGCGGCGAGTCGTGAACGCGCTGCCCGCGACCAACGTGTGGCGACCTAGCGATCATTGTGTGGGGTTTGCGCATTTTGGCATGTATCACGAAACGCCGCTCTTGAAGTGCATAAAAGGAGGAATCGATGAATACTCAAATGGGTGTGTGGATTGACCATCGGAAGGCCATTGTCGTGGCAGTTACCGACAAAGGCGAAGAAACGGCGGTGGTGATATCGAACGTTCAACGACAACTTCGTCGCGCCGGTGATTCGCCCCTTAAAGGTTCCTATGAAACGCGACGGGTCCCGGCAGATGATAGCCGTCAGAGAGCGTTTACCGGCCATCTCAACATTTACTATGACGCGGTGATTGCCTGCGTTCGTGAGGCAGAATCGATTTTGATATTTGGTCCCGGCGAAGCAAAAGGCGAACTCAAGGCACGCCTTGAAAAAAACAAACTCGGTGAACGCATCGCCGCAATTAAAACAGCCGACAAGATGACCGATCGTCAGATTTCGGCGAAGGTCCGCGCATACTTTGATGAGAAGACAAACGGTAATGACGACAGGAGGGACCTTCTCCCACTAAACAACATCGTAACGTATAAGCGGACGCTGCTGGGGAGCTCGTCGACGACCAACGGACGTGTCCACTATGAAAACGATTGACGACTTCAGCGAGCGACTCGACAGCGAATTCGGGCTGATGGCTTCGACAACTTGCGCCGAGGTCAGACGATTGAGTGCGCACTAGAAGATGGCCCGCACTTAAGAGCAAGCTTCGTCAACGAAGCGACAAAAGCTAATGGGGATACCGACGGGTCTGCGTCGCCATCGCGCAGGGAGGAATGATGAAAGTGTTCAGTGTTTGGATATGTCGAATGGATGGTGCTTCAGGCCTCCGCGTCGACGGCCTGGAAAATGCAAATTGGCTGTTGCGTCGACTGAGCGACTTCTTCGTGTTCAAGACGAGCGAGCCACTGCACGAAGTAACCAATTCGTCGGATTACAGATTTCGCGTGGCACACAACTCGCAGATGTCCGGTCGCCGGTTTGAGCAATTGCTGGCCGCAATCGAGGAAGTGAAAGTGATTTTGGAACCGGCGCAAGTTGCTTTGGCAGTTGGCTAATCAATGGACGATAGCGACAAGAAGGCTCGCTGACGGTTTGATCGCGTTAAATCGGCCAAGAAAATTTATTGTCGTCATTAAGCGACACAAAAAATACGGAAGGTAAGTAATGCACAAAGTTCGCCCACTATTCATATCTACTTATCCACCCGAGAAATGCGGGCTCGCAACATTTACGAAGGATTCCGCCGATGCTGTGGACGTGGCAGCCTCCGAGCCCATTTGTTCCGTGGCGGCGATCCAAAAAACGGATGAATTATCCTACGACGATCCGCGTGTCGTGCACGTTATCGATAATGGCTATCGCAACGCTTACCAGCTAGCCGCAGAAGTGGCCAACGAAGGTACCTGCGACGTCGTCAGCCTACAACACGAATTTGGACTATTCCCGGGCCCGTGGGGCGTTGATGTGCTGGACTTTTTGCGCAATTGTCGGAAGCCCGTTGTCACAACGTTTCACACGATGATGACTCGCCCGGAGGGACTGCCGCAGCAATTGATTCAGATGGTGGCGGCACGCAGCCAATCGGTCGTCGTGATGACCAAGGTGGCGGCGAAGCTCCTTGACGAGGTGTATGGGGTCTCGGGTCCTAAGGTGCACATCATTCCGCACGGTGTGCCGGACATCCCCGTTGACTCTGAGGGTAATTCGAAATCGCGGTTGCAACTCTCCGGACGGCAAGTCATTTGCAGTTTCGGACTGATTAATCGTGGCAAGGGGCTGGAACACATGATCAAAGCCATGCCGCGGATTGTTGCCGCTTGTCCCTCAGCCGTATACCTCATCGTCGGCGCGACACATCCTCAGGTGAAACGCCAGGAAGGCGAAGTCTACCGAGACAGCCTGGTGGCGATGGCGAAAATGCTGGGTGTTGATCGACATGTGCGGTTCGTGAACAGTTTTCTCAGTCTGGCGGGTCTCGCACAATACTTACAGGCTTGCGACGTCTTCGTTACTCCCTACCCGAGCAAGGATCAAATTGCCAGCGGCACATTGGCTTACGGGTTGTCAGCAGGATGCGCAACGATCAGCACTCCCTATTTGTATGCGGAAGACGTCCTGGCGGAAGGGCGCGGCCAGCTCGTACCGTTCGCGAATTGCGAAGCCCTTGCTGATGCCACGATTCGATACTTGACCGACGAAGCGTTTCGCACCGAAACGTGTTCCAAGGCATATGAATATGCAAAACCGATGGCTTGGGAAAATGTTGGCCGGCGCTATTTGAAACTATTCCGCACCGCGATGCGCGCCGAAGGGGCAAGCCCAAAACGCTTTGCAGGCCACGCACTCCCCACGGTCATTTTGAAACGTAGTACTGCCAATCTTTTGCAGGGAGACCGTTAATCCTTTGTTGCCGATTTCATTCACGAACAAGCACACCTAGATCACCGCCGCCTTGTCATTTGAAGAGTGGCTGAGTGCGACCGCGTTTACATCGATAGGAGACAGTTGTGGAAATCGTTTCATGGATCATCGTCGAACTCATAACTGGGTCAGTGGCCAGAATCGTAATGCCCGGCCCCGCCGCCGGCGGCATAAAGGTTGCAATTTTGATTGGCCTGGTAGGAGCATTTATCGGCGGCATAATTGGTACGACGGTTTCCGTAGAAGATTCGGCTCCTGCTCTCTACGCTTTACTCTGCGCAGTCAACGGTGCCTTGTATTCGCTTTTCGGTTACCGTTGTTTCGCGTTGCGATTGCGCGATCTGATTAAGACGCCGGCCAAAGACGTTCTAAAAGTCGTTGCCGGCGAATTCGTATCGGCAGTGAGTGGCTGAGTGTTGTCCGCTGGCGGCATGCGGTCACGTCGTCCAGTGTGTTACAGTATCCTTGTTGAGCCTCTTTGAAATCGCCGTGCGCTCGGTTCCACTCCTCGGCTACTGCCGCCAAAAAGCCCGTTAATTACAGGTGACTACTCGTCTACGTCATCCTCAAGACCACTGTGGGTCTGCCTCGGAGGATGAAATGGCCTTTTTGTCTGTGGAATGTCCCTGTGCAGCCAATGATGTAGCTTGGCGTAGAAATCCGTTGAAGTTTCACCTTCACTTCTTTTACACTCTCCGAAAAATGTGCCCCGGCGTTGAAGTTCGGCATTACCTTCAGGGCTGTGCTCCAACTCCCCAACGAACGCCACTAGTTGAGCCAGCTTGTCCTCGGTCAATTCCTCATCGAGCAGGTGCCTCTTGGCGACTTTTGTATTGAAACGTCTTCTCACGGCCCTCACGATTCTCTTTTCGGCTTCGATCCATCTCGATTCTCCTGTATCAACCAGTGCTCATTTCAACATGATTCATTGTAGCAAATCGTGAGACGAACTTGGTGTTGCACATCAAGTGCATCGACCGCTTGAGTGCGGTAGAGGGCGACGACACAAAAGACAGGTCGTGGAAAGGAGCATTGGCCCCGCACCATTCCGGCAATCTCAAGCGTTTACTGAAATGCGCCAACAAACCGCGGTTATTGGAATGCACCAGACGCCGATGATGGGGCAGCGGCAGATGCGTAAAGTCAGTCCGTGGGTGCGGCAGGTTGCCGGGCAAGGGTATTGCAAAACCTTTTTACGCGGACGTTCCGATTGTCCTACCGGGGAAATCCAGGCCGGCCGCTGGGAGAATGTAGGCTTCGTGTTGCCGTGACGTTAGGAGGTTGCAGTCTTCCCTCCACCAACGTCATCCCAATGCCGTCACACGTGTCAGTTGCCAAATGAAAAAAGCCCTGCAAAACCAGGGCTTGTTA
>CAWEDY010000003.1:0-148981 GCA_963807935.1 uncultured Planctomycetota bacterium
TTACGTTGGGTATGTAGGGTATCGCCGGCATCCTCGACGAAGACGATTTCATGCTTCGACCAGAATGCGACGTTATCGAACCCAGTATGGACCACATCGCCTTTGTAGAACAAGGTCAACTGTCCGGTGTTAGCCGACGGGTTCTTCTGCTTGAGCTTGTGAACGCCACCGAAACCGCCGAAGTCAGAGCCTGCCTCAGTGAGGGCATTGGTGTCGCCAGTTTCGTCGAAAAAGAACTCAGTGAAGCCTTTGCCTGGTCGGAACTGGCCGTTCTCGGGCCGTTTGAAAGGAGTCGCCTTCTTGGCTTTCGCTAATGCGTTGGCGTCAAACGGGGCATTACCATCGACAGCGGTGTCGTGGATGGTGATCCAGTTGGTTTGAAACACCTTGCCGTAGGTATACAGATCTTTCACATCTTGGGAGAGAATATCTGCATCCGCCGCACCAGGATGGAACACGATCGGCTGGCCCGGGTTCGCCAGCGAGATCACCTGCAGGGCCTGTAGCTTGCCTCCTTGCGGAAGGTCGGTTCGATTGTAGGGTATGAAGCGATACACAAAGCTATTCGGTTGTCGCGCGTGTGTATTGATAGTCCCGGTTGGGCCGCCAACGTCCTCCACGATCCATACATTACCGTCTGAGTCGTTCTGGATACCTTCATAGCCGCCACGACCGAGCGCTCCTGAGATATCTTCTACCGTTGACGGATAGTCGGACGTCGCCTGCCAAGCCGCCATTACTCCCGAGTTCGGCGGTGAAGAGCAACCGTTGCGCCCACGGATCCCAAGTTGAGCCATCAATCACCGGCAGGCTCTGACCATTCTTGTCAGTAGTCGCGAGTAGGGTTACACGATGGGTGCCATCAGCATCGAGATTGATGCGGGTGATGTAGCCTTTGCCGCCTTGGCCAAGCTCGTGTCCCTGGAACAGGAAATGAGTGCCATAGTCGTAATTTGGATCAGCTCCGTGCTGACCTTCCAAAACAAGATAGGTATTCTTGTCCGGCTCGGTCTTGGTTGCTTCAACGTTATGGCCGGGGCTCTGGACCGCCCCCGGGGGTGGCAACATCGGCCCATCATTGTCATAGCCGTAAAAGTTCGTCAGCGCCAACCCGTTTTCCAGCCGGATCGAGCCTGTGCAGCGATGATCTCTGTCAATTCCAGCGAGAGAATATTCGGCGCCGCGAAACCAGGGGTCTTGGGGTTCGCATTGGGAACAGGAGTGAGGTCGCTGGAGTCTGCAGCTGCGGTCCCTGTAGTGATGAGAGAAGCTGCTAAGAGAGTGTTTACAAAGGCCCACTTGTAGCGCATTCGTTAACCTCCTGAATGAAAAATAAAAGTTCCTCCGAGCATAGCTGGCCAACATACTCACCGAGCATTGTTACGCACTCTGTATGACAGAGAGATGAGGATCCAGTGAAATCTCTGTGAACGGGCGTCATTGTGAAAAAATGAACCAAATAGGACAAATTGTGAGTTTCACAAACTAGCGAATGAGAGGAGTACGTCAGTGCTGCGACAGCACGACCACAGCCTGATGAAATCGATCGGAGAAAGGTAAGCACCAATTATAGAGAAGAAGGAGAAGGCCGCTTGAGGGGAACGGCCTCCTCCTGGGGTGAGAGGACCGGCTCTTGGAGGGCCCGGTCTGAGGGGAACGCGGTGGAGAATACTCAAGAAATGTTACAGACAGATGAACGAACCGTGAAAAGCGCATCAAAAGACAGGCCCGCAGAAGAGGAATCCTGCGGGCCTTCTCGCCGCTCGTTTGGAGAGGGGTCTTGAGCAGTGAGGGGTGGAGGAGAGGCAGGCTCAGCCGCTTCCCGTTAAACGTACAAATTTCTGAGCGGATGATTACGCTAGATCAGGAAGTGGGAAAGGTCCTCGATAACAGCAAACTGCTTCAGGCGCGAAAGAGAAGAGTGAAGCAGCTTTGCTGGGGACTGATCTGTTGGAAAAAGATTTGCCCATGCTGGCGGCTCACGGTTCGTTGCGCCAGGACCAAACTGAGCCCGAGTTGATAGCCCTTCGCCCAAGTAAAAGGCCGGAAAAGCGCATCCGCTTCGATGACTAAAGGGATGACTCCACAGCTGCGAATCTTGAGGTCCAGATGCTGCAGCTGCGAATCTTGAGGTCCAGATGCTGCAGCTGCGAATCTTGAGGTCCAGATGCTGCTGCGGACCGACTTTTCGTAGTCCGGCTTCGATGATGACTTCTCCCCCTTGGGCGGGGAGGAGCGCATAGGCACAGGCCGCCACTTGTTTCAGTGCCTTGCCAATTTGTTTCCAGTCCAGTCGCAACACGGCCAAAGGGGCATGGCAGACCACCCGTGTCTGCCGTCCCGCCCGCTCCCAGGTCTGAGCGAGTTCTTGGACGATGTACTCCACCATATTCGCCAGATTCTCTGATGTACTCCACCATATTCGCCAGATTCTCTGTGGAGAGGCGTAACTCGGGAGGAGCAACATATTCCCTGAGCTCTTGTAACACGTTATCTGCCTGCTCGATTTCTTGGATCACCTTCCCATATGCTTCCGAAGGTACGGCCGGGGTCGCTCGCAAAAGCTCTAATTCTCTACTGAGCGCTTGCAGATGGTTTTGCAATGCCAGAAAGGCTCTCTCAAAGATTTCCTTGCTAAACAGAGGGGCGGGAACGAAACTGGCGGCAGGAATTTTGTAAGGTTCTTGGCTAGGGGAAGGAAAGAGGATCACACGTCCAGGATCCTTTTTGCCGGGAATTGTACGAAACCTTGCGGGACGTATGTTCATGCATACGCCGTACCTCCTGAGCGATTTTCGCCGTGAGGTATCGCACTCCCCTTACAGGAACATGACGAACGTAAGAAGAATGCGTGACAGGGAGGAGGGATGCAGGGTAGTGGGGAAGATTTAACAAAATTGTAACAATTCACTCACTATCCGGTAATTTCCTTCCGCTACTATACTCCGCAGAAATGCAGGAATTCCTAATTTCTCAGAGGAGGAGGTTGCGGTTGTGAACACCGACTATGTCTATCTGCATGCACTTGACGGTCGCCTGCGCATTAAGATTGCTGCGGTCAAAGGTTCATCCCAGAAAGCCCACGAGATTGAGCAGCAGTTCCAAGCGTGTGAGGGTATTACGCAAGTGACCGCGAATCCAGTGACGGGAAACGTCCTGATTCTCTACGATTCACAGCAGATCAAACAAGAAGAGATCCTAGACCTTCTCAGGAGACAGGGCTATCTCTCGCAGAATAGCAGAACACGAACCGGGGCAAAGTATGCGACCGCGGCGCAGCAAGGATTCAATCAGGAGTTGGCGCAGACTCTGCGTTTGAACATGGAGCTTGCTCTGCAAAGAGTTGGGCAAGAATTAGGACAGACTCTCGTGCGTTCCACTATGGAAGTCGCCCTCCACCGGCTGGTTTATGCGTTGATCTGAAGATAAGAGACTGGGTATCCCTCTCACCCCACTGCCAGGGGGGAGGTCTTTCTTTCCCAGTTATTACAGTCAGGCCACGCTTTCCTCGAATGCTTCCTCAGCTTCAATTGTCATTTTCTTCTCTTCTTTCTTAACAATACTTCGAACCCGTTCTTTCCAACATTCTCTCACAGCGCCACCGCAGTATCTCTTCACTGTGTAACACAATTTTCAAGATCCGGTCATTCTGGTGAAAAGTAGGTATGTAAACAAAGCTGCTGTGGAGATCTCATACGCGGCCAAGGGCACTGTGGTTAGTGTACAGAGAACTCCAGAATTGGTGAGCCACAAACACCAAATTTATCGATCATTCCTGCAAGGTATAGTCAGGTTATTCGTGCTTCAGCAGGCGGGAAAAGGGCCAGTGTACGGAGTGTCCTTAAACAAGGCACTCCGCGCTCTTGGCTACAACATCAGCCCTGGGAGTCTTTATCCCCTCCTCCACAGTCTAGAAAAGAAAGGACTGTTGTGCTGCCACATCTACGAGGTGGGAGGCAGAATCCGGAAATACTACGAGCTGACGAAGGAGGGGACGCTCATGCCTCGCGGAAGTACGCGAAGACCTTGCCGGGCTTGTTGAAGAAATCATCTTCGATGGCAAATCTGGCCCCGCGAATCGCTAATCGCCAATAGTAGGCAAATTGTTGTAATTGTTTCTCTCTGCCCGGTACCGGCTGCACTCCACACAGGGACAGGCGGCGCGCAAACTCGCCCACGGCAAGCGACTACGGTGACCATCCGGCCATACTTACTACCACTCCCTTCTGATCCCATATCACCAAGCCTTCGGAGTCGACTCCCGGGTAGGGTGCGGAGCCTGTTGTTACTCGTAACTGTTGCGTGTCCATACGAAACGCCTTCAGTGCAGCCGAGAGTTATTCTGCGCAGAGACAAGTTCGAGCCACTGGTTCTCCAACTCTCCCTGTCGTTCCAGCAAGAGTTCCCGTCTGACAATCTCGGCTTCAACGACCTCGCGGATGAATTCGCGCGGCGAAGCGTAACAGGTTTCGGCAATCCGCTGCAGACGGTTCCACCAGTGGGGGGCTAGCGAGAAAGAGAAGTTAATCGTATCGTCATTTGGCATGGTTGCTCCTTTCCAGTCGGTTGGAGTAATCATATAATTATCGCTTCCTACGGTGGTGTGACGGATAGGTAAAAGTTTCTAATGCTACCGGATTTTGTGGTCATAAGCGTAAGCCTCCCATCGAGGAAGCAACCAAGAGATTTTGCAGCCAGTTGGGGTGATAGTGAAAGCCATTGAGATCGGCGAACGGCGAGGAGCGAGCGGGCTGGTCACGGCGCAAGCGGGAGCCATAAGGATGAAAGTTCCACTGCAGTGCCCATGCCCGCACGGCCAAGCGGGCACTCGCCTGCTGGCCGTGACAGTAGCGCATGGCATACAAGACTCGATCCAGCTGGTTGTGCACGCGATCCACCGCGTTGGTCGTGCGGGCGGCCTGCGGACAGTCATAGGCGAGCATGAACTCGGCCCGGTGGCGCGCCATCTTTGCAATCGTCTGGGCCACCGACCCGTCGAGGGAGGTGCGCGCCCACTCCGCCAGACGCCGCAGGCGTTGGGCGAACTGCGCTTTCGTCACGGCGTGATAGACGGACCAGGCGCGCTCGAGGACCTGGTGGCGCAGTGTCCCCCGGCACCGCTCGGTGAGTTTGAGGATGGAGTGCAAGAAGCAGAGTACCAGGATGAGCTGGGGCACGAGCCGACGCCAGGCGTCGCGCGTAGCCTGGAACCCATCTGTACACACCGACCGCACTCGATAGGCGGGAAAGACCGTAGTGGCTTCAGTAACAAACTCCCCGTAGGCGTCCTTCAAGCTCTCACTGTCGGTCTGCGCGGCCACACTGATGCCCAACACACAGCCACCGCCTACGGTGGTCGGGACTACGACTTCGGCCCCCGCCAGCCAAGTGATCTTCTCAGCGGCAACCAAATCCTGGGGCATGGTGGCGGCGTGCTTGACCGTGGTCCCGACCAGATTCGGACGCCCGCAGCTGAGCCACGCCCGATACCAGAACATCGCATCGCGCCCAAAGACATACGCCAGGGCGTCGAACGGGACGCCCCAGTGTCTCAAGAAGAGCGCTTTTTCGACCTCGTCGGTCCGCCCAATACAATAGGGCATGAGAAAGGAGGGGCGCAATGTGAAGACCTCCCTGGTGGCCGTGAGTTTGATCCGCCGCAACACACACCGCTGTTTGCGCGACTGATAGCGGTCATGGAAGGTATAGCCGTGGCCCAGCGCCTGCGGAAACAGTTCCGGGTGTTGCTGGGACATCGTCGTCAGGTGCTGACGATACTTCGCCACATCTTCCACACAGGCTTGGTAGTGCGCTTCACTCGCAAACGGCACGCAGATATGTTTGTGGCCACGGGATGGGGGACACTTCTCCGCCTCTGTGTTGCTCATCACTCCACAGTGTGGCGGATTTTTGCGCCTCCATCCCCCTTATTTTTTCCACTGCTTCACAACCCACAAAATCCGTTAGAACTAGAAACGTTTAGTGAAATGGCAACGCTCGGCTGAAGGAATATTTCTTCACTTTTTTGTCATCACAGTGTCATCTGTTTGTCACATTTCTCAGTAAGAAAATGAATCCTCTCTTCAGTAAGAAAGTAAACCTTCGTCCGTAGGATTCCCAATCCGTAAAAATGTAAGAGAGCGATCCTCTGCGAAGGCTGGAGGCGTAAGGAGTTTTTGCTATGGCTGATAGTAACCAACCCCCACATTCAGGAGTCAGCGACGTGGCCGAAAGATCGCGCAGTATCTCTCATGCAATCCATATGATTTGATTGACGCCAAGCGCTTAATGCGTCGTTTTCATGCTTCGGTTGCCGATGTCCAAGCCGCACTCAAGCGGATCGAGCAGTCGCTTCCCAGGACGGGGAGGAACCGACCTACTGAAATTGACTTATTAACAGATAGTGCAGGCTCTCACGGTGTCCGAGTTGCTCGCCTTTGTCGATTTAGGCTCCAACGCTGTTCGTTGCCTTTTAGTGCGCGTTCTCCCTCGGGTCGGGTTCAAGGTGCTGCGCAGGAGCGGGTTCAGACCCGTTTAGGAGGTGGGCGTCCGGGGATGCTCCCTCAGGCCTCGTCAAGGAAACTTTAGTTACCGTCCGGCGCTTTCTGCGCGATGTGCGTCGGAAAGAGCAGCCACGAGTGGTAGCTATCGCCACTGCCGCTGTACGTGAAGCGACCAACCGTGAGGATTTGCTGGCTCCCTTGAGACTCGAGGAGGGGGTGGACGTGCGCGTGTTGAGCGGCGAAGAAGAGGCGCGACTGGGAGCTTTTGCCGCGTTGCGCAGTCTTTCTTTTCGCAACGGCGTGGTTGTCGATCTTGGTGGCAGCAGTTTGCAGATCACTCAGGTATGCAACGGTGACATCAGTACGACCGCGAGCCTCCTTCTCGGCGCCGTCCGCACGACGCAGCAATTTCTCACTAATGACCCACCGCCAGAGCAAGAACTATCACTTGGATGATCGGCTTCGACCGGCCCGCCCGCCTGCGAGGCCATCAGCACGTCCTCGCTGCAGAGCTTAACGATGATAAGGCGGCGGCCGAAGCACTCAAAACTGTGATTGGAAAGTTCCCCGAACTGTTCGAGGAGCGGCATTTCGGCAACGTCACCTACTACGCAATCACTCCCAAGCGCCTCAAAGACAAGCCGGAAGATGAGCGGCCGGCGAACCCGTTTGTGGCCATCATGGATGGCTACTTATTCATCGGCACGTCGACCCAACAGTTCGAACGGTGCATTGCGGCCCGCGACGGCACGGAAGACCGGCTCATTGATTCCGATGATTATGCGCGCACCAAAGCGGTGATCGGGCGGGAAACGGCCGGTACGACGCCGGTCATGTTTATGATCGGCCGATTCGAAGAAACAGTGCGGCAATGGTACGATCTACTTGCATCGCCGCGCACGCGCGACCTGATGAATGAGCACAAAGAGAAAAACCCATTCCTGGCCGCGCTGGCCGAAACACTCGAAGAGCACCAATTGCCGCCCTTTGAAGTGCTCGCGCCGTACCTTGCGCCGGGAGGCGGAATCATCTACGACACCGACACGGGCTACCACGGCATCAGCTTCACGCTCCGCAACAAGGCGGAGCGATGAAGCTTAATGCGCAGTCGGTCGAGCCGATAGTCGACAAAGCCGAAGCTTTATTTCGCCGGTGGCGGATTTTCGCCTTTCTTCGTCGTTTCCGACGTATCCGTCTGCGTTGTGGTTCCGCCAGGAGTCGACGTCGTCGTCTCCTTCTTGACCTTCGACTTCTCGCCGCAACCGACGAGGCCAATCGAAAGCACACTCAATACCAGGACTGAAGCTAAAAATCGTTTCATATTTCCATTCCTTAGGTGAAAGGGCTATAGGACCAATCCAGCATCGCTATGAGGGGACTAATTGTCAATCGGCTGCCGCTACCGTTGGCACAGTTTCTAGACAAGTCATTCATGGCTGTCAAGGACTCAGGAGTGGCTTGCCAAATTTAAGCCGGCCAATCGGAAGCCGGCCTCGCGGGCGGATCGCTATTTTGACGGTGGTCAGAAGTCCAGCGGCCAGTCTGTCAAGAGCTTCACGCCGTCCGCCGTTACCAGGTAGTTCTGCTCCAGCCGTACCCCAGAACGAAGCTCACTGTGATATAACCCTGGTTCGACGGCGATAAAGTCACCCTCAGCCAGCGTATCTTCCCAACGCGGGTTCAGGTGCGGCCCTTCCTGCGGGGCCAAACCCACACCGTGGCCCAGGTGGTGATTGAATATCCATGGCTGGCTCTTATCCAACCGATGCTGCGCTTCGTCGAACAATGCGTGGCAGCTTACGCCGGGGCGGGCGTTTGATTCGATGTATTCGAAAATGGCGGCGACGGCTTTCCACGCGCGTTGTTGCTCCGGGCTCGGCTCGCCGCCGATCGCAAACGTGCGCGCATTATCGGAATAATAGCCGCGAAAGCCGACACCCAGATCCAGTATCATTAGCTCTCCCGCTTGCACGCTCCGATTGCGCGGCGCACCTCCCCGCGCATCAGCACGGAAGTCCTGACCAAAGTACGTCAGCGGCTCGCCCAACGTGTGTACGGCTACGGTGTGCAACTCCGCGTAAATATCCAATTCGTTGGCCCCGGGGCGTACAATGCGACGGCCCCGTTCGTACATCGCGTGATTCGCCTCGTTAGCTCGCGCGAGCATCCGTAATTCATCGGGATCCTTTCGACGGCGTAGTTCGAACACGATGGCATCGATTTCGATGAGATTCGCGTTCCATAGCAACAGCAATTGCGGCGCAAAAGACTCGAACTCGCATGCCACCTGCCTGGGCACCGAGCCGAATTTCTCCAGGACCACGGCCGAACTCGCTGCCAGTTGCTCGTCTCGTGTCGTCGAATGCCACTTCGCTTCGTAGCCGATCACTTCATCCGCCGCCGATGGCTCGGCCGTTTGCCGTTCTGGAAGCACGAGCGTTACGTGGCCATTAGCTTGGAGAATGACGATCGGTTCGAATGGGGCGCGGACGTAGACGCCGGTCAACCATTGAACCGATTCGCGGCGCGTAAGAAGTGCGAGATCGGCGTCAAGAGGCTCGATGGCCCGTAGCAATCGCTGCTGCCGGCCGCGGCAAGCTTCGATATCGATAGCGAATGGATCCATGGTCAGCTGTCCTCGATGGCCGTGTCTTCTCCGCCGACCGGGTCGAATGCCAGCGGATGCTCGCTCAGCGGATTTTCGATGCGAATCGACTTCTTGCCACTCAGCAATTCCTCGATCAAATGGCCAACGAGCTCGGCACGCCAGCCAACGGCCAGTAGTGGTAGTTCGCGGGTATCGATCCCCGTAAATCCCATACGATAGGCGATAAGGTCGCGAACGTCGGTCGCCGTGCCGGCCAGGCTTGTGGCCACGTTCGCGCTGCGGCAAATGCTCGACAGGGCCGGCGAAAGGAACTGCCCCAACAAATTGAGCTGCGAGGGCATTGCTTCGCGCGATGGCCGTTCGATATCGTCCAGCGGCGCCTCGATTCCGCGGCGAACGCATGCCGCAAGTTCGAGGAGCATTTCATGCTTCATTCCTCGGTGCATTCCGCGGACCGCACGGATGCGCTCCACATCGCCGCTTTTCCGCTTGGCCAGCTCGACGATTAAATCATCGCGCAGAACGCGGCGCGGCGGCATGTCGCGCCGCTGGGCCTCGTCGCGTCGCCACGTCCACAATTCGCGCACGATTGCCAAGCTGCGTGGCGACAAATTCCCGAGCCCGGCTACGCGTCGCCAGCGCGGTCGATCGCGAGCATCCTGCACGTCGGCGAGCCAGCGCTGCATTTCTTCCGCTAGCCATTCCAGCCGATCGAGCCGCGTCAATTTCCGCTGCAACGAATCGTGAAGCGGCAACAGGTAACGCACATCCTCCAGCGCATAGTCGACTTGCTCGCTCGTCAACGGTCGCCGGCGCCAATCGGTGCGCTGTTCTCCCTTGGCCGGTCGGGCGTTCAAGAATCTCGTTACGACCGAGCCATAGGAGGATGGGTATTCCGAGCTGCAAAAACCAGAGGCAAGCTGCGTATCAAACAAATTGGCCGGCGGGCGCCCGCAGGCGTGCAGCGAGAAATTCAACTCCTCGCGTGCGGCGTGCACGATCGTCCGGTGGTCGCCATCGGCCAGCATTTGCCAAAAAGCGGTGAGGTCGCCTGATCGATAAGGATCGATAACAGCCAAATCGTCTTTGGTGGCGACCTGAATCAGGCACAGTTCTGGGCGAAACGTATCCTCCGAAACGAATTCCGTATCGATTCCGATACGATCTGCACGGGCCAGCCGGCGGCACAAATCGGCGAGCTGAGCGGAAGAGGTGATCGTCTCGTGCGACACGGTTGGCGAATAGGCAGGTTGCCAAAGAATAGGAAAGGACGTCGAAGCTGTTGCGGCGTTGCACGCAGCCGAGAGGGGGACAGGCAAATATTGCTCCGAAGACTTCCGCACGACCATCGCGACGACGGTGCCCGGCCAGTCCCCGACGGTTCCGGGACAGGTTCTTAATATCGGTGCTTGCCAGGCTCCCCACAAGCCGAATACGGGAAAATATCAATACGGAAACAATAGATACTGCCACATCATGGCGACGAAAATCGGCAGCAGGATGAGACAGCTATAAACCATGTAGCCAAAGAAGCTGGGCATTTTCACGCCGGATTTCTCCGCGATCGCGCGGACCATAAAATTCGGCCCGTTGCCAATGTACGTCATCGCCCCCATAAACACCGAGCCCAGACTAATCCCGATCAAGGTGATTTCTTCTACCCCGGCAACCAGCTTCGCGTCGGACGCGTGCGGCATTGCGAGGGCTGTCTGAAAAAATACGAGATAGGTCGGGGCATTATCGAGCACACTCGACAGGGAGCCCGAGGCCCAAAAGAAGTGCACGGGCGAACGCAGCCCCAATTCGCTGCCGCGTACGCCAAGGATTTGCAGGGCGGGTTGCATCGTGATGAAGATGCCGCTGAAGATGGCCGCGACTTCGATAATCGCATGGTAGTTAAAGCGATTCGCATAGCGAACCTGGCGGCTGCCAAATGCCAGCGAAATCGCAACGAGGCCAAGCTGAACGATTTCACGAAGATAGAGCCATGGGTGCCAAGTGGTACTTGGCACGGCCTTACTCGGATCGAGAAACGCCACGGCCAGCACCACGCCGATCAAGAGCGGCGCGTTGAGTCGCCAGCCGCTAATGTGCAGCGCACGTTGCTGCGTTATGTCGCGCTCGATGTCGGCAAGTTTCTCTCTCCGGTAATGCCAAAACTCGTCGAGCAACAAGTAGACCACGATCAGTAATCCGTTGACGAATAACCACTCTCTCCACAGCACCAGGGTCCAGGAAAATGGCACCCCCTGCAAATAGCCCAAGAAGAGTGGTGGATCGCCGATGGGGAGCAAACATCCGCCGCAATTGCACACAATGAAAATGAAAAAAATGACCGTATGGACCACGTGCTTGCGCTCTTTGTTCGTCTCGAGCAACGGGCGAATCAAAAGCATCGCCGCGCCGGTTGTGCCAATGAAGCTGGCGAGCACGGCGCCGACGGCCATGAATGCACCGTTCGTCATCGGATTCGCTTGCAGGTCGCCCGTAATCCGAATGCCGCCGGTGATCGTAAACAGGCTAAAAAGCAGCACGATGAATGGAACAAACTCTTGTAGAAGGGCATTGGCCAGCACCGTTTTCACGAAACCGATTTGCATGGCCCCATCGGCCGGCTGAACGACATGGTGCGCCGGCCAATGGCCTTCCAGCGCCGTACGCTGAAGAAACGCGTAATATGCCAGCGCGATCACCGAAAGGGCCATCGCTACCAGGAACCGGTTCCGATTCGAATCCCACCAGTTGGCCGCGGCCGGAATTAGCGGCAGCACCGCGATGCCGCCCAAGAGCACAACGAACGGAAACACCGTCCAATAGGGCGGGGCGACTTTCGCCATTTGCGCCGGCGGAACTGCCGCCGCGACGCGCTCCGGATGCGATTGATCTGCTACAATTTCCTCCGTCGCCCGTTGCGGCCAACCCAGCACGAGTGCGATTGCGTATAGCCCTATCAGGGCTAGAATCGCCATGGGGATTACATTGCGACTAGAGCCGTGATGTTCCTGGTGCGTCATGGAATGATGAATCCTTGCCGCCTGTTAGCCGGTTTCGTGTCGCACGTTAAGTTATCGCTCGGCCGAAGGATCGTCCATGGCCGAAAACGGCACTCGCCCAGTCATAGCCAACCGGAAATAACTTGATGCGCGAAACTTGGCTCCATTCCAATCGCCGCGCAATCCTTTTCGGATGTGTTCCGCCGCTGATGTTGGCGGCGGTGGGCGGCTGGATCGCCTGCGCCGAGCAACGCAGTCGGCCGTCCGTGGCGATGGGTTGCCCTGCTTGTGAGCGTCGCCAACCTGGCAATGATCGGCATGCTGATTCACCAGTTGCGCCGGCCGCGCGTCGCGTTTCGCGACGGCCGGGTGCTGTTCTATCTGCGCAGCGGTTCACCGATCGCCGTGCCGGCCGGAATTGTGGAGGCATTCTTTCTGGGCCAAGGGCCGGCCGAACTTCCGGGCATCGCAAAGCGACCGCAAGCCGTTAATCTGGTTGCCCGTCTATCGCAACGGCATACGGAATGGGCAGCGCGGGAAGTGAAACCCGCGCTTGGAAAGTGGTGCGAGGGCTACGTCACCATCCGCGGCACATGGTGCGAGCCGCTAGGTACGGAGCTGATCCGCAGACTCAATCGCCGGCTCAAGGAAGTCAAGGATATGATTGAGGATCCAACCGACTCATGACGAAATTCAAATTCTCCTGTGAAAGGCCGGGCTTGCTCGTGAGCGTGCGGACCGCAGCCGAAGCGTTGACTGCGCTCGCCGGAGGGGCCGATGTCATCGACGTTAAGGAACCGGACCGGGGACCTCTCGGACGGGCCGACGACGAGACCATTTCGGCTGTCGTGCAAGCGGTAAATGGTCGCGCGCCCGTCACGGCAGCGATGGGCGAATTGATTGATCTTATTGACGCGCGAAAGCGTGGCGACTCTCGCTGTCTTGCGCCTGGCGTATCGCTTTTTAAAATTGGAATGGCCGGCTGTGCTGCGCTTGCCGATTGGCGATCGCGCTGGGAAGCGGGAAATACATTGTTGGCGGCTTCATCGTCGAGTCGCGAGGCTCAACCTGTCGCGGTAGTGTACGCCGACTGGCGCGTCGCCCAGTCGCCAAGGCCAGAGGACGTTTTAACCGCGGCCATCGAGCGTCGCTGCCCCGTCCTGCTCATAGATACTTGCAGCAAGTCGGCCGGCTCGCTCTTCGATCATTGGCCAGCGCAAGACCTGGAACGTTTTCTCGATCGTAGTTGGCGGCAAAATCTCGCCGTCGTGCTGGCCGGTTCACTGGCGGGCCAACACATTGGCGCTGCCGCACAACTGTCGCCCGACCTGATCGCCGTTCGCGCCGCGGCATGCGAAGGCGGCCGCGGAGGAACTGTTTCCATTCGGCGAGTTCGCGAGTTGAAACGAGCCATCGCAGCGGCCAAGAGTCCGGCGATTATGGTATAGAACAGTTTGACGCGGACAAAGCATTGCGAGACGGACGCTATCAGTGGGCATAGAACGCGGGTGCGTAAGTTGTTATGCGTCAAATAGTAAGCAACTAGTAAGTCAATAATCTCCCCGCATTCCGATGCCGCGGTAGCAAGAATGTTTGCCCGGCGTGAACCCGACCGGAATTTTCTTGACAACCGACTCGAAAATCGGATACTCGGGTTTATTCGCGAACGCTCGATGACAGAACTCGCTTGACATAGCAGGGGGTGAATAGCATGTTCAAAAATGTCTTGGATGCGATTCGGGATGGAGATTGGTACTTCGAGCCTACGGACGTCGATCCGAAGCAGTATCCGGCTACGATGGCTGTCCCGGGCACTGACGAGAAACTTGCCGTTTTGGCGGCCCGCGTTAAAGCGGGTTTGCCGCTATGGCACGAAGCCGACCGGCCCGATTATGATAAACCGCACACCACCGGCTAAGAAGGTGTGCATCGCCAATACTTATGTACGGTGCGGCCGCGACCTCGCCAATTATAAGACGGGTTAAAGAAGGGATTCGCCATGCCCAAATTCGGCGTTCGTGTGCCGCACCAATTGACGAAAGAAGAAGCCCGTGCCCGCCTCGAGCGGTTTGTCGAAATGATTGAGCAGAAATACGCCGACAAAGTCAGCGATCTGCAACAATCGTGGGAGGGTGATACGCTTCGCTTCCACTTCAAGACGTACGGCATCGCACTCGATGGCGGCATCGTGGTTGACGACAACGAGTTAAATATGTCTGGCGAACTGCCTTTCGCCGCCATGATGTTTCGCGGCAAAATCGAGTCGGAAATCCGTGAAAGCCTGGAGCGGATCGTGGCGCCATGACCCAGTGGCTGGTGCCGGCAACGCATGCTGACCAAACAGCGCCGGCGCCCCTTCATTCTTCGCCGTAGCGGAGTGCAATAATTCGCACTCGATCGCCGTCAAGACGATAGTCGAGACCGGCCGGACGCAAAAGCGCCTCGAGCAACTTGCCCAGGTCGGCATTTTCAACTGAGAACGACACGCGTTTATCGAGCGATTTACCCGCTGCTCGAATCGCGTCCTCATCAATTTGAATCGGCAAGTGAAGCTGTTTGGAAAGCGCCTGCAAAACGGCTCTCACCGGCTGGTCCTTGACCCGCAGTGTGTACACGTGCCGGGCCCCTTGCTGGGTGCGAGACGATTTCATCGGTTTGGCCGACTGGTTGGCGGTGATTCGCGCACCGGCAAGTTTGAGCGCGTTCTTCAGCGGAACGACCTCAATCGACCGTTCGTTCGGTCGGAAGTCGAAGGTAAGATCGAATCCAATCAGCAGAATCGTTAGCTGGTCGGACAGCGTCAATTCTGGCAACTCGCCGGCGGCCCAAAGATCGTGCGGAATTATTTCGGAATTCGCCAGACGGCAATTGCGGCGTTCGACTGCCGACGCGATGATTTCGCGTGGCTCACTAAGTCGTGGCCAAGTGATGGGCTGTTTTTGCATGAGCGCCGGCCGCCATTCAGCCGGCATTTGCGCCGCCTGCTGTGATCGGGCTGCTGCAAGCGCCCGCAACTGTTCCGCTGCGGCGCTTGGGCCGAGATACACGAGCGAGCCCATCCGCGCTACGCCCAACTGTTGCCGCGCCGCAATGGCTGCCACGACTTCTTCCGCGGAACTCGCCTCAATATCCAGGTTTACGCGCAGATTCGGGTCAACCCGCCGGTCGACAAACACAGTTTCATCAAACAAGGACTTCAGCCGCTGAAGCGCATCGCGAAGCGGTACTCGCTGCCAGTGAATTGTCGCAGTCGGCTGCGTTCCGTGCCTGGACGATACGGCCGGAGCTTGCGGCGAAGAGGGTGGCTTGGCACTGCCACGATATTTTTTAGCATCCTGGGCCGGCAGATGCGAGCACGCCAGACAGGTCGTGGCAAATGCCGTAGCACGAATTAAAAGTTTCGATCGATGTGAGAACAACCGTGTTGCCTCTTGTCAAGAGTTCGGTCGAAATGTCCCACCGCCCTACGGCGGTGGGACATTCGATGTCAAGAAAAAGGTTTTATTGATTCTGCCAATCAAATGCCAGCGGAACGCGGGATTTCGGGGCAATTCAACGCTTTCAGCGACTTCCGGCAGTTGTCGCGCGTGCAATTATAGCCCCGCCCAACTCCCCATCATATCGGTCGAGCGATTGGCACGCACAATCTCATCGCGGCAATCAATTTTTTCGTTGTGCTCCGTTCAATTGTGATTACACTCAAGCCATAGAGATTGGCGGGGCCGGCAGGCCAAGGTTGGGTGCGGCGCAAAACGGTGTCGCACCACTTTCCGCCTGCGGTTCAAAAACGAATGATTCGAAACCGCGCCGGCCGGCGCGGATCTCAGGGAGCCATCGATAATCCCGCCGCCGCATCGATCAGGGAACAGAGAGCGTGTGCGCCGCCGGGCACTCGTGTCCCGCGGCTAGTGTTTCGTCCTCGAGCTGACTACTTTGGGCCAGAAGTAAGGGAGTCAAAAGCGTGGACCCTCACCGATTGCGCACCCCTGTTTTGGTGATCTATTACAATCGCTACCTGACGAACCACGATTGCGCGATGTTTGTCAAGCGCGTGGCGCGGCGGTACTCGAATGCGACGCTGGAACGGTTGCTGAGCGTCGGCGACCACATCACGCGCCGGGCCGCCGTGCTGGCCCTGAGCCTGGTGGGCGACTATTCGTCGAACACCGTTCTGGGCCGAGGCGCTGGTGGACCGTGATCGCGGCGTGCGAACGATTGCTCAAAGCGGCATCCGTGAATTGTGGTGCCGCGTGGGCAGCCAGCAGCAGCAGGAACTGCTGCGCGAAGTCGCCGATCTCAATGATCAGCGGCGGCACTCGGAAGCTGCCCGTTCTGCCACGGAGCTCATCCACAGCTCCCCTTGGATCGCGGAAGCGTGGTGCCAGCGCGGCACGGCTCACTACCACCTGGGCCAGTACGATGCTGCAATTCGCGACTGTCACCAGGCGCTCGAAATCAATCCGTATCACTTTACCGCGGCGGCGGGAATGGGCCAGTGCTACATGCTGCAAGACAACCCCGTCGCCGCGCTGGAAGCCTTTCGCCGCGCACTGCGCCTCAATCCGGGGTTGGAAGAAGTGCGGGCGCAGGTCGTCCGCTTGCAGCGGTCGCTCAAACGAGATTAGTCGGGCGCGATGGATTGCGCCGCCGCATTTAGATCGGCGAGCCACGACGGAACCTTCTGTGCGCCGAAGGCATTGAATTCCGAAGCCCGGTTCGACGGGCTCATGGTCGGAGCCGCCGGTAGAAATCCTTCCGCCCGGGCGAGAGAATTACACTTCCAGCGCACTGCCTTTAACGTACCAACCGGCCGCGGGGAATGCCCATCGCCTGGCGAATGCCGGCGGCGTACCGTTGCGGACTGGCGCTGAATTGCTGCAGCGTCGCCTCGCTGGCAAACATGTAGAACAGGCCGTCGTAATCGAGACTGTGTTCGCGCTTGCCCGGCACTTGCTGCTGATGGTCAATTGCCAGAACCGGGTCCATGCCAGAAAGGGCCGGAGTGTAGTGATCGGGATCGGTCCAGAATTGCTTCTGCTCCTCTGGGCCGGCGAACCAATAGGTTCGGCCGCGGTGAACGATGCCCCAACGCGGATCACCGGGTACCCATTTCCACGAATTCCGCATACTCACCGGGCAATAGCCATCGAAGCCGAGTGGTGGTGCACCGGGCGGCAGTTGACGCACATCGGGCGCAGCCGTGCTCGGCGTTGGGGTTGAGGCCGCTGTCAATGGCGATGCACTGGGGCCACCAGGCATGCCGAACTTTAGCGATGATTGGGCCGCGGCCATCGGAGTCGTTTGGGCAGGCGAAAATGGCGGCATGGCCGGCGCCTGCTGAACCGGTGGCGACGGGCTCATTGCAGCGAGGTACGGATTGGCGACTTGATTCGGCGATGCCGCCGGAGCGACAACGTTCGGCGTGACCGGCGATTGTATGCCTTGGTTGTTGATGCCGATCGCCGGGTTAGCAATAACCAGTGGTGGCGCTAGTGGCGGACTAACAGGCGCCGCCGCCGCCGGAGCATCGCGCGGGTGCTTCGCGCGGGCGAGCGGATTCTTCACGGTAGTCGCGGGTATGGTTTCGGCGGCAAAATTTGGCGTCACTGGCTGCGGCGCAGCGCCAGGGGTGCAGCGGGCGATAACGGCAAATTGGCATACGCCGCATTGAATTGCGGCTGAACTGGCGCAGCGGCTGCCGCCTTGGCGTACGCTTGTCCACTCCTCGATGTATACTTGCTGGCCACCGAGCCAACCTCAGCGAGGTAAGCGGCTGGGGTTGGCGGGCTGACCAGTTTGCCAACAATCTGACCGGCAGGCGTTACGATCACATCGGTCGGAACGCGGGTAATGCCGAACGACTGGGCCGTCGCCGGATTCTCATCGGCGTTCAGTTTCACAGGTACGAACTGCGTTTCCAGCGCAGGGCCCACGCCGGGCTGGTTGAATACATTCTGTTCCATGGCCACACAAGGACCGCAGGTAGGCGTCCAAAAATGAATTAAGACCAGCCTTCCCGATTCCTTCGCCACGGCCTTGGCCGACTCGAGGTCGTTGTGCCATTGCATTGCGTTTTGCTGCGCCAATGCCGGCACAGCCAGCAGCACAGTAAGAATTAAGCCTGAAGGCGGCCAATGGTGTCGCATGAATCACCCCGGGGCGTCGAATTTGCGGCAGAGTGGCAGAAAGCGACTTCGAGTTCGACCTGCGCACTCTCGTTTCCGTTATCGGCCCGACGGAGTATCGACTTTGCTGAATTTGAGGATTTTGGCGATCTTAGCGCGGGCGCGGTGGCAATGTCGCTGCCGTTCGGGCCAATGCGAGGAGGCCGTTTGTGCCGGCATTTCGAGTGAAAAGCGGAGGAAATCGAGGACCGGGCAGGTTTCTTCCGCTTTTTTGCCAGCAAGTGACTGATCTAAAGCTTGACATCCACCGATTTATAGGGAACAATACGCATGAGTTGATTGTCCTGCCGGCTTTCGGCAGGTTCTACCGGCCAATTGCTTTGGCTGGCGGTAGCGAAATAATTTATTAGCTGCCTGCTAAGTCAAGGGCCGCCTCCTTGCCATCAGGAATACTCTTTGGCAAGAGGCTATCCGTCGGAGCCTTGGCCTTGGGTCCTCGGACTGCGTTCGATCCCGACCAAAACATCCACGGCAGATAGACGCTAACCATCTGCTAGAAGACTGACCACCGGCTGAATCGGTTGCCTAATTGGGTGCGGCAATCACATCGGCGGCCACGCGAGGCAGAGCCAAATTCGCTCGCGGCTGATTGTGCGCGCACACCTAAGCATATACACACGTCACGGACACCACCGCGAGGTGGTCGATGCGACCAACATTTCGACCAGTGCTGTTCTATCGCTGGTCTACTTTCAGTGAATGAGCGTTTATTGCGGCAAAATGGCCGTACATGAACTCCCCCATTCTGATTTCTTTTTCAACGCTCGCGTGCGAAGCGTATCTTCGTCGCAACGGTTAAGGTGAGGTTTTGACAGACATGGCCAAGAGAAAGCGAGGCGGCGGTAGCGGCGGACGTTACCGCGACAATCGCCAGAGTGGATACAACCGAGGCGGCGGGGGCGGCGGGCGACGCTCTGGACGAGGTGGGGGCGGCGGACGCCGTCGCTCCTACGGCCCCGCGACCGATCGCCAGGATCGCCAGGATTACGAAGTGCACGAGAACGGCGAGCCGCTGCCGCTCGTGGCCGGATCAGGTGTCCTGGAGATGCACCCCAACGGCTACGGTTTTTTGCGCAATCCGGCCACCAATTTCACGCGAGAGCGGACCGACCCGTTCGTGCCCGGCACGATGATCGAGAAGTTCGGCCTGCGCGAGGGCGTTCTCATCAGCGGCACGGTTCAACGCCATCGCCGCGGACAGGGCCCGCGTTTGAAGGAGATTCTCGACGTCGATGGCATCGTGCCAGACGACTACCTCAAAGTGAAGTCGTTTGACGAGCTGACACCCATCAATCCCGAGGAATGGCTGCAACTGGAAACGGGCCAGACGCCGATTACCACGCGAGTCATGGACCTGCTGACGCCGCTGGGCAAGGGGCAACGGGCGCTGATCGTGGCCCCGCCCCGTACCGGAAAAACGATCCTCATTCAGCACATCAGCAACGCGGTTACGACCAATTATCCCGAGATTGCGATGATTGTGCTGCTGGTCGATGAACGGCCCGAGGAAGTCACCGATATGCAGCGGATCATCAAGGGCGAAGTCTTCGCCAGCAGTCTCGATCGCGACGTGGAAAGCCACGTTCGCCTGGCCCAATTGGTAGTCGAGCGCTGCAGCGCCTGGCGGAAATGGGTAAGGATGTGTTCATGCTCCTGGATTCGATCACTCGACTCGCTCGGGCGTTCAATAAGTGGGTCGGCAACACCGGCCGCACGATGAGCGGTGGCGTGGATATCAAGGCCATGGATGTGCCGAAAAAGCTGTTCGCCACGGCCCGCGCCTTCGAAGAGGGCGGTTCTCTCACGGTCGTCGGCACCGCGCTGATCGATACGGGCAGCCGAATGGACGACCTTATCTTTCAGGAGTTCAAAGGCACCGGCAACATGGAGTTGGTGCTCGATCGCAAGCTCTCTGACCGCCGCGTCTGGCCGGCCATCGACATCGAACAATCGGGCACGCGGCGCGAAGAGAAGCTGCTGCCTCCGCAAACGCTGAACGCGGCGACATTGCTTCGCCGCACCCTGTCGACGATGCACCACGTCGATGCAATGGAGCAGCTAACCACGAAGCTGAACAAGTTCAAATCCAACGAGGAGTTCGTAAAGCTGATCCAGGGTGCGCCTTCGATCGACTAGGAGCCTATCCCAGAATCGTCTGGGACTAGCCGGGCACCGTCGTGGCGACTAGTCGTGCGGAGTCTTCGGAGCAAAATGTGCCTGTCCCCCTCTAGGCTGACGGTTACTGGGATACTCTCTAACAGAATCCAATTCGGCGAGAGTCTCGTTCTTCGAGTAGCCTTTGTCCGCCACCGCCTCCTCGATCTCCGCATGGCTCTCGGCCTGAATCAAGTTGTCTTGCGCTTGGCTGAGGCTCGGGCCGATCGTGTCGACATCCGCGGCGTCGGCCGGGTAAATCTCGGCGGCCAGAATCAACTCCGTATCCAGGTCGACCACGTGTTCGGCTTTGTAGGCCAGATGCGTGCGGCCATCCTTCAGCTTGGTGATCCGGCTCTCCGGGTCGGTTTCGCTCTGCCACTCTTGGTTCGAGACCTTCTTGTTTTTGCGCTGGCGATCGAACCGAGCAATCTCCTCGGCGGAGGGTTCGTCGCCCTCTTCGATCTGGCCCGCTTCTTGCATCAGGCGCCGCACATACTCCTGCCAGTCTTCGCCCGTATCGCGGCGGACGATGCTCTTCATGGCCGCGTCGGCTTCGAGGGTCGTAGCGTCGACACCGACCGTCTTGCCTTTCAACAGGCCCTTGGCGTCGGCCATCTGCAACACGAAGCAGAATACTTGCTGATGAACCGACAGTGGCAATCGGTCGCGGACCCGCGTCAGACTCGAATGGTCGGGCGTCTCTTCGCCGAGCGGGATGCCCAGGAATTCTCGCAAGCTGAGACTGTCGGCACACCGCCAGGCGACGCCCCGTTGCGAGCCCAGGCCTTCGAAGTAGCCCACCAGCAGCATCCGGAAGTAGACGCCCGGCGGAATCCCGGGGCGGCCCATGGTGTCGTGATAGTAGGGCTCGCACAGCCTTTCCACGAACTCGTCGAAGCCCGCTTCACGCAGCACTTGGTTGAGCTTGTTGTAGAAAACGTGCCCTTCCGAACGTGGCAACTCGTCTACCGCGATCCAAAACGACGGCTGTTGCTCTTGATCGCGGCGTCCCAATGCCATCGATGATCCTCCTAAAATCAATTCCCCACTCCCGATCAATCTCAGTCAACGAATTTAGCGCCAGGCGGACGACAAGAGAAGCCCCCTCGCCACAAGCTAAACCCTCTTGCGACATCGGTCGAAGCTGGTTAATTCGATCTTATTGATGTTTGGAAGCTCAGCCGTTATCGGCGTATTTTGTTACTCCGAAACCCCGGTATTTTGTGGGCCAAGCGCGAATCGTGCGTTTTGAAAGCAGCGAATTTCGGATTAAAAATCGATTACCTGGCCGGGCCGCAAATATCAACGGCCTTCCATGCGAATCTTCAAGCCGATGCTGCCGCCTTTGAATCAATCCACCAAGCCGCTACGATAATGGATTCGACCAGTTCACCGGAGGGTAAGCGAATTGGCCAGCGGCCACACTGGAAATGTGGTGCCCCGCAAGGGGTTGTGGGTTCGAGTCCCATGCCCTCCGCTATCGATGATGGCATCTCGGCATGTGTTGGTTTAGGCGAAAAGAGGGCGCTCAGATAATCTCGACCGCTTTCTTGGGGAGCCAACCAGTCTGGCCATTTTCGGTGCGAATTTGCAGCCAATCGCCTCGCTGCTTAATTAATTCGACTGTTCTTCCCTCAGCCAATTGGCTTTGTGGCACGGTGGGAAAGCTCGGGCCGTCACCCTCGCGCAGTGCAACACGGGGTGGAATGACGACGACCATGCGCCGGGCCGATTCGTGCCAACTCATAGCGTAAGAGGTCGCGGTGACTGCAAATAACACGATCGCGGCGCTCGCGATCGTCTTCCAAGGTAAGCTCATGCCGAGGAGCCGCGAGCCGACAGTCGCCCACAGCACGAACCAAGCACAGAACATAATCATTAGCTCACCGCGCGGGCTAACGTAGCGACCAATCCAATCGTTCGCTTTTGACGCGTCGGCGGATATTGGTTTGGAATTGAGCGTCGTCTCCGCTGCGTTAGTTGTCGCCTTCGCGAGGCCGTCGGCGTAAGCCAGGTTTGTTTGGGCCACTCGATTCGTAGAATCAATTTGCAAAGACCGCCGATAGTTGGCGATCGCTCGGCCTGTTTGGCCACTTTGCAGGTAGGCATTCCCCGCGTTGCAGAACAGTCGAGCGTTTCGCACTCCGGAATCTATTATGAGCTGATATTTATCGGCGGCATCTGAGAACGCTTGCTTGGCCTCGGCCGAATCCGACGCTGCCTGGCTCAATGCGCGGCTGTACTGCTCGTTTGCGTCAGCCAGCAGCTTTCGTCGTTGCTCAATTGAAAGCGTCATTGCGGGCGCAATCGCAAGGGGTTGAACGGCCGACCGCGAATCATTTGCGGCTACAACTTCCGAGCCACCGCTGGGCAGCCTTTCCGCCGCCAGCGTGCTTTCCCAGGGCACCAGCGTGGCCACGGCCAGGACGATTGTCGTCACGATTGTTGAACCTGACCGCAATTTGGAAGCCCGGGGCCTGGCCGGAATGGGTCTGCGCCGCGATGGTCGGCTTTGCGACCGCAGGTGTTCCATGACTTGCAGAGCTTCGTGCTTTAATTCGCTTAACGACGAGCCATTGCCGAGTGCGCTCCGGGCTGGATCAGCACATTGATGGAAAAGTCGTTCACAGCGGATCGCCAGGTTGCGTTCGCCAACGGAGCGCAGCGCCAACAGCGATAGCGGCGTTTGTTGCGTTGCCACTCAGCCGGAATCGCTTGTTCAATTGCGATTTCAGCACATCCGCAATTTCCGATGGTTGTGTGGCGTTCTCAATTTGCGTTTGAAACCGTCGGATACTCGAACCGAACCGACTTGCGAGCCGGAGGGAGAAGCGCCGGTTCCGTATAATCAAGATTCCGAACGCCGCCAGCGGTGGCATCGCCCACAGTAACATTAGCGGCGCTGAGATTGATGGGAACGCCGATCGACTTGTCAAGAGATCGTCACCGGTGAAAACTGCCAGCGAAGGCGTAGCCTTGGCCACCGCGGCCGCGTGAACATTGTCGTGAACAGTAGCACTTTCTTTTTGCCGACCGACGACCGCGTCGAGCGCCAGTGTATCGGCCGGTTCGACGTGGACGGCTATTGGATCGCTACGGACGGTGACGAACTTCCCGGTCGCGGGATCAAAGTAGGTGAACGGGATGGCGGGAATTTGGGTAATGCCCGCCTTACGCGGCCGGATTGAAGTCGAGAAGACTTTGCGCCGCCTTTGACAAATCCAGCCAGCGGTTCGTTCGGCACTTTGAAGCCGGCCGTTAACTCCGGCAAATCGGCCAGCGGCGGCGCTTGGACCAATTCCATGGGACCGGTCCCGGCAACGCCGATCATCAAATCGATCGGGTCCCCGGCCTTGACGCTTGTGGGACTCGCTTCGGTCGCAATCCGGTATTTTCCCACGGCTCCGCGATAGTCGGCCGGCCGGCCTGCGACGGGAATTGGCAACACATCGATGGACTCAACGGCTGCTTCGGCGACGAGAGGCCGCACCGCTCGGACGGCCAAACGCGAGCCGAAGTTCGAGAAGAATTCGTCGTTGCCGAATAGACTGGAAGGGCCTCCTGGAATCGGCACATCATTAAAGAAGCCGCCAAACGGGTCGCGCGACTTGCCCAGCGCCGTGGGATAATCGACGACGATCTTCACGTCGTTGGCGTCGATCTTGCCCGGCCGCTTAGGATAGATGGTGGCGTTTATCTCGTACAAATAGTAGCTGTGCTCGACACCGGAGCGATCCTTGCGGAGCACCTCCTTGCCCGCCGGTCGCTGGTTGGCATCGGCCAGTTGCCCGATCCGTTCGGCGAAAGGTCCCCAGGTCGTCCGGTCGGAAACCATTTGCCACATGTCGCCTTCGGATAAGGTGATGCCGCGCTGGCTGTCGCGATAGGGCCGGAGCCAGATTTTGAGCGTCACATCTAAGGCCTCGCCGACGTAAATCGACTTCTGTTTGCCCGCGATCTCGACGAATATGAGGTCGCCCGTTTCGCTTTTGGATGCGACAAATTCAAGAGCGCGCGTGTGCTGCTGGCGGCCGTCGGCTTGCACAGTGATTGGTGGAATTCTGAAACTGCCCGCGCGCTGCGGCGTGAGCGCGTACGCGTAGGTCATCGATGTCGACGTTGTCGTCTGGCCGTTGATCGTCGTGATTTGCGTGCTCCGCGACGGAGCACCGAGCGACTTGATCTCGACGCCATCGACACTGGGTATTGTCGGCGGATTGCGGTCTGAAGCGTTACGGACTTGGATCTGAAGCGTGATCGGTAGACCAACGTACGTTTCCCGCGCCGATAATCCGGCGCACTTCTGCGGCCGAAGCATCGGAAGCGAGTCCGATCGCCAAAGTAGCCAGCACGGCTCCACTGCAAAATAGTTTGATGGCATTGTTCATGGTGCGTTGGACGCGGTCATTGTCTGTGTAATCGGGTGGCGACTACCAGTCGCGATCGACCGGCACGTGCCGGTCTCGCTCGGCCGCCTGGCGCTGTAGGCGACGAAGCATTTCGCGATCGCGGATAGCCTGCAGCATCTTCTCCGCTTCTTGTAATGTCATCTCTCCGTCCCTTGCGGGGTCGTACTCGGCCGGTGGTTGTTTTTCTTGCGTGGCGGACGACTGATCCATTTGTCCAGCGGCCGTCAGCGAGCCCTTCGGTGGCGATTTGCCTCGCTTCTCGCTTGGCTGCTGAGTCTGCGGCGATGGATTATCATTCTTCCGCTTGTTGGCAGACTGCGATCGGCCCGTTTGCTGCGATTGCGGCCGCTGAGAATTTGCGTCCTGTTGTTTCGGAGAGCCTTTGTTATCGGAGGATTCGTTCAGTTTAGGCGGGTTTGAGCGATCCGGCTTGGATTGTTGCGGGTGATCCTTTTGCGCAGATTCCTTGGAACTCTGTTGCTGCGAATTGGCTTTGTCGTGAGCCGACTGCTCGCCTTTCGATTGATTACCGCTCTGCTGTTGCTGTTCTGGACTCGACTGTTTGTCTTTGCTATCGCCACTCTTACCAGATTGTTGTTGGCTCTGTTGCTTGTGATTCTGCTGCGATTGGTTGTGTTGCTGTTGGTCTTTTTCCTGTTCACGCAATTTTTCGATAAGATTTGCGGCGAGTTCAATATTTGCGCGTGCGTCTGTATCAGAGGGGTCAATGCGAAGCGCACCGCGATAATTTGCGATGGCCGATTCGAGCCCTTTGATCGCTCCGGGACGGTCGTTTTTCGCCGACTTTAGAGCCGCAGCGTAGTCGCAGTTGCCCAGATTGTAGCGCGCCTTGGCAGCCGTCGCATCGTTGTCCGCAGCCGACGCGACACGAAACAGTTGTTCGGCGGCAGACACGTCGCCCTTTCGATACTTGGCGACGGCCAGATTATACGACAGCTCCGCGCTGTTGGGTTCAAGCGATTGTGCCTGTTGATAGGCGCCGATCGCCGCCTCGACGTCGCCACTACGCAGCAGGCTGTTGGCTTTGTTGTTCTCGACGGCGAGATCACGTTTGTCCTCGCGAGCCCAAAGCGGCGCACTGCAGACCGTGGTCGCAAGCAACAGACTAGCGCAGAATGTCTTTTGAAAGGTGTTCATGCTGCGGTCGATTGCTGTGTTGAATTGGCTTTGGCGAACTGCCGCGAGTTCGATCGACCGTGTAAGCGTGGTCGCTGGCCGAACAAACGCGGGGTGCCCACGGGCCAAGTCGTGATTGCGATTTCGAGCAGTAGGAAGATCAGGGCTGGTCCCAGGAACCATTGGAATCGCGCTGCGTATTGACTGATCCGCGCCGTTTCAAACTGTTCCTGCTCAACGTTGGCAATATATCGATGGTAGATGTCGGACATGTTCACCTGCTTGGTGCCGGCGGGGACATAAGCGCCGTCCGATTCCGTGGCCACCTGGCGGAGAATGTCCCCGTGGAGCTTCGACCACACCGGCTGGCCGTCGTGCCGCACGTAATTGTCGGCCGGGTCGGACTTCAATGGGATGCGGGCGCCCTTTACCGTGTCTCCGAGACCGACCGTAAAGATACGGATGCCTGTCTCGGCATGGCAGCGTCGGGCGGCATCGATCGGGTTGCTTTCTTGATCCTCGCCATCGGTGAAAATGACCATTGCCTTGTGGGCGTTCGACTTGGTGAGGAACGCGTGAGACGCCGCGGTAATCGCATCGCCCAGTCGCGAGCCGCCGCGACGCACAGTTTGGGGCCCGACTTCGTCGAGCGATTGCTTGAAGTCTTCGTAGTGAGTCGTGAGCGGAATCTGCTGCCTGGCGTCTCCGGCGAACACGATCAAGCCGACGCGGTCGCCGGCCATCTCATCGAGCGTGTCCTTGATCTGTTGCTTGGCGCGCTCGAGACGATTTGGCGCCACGTCTTCGGCGAGCATCGACCGCGACACATCCAAAACGAACATCACTTCAATGCCCTTTTGCGGCACGTCGCGCCATACTTTCCCCCAGCGAATATCGACGAGCGCCAGGACCATCATTGCCATCGCCGCGGCGAGGAGCGTCGAGGCGATGGCTCGGCGCAGCGATCGGCCCCGAGGCACGGCGCGACCAACCAAATTGGCCGTCGCGAAGCGGGTCCTGGCCCGGCGGCGGGCCACTGCCGCGAGCGACACCGCCGCGGCGCCCAAGGCAATCAGCCACAGCCAATTCAACTGGCTCACGTTTCCGTATTGAATGTCCATGTGAAATCGATATCGCTGCCAGGTCAGGCGAATTCGCGGAACACCGTATTGCTCAACAGCACGCTGGCCGACAGGAGTCCCAGCGCCATCAACACCAGCGGCGGAAAGTTCCACGCGCCGATATGCGTCGGCTGAATCGCCAATTCGCGATAATCCACGAAATGACGGGCCTCAACCGTGGTCTTCTCGAGTTGATCGATCTCTCGATAGATGGCGGCCAGGGATTCGGTGTCCGTCGCTCGAAAGTATTTGCCGCCGGTCGTCGCGGCCATCCTTTGGAGTGTATCTTCGTCGATGTTGACTTCGACCCATTCGACGCTCTGTCGGCCGGTGAACGGATTGCGTACCGGTATGGGCGCCGAGCCGCGGGTTCCCACGCCGATCGTGTAAATCTTGACGCCCATCGTCTTGGCCAACTCGGCCGCCTGAAGCGGATCGACATCGCCGGCATTGTTATCGCCGTCGGTAAGTAGGATCACTACTTTGCTTTTGACCTTCTCTTTTTTTCGATCGACGAGCCTGTTGAGCTTTTCAACCGCCAGACTGACCGCGTCGCCAATAGCCGTGCCGTCTTCATTGCGCTCCGAGGCGACTGCAACGTTATCCAGATGGTCCATCACAAATGCGTGGTCCAGCGTGGGCGGCGTGATCTCGTCGGCAAGGCCGGCGAACGTGATCAAACCCACCAGATCGCCGACTCGGCCGGCAAGCCCCTCCTTTTTGTGATCGGCGCCGTCTCCCTGAATGAAGCGGCCGGCAACGTTCTTAATAGCCGTGAGGCGATCGACGTGTTCTCCGTCGATCTGAAAATCCATCGCGCGCATGCTTCCGGAACGGTCAACGACCATTTCTATGGCGATACCGTCGGAATTAACCAGCGTGCGTTCCCGGCCTTCGCGAGGTCGAGCCATGGCCACAATGGCGAACGCGACGGCCGCAAGCGTCAGTGCGGCCGGCAGCCACGCCAGCCGCTGCCGCCAGGTAGGCCGTAAACCATTGACGAATTGGGTCGAACTGAACGATACGGCCACGTCGCGCAGGCGCGACCAAAGTCGCCACGCAATGATCGGCAGCAGCAAGAGCAGCAGCAGAAACCAGGGGGCATCGAACATCATCATGCAGCCTCCTGTTGGCGCGTCTGGTAGTGCTGTTCACACTCTGCGATAAACGCCTTCGCTTGTGCGAGCGCCTGGCGCAGTTGCTGCTCGCCCACGTCGCGGCGAGCAAACTTGATCTCGTCGGCGATCGAGGCCAACCACGCGAGCCGCTGGCGTGCCGTTTTATCTAAGCCAACCTCGTTCGCTGCTTGCGACAGAAACTCGCGCGTCGTTCGCGAAAGTGCTGGCACATGGAATTGGAGCTCGAAAAACTCTCGGACAATATCGACGGCCTCGTTGTAAAACGCCTCGGCGTCCGTCGCGTTTAGAAGTTGATGCCGCTCTAAGTCCTCGATCGCGGCCAGTGCCCATTCGGCAGGCGATGGCCGCCGCTTACGCCTGGCGACGACAAATGCGATCAACGCGATTGCGGTAAGAGTGCCGACACCGCCGGCCGTCCAACCGATCCAGGCGAGCGATTTCGGCTCAGGTACGGCCATGTCCACGGTGCCCTTGATATCGTGAAATTCTGCAGGATCAGAGCGATTCTCGAGCACGCTGGCGATGCGAACTCGAATCGGCTTGCTGCGCAAGGTTTTGAAGACGGTCGATTTGGGGTCCGTGGCATACTGAACTTCGAGCGGCGGAATCGTCACCTCTCCAGTCTTGATCGTGTCCAGCGTGATCTGCAAAACCCAGCTACAGGTATCGCCGGCGTCCGCTGCCGGGATCTCCTTGGCCTGCTTGCTGTTCTGTACGTCGAACGCACCCAAATCGCTCGATACTTTCGGCAACTCGACTTGCGTTCCGCGCGGCGCGTCGATTTCGACGTGTAGTTCAATGGGTTCGGCGACGCGGGCAACAGACTTGTCAACTTTCAAAGTCATTGTGACGGGCCCCTCGGCTACGACCGATCGCTGCACAGTCTCGTTGCTGCCACTTGCCAGCGCGATCGCCGGCAGGAAGACTGCAAACATGGCCACAGCTGGCAATAGGTTCCGAACAGTCATCGATGAAGTTCCCGTTTATGAAAAAACCGCTTGAGCGGATCGACGAAGTCCTCGCCTGTAAAAATATGAATCGGGTCCAGCCGCAGCGAACGAAATAAAGCATCGCGCTCTGCGGCCTGGCGGCATGCCAGCTTTTCATACGCGCGGCGGTTGGCCCGGCTGAACGTGTCGAGCGTGATCATGTCGCCGCTTTCCGCGTCGCGGAGTCGAATTAACCCGACATTGGGCATCGTAAGCTCCCGTTCGTCGGCGATCACCAGCGGAATTATGTCGTGCTTGCTACGCGCGACCTTGAGCGCTTTCTCGTAACCCGTGTCCTGAAAATCGCTCGCCAGGAACACCACCGTGCGTCGCGAAGCGGTTCTGTTCAAGTGTTCTAGGGCCTTTTGCAAGCTGGTTCCCCGCCCGATCGGCTCACAGTAAAGCAGCTCGCGAATGATTCGCAGTACGTGACGCGTCCCCTTCCGCGGCGGCACGAACTTTTCGATGCCATCTGTGAACAGGGTCAGTCCCACTTTGTCGTTGCTCTTGATGGCCGAGAAAGCCAGCGTGGCGCTCAGCTCGGTCACCAACTCGCGCTTCGTCTGCCAGTGCGTGCCCAGGCTCTGCGACGCACTGAGGTCGACGAGCAGCATGACGGCCATCTCGCGTTCTTCGCGGAAGAGCTTGATGAATGGTCGCCCGGTTCGAGCCGTCACGTTCCAGTCGATCGCCCGCACATCGTCGCCAATTTGGTAGGGGCGCACTTCTTCGAACTCGATGCCGCGGCCCTTGAACGCCGAGTTCCATTGGCCGGCCAAAAGTTCATCCACGATGTGCGATGTATGAATCTGGATGCGGCGAATCTTCTTGATAATGTCGCAAGGCAGCATTGTCTGGAACCTAGGGCACTTGTATGGCATCGAGAATCGTGCGGATAATCATTTCCGATGTTTTCTCCTCCGCTTCCGCCTCGTAGGTGAGGATCACCCGATGACGAAGCACGTCTAGCGCTAAATCCTTGACGTCCTGCGGCAATACATGGCCGCGGCCGTGCAAGAATGCGTTCGCCTTGGCGGCCAATGTCAGGTAAATAGTCGCTCGCGGGGAAGCGCCGTACTGGATGAGTTCCTGGAGCGGCAGTCCATACGCTTGCGGTCGCCGCGTGGCCATTACCACGTCGACGATATACTCTTGCACCTTGCGATCGACGTAGATTTCGTCGACCAACGCCCGGGCGGCCATGATTTCCTCGGGGCTGGTCACCGGGCGCACGGGAATGTCTTGTCGCGTTTTGCTCATTCGCTCCAGGATCAATAGCTCCTGGTCGCGGTTCGGATAGTCGACAACAACCTTCAGCATGAACCGATCCATTTGGGCTTCCGGCAAGGGATACGTGCCTTCCTGCTCGATCGGGTTTTGAGTAGCCATCACCAGGAACGGTTCGTCGAGCGGATAGGTTTCGGTGCCGATGGTCACCTGCCGTTCCTGCATGGCTTCCAACAGAGCGCTTTGCACCTTGGCCGGGGCACGGTTGATCTCGTCGGCCAGGATGAGGTTGGAAAAGATCGGCCCCTTCTGCACGACGAACTGCTGATCTTGCGGACGGTAAATCAGCGTCCCGATCAAATCCGCGGGCAACAAATCGGGCGTAAACTGCAAACGCTGGAAGCCGGTGCGAATCCCCTTGGCCAAACAGGCGACCGCCGTCGTCTTGGCCAACCCCGGCACCCCTTCGATCAGCAGATGGCCGTTGGCCAGCAAACCAACGAGCATCCGATGGATGAGAGCCTGTTGACCGACAATGGTGTTGCCAACCTCGGCAATCAACTGCCGAAAAGGCTTGCTGTGCGCCTTGATTTTTTGCGAGAGTTGTTCGATGTCTCCATGGGTAACTGGCGCTACTGACGTCATATTGGTTCCTCTGCTGTATTGCTCTGCTAAATGCAAGCCTCGAAAAAATGGGGGGCTTGGCTCGCGCCGTGATGAGCTGCGGTTTGCACAGCCAAACGTTGCACGTCGCTTAATCGCAGGACGAGCGTCTCAATCAACCCCGATCGCGCACCGCGGAACGCAGCGCTGAGCTAGCGCTAGCAGCTTCAAGTCTTGCTACGCTTCATACTTACGAGGAGTTCGCTGTCCCGAGAAATTGGCGGCATCGGGATAGGTGCTGCGTGCCAGCGGTGAGACATCGTATTTGGGCTTGCAGGCTGCGTTCTGGCCTATTATCGCTTGATCTTACCACGGGTGTGCCAGCGGCCAACTTGCCTCCCAGGTGATTGATCGATGGTACGACATTTGCTAAATGAATATCGTCCACTGCTTCAGATCCACGTAGAGGCGGAGCCCACCGGACCCGGACATCAATTCATGGTCAAACGCAACGACGTGACGGACCGGAGCGATCGATCCGAGACCGCCCCCGCCACGGTTTCGGACGGCCGAGCGCGGGGGCCCAGTTCAGACCAAGACGAAAGTCCGGAGGCGCCGCCGGCGTTTTATCAGCGCCCGAAGGTTATGATCCCGTTAGGGATCGCAGTCATCCTGGTGATCGTGGGCGCCGTTCTCTATTGGCTCTATGCGCGGCAGTACGAATCTACGGACGACGCATTTATCGCGGGGCATATTACCGAGATCGATCCAAAAGTATCGGGATATGTCCTTGCGCTTCACGTGGACGATAACGAGGTGGTTCGCGCGGGTGCCCTTTTGCTCGAAATTGATCCTGCTGACTACGAGGCAGCTCTCGCCCAAGCTCGTGCCGGCCTAGAGGCCGCACGCAACAAAGTTAAGGACTCCGAGTCTCAAATTTCGCTTGCATCGGCAAGCGAGCGGTCGGCGGAAGCCGACGTCGCTGCGGCCCAGGCCGCGGCAACCAATGCAGCCCGAGTATTGGATCGGGTGCAGATGGCGAACAATGCGGTGTCGGAAGCCGTCACAGGGCAGGAATTGGACCAAGCCAAAGCAGATGCCCGATCGACGGCTGCAAACCTTGCATCGTCTCGCGCCAAAGCCGCTGAGGCCAAGGCCCAGACGGCCGCCAAACAAGCCGAGTTGGCCACTTCTCGCGCCAATGTTCGGCAGGCTGAGGCCGAAGTCCAGTCGGCCGAGCTAAAACTTGGATACACCAAGATCGTTGCCCCTGTGCCCGGCCGAGTCACACATCGCACGGTGGAGAAGGGCGACTACCTACAGCCTGGGCAGGCCCTGTTTGCTCTCGTGCAGCCCGTGTTCTGGGTCGTCGCGAACTTCAAGGAGACACAACTCACGCAGATGGCAGTCGGCCAGCCGGCTACCGTGCGAATCGATGCCTTCCCGGGTCTCGAATTATCGGCCCACGTCGACAGTTTTCAGCGCGGCACCGGAGCCAGATTCAGTTTGCTTCCGCCCGAGAACGCAACGGGAAACTTTGTGAAGGTCGTCCAGCGGGTGCCGGTCAAGATCGTCTTTGATCGGCCGCCGCCGGAGGACATGATCCTGGGGCCCGGCATGTCGGTCGTCACTTGGGTCAAGATTCGATGAGCGCAACAGCCAACGCTCCAGCAGATCCGGATGACGATGGATTGTCGATGTCGATGGCTGGTGGGCGAAACCCTTGGTTTGTCGCCCTGGTGGTGTCGATCGCCACATTTATGGAAGTGCTCGACATTTCCATCGCCAATGTCTCGCTGCGCTACATTGCCGGAGACTTGGCGGCAGGGCCAGACGAAAGCACCTGGGTACTGACCAGTTATTTGGTTTCCAATGCCATTGTGCTTCCGATCAGTGGTTGGCTGGCAAACATGTTGGGCCGCAAACGGTTCTACATGGCTTGCGTCGCGGTGTTTACGGTCAGTTCGTTACTTTGCGGGTTCGCGCCGTCGCTCGGATGGCTGGTCGCGTTCCGGGTTCTTCAGGGCGTCGGTGGCGGCGGCCTGGCCCCGAGCGAACCGTCGATCCTTGCAGACACGTTTCGTCCGGAGCAGCGCGGGATGGCATTTGCGCTGTACGGAATCGCAGTGGTTTTTGCCCCGGCCATCGGCCCAACACTTGGCGGTTGGATATCCGACAACTTTTCGTGGCGCTGGGTTTTTCTGATCAATGTGCCGTTCGGAATCATTTCGCTGCTGCTGAGCTACTTCGTGCTGCAAACTCCGGCCGCCGAGGAGAAGCGGCGACGCGGCCTGTTGGCAAAGGGATTAGGGGTCGACTACATCGGCTTCGGCCTGGTGGCTGTTGGGCTCGGCTGCCTGCAAGTGGTGCTCGACAAGGGCGAACGAGACGACTGGTTCTCATCGAACTTCATCCTCTCATTCGCAGCCGCGTCCGCCGTAGCTCTGATCACTCTGGTGCCCTGGGAGTTGAGCCGCGACGACCCAATTGTCGACCTTCGCCTGTTCAAGAATCGTGGGTTTGCGGCATGCTGCGCGATCATGTTCGGATTCGGGTTCATCCTGTTGGGTACGACTCAACTATTGCCGCAACTCACTCAGGATCTGCTCGGCTACACGGCCACACTTGCCGGGCTGGTGATTACGCCGGGTGGTTTTGCAGTTATGGTGTGCATGCCGATTGTCGGTTTTTTGCTGAAGAAAATTCAGCCGCGCACATTGGTCGCCGTTGGACTGATCATCGAAGTCGCCGCACTTCTCCATTTGAGCGGGATCACGCTGCAAGTGAGTTACAAATATCTTATGTGGGCTCGCGTCTATCAGGCCGTGGGAATCGCATGTCTATTCGTGCCGGTCACTTCCGCTGCCTACATCGGTTTGGCGCACGACAAAACAAATGAGGCTTCGGCCTTTATCAATGTGATGAGAAACATCGGCGGCAGTTTCGGCATATCGATGGGTCAAACGGCGCTGGCCGAGTTTTCCCAGCGGCACCAAACCCACCTGGTCGAGCATCTGACGCCCTACGATCAGGCGTATCGCCAGGCATTACCGCGTTTGGCACAACAAGTGGGGGCAACGCCCGGCAGCCTCAAGCCGATGGCAGCTCTGATGCACGAAGTGCAACGCCAGGCGGCCATGCTTTCCTACGTCGAAATCCTTTACGGTCTGGCGTGGATTGCCGCCCTGCTAATTCCACTTGTGTTCCTCATGAAAACAGCCAAGCCTGGCGAAGTCCGCGCTGCGCATTGACAGCGTCAGACGATGTCGCGGCGAACGCGCCAGTACGGATCGACGCCGAACGAGTTCCATGCGGCGCATTGCGGGCACTTCGCACAACGTGGTGTTTGCGCCATCAGCGGGGACGGTTCACATGCAATAAATGATTGATTTAACGGCGCGATCGCGGCACTCGAGACGCTTCGAATCACCAACGTTTTGCGGATTGGTTCCCTATTCCAGGTAATAGGCACGCACCTTGCATAGTTCCAAGGCGAGTTCGGCTTGAAACCGTGCAAATGCGACAAATCGACGGATTGATGATCGGTCATCGAGTGTGGGCGATTCCTGAGGGGTATATACCGGCCACCAGCCACGGACCGGCGCCGCAGTTAACGAGCCACGAAGCGGTGTGCTTGCTGAACGCGTCGGACGAGGACGCCCGCGTCGAAATAACGCTTTATTTTGAGGATCGTGATCCGGTCGGGCCGTACAAATTGATCGTCCCGGCACAACGAACGAGCCATGTCCGCTTCAATAATTTGAAGGAGCCGGCCGCCGTGCCGCTGGCCACGAATTATGCCTCGGTCATTCGCTCCGACGTTCCGATCGTCGTTCAGCACACACGGCTGGATTCGCGGCAGGCAGAAAATGCATTGCTTTCCACGATCGCGTTTGGGGCAAGCGAATGAATTTCGGTGGCCGGTCTTTATTGCAATGATTTGAGACGGAAGCAAAGAAAGTCGTCGATTTCGTAACGCCGCCTTAGGTTAAGGAGCTCGACATGGCAGGCACAGTTAGCGACTACATTTTGGAGCGGTTAACCGAGTGGGACATCTCGCGGATCTACGGTTATCCGGGCGATGGAATCAACGGTTTGATGGGCGCGATGGATCGGGCCGAAGAGCGTTTCGAGTTCGTTCGCGTCAGCCACGAGGAGATGGCGGCGTTCATGGCCTGCGCTCATGCGAAGTTTACCGGTGAAATCGGCGTTTGCATGGCGACCTCCGGACCTGGCGCTATCCATCTTCTCAACGGCTTGTACGACGCCAAGATGGACCATCAACCGGTGCTGGCGCTTGTCGGCCAGCAGAAGCGGGGCGCGCTCGGCGGGTCTTATCAGCAAGAGGTCGATCTGATCTCGCTCTACAAAGACGTGGCCAACAGTTACGTACACATGATCACGGTCCCAGAGCAGGCCCGGCACGTGATCGATCGGGCGATTCGAATCGCGATGGCCGAGCGAACCGTGACCTGCGTCATTGTGCCGAACGACGTGCAAGAGCTCGATGCAGTGTCAAAACCGCCGCGGGCTCACGGCACGGTTCATTCCAGCACGGGATACCATCCTCCACGAATTGTTCCATTGGACGGCGATCTGGAGCGCGCGGCTGACGTGCTAAACTCCGGCGAGCGTGTCGCTATGTTGATTGGCGCCGGCGCCATTCGGGCTGCCGACGAAGTTATCGCAGTGGCCGATATTCTTGGCGCCGGAGTGGCAAAGGCACTGCTTGGAAAGGCTGCCTTGCCGGATAATCTGCCGTTCGTCACCGGGTCGATTGGTTTGTTGGGAACCAAGCCGAGTTGGGACTTGATGAGCGATTGCGATACGCTGCTGATGGTCGGTTCGAGTTTTCCCTACTCCGAATTCTTGCCCAAAGAGGGCCAGGCCCGCGGTGTGCAGATCGATATCGACGGCAAAATGCTCGGCATTCGCTATCCGATGGAGGTCAATCTCCAAGGAGATAGTCGCGAGACGCTGCGGGCACTCATCCCGCTTTTGACTCGCAAACAGGACCGATCGTGGCTGGAACAAATCGAGAAGGGCGTCGACGAATGGTGGCAAGTGCTCGCTGCGCGGGCCATGAACGATGCCGATCCGATCAATCCGCAGCGCGTCTTTTGGGAGCTGTCGCCGCGCTTGCCGGACAATTGCATTATTACATCCGATTCCGGATCGTCGGCCAATTGGTTTGCGCGCGATCTAAAAATCCGCAGCGGCATGCTGGCGTCGCTGTCCGGCAATCTGGCCACCATGTGTCCCGGCGTGCCGTACGCCGTTGCGGCCAAATTCGCGTTTCCGAAACGTGTGGTAATCGCCGCCGTGGGCGATGGCGCCATGCAGATGCTGGGGAACAACGGACTGGTCACCATCTCGCGCTACTGGCGTGATTGGGCCGATCCACGGTTAATTATTCTCGTGCTCAACAACCACGACCTGAACCAGGTGACGTGGGAAATGCGGGCCTTGTCCGGCAATCCCAAGTACGAAGCCTCACAGTACGTACCCGATTTCCCTTACGCCGGTTATGCGGAATCGCTAGGGCTGCGTGGCATTAAAGTCAGTGAGCCGGACCAAATCGCGCCCGCTTGGGACGAAGCACTGGCCGCCGACCGGCCCGTCGTTTACGAAGCCGTTACCGACCCGGAGGTTCCCACGCTGCCGCCGCACATCACCTTTGAGCAAGCCAGCAACCTGATGCGGTCGATCCTCAAAGGTGACCCGGACCGCGGCCGCGTCATCAAGGGGGCCTTCAAGGAAGCGTGGGACAGTTTGGTGCATCATTAATTTGCTCTCTATCTACTCTATCTGCAAGCAATGTCGCGAAAGCGTAACGAGTCGAGGAGTCTGTGCGACCTGAATTGGTGATCGATGAACCAGGGTACGCCAGCGACCTTGCGGCGGAACTTGCCCGACGTATCGAAGGGGAAGTGCGCTTCGACAGCGGCAGCCGCGGCGCATATGCCACCGACGGCTCGAATTATCGGCAAATTCCCATCGGCGTCATTGTGCCGAAATCGATCGACGATGCCGTCGCGGCGATTGGCGTTTGTCGCGAGTTCGCTGCGCCGATCCTCTCACGCGGCGGCGGCACCAGTCTGGCCGGACAATGCTGCAACGTGGCCGTCGTGCTGGATTGGTCCAAGTATCTCCATCACGTGCTGGAAATCGATCCGGTTCGGCGCATCGGGCGCGTGCAGCCCGGGTGCGTGCTCGATACGTTACGCCACGAGGCGCAGAAGCGTCACGGGTTGACCTACGGTCCCGATCCGGCGACGCATAATCACTGCACCCTCGGTGGCATGCTGGGCAACAACTCGTGTGGCATTCATTCGGTGATGGCCGAATTCTACGGCCCCGGACCACGCACAGACCACAATGTCGATTCTTTGAATGTCCTGACATACGACGGCGCCCGGATGCGAGTCGGACCGACGACCGACGAGGAGCTGGAGCAAATCATCCGGCAGGGCGATCGGCGCGGCGAAATCTATCGCCGCTTGCGCGAGCTTCGAGATCGCTACGCGACGCTTATTCGCGAAAAGATGCCGCAAATTCCTCGGCGGGTGTCTGGCTACAACCTCGATGCGCTACTGCCGGAAAACGGCTTCAACGTGGCCCGAGCACTGGTGGGCACCGAGGGCACCTGCGTCACCATTCTCGAGGCCAGCATGAAGCTCATCGATCAGCCCAAGACCCAGTCGCTGCTCGTGCTCGGCTACCCCGATGTGTATTGCGCGGCCGACCATATCGTGCAGATCCGCGGTCACAAGCCGATCGGACTGGAAGGTGTAGACGAACAATTGATCGATTACATGAAGCGTAAGGGCGTTCACCCCGACGACGTACAATTGCTGCCGGAGGGTCAGGGCTGGTTGTTGGTGGAGTTTGGCGGAGAAAGCAAAGACGATGCCGATGCGCAAGCCAAAGTCCTGATGGACGAGCTACGGCGGCAGAACGATCCGCCCAATATGAAACTGTTCGACAACCAATGGGAAGAACACAAGCTGTGGGAGGTTCGCGAATCGGGTCTTGGCGCCACGGCGCACGTGCCCTCGATGCCGGAAGCTTATCCGGGCTGGGAGGACTCGGCGGTCCCGCCCGACAAAGTTTCGGAATATCTGCGGCGGTTGCGTGAGCTGTTCAAGGAGTTCGGTTACCAAGCGGCGCTGTACGGTCACTTCGGCCAGGGATGTATTCACTGCCGAATTACGTTTGATCTGAAATCGCGCGAAGGCATTGCCGACTACACGCGATTCTTGGACAAAGCCGCCGACCTGGTGGTTAGCCTCGGCGGTTCTTTCTCGGGTGAACATGGCGACGGCCAAGCCCGCGGCGCGCTGTTGGAAAAAATGTACGGCCGCGAGCTCGTTGATGCATTTCGCGAGTTCAAGACGATTTGGGACCCCGACGGCAAAATGAACCCGGGCAAGGTCATCGATCCGTATCCGCCCGACGCGAATTTGAAGTGGAGCCCGGACAACTACCATCCGGCGTCGGTCGAAACCTACTTTCGTTATCCTCAGGATCACGGATCATTCGCGAACGCGGCAAACCGTTGTGTAGGCGTCGGCAAATGTCGCCGCGAAGGCGGCGGGACGATGTGTCCCAGCTATATGGTGACGCGCGAAGAAATTCATTCGACGCGCGGGCGAGCGCGCCTGCTGTACGAAATGCTCGAAGGCGACGTGGTTGCCGATGGTTGGCGCGACGAGCACGTCCACGAGGCCCTCGATTTGTGCCTGGCCTGCAAAGGCTGCCGCAATGATTGCCCTGTCAACGTCGATATGGCGACATACAAGGCCGAGTTTTTGGCCCATTATTACCAAGGCCGCCTGCGCCCCATGACCGCTTACACCATGGGCTGGATTTACTGGTGGGCGCGCCTGGCATCGCACGTACCGGCTGCGGCCAATTTTTTCACGCAAACCTGGCCATTCTCTTCTTGGATGAAATACTTCGCTGGCATCGCGCCAGAGCGGCAGATTCCCCGTTTTGCGTCCACGACGTTTGTCGACTGGTTCCGGGCGCGATCGGTCGGCGCTCGACGTATCGCCGGCAGCGGAGACCGCCGTGGCACTATCGAGCTGCGCCACGAAGACGTGCCTCGCTTTCAGTCCGACACGTATAGCGACGGCGACGGCGACGGTTCGGTCTCCAGATCGCATGCAGAGAGCAGCCTGAACCCGCATGCGTATCGCAATCGAAGCGGCTCGAAGCGGGTAATGCTCTGGCCGGATACGTTTAGCAACTACCTGCGGCCCGAAGCGGCGATCGCGGCCGTTGAGGTGCTCGAAGACGCAGGGTTTCACGTATCGATTCCACCCCGGCCGCTGTGCTGTGGCCGGCCGCTGTACGACTGGGGCATGTTGGACACCGCGGTGGGACTGTGGCGACAAACACTGGACGTTCTCCAACCGGAAATCGATGCCGGCGTTCCCCTCGTCGGACTGGAACCCTCGTGCGTCGCCGCCTTCCGAGACGAGCTGGTAAACCTGTTTCCCGGCGAAGGCCGAGCCAAACGCCTCAGCCGGCAAACGTACATCCTCAGCGAATTCCTCGAACAAGAGGGTTATCAGCCACCGCCGCTCAAGCGGAAAGCACTTGTGCACGGTCACTGCCATCACAAGGCGGTGATGCACATGGACGCCGAGATTGCCCTGCTGAAGAAGCTGGAACTCGACTACCAGATCCTCGATTCCGGTTGCTGCGGCATGGCGGGTGCCTTCGGGTTCGAGCAAAAACATTACGACGTTTCGATTAAGTGCGGCGAACGAGTTCTGCTGCCCGCGGTGCGCGATGCCGACGCCGATACGCTCATCATCGCCGACGGTTTTAGTTGCCGCGAACAGGTCGAGCAGTGCACAAATAGAAAGACCTTCCACCTGGCCGAAGTGCTGCGGATGGCAATTCGTAACTCGTCGAGTTCGCCAGACCGCCTTCCCGTACACGCCGGCAGTTCGCGTTGGGTTACCACGCTCGTACCGGTGGCGGTGCTGTGCCTCGCCGCTTGGGGCTACTCCAAATATACAAACGGGCACTCGACCAAATCGATTAAAACGGGATTACAAAAATGAAAGCAAAATTATTGCACGATGCGGCGCAAAGAACGTTTGCCGTAGTCTTCGATGCGAACGACGAGGTCGTTGGCGGGCTCCGCGCGTTTGCCTCCGAGTGGAGTCTGTTTGCCAGCTCCTTCACCGCGATCGGTGCGTTTCGCTCCGTGACGCTGGGATATTTCAATTGGGAAAAGAAGGATTACGACAAGATTCGAATTGAAGAACAGGTCGAAGTACTCGCTTTGATCGGCAACATCGCGCGAAAAGGCAACGAACCGGGAATTCACGCGCACGTGGTCGTCGGTAAGCGAGACGGAACCGCGCATGGCGGCCATTTGTTGGAAGCTCGGGTGCGGCCGACGCTCGAGGTCGTGGTTCGCGAGTCGCCGGAATTCCTCATCCGGGTGCCCGATGAAACAACCGGGCTGGCATTAATTTCTTTGGGTTAGCAGATGACCGCGACAGGCTTTGCTCAACACGATCTAACCCAGCGGGTGGCAATCGAGCGCGTCACGGCGGCCGCGTACGCGATTCCGACCGACGCCCCGGAATCCGATGGAACTCTGGAGTGGGATTCGACGACGCTGATCACCGTGCACGTTGAGGCCGGCGGCGAGGAGGGATTTGGTTACACGTACGCGCCGGCGGCCACGGCCCGTGTGATTCGCGATACGTTGGCCGACGTCGCAGCAGATCGCGACCCTTTGGCCATCGAGAATTGCTGGCAGGCAATGGTCCGCGCGGTGCGAAATGCTGGTCTTCCCGGAGTGTCGTTTGCCGCGATTTCGGCGGTTGATACAGCTTTGTGGGATCTAAAGGGCCGATTGTTGGGGCTGCCGCTGTTTCGTCTCTGGGGCGCGGTGCGCGATCGGGTCCCCCTTTACGGCAGCGGCGGTTTTACGTCGTACGATGACGGGCGGCTTCAGAATCAGCTTGCGGATTGGGCCGCCGACGGTTTCGGTCGCGTCAAAATGAAAGTTGGGCGGCATCCGGAGGATGATCCTCGCCGGGTATCACTGGCCCGCCGCGCGATTGGCGACGGTGTGCAGCTTTTAGTCGATGCCAACGGCGCCTACGGTCGAAAGCAGGCGCTGCAACTGGCTCGGCAGTTCGCTGACGAATCGGATGTCGTGTGGTTCGAAGAGCCGCGGCCATCTGATGATTTGCAGGGACTGCGGTTGTTGCGCGATCGCGGGCCGGCGGGCATGGACATTGCGGCAGGCGAATACGGCTACACGCCGTGGTATTTTCGCCACATGCTCGAGGCCGGCGCCGTCGATTGCCTGCAGGCCGACGCAACTCGCTGCGGCGGCTTCACGGGATTCTTCAAAGTCGCGGCACTTTGCGAGGCCTTTCACTTCCCGCTCTCTGCCCATTGCGCGCCACAGCTCCATCTGCACGCCTCCTGCTGCGTTGCGCCGCTGCGCCACATGGAATACTTCCACGACCACGCGCGAATTGCCCGTATGTTATTCGATGGCCGGCAAGAGCCCGTGGACGGATATTTGTCGCCCGACGAATCTCGGCCCGGTCACGGATTGTCGCTAAAGACAGCCGACGCCGAACAATTCACCATCTGAAAGCAGGTTTATTATGAGCCACAACGGAAAAGCTCAGTCAAAAACAGCTGTTATCACCGGCGCGTCGGCCGGAATAGGGCGGGCCACGGTGAGGCGGTTCGCGGCCGAGGGGTATAACATCGGACTGATTGCTCGCGGTCGCGACGGCCTCGAAGCGGCAGCAACGGAAGTGCGGCAGCATGGGCAACTCGCGATTGCGCTTCCCTGCGACGTTGCCGACGCCGACGCCGTCGAGGAAGCCGCGCGGAGAACCGAGGACGAGCTCGGTCCGATCGATGTTTGGATCAACGACGCGATGGTGTCCGTGTTCTCACCGATCAAAGAGATGACGGCCGCCGAGTTCAAGCGGGTCACAGAGGTTACGTATCTGGGTTACGTTTACGGCACGCTCGCGGCGCTTCATCGAATGTTGCCGCGCGATCGCGGTACGATTGTGCAAGTCGGTTCTGCCCTGGCCTTCCGCAGCATCCCATTGCAATCGGCGTATTGTGCTGCGAAGCATGCGATTAATGGCTTCACGGAATCTCTGCGCTGCGAGCTGATACACGACGGCAGCCGGGTTCACGTTACAGAGGTGCACATGCCGGCAGTCAACACGCCGCAATTTACCTGGGTCAAATCGCGGTTGCCGCACAAGGCCCAGCCGGTCCCGCCGATCTTTCAACCCGAAGTGGCCGCCGACGCGATCTATTTCGCGGCTCATCATCGGCGGCGATCGATTTGGGTCGGCGGCCCCACGGTGAAGGCGATTGTCGCCGATAAAATTGCACCCGGTTTGCTCGATCATCTGCTCGCCCGGAACGGCTATCACTCGCAGCAGACCGACGAACCCGAAAATCCCGATCGGCCGAACAATCTCTTTCAGCCGGTGGATGCCGACGGCCGCGGTGACTTTGGCGCGCATGGCGACTTCGATCAACGGGCTTCCTCGCGCAGCACCGAGCTTGCAGTTGCCAAAGCTCGGCCGTGGCTGGAAGCGGCGGCCATCGGTTGCGCGGCGATCATTGCCGGTACCGCGGCTGCCAGATATCTGGGCAACGGCTCACACCATTCTGAAACTCCCGTCGCTGTTCCATGACGAACCAATCGATTGCTCCGGGAAAGCCTGGCATCCCGCCCACTTGGTGCGCCGCCGATAAGGATTTGGTCATCACTTCGTTGGGAACAAGCCGCATCTGGGCTACGATCGGGCATGGCATCTTGAACGAAGTCTATTGGCCTTCCACCGGGCGGCCACAGATTCGCGATCTGGGCTTTATCGTCGCCAGGAACCACGAGTGGTGCGAGCTCAAGCGGCTCGACCGCTACCGTTTTTCAACGCCGCTTCCCTACGTGTTGTTGCCGACCATTCAACACCGGGGCGACGATTTCGAATTGGAACTCGAAATTCTTTGCGATGACTTGCGCGACGTGGTGCTGGTAAGGTACAAGCTCCAGGGCGATGGCCATCGCCTGTATCCGCTTCTTGCGCCGCGGCTAGGTTCGCAAGGCGATATCAATTCCGCGTGGTGCGAGAACGGCGCATTTTATGCCGAGGGTAAGGGCCACATGCTCTCGCTTCGCGCCGATGTCGGGTTCGAGCGCCAAAGCGTTGGCTACATTGGCCACAGCGACGGTTGGCAGGATTTCTATGAACACGGTGAAATGACCTGGACTTACGACCGAGCCGAAGACGGCAACGTGGCTGTTTTTGGCGAGCTCGGCGCCGACGAGGGCGTGCTCGCGCTGAGTTTTGCAACTAGCCGTTGCGGTGTGGAGACTTTGGCTCGTTCGAGCTTGGCGGCCGGATTTCACTTGATCCGCCAGCGGGTCGAAGAGACGTGGAAAGAGTGGGGCGCGGAATGGGATGCACCGGCCGGGTTGGACGACCGCTGCCGCGACTACGTGGAGCGCAGCACGGCGGTTCTCAAAACCTGCGAAGACCGCCTCTTTCCCGGGGCCGTAGTGGCCAGCCTGAGCATTCCCTGGGGAAATGTTCATGACGGTATGGGCGGCTATCATTTCGTTTGGGCCCGCGACTCCGTCGAATCCGCGTTAGGCATGATCGCGGTGGAGCACTATCGCGAAGCGCGGCGGTTAGTGGCGTACCTTATCGCCACGCAACAACAGGACGGTCACTGGACGCAAAACTACTATCCCAGCGGCACGCCTTATTCGACCGCGGTCCAATTGGACCAGACGAGTTTTCCGGTTTTACTAGTCGCCAAACTTGAGGAGCTGCATGAGCTCGGCCAGTTGCGCGATCACGTCGAGATGGTTCGCCGGGCAATTGCCTACCTTGTGCAAGCTGGGCCCGTCACCGACGAAGACCGCTGGGAAGAAAACCGTGGCATCAGCGTCTTTACGTTAAGTCTGGTGGTGGCGGCGATTGTCGGCGGTGTGGAATCGCTGCCGGGCGCCGCCGAGCGCAAGTACGCACTGTCGTATGCCGATTACATCAATCGGCGAATCGAAGATTGGCTGTTTGTCGTGGATTCGAATCTTTCTCGCAAATACGGCGTGAGCGGGCATTATATCCGCCTGGCGACGGAAAAAATCTTTTCCGGCAAGCACGGCCGGGTAACACTTGCCAACAGCAAGGGCATCTCGATCGACGCCCAGGAGCTAGTCGCGTTGGACTTCATGTACCTGGCGCGCGTTGGGCTGCGCAGCCCCGATGATCCGCGTATTCTTGACACGCTGAAAGTGGTGGAGGGCGAGCTGCGTGTCGATACACCGAGCGGACCTTCATTTTACCGCTATAATGGCGACGCATACGGAGAACACGAAGACGGTACGCCCTTCAATGGAACTGGCATCGGCCGACTCTGGCCCCTATTGACCGGCGAACGCGGACACCTCGCCGTTCAGTTGGGCGAGGATCCTCAAGTGTATCTCGACGCATTGTGTCGCATGATGGGACCCGGTCACTTGCTGAGCGAGCAAGTTTGGGATGCCGAGCCCATCCCCAACAAGTACCTTTTTGCCGGAAAGCCGACCGGCAGCGCGATGCCGCTAGTTGTGGGCCCAAGCTGAATTCATAAAACTGGCCACTGCGAGCATTACCAAGGAGCCCGTCGAGCTGCTGCACGCGGTGCGACGCCGCTACGGCTTCGAACGACCCAATCCCAAAACCTGGCATTGGCGCTGCGACGCCCCTTTCCGCGAAATTCCCCATCACAAAGATCTGCTTATCGAAGCTGCGGAACCCTTTCGACTGCACTTCGGTTTCGACGGTTGGCAAGACGTGAAAGACCGCGAGTCGGAGACCTTGGGACTCGGCATGCACGGCGTGACTTTTCCCTGGAAGGAACTGAAGCCGCACGAGAATATCGACCTCACGCTGTTTTATCCTGGCCGGGATGCGTGGTCGAACCAGGATTTCAGCATTCGAGTTAGCGCGGCCACACTGCGGCGCGGCGCGAAACGGCCAACGTCGATGGCCAGCCGGCCAGGTCCCGCGCGACCCGCAATGCGCCGAAGCGCACTCGTCAAAGTCACAATGGGCGGCAGTCCTCTGCCAAGAACATAGGCCGGCACACTAAATAACAGCAGGTAGCAATTGACGTCCGCTAGTCGTTGGATTGCAGCAGGTTCTCACCTTCGTCCGATGCCCGCGCCTGATTGCCCTGCGCTTTGATCTGTCGGTCATCGGAATCGAGCCCGCCTTCCGCGTCGACTGACACGCCTTCGGTTGGCAATCTTCCTGGTGCCGGACCTCGCATTTGTCCGTCGCCTTGCCGAGCTGATTTGGATTCCGGGATCATCCGCACGGGCACGCCCCGCGGGAAGATTACCTCGCGCGCTGCGTCGGGAATCGTGATGTCGTGATCTTGAAAGGCGCGTTTGACGAGCCGCGTGACCGACGATTTGACTTTCAGCCAACTGAACTGGCTTCCATCCAGCCAAAAATAGATTCGCAAGTTTACGGTCGCCGCGCCGAGACTGTCGACCAGCACCCACGGCTCGGGAGATTTCAGGACGGCCGGATGCTCTTCCAATACGGTCATAGCAATTTCCTGAGCGCGGTTAATCGGCACTTTGTAGCCGATGCCGATGGTGATTTCCTCGCGCCGATTGGGATTGCTCGAATAATTTCGGATGGTGCTCTTGTAAACGACCGAATTTGGGAGCTGAATGAGCTGTCCAGAGAGCGACATCAAGACGGTTGTGCGCACGTTCAACTGCTGGACAAATCCTAACACACCTGCCAATTCGACGAGGTCGCCGGTTCGAAACGGCGATTGCACGCTTAGCAGGATACTGGCCAGGAAGTTTTCGGTAATGTCTCGAAAGGCGATGCCGATGACGAGGCCGACCAAGCCGGTGCCGCCGACCACGGTGAGCGCCAGACGGGTAAGTCCACAAATCTTCAAGACGATATACAGCCCGAAAAGAAACACCAGTATCCCCGCACTGCGGGACACGACCTTTTGCAAAAGTGGGACTCGGATTCGAGGTACGAGCAACGAATGTAGGCCGCGCGTGACAAGAATCGCCACGCCAGAAGTAATCAGGAAGATTACCAGGGCCAGGACGGCATAGGGCATCCACACGATGACGCTGCGGCCTAGGTCCCGGACGCCGGCAAGGGCAGGCGCAAAGTTCCATGGTGAGGGGCGCGCCACTTCGATCTGATTGACAACCGCGACAACATCGCGGGTGTTGCGCGCCAAGTCGGTAGCCCAAGTCTTATATTGTTCATCATCGGTTCGGCCGTGTAGAAATACGACGCCTTCGTCGACATGAACTTTGGGTGACTCGAACCAGCCGGTGGCCTTCAAAATCTTTTCGAGCCGGTTTACGATTTCTTCGTCCCGGACCGACGGTTGAACCTCGACAACGGCCGGCGCTTTCGGCGACTTTGCATTTTCGGGGGTGGCGACCTGCGATGACTCGCTGGGAGAATTCTGTGGCGTGTCTTGCGCTTGGACACCGCAATTAGCCATCGCGTCCATTAGCATTGGAATGCATATCGCAACGCATGTTGCGATCCGCCGTGACCGCGCATCAGCCATTGATCACTCCTTGCACTAGCGGAGACGCGAACGCAAAGGGCCAGGGGGGAAGGGATTGGGTGGCTCCGAAGGCGGCGTCGGGGGAGGCATTGGCGCCGGCGGAACGGGCGGCGGATGAGGTGGAAGCGGCTGCGTCGGATCCGGCATCGAAAGCCGGTCAGGTGCCGTCGTTGTGTTCATATACCTGCCTCCCGCAATCCGTACCGACGGCGGAAGCAATTCGCCCTCGCGAACAACTATTATCCTGGCAAGTCCTCTTACAATGCTTTCGCGTACGCGACTGCTACAGGACCGCCCTGGCAGCGATTATTCCCATAACCAACAGGACCAGGAATAGGATCGCGAACAGGCCAAACAGGACTTTCGCAGCGACGGCTGCACCGGCTGCGACTCCGCTGAAACCGAGGACTCCGGCAACCACGGCGATCACAAACGCGATAAACGCCCACCATAGCAAATTCATAGTGTTCTCCGATCTTTTAAAGCGATCGATGTTGACTCATGTTAGAGAACATCCGCAAATAGTATGCCAAGAGAAGACGACGACACCGTTTGTTCACGTTTTTCCCTTGCGCAAATAGCCGTTCATTCAAATGGTGTGTCACGCATAAGACCGAATTGCTGAGCGCAGCGTATGGCCATTCTTTACATGTTGTTGCTGGTGCCGCTGTCATTGGTTTTCGCCTACGTGGCGCCGGTATCGCCGTTGTGGGTCTTTATCACGGCCGGGCTGGCGATCGTGCCACTGGCCGAGTGGATGCGGCGAGCTACCGACCAATTAGCGCGATTGTCGGGCTCGGCGATTGGCGGCCTGATAAGTGTCACGTTTGGCAACGCGGCCGAATTGATTCTGGCCCTGTTCGTGCTCGCGTCGGGAAATCCTCGCGTCGTTAAGGCCCAGATCACAGGCTCGATCATTGGAAACGGACTGTTGGGACTTGGCCTGGCAATCCTGGTTGGTACGTGGGGTCGCGAAAAATTAACCTTTCAGCGACAGCGGGCCGGCTTGTTGGCTAGCCTGCTTTTCCTTTCCGTCATCGCTTTGCTCGTGCCGGCATTATTTGATTACACCGAACGCCGGAGCCACGATCTGCAAATCGCAGACCGCTTGGACGAACGGCTCAGCCTGGCCGTCGCCGCGGTGTTGCTTCTGCTCTATGTCGCGAATCTTGTCTATACCTTGGTGACGCATCGCGACGTGTTCAAGACTGAAGAAGAGACTAAACCGGCGGATTGGCGGTTGGGGTCGGCGCTCATGGTGTTGGGGGCTGCCACTGTCGGGTCGGCAATTGAGGCCCAGTTGGTGGCGAACGCGTTAGAGCCGACCGCAGAATCGCTCGGGCTCACCAGAGCTTTTCTCGGCGTCGTCGTGCTCGCCGTGCTCGGCAATGCTGCCGAATACTTTTCCGCCATATATTTCGCTCGTCAACGGCAGATGACATTGGCCCTGAGCATCACGATCGGATCGACAATTCAAGTTGCCATCTTGATCGCACCGTTGCTGGTTTTTGTTTCCTATTTTTTCAAAACCCCGTTGAATCTGGTTTTCGACAATCCTCTTGAATTGATCGCGATCGCCGCCGTCGCGCTGATCGTCAACGCGATTGCTCAAGATGGAGAAACAACATGGTTCGAGGGCGTACTTCTTCTTTCTGTTTACGCCATTTTAGGGTTGGCGTTCTTCTTTGTGACGCCCTGAGACGTGGCGGTGGCCGGCGTCGGTTGCAACCCCTTGCATAGCCTCTGCTGTGCCAGCCTCGGAATTCTTCCGTTCGGTTTCATCTCGCACCCGAGCGAGCCAACGGGCCACGAGCACGTCCGTCGACGAGTGGGCAACAATCGATACCGCAATGCACAGTGCAACGAGGTGAAATAATCTGTCGGCCTGTGATAACCCCAGCCGTCCTGCCTCGGCCTCTTTCAAGATCAAGAGACCGAAGACCACGGATGCAAAACCCTTGGGACCGAACCACGCCGCCACGCCGCGCTCGCGCCATGTCAGCGGGCTCCGCACGAGCGATAGCGATAGGGCCAGTGGCCGCACCGCGACGAGCACAAGTAGCGCAAAGAGGTATCCGGCCGCAGGAATTTCGCCGAGGAATCGGGGTGAAATGAGGGCCCCGAAAACGAGCAGCGCTGCCAATTTGAGCAACTCGGATAGGAGCTCACCGAACTGATGAAATGCCTCTCGGACCTCAGGCGCCGTCGTCGCCACGGTGATCCCGGCTGCGAACGCAGCCAGAAACGGGTTGGCGCCGCACATCGACGAAATCGTGAGCACCAACAGCCCGATCGCGAAAGCGTTCAACGGCTGGTAGCTGCCGTGGGCCGAAAAGAATCGGCTATGTTCCAGCCGAATGGCGCACCACGGAACGACGATGCCAATGCCAACGCCGGCCGTAACCTCGGCCAGTATCTGCCAGCCGCTGAAACTCTCGGAATCGACGACGGCGAGCATTGCCACCACAATCGGCAGCGCCAGACCATCGTTCAGGCCGCTCTCGACGTTCAGCAGTCGCCGCAGCCGGATAGGTACTTCCTCGCGGCCGACGATGGCTGCCGCGAAGACCGGATCGGTCGGACTCAATACGGCTCCCATCAGGAAAGACTCATCCCATGGAAGTCCCACCACCCAATGGGCGAGAAGCGCCGTCCCGACGAGTGTCAGCGGAAGGCCAAACAGAAGCGCGCGCCGGGCAGGCGCCAGGCCGTCCTAAGATCCTTGAAGCCGACCCGCATCCCGTCGGTAAACAGGATACTGAACAGCGCCAGCTCGGCGAGAATCGCGACGGCACGGTCGTCCGGCTGGAGTGAGATGGCCCCTAAAAATCCTTCGCCGGATATGATCCCCGCCAACAAAAACAGCACCGCAGTTGACAAGACGCTCCGGTCGGCCAGCTTTGAGATCAATACTGCGACCAGAAGAGTCAGGGCGAAGACGAACGAGGCCGTCATGCGTCGGGCCTCGTTCCATCTGCGGATTCGAGGATATTATCTAAAGTCGCATTCGCCTCGTGAAAGCGTCGAGACGCTTCTTCCCGGTCCGAGGGATCCTTAAGCCCTTCCTGGCTGCCGCGGTGGACTGCGGCAGCTTGATGCTGGAGCGCGGCGCGGAAATCTGCATCGCTGGTGTGACGAGCGATAGCGACGATCGTTTCCAGCAGGCGAAACGTCACCGAGGCGTCATGCCGTGCGGCCTGCCGGACTTGGTCGAACGCGGCGTCAACAATACCTGCAACAGTTGAAACGTCGGAGACAACTCGCAATTTGCCCGCATCGTCGTAGCGATACGGCGAAGGAATTTCTCTTTCGCTTAACGTGCATAGCGCTGCCCCGATACGGTCGACGCAATTTATCGCTGTAAAGGGATCATTCACTCCCGGCGAGAGGGCCCGTACCGCAACTTCGACTAATTGATTGATGGCGAACTCGACGTCTTGCGTAAGGGTGCGGCGCGGGCCGAAATAAAAGTTGGCGCGGATCTTGTCGGCCAACTCCTCATCGATTCGCTCGCTCGGCAACACTCGCGCCAGGTCGTCGCCCTGAAAGCAGAATTTCCCAGGGCGTTCCTCGATAGAGAGTATGATATCCTGCTCCTTCGCCAACTGCAGGATGCGGTCGATGTCGATTGCCTGGAGATAATCGCTTCGCGGCGAAGATATCGACCGAGCATCACGATCGAAGGTATCCGCGAGATCCCTTCTCGTCGCTTCGCTCGATTGCTCGGGTGGATTTCGTCCCAATCGCGCTGGATAGAGTTTTTCGATCGCCTGATGCAGTTCGCGGCTGACGGCTGTGATGACGTTTTCCGCCTGAATGGATTCGGCAGCGTGATGGATAAAGAATATGAGGACACCCAGGCTGATGAGTGCCAAGATCAATCCTACTGTGACAGAGATATGCGGCACGAACTGATCGTTTTCGGTTCCGTTGACAGTCCTAAGGACGAGCAGGCAATAGGTGAAGGTTGCGATGAAAGTCCCAATCGCCAGTTGATTGCCGCGGTCGCGCATAAAGTTTCGTAGTAGCCGGGGACCGAATTGCGACGATGCGAGCTGAAGCGCCACAATCGTGATCGAGAATGTGACGCTGGCAATCGTCATCATTGAGGCGGCCACGGTTGAGAGCACCGCCCGCGATCCTTCGGGACCGCGCGAGAAGGTCCAACCCAGCGTGGCAACCCAGTGCTGGTTGATCATTGCCTTGTCGAGCCGGATCATAGCCAGGGACAGGCCCATCGCCGCAACGACGAGAAGCGTCGGCAAGAACCAAAAACTGTTGCGAAGTTTTTCTGAAGTACTCGACAGCCACAGTTTCATCGCAGAATCTCACAGTTAATGGTCGTCTATTGCCGAGACGTGAACAGCAAATTCAGGTGTCGTGTAGCTCGGACTTCAGTCCGTTCAGGCACACGGACTGAAATCCGTGCTACTTGGCAACGACGTATTGCCGCTTGATGTCGCAATCTTATCGTAGCAGGTCGGTAAACTCAAACTTCGCCCCGTCGAACAGGCCGCGGTCGCTGAGCTTGAGCGCGGGTATGACGAGCAGCGCCATAAATGAGAGAGTCATGTAAGGCGCGCGGAGTTGCGAGCCCCAAGATTTGACAAGCTTGTCGAGCTCCGCGTAAGCCTGGCCAACTTCCTGGCACGTGCCGGTTGCCATGAGGCCGGCGACGGGCAATGGAAGCACTTCGCAGACTTCATCGACCGCGCTCGATGCGGATAAGCCTCCGCCGGCTTCCATCACCAGATTCACGGCTGCAGCAATGTCGGCATCATCGGCCCCAACGGCGATAACATTATGCGAATCGTGTGCTACGCTCGATGCCATCGCTCCCCGCCGCAGGCCAAAGTTCTTGATGAATGCAATCGCCGGCGGCGCTCGGTAATAGCGGTTCACGACAACCAGTTTGAGAACATCGAGTTCAAGTTGAGCACGCACTGCCTCGTTAATCACCCGCACCGGAAACTCAAGCCGGTTCGTGATTAGCTGCCCATCGAGCGCCTCGATCACTTGCAGCTTGAGCTTCGAATCCGCGGGCGCGGAGACCTCGATTTCCCTCGGCGTAATCCGGGTGGCCGTGAATCTGTTGACAATTATTGGCTCAACGCGCGAAATGGTCGTTTTGCCGTTCTCGGCCACAAGCCGGCCGTCGATCCACGTCCGCAGCACGCGCAAATTCTCGAGCGAATCGACTTCGATGAAATCGGCGGCATCGCCCACACGAAGCTGGCCGACCGGCAATTTGTAATGCTCAACAGGCGTTACGCAGGCCGCCCGAAGCGTCTCATACACATCGATTCCGCGCTCGATTGCCCGACCCACCAGCGTGTTGATGTGGCCTTCCAGAAGCTCGTCGGGGTGTTTGTCGTCGCTGCACAGCATGGTTTGGCCCGGATATTCGCCGAGCAGCGAGTAAAGCGCATCGAAGTTGCGTGCCGCCGAACCTTCGCGGATCGAGATTTTGCATCCAGCCGCCAACTTATCGAGCGCTTCCGCCTTGGTGAAACATTCGTGGTCCGTCGTAATGCCGGCCGCGATGTAGCGGGCCGCTTCTTCGCCGCGAAGGCCGGGCGCGTGACCATCGACCGGTTTGCCGCGGTCGTGCGCCGCCTTCACCTTCGCCAGACAGTCCGGGTCGCCGTGCAGAATGCCCGGAAAGTTCATCATCTCGCTCAGATAGCAGATGCGTGGATCATCGAGCAGCTTCTCAACTTCGGCGACCGTGATCTCCGCCCCCGCGGTTTCAAAAGTCGTCGCCGGCACGCAGGACGGCGCACCAAAAAAAAACTTGAACGGCACTTGCGCGGCGTTTTCGAGCATGTGGCGAACGCCTGCCACGCCTAACACATTTCCAATCTCGTGCGGGTCGCTCACAGTCGCCACGGTGCCATGTACGACCGCCGCCCGAGCGAATTCGCTCGGCACGAGCATCGAGCTTTCGATGTGAACGTGAGCGTCGATGAAGCCGGGCAATAGATAAGTTTTGGGCCGGGTGGACGTTTCGGAAATCGCTACGATCCGGCCACTTTCTACCGCGACCTCCGCCGCGTAAGTGCGGCGCCCCGCGATATCGACGACCGTGGTAACGAGTCTGAAATTGTTAGCGGTCATCTTTCAATTTTCCGAAGTCCGCGGACCAAAATGGGACTGCCCCCTTCTCGGAGGCCATTTTTGTTACACGCTCTTATTGTGGCCGGTCCTATGCGCTGTCAATGGCAGCATTGCCGGCAGTTGAGTTTAACGATTCCACAAACTTTTCCGAAAGTGGCGGCCGCCGCTGGTCGATAAACGACGGCAGGTATTGATCCAGGGGGGATCGCCGGCACTTGCTGCGGGTCCAAACGACGCCAGCAGCCCGGCCGTCAGACCAAGTTTCCACTTCCCCCCGAAGGATCGACCGATGTACGACGCCCCACTAACCGCGCCTCGGTTCCAAACGTCTTTAGCCGCGATACTACTGGCGGCAAGCTGGACCGGTCTGGTCGCCGCGCAATCGGCCCCGATCTCCGGTGACCAATGGCGAGCCGCCGGCGAAACCCAATACACCGCTGCCAGCACGCCAGCCGCAACCGCGTCGAGCGACGATTCCGTCTGGCGACTGCCGAACGGCCAGCCGAGCACCGGCGTTTCGCAGGCGGTCGATGATACGGCGAATCCGCTCCGGCAAACTCGCCGACCGCAGCCGATGTCCGCCGCTCGTGAGCCACGGGCCTTTGATGCGCCAGCGAAAGCGGCTCCTCTGAATGCTTCAAAATCTGCCGCAAACGGCTACAATAAGCCCGCTGGGCAGCGGCGCAGTACCGCAGCTCCGTCCGATGCCCGCTTGCCAAAAGTTGCCACGCAAGCCTACGTGTCGCCGCGGGCACTTCCGAACCGTGGACCAGCAAACGCTCAAAATCCAGTCGGTGCGCGCACCGGTCGGTCCGCCGCACACGGTCAAGGCGTCACAAATTCAGCGGCTGACGACCTCTGGCAAACAATCACCGTGGCCTTCCAGGGTCAGCCAACTCCGAAAAAGGACGGGCCGGAGAGCTTGCCGATGCCCGGCAATAACGACGAGGGATTCCAAGACCCCGTCATGCGCTATCCCAGTGGACCGGGCGCATTCCATCATTCATTCGGTGGGCCGGCGTTTCAGCCCTACGGCGATCCTAACAATTGTTGCGACAACAACGGCTGCGGCGATTGCCCCTGCGGCGACGACGTTGGTGAACCGGGTTGCGGATGCCCTTGCGGATCGCCCTGCGGTGAGAACGGTTGTGCTTGTGAACCCGGTTGCGGGTGTCCGAGCGACGGACCTTGCAAGAAGGAAGTCTTCTGCATCGGTCCCGGTGATGATGAATCGTGCCACATCGTGCAAATCCGCTGGCCAAAGTGGCAGGAAGTGGTGGTCTTTGGCGGCGTGCAAGGCTTCAAGGGCCCCTACGACCGCGAACGCGACAGTGGAAACTTTGGCTTCAACGAAGGCTTCAACATCGGCGCCAAAGTTCCCTACGCCGAGATGGGCTACCAATACGGATACCGCGGCGCGCAAAGCCAGCTTAACGGCGACAAAAACACGGATACCGAAAAGCAGTTCTTCCAGCAGTTCGCCACCGCCGGCTTGTTTCACCGTTCGCAGGAAGGCGTGCAGTTCGGCGTCGTTTGGGATGCGTTGATCGACGAGCGGACGCGTTCCGAGAATTTTCATCAGATTCGCAGCGAGCTAAGCGTCATCCATGGCTGCAACGAGTTCGGCTGCGACGCCACGGTCGGCATCAACACGCACAAGTTCGAGGACGACGACGACGAAGAGCTCATTTTCCAAGCCAGCGACCAGTACGTGTTCTTCTATCGCCTGCACGGGCGCAACGGCGGCGAGGGCCGGATTTACGCCGGCTTCAACAACGACTCCGATGGCATCGTTGGCTCCGATATGCAGATTCCCGTGGGCGAACGCTTTAGCGTCCAGTCCGGCTTCACGTACCTCATCCCCAACGCCAAACCGGGAGAAGAAGGCGCGTCGCAAGAAGCCTGGAATATCGGCATGGGACTGGTCTGGCATTGGGACGGCCAGGCCCGCAAGTGCTTCGAAAACTGCTACCGACCGATGTTCAACGTCGCGGATAACGGCCTGTTGATCGTGGATCTGCAGAAGAAGAAGGACTAAGCCGCGGTCCTACCACTCGCTCACTCCTACGCGGCAGCCGGAGGATGCTTGTAGCGCCATTGACCGGCATCGCCTGGCTTCGATTAAGCAACAATCCCGAGGCGACTGCATCATGTTAGTGTTAGTCGCACCATCCCCCTGCCGTTGGTCGCCGATGGCGCATTCCAGATCAATCCCACGCTGAAGCGCTACCCGGCGTCGATCATTCGGGCCCTAACTCCTCCGTACTAGGGACCCGGCATTCATGTCGAGCTACACTGCAAACGGCGTCTATCCTTCGTATAGAGGGCAAGCCGAAGGTTCGAAAATCTTTCTCGTACCATACCCGTCCGCTGTCTACATCGTTGCTCGACGCCAGACTCTGCACCGTCTTTTTTTGCATGCCGTCCGACCTCCTCTGCGTCCTCTTGTTAAAAAACGAACTTGTTCGCATGCATATAGCTCAATTTCAATCACCACTTTTGCCCCTCCATGAAATCCTGAACTGTGTTACACTAACTGGTCTCTTCAATATTTCGCCTGTCCCGCCCACCTCAATTCCCGCCATGCGCCGCTCCGACGTTCGAAATATCGCCATCATCGCCCACGTCGATCATGGGAAGACGACGCTGGTCGATTGCTTATTGCGCCAGAGCGGAGAATTTCGGGCTTCGCAACTGGTGGGCGATTGCATTTTGGACTCGAACGACCTGGAGCGCGAACGCGGCATCACGATCCTGGCCAAGAACATCGCGCTGCACTACAAGGGCGTGAAGATCAACCTCATCGATACGCCCGGCCACGCCGATTTTGGCGGCGAGGTGGAGCGCGTGCTGCGGATGGCCGATGGGGCGCTCGTGCTGGTGGATGCGGCCGAAGGGCCGATGCCGCAAACGCGATACGTGCTGGCCAAGGCGCTCGAATGTCAATTGCAGCCGATCGTCGTGGTGAACAAAATCGATCGCCCCGATGCCCGGTCGCACGAAACGCTCAACGAAAGCTTCGAGCTATTGATGGATCTCGGCGGGGAGCACGTGCTCAGCGATTTCCCGCATATCTTTGCCACGAGCAAACTCGGCTACGCGACGCACGATCCCGACACGCCGGGCGACTCGATGCAGCCGCTGTTCGACATGATGCTCGAGGCCATCCCCGGCCCGGAGATAGACCCCGATGCGCCGCTACAAATGCTGGTGACGAATCTCGATTGGTCGGACTATGTGGGGCGCATTGCCGTGGGCCGCATTTACTCGGGCTCGATCAAAAAAGGTCAGCAGGTCGCCCTCATCCAAGCCGACGACTTGTCGGCGGTCGTGAAGGTCGCCGAAGTACACGTCTTCGACAAGCTGGGCCGAGTCGAAGCGGCGGAAGCGACTGCCGGCGACATCGCCGCCCTCGTCGGGTTGGAAGACGTGACCATCGGCGACACCGTAAGCGATCCGCTAGTTCGCCGCGCGCTGCCGCGTGTGTCCGTCGATGAGCCGACCATCCAGATGGTGTTCAGCATCAATACATCGCCATTCGTTGGCCGCGAAGGCAAGTACGTAACGAGCCAGCACGTCGCCCAGCGGCTTCGCAAGGAGTTGGAGCGGAATGTCGCCCTGCGTGTCGACCCGATGGATAGCATGGATTCGTTCCAGGTTTATGGCCGGGGTGTACTGCACCTGTCGGTGCTGATTGAAACGATGCGGCGTGAGGGCTACGAGCTTTCAATCGGCAAACCACACGTGGTTCTTCATCGCAATAAGGGCATCGTGGAAGAGCCGTTTGAGAGTCTGGTTGTCGAAGTACCGCACGACAAGCTGGGGCCGGTGATGGAACTCGTGGGCGCTCGCCGCGGTCAGCTTGTCGAGATGACGGCACACGACAATTTTACCTACGTGGTGTTCTCAATCCCGGCCCGCGGGTTGATCGGCCTTCGCACGCGGCTGCTCAATGCCACGCAGGGCACCGCTGTAATCCATCACCGATTCGAGCGTTATGCGCCAGTGGAGGGCGATATTCCCGAGCGGCCCAACGGCGTGTTGGTTTCCATGGTTTCCGGTCGCGTAGTGGCCTACGGCCTCGATACGCTGCAGGAGCGAGCCGAAATGTTTGTCGCGCCCGGCGACGAAGTGTATGAGGGCATGATCGTCGGCGAAAACAGCCGCGGCGAGGACATGGCCGTTAATCCGACCAAGGAAAAAAAGCTCACGAACATGCGGGCCTCGGGCACGGATAAAAACATTCTGTTGAAGCCGGCGCGGATCATGTCGCTGGAGACGGCGCTGGAATACATCGAGGAAGACGAATTGGTCGAAGTGACGCCGAGCAAAATCCGGCTGCGCAAAAAGATCCTTAAAGAAACCGATCGCCGCCGACTTGCACGGCAGGGCGCCTGAAGTGTCGCTTCCCGCTAGAGCGAATTCGTAGACAGACCAGTAGCGGGACCTTGCGGCGACGGCCTCTGCACGTTTATTTCGTATGCAGCCATCTCGGCGGCGTTCCGTAAGAATAGCCTGTTACCGACCAGCGCGGGCCCGTTCCACGTTTTGCCTTCAATGGCCTGGAACCGGCACAGTTCCGTCGGTCCCGTCCGATCAACCGCCACCAGAATGATCTCGCCTTTGTCGTTTGAGATTAATAGCGCGTCTTGATCGGGCAAAAGCAAGACCTGTCCGTGGCCGAGCCGCAGCTTCTTCCAAAGCTGCTTGCCGGTCTCCGCATCGAGACAACACAAAACGCCGTCGTTGAGTCCAAAGATGCTTCCCTTGTGAATGACAAAGTCGCTGAAGTCGGGTCGCAGCTTGTTCGTTTGCCAGCGAGGCGATTGTGTCCCATCGGTCGGCAGTTGCCGCGTGACTTCAAGTCGCGCCATTCCGGGCGTGATCGCGACAATCAGATCATTTGGGCCAACGAGGTGCGGCTGCACCATCGCCAGCGAGATCTCGCTGCCGTTCGGATAGCTCCATTGCTCCTTGCCGTCGGCGATGTTCAGAGAGCGTACCGCGGTTGTGTCGTGCATGACGACCTGCTGCTGGCCGTTAAGCACCACGAGTTGCGGCGAGCTGTATGATTGCTTGCCGCCGGGCGCAGTCCACGCCAGTTTGCCGTCGTCCGCATGATACGCGAGGACGCTTTTGTGGGTGCCGCCGGCAAATACAATCACCAGGCCATCGACCACGAGCGGCGAAACGGAGTAGCCCCATTGCGGCAAATCGGCCTCAGCGACGCCGGCGTCTTTCACCATATCTTGCGACCACACGACCTCGCCCGTCTCCGGAACCAAGCAATTGAGAAGGCCATGGCCACCCAGTGTATAGATCCGGCCGGCGGCAAAGGTCGGCGTCCCACGTGGACCAGCCCCGGCCAGCGCTTCTTCAAATCGCACGTGATCATTGTGCGCCCAAAGCTCGTCGCCGGTGGCCTCGTCGTAGCCGACAACGGCTTCGGACTCGCCGCGCTGCTCCTGCGTAACCAAATGCCCGTCAACGACGATCATGCCCGACCAGGCGGGCCCGACGCGCTTACGCCAAAGCTGCTTCGGCGGATGCTCCTTCCAATCGGCAACGATCTCGATTCCCGGCAACACCCCGTCGCGATTCGGTCCGCGAAGTTCTGGACAGTCGCCGGGCTGCAACGTCCACTTTTGAGATTGGCCGCCGTTTACGCCCACCGGTTTCGCTTCCTGCGCGTGACTCGCCAGGAAGAGTTGCTCCTTGGTCGGCGTCCAGCGCCAGCTCATCTCAGCGCGCTGCTTGGCGTCGAGGCCATCCCAACGAAGCAGCGTAAAGTACCCAAACGTCAGCAACATCAACACGCAAAAGCCGATCCGCTGGACCTGCCGCTTGGATGATCTTGAAACGATGAGCCACGCCGTCCAAACGGTCATCACGAATGGGAAAGAACTCAGTGCCAGCGCAAAACCATCGATCGTTTTGTCGGCCACGAGCCGCGCCAGAACCCCGAATACGATCGTGACGACAACCGCAAGCAGCCGGTCCCGCCACGGTACGACCGAGCGGCTCAGCCACCAGCCGAAGAACGCCAGAAAGGCGATCGCGTACGTGGCCATCCGCGAAATGAACCGCGTGCCGGCCGACATCTCCAACGTGTGGTTTGCATATAACAGTGTCCAAAGCGCGATGACCAAAACGACCGCCGGCCAAACGCGCAAGGTCGCTGGGGCGGCTGGCTGCGTCCTCGGGATGCGATCCGCGTGCGACTCAGAGGCGATTGTGGTGTTCATGGTGAGTTTCCTAACAACATTCGCGCACTCCCAACACGAGACGGTCGACCTCGGCTTCCGTTGTGTAACACGCGCAGCCAGCGCGGATGAAACCTTCAGGACCGAGGCCATAGCGTTCGGCCACCGTGGCGGCGTAGAAGTTTCCGTGCGAGACAAACACGCCGCGTTCGGCAAGTTGCCGGGCGACTTCAGAAGATGCGACGCCCTTTACCGTGAATGCAACTGTGGAGGTTCGCGCTGCGTCGGGCGGCGGACCGAAAAGCGATACGCCATTGATTTGGCAGAGACCACGCCACATTCGTTCGGTCAGAGCAGCCGATCGCTCATCCAGTGCGGCGTAAGCCGACAACAGCCGCTCGCGGCGGTTCGAACCTTTGGCCAGCGAGGCCAAGAAGTCGACCGCCGCCGCTGCGCCAGCGATCCCCTCATGGTTCAGCGTGCCGGTTTCGGCGCGTTCGGGCGCAGAGTTTGGCGACGGCTGCACTTTGGCGAACCGCAGCGATTTGAGCAACTCCCGTCGACACCACAATACGCCGATGTGCGGTCCGTAGAACTTATAGGCCGAACATACAAGGATATCGCAATCCATCGCTTGTACGTCGGCCAGGAAGTGCGGGACGTAGTGTACCGCATCGACGAACAGCAGCGCGCCGACCGCCCGGGCAAGCCGGGCGGCTCGCGGAATGTCGTTGACGGTGCCGAGGGCGTTCGACGCGGCGCCGACCGCGATCAGCCGGGTACGTTTATTTACGGTTTGCTCGAAGTCGTTCCAGTCGAGCGTGCCGGAGTCACAGTCTAATTTGACGACGCGGAGCGTGCAGCCGGTCTCCTGCGCTAAAACTTGCCAGGGCCCGACGTTGGCGTGATGATCGAGTTCGGTTACGACGATCTCGTCGCCGGCCGATATTTGCTGCGAGAGTGCACGCGACACGTGAAACGCCAGCGTCGTCGCGTTGGCGCCAAAGACGATTTCGCCAGGTGCGCCGGCGACGAAATCGGCGAACGCGACGCGGGTATTTTCGAGAATCGCGTCGGTTTCGCCGCTCGTTGGGTAATTCCAATGGGTGTTGGCGTTGTGACGTGTGAGATATTCCGTCACCGCATCGGCGACCGATTGTGGCACTTGCGTGCCTCCGGGGCCGTCGAAATAGGCAACTTGGAAACCGTTGTGCCGTCGCTCGATCGCGGGAAAGTTCGCACGGATTGATTCGACGGTTGGATGTGCCACTTGACGTGCTGCGGAAGGCGACAAGGAGGTAGCTTGCATAGGGGTGTCTTGGAGCCTTTCGCCGACCATTGTCGTGCAATTATGCGGGTCGAAAAGGGTAAAGATCAATTTCGCCATGCGGCGGCTTCCTCGCCGTCGAGTCGCAGTGTGAGACACTTTGCGCTGCCGCCCGCCTTCACGAACTCACTGAGCGGAGTGGCGATTGGTAGATAGCCGCACGCGGCCAGTGAATCGTGTAACCGGTCGCAGCCCGTGTTCGTGATCACGACTCGGTCGATCACTACGGCATTGCAAGCGAATCTTTCAGCCTCCACTTTTTCAACGTCGATCAAACTCGGTATGTGCTCGCGGATCGCGCGTTGTCCGTATTCGTCGAAGGCCGGGGGGTACCAGATCGCTTCGCCTTCGGCCAGTGGGCAGAAGCAGGTGTCCAGATGATAGTAGCGGGCATCGATCAGCTCAACCGGGATCACGCGGCAGCCAATCATGCGGCCGATTTGTTGGTGGCCGGAGGCGTCGCTTCGCATGCGGTAGCCGGCATAGAGCGTGTCGCCACAGAAAAGGGCATCACCGGCCCCTTCGAAGCTGAAGTTTTCCGGAACATCAACCACTTCGAAGCCATTCTGGGCGAACCAACGGCGATTGTAGGGCTCCTCGCCCTGCCGCTGCCGGTGGCGGAAACGCGAAATGAGGGCCTGCCGCCGATGAATCATCGCGGCATTCGCCGTAAAGACAAGATCCGGCAGACCCTGCACCGGCTCAAGCAGCGCAACTTGGGCACCCGCGTCGAGAATGTGTTGGTAAAGCAATTTCCATTGCTCGATCGCTACGGGGCGTTCCGCTTGGCGAGCAATGTCCATCCACGGATTGATCTCGTATTGGATGCCGTAGAAGTCCGGAGGGCACATCAGGATACGGGGCTGAGATGCGGGGGCTGGGAGCTGTGCGGCGCTCATATGCGGTCTCGAAGGACCAATGACCATTGACCAACATGGAACAACTTCGCAATTTGGTCATCGGTCATGTCTCTGTTTGCTCTAAAGTTTGAACTTCTTGAACCAGCGCCCGCAGGAACGGTTCCACATCGGTGACCAATCCGAGCGTTTGGAAGCTGCCGCGGTCGCTGAGTTTGATTACGGTCGACGGGTTAATATCGATGCAGATTACCTTTACCCAGGCCGGCAGAAGGTTTCCCACGGCGACGGAATGCAGCATCGTGGCGATCATCAGGCAGTACGTTACGTCGCGGATCGCGGCGCGCATCTGCCGCTGGGCTGCCATTACGTCGGTGATGACATCGGGCAATGGTCCATCGTCACGAATACTGCCGGCCAGCAGGAAATCGACGTTGTGCTTAATGCATTCGTACATGATGCCGGAGGTGAGCACACCCTGCTGAACGGCAGCGCTAATCGAGCCGCAGCGGCGAATGCGATTGATGGCTCGCAGATGGTGCTCGTGACCGGCCTCGGCAATGCTGGCGTCGGCGAGGTGGACGCCAAGGCTCGTGCCGAAGAGTGATTGCTCAATGTCGTGCGTCGCCAGCGCGTTGCCAGCGAAGAGTTTGTTGACATAGCCGCCGCGGATCAATTGGCAGAGTGCAGGTCCGCTTCCGGTGTGTACGATTGCCGGTCCGCCAACGACGAGCGTTTTGCCGCGGCGATGTCGATTGGCAATGAGGTCGCGGGCAATTTCACGCACGAGGGCACCTTTGGGCTTCTCGGTCGATACGCCGCTCGACATGAACGTAAAGTCGCTGCGCACCGCGGAGCGCTCGACCGGAATGACGCGCACGCCGCCGTGGCCAGTCACGATCGACATGCCACGACGCACGTCAATCATCGGAATGCAATGGGCTGCCGGCGTCGATGAGTCTCTTTGAGCGTCCTCCTCGCGTTTCGGAGAGGTGCTACCTCGTGGCTGCTCTACAACGATGCCGCAATCCATTTCCTGATTGGCGACTTCTAGCCAATGGCCGTTCAGACGGATTTCGGTCCGTTGGTTCGTGGTACTGTAAAAGCCTTCCGGGAACGCGCCGTCCATATCGGCAGCAACTAGCCGGCAATCTTGTTTGGTCGTCGGCACCGCGCCGTGATCGGCGATTTGGGCGAGAATTCTTTGCATCTGTTCCTCGCTCGGGGCGCGGACCTCGACCACGGCGGAGCTAGGATCGTGGCGCGCCTGGCCGATCGCGATGCTGGTTATCCGAAATTTGCCGCCGTTGGCCGTAATTGTGTCCAGCACTTTGGGCAGTATGAGGCTATCGATGATATGGCCAGATATTTCGACCTCTTCGATGATAGGATCGTCAGACGTCATAGTTCCCGATTCAATTGCGGTTCGCGCAGCCGGCTTTTCGTAATGCAGTAGAAGCCTTATACTTGGGTGGATTCCACAAATAAGCAAGGCCAGCGGCGCCCGTTGCAGTTCGGCTAAACAATATTACGAATCAAAACATGGAAAAGCAGGAATTCAAGTCAAAATGGGATAATCTGGCTCGCGAGCTGGGTGCCGAGGTTTCACCGGAAACCCAGCAGCGCGAAGAGGCCGCCGTACTGGCGGCGCAGGAACCGAGTCCAGTCGCAGCCAATCGGTCGCGCGAGGAACACGCGGCAAGCCCGACGATATTACCGAAGCGAAGCGCCCCCGGTTGGGACAATTTGGCGAGTGAGTTGGGCCTACCACCTGCCGAACCAATCGCTCCTGTGAGCAACGAATCTTCGCGTGAAGAGGTTCGTCCGGAGTTGGCACCGCGCGATACGCCGCAACCGAGGCGACCTGAATCATCGGGCCGGGAGCGGCGCCCCAAGCGCGCCGGCGGCGAACGGCGACCACAACGATCGGACCGCGAACCAACGCCGGAGCGCTCGGGTGCCAATCGGAAAGAACGCCAGGAACAGACGGAGCATCGTCGCGAACGGAAAGAACGCCGCGAGCCAGTGGAACACCGGCGCGAGCACCGCCAAGACCGGCATGGGCGCCGCGATTTTGAGGCGGAACGTACGACCGCACATGAATCTGAATCCGTACCTAACGAAGAACAACGCTTGGAATCTCCGCCGCCGCGCGAAGAGCCACAAAAACCGGCAGCCGTAAGTCTATGGCATAAGATCTTTGGACTGCCCGCAGAACAAACGGCAAAGCTTGCCGATGAAGGAGCTCGTTCCGATGCGGCCGCCCCTTCCGATCTTCGCGATGAACCGCGCGCGGCGGGAAGCGGATTCGCCGATGCACACGCCGAAGAGCCGATACTGTTTCAAGATGAAGCCGACGTGTTGTCCAGCACCGGCCGACCTTTGCCGGCGGATGACGAATTCGAATCGTCGGATCGCAAGAGAGGCCGATCTCGTCATCGTCGCGGGCGTGGCCGCGGCCGGAAGTACGATGATCGCCGACCTGAAGGCCGAGCAAAAGAAGTCCGTGATCGAACGCGCGCTTCAGAAGAACAGGGACCTGAGTCCGACGATGAATTCGTCGATGCTGAGTTAGACGACGTTGATGAATCAGAACAACTGCTCGACGATATCACCTCCGATGTTGAGGACGGCAATGGGGCGCCGCACGGCACGAGCCAACCAAAGGGCTCTTCGGCTCTGCAGCGAACGATTCCTTCTTGGGACGAGGCGATTGGTTATATCGTCGACACGAACATGCAGAGCCGATCGCAACGACGGCCGCCATCTCGGTCTGGCTCCCGCGAAAACCCATCGCGCGGTCGGCAGCGCGGGCGACGAAAGAATTGAAGATTGTGGCGCGTCTTATTCGGCGCTCCGCGGTCTAGACATTATGCAATCGGTCGCGGACGGCGCTTTGTGACGAATAATCCGCGGCTTGATGTGCTTGTACGTCTCCGACATGGCGGTAGCGCAACTTGTTCCATGACAATGACTTATGACGATCATGCGGCTGTCGTCTGTCACTCCATTTGGGTACTGACTCGAAACTCAATGTTGCCGAAAGCGGAATTTCAACCGATACTTGAGTAAAGAAGAGGTGCGACGCCGCGCCCACCTGCGGGTCGCGGTCGAGCGAGCGGCTCGGCCGACACACCACCACCTTATCGCCGCTCTTTGCCAATCTCTAACTGTGTGCAATCTGGCACGCGTTGGAAAATCATCCCACGTCTGGCCGGTTGTGCGCATCGCGGCCAAACTTCATTCACCATTCAGGCCCGAGTTCCAGCACGACTCGGCTTGAAGAAGCGCGTTGCGGTTCGCACGGCTCTCGGTCCCGCGATGTGGCGCGCGCTGCCAGTGTCCTGGTCGCCCGAATTGGTTCGCCGTTGCGCGTTGCTTCGAGCTTTAGGACTGTCACACGCGCAGAGTGCAGGCACGAGATTTGCTCGAAATATCATTGAACAGAAATTGGCGACTCGATCGCCCGCCGGAGGAAAGAAACGGAAAGGAATTCACTCGTCCCGACAACATCGGTCCGTAAGGTGTCGTAAAGCACGACACGACAGATCACGCACCCGGCGAGATCGGAGTCGCTCAAAGGAGAGATAAGATGAGCGACGGACGGGATATCATCACCCTGGTTGCCCAACATCAGGACTGCGAACAGTTTCGACGCAAGAACTGGGTCGGAACGTTCGCCGAGTACCTGGACATCGTCCGCGAGCGGCCGGCGGTTACACGCACCGCTTATCAACGATTGTACGATATGATTCTGTCGTACGGGGTAGACGTCACCGAGGCGGGACGCGAAAAGCAAACGCACTATCGCTTCTTCGACGATCCCGACAACGACGGCCGCGACGCCGTTTTTGGATTGGACGTCGCACTGCATCACTTGGTCAACGCATTAAAAAGTGCCGCCGCGGGTTACGGCATTGAGCGCCGCGTGCTGTTGTTACACGGGCCGGTCGGCAGCAGCAAGAGCACGATTGCCAGGCTCCTTAAGAAGGGGCTAGAGCGCTATTCCGCGACGGACGACGGTGCGCTGTACACACTGGGCTGGGTCGATGAAGACAAACCGGAAGATGCCGAGGCGATCCATTGGTGCCCAATGAATGAAGAACCGCTGCACTTGTTTCCACAGCGGTTTCGCGCGGATGTCGAAGCCGAACTCAATCGGAACCGCGACGAAGATGCGTCCCGCATCCATATCGAGGGCGAGCTCGATCCGTTCTGCCGTTTTATGTACTACCAGCGGCTGAAAAAATACGACGGCGATTGGAGCCGCGTCGTGCAGGATGTACGAGTCAAGCGAGTGCTGCTGAGCGAGAAGGACCGCGTAGGCATTGGCACCTTCCAGCCGAAAGACGAAAAGAACCAGGATGCCACCGAGCTCACCGGCGACATTAACTACCGCAAGATTGCCGAGTATGGCAGCGATAGCGACCCGCGGGCATTCAATTTCGATGGTGAATTCAACATCGCAAACCGCGGCATCATTGAATTCGTGGAAGTGCTGAAGTTGGACGTGGCCTTTCTATACGACTTGCTCGGCGCGAGCCAGGAGCACCGCATCAAGCCGAAAAAATTCGCGCAGACCGATATCGACGAGGTGATCGTCGGCCATACGAACGAGCCCGAGTATCGCCGGCTGCAAAACAACGAGTTCATGGAAGCGCTCCGCGATCGCACGGTAAAAATCGATGTTCCCTACGTCACGAAGCTCAACGACGAAGTGAAGATCTACGAAAAGGATTACAACAAGCGTACGGTGCGGGGCAAGCACATTGCGCCACACACGATTGAAATGGCGGCGATGTGGGCCGTACTCACCCGGCTCGAGGAGCCCAAGCACGCCGGCCTCACGCGCCTGCAGAAGCTCAAACTTTACAACGGCAAAACGCTTCCGGGCTTCACCGAGGAGAATATCAAAGAGCTGCGCGAGCATTCCACGCAGGAGGGTATGATCGGCATTTCGCCGCGATACGTGCAGGACAAGGTTTCGAACGCATTGGTCGCGCATCCGGAATCAAAGAGCATCAACCCCTTCATGGTGCTCAACGAGCTGGAAGCCGGCCTCAAGCACCACAGTCTCATTACCAACGAGGAAATCAAGCAGGAGTATCGCGACCTGCTGGGTGTGGTGAAGGAGGAGTATGAGAACGTGGTCAAGAACGAAGTGCAGCGTGCGATTGCCGCCGACGACGATGCGCTCAAGCGCTTATGCGGCAATTACATCGACAACGTGAAGGCCTACACTCAAAAGGAAAAGGTCAAAAACCGCTTTACCGGAAAGAGCGAAGAGCCCGACGAGCGGCTGATGCGCTCGATCGAGGAAAAGATCGATATTCCGGACAGCCGCAAGGACGACTTCCGCCGGGAGATCATGAATTACATCGGCGCGCTGTCGATTGACGGCAAGACGTTCGACTACAAAACGAACGAGAGATTGTACAAAGCGCTGGAACTGAAGCTGTTCGAGGATCAGAAGGATTCGATCAAGCTGACGAGCCTGGTGTCGAACGTCGTCGATGCGGAGACGCAGAAGAAGATCGACGTCGTAAAGGGCCGGCTAATTCGCGATTACGGATACGACGAGGAGAGTGCGACGGATGTTTTGAACTACGTGGCGAGCATATTCGCTCGTGGAGATACAAAGGAGCATAAGTAGGTCAGGCTTTAGCCTGACAACTGAATTTGTGTCAGGCGAAAGCCTGAGCTACACCTATGATCATGAAAATCGAGCGTGATCAGCGCCGCTTTCGGCAAATTGTCCGCGGCCGGATCCGCAATAACCTTCGCAAGTACATTACGCACGGCGAGATGATCGGTCGCAAAGGTCGCGATCTAGTGAGCATTCCGGTGCCGCAGCTCGACGTGCCGCATTTCCGCTTTGGCGACAACGGTGCAGGGGGGGTCGGCCAGGGCGATGGCGAAGAGGGGCAACCGATTGCCAGGGGCGGCGATCCCACAAGCGGCCACGGACCAGCCGGCAGCGATCCGGGCGACGGCCACCTGATGGAGATCGATATTTCGCTGGAGGAATTGGCTGCCATTTTGGGCGAGGAATTGGAGTTGCCGCGAATCGAGCCCAAAGGGCGGGCATCCGTTATTCAAGAGAAGTCGAAATACAACAGCATCCGGCAGACCGGTCCTGAATCTCTCCGCCACTTCAAGCGCACGTACCTCAAGGCACTACGACGCCAGATTGCAACCGGCGTCTATGAGCCGGACGAGCCACGGGTCATCCCCATTCGGGCCGACAAGCAATATCGTTCGTGGACGACCGTCGAGCACCCCGAGGTCAATGCGGCCGTCATCTACATGATGGACGTTTCCGGCTCGATGACCGACGAGCAGAAAGAGATCGTTCGCACCGAGGCGTTTTGGATCGATACATGGCTATCGAGCCAGTATGAGGGGATCGAAACTCGCTACATCATTCACGACGCGGTTGCAAAAGAAGTCGATGAGCACACATTTTATCACACGCGCGAAAGCGGCGGCACACGGATCAGCTCGGCCTACAAGACCTGCGCCCGATTGATCGAAGAAAAGTTTCCGCCCTCAGAGTGGAACTTGTACTGCTTTCAATTTTCCGATGGCGACAACTGGGGTGAAGACAACGAGGAGGCATTCAAGATATTGGGCGAGCGGCTGTTGCCGATCGCGAATCTGTTCTGCTACGGGCAGGTTGAGAGTCCCTACGGAAGCGGCGAGTTTTTGGGCTACCTGCAGGGCGATTCGGCGAACGCCACGAATCGCTCGTGTTGTCGGAAATCGAGGACAAGGACGCGATTTACGAATCCATCAAAATGTTTTTGGGCAAAGGCCGCTGAATCCAACAGCACACCGGATCAATGGGGGAAAACACATGACCACAAACGAACGACCGCTAAAAATCTATCTTATTCACGTCGGACACTGGGAAATCTGCCTAAAAGCGCGTGACACCGAGGATGCGATTCGGCTCGCGCGGCTTGAAATGGCACGCGAATTGCCCCGGTTGTACGACGTGATCCGCAAATTGACCGCAGCACGCTTCCAAGTGGAAGCCGCCGCGTAGAACGTCGGAGGGATAATCCTCTCGCTGGCCGAAGCCTGACGGCCGATTTTATCCGATCGGCATAAATCGAAACTATGTCCACCGTGGAAACTTCCAATTTGCCGCCGCAGCTCGCTGCCATGCAGCGCGAGATCGAGGACTACGCGCTGGACACGGCCTCGATTTCTTCCCCACGATTTTCGAGTACATCAACGCCGATCAACTCAACGCGATCGCCGCCAAGGGTGGTTTCCCGGTCCGCTATCCGCATTGGCGGTTCGGCATGGAATACGAGCGGCTCAGCAAGGGTTATCACCACGGTCTGCAGAAGATTTACGAAATGGTGATCAACAACGACCCGTGCTACGCCTATTTGATGACCAACAACGATCTCGTGGACCAGAAGCTCGTGATGGCGCACGTGTACGGCCATTGCGACTTCTTCAAGAACAATTTCTGGTTCAGCAAGACCAATCGCAAGATGATGGACGAGATGGCCAACCACGGCAACCGCGTGCGGCGATATATGGACGAGGTCGGCGTGGACGAGGTGGAGGAATTTATCGACGCCTGCCTGAGCCTGGAGGATCAGATCGACGTTCACTCACCATTTATCCGGCGCCGCGATGAAAAAAATCGCTACGACTTCGCCGGCGAGAAGGACAAGGAAGAGCCAGAAGTCCCCACGCGATTTCGGGCGAAGAATTATATGGATTCGTTCATCAATCCGCCGGGAAAACTCGCGGCGGCAGCGCAAGAATTGGAAGACAAACGGCGCGAACCCAAGGCATTTCCCGAGCGGCCTGAGCGCGACCTGTTGCTCTTCCTCTTGGCGCATGCCCCGCTCAATAGTTGGCAGGCCGACGTGCTCTCGATCATCCGCGATGAGGCCTACTACTTCGCTCCGCAAGGCCAGACGAAGATCATGAACGAAGGCTGGGCCAGCTATTGGCACTCGACCATCATGACGCGGCAAGGCCTATCCTCGGCCGACGTAGTTAACTATTGCGACCACCACAGCGGCACGCTGGCCAGTTCGCCGATGCAGCTCAATCCGTACAAGCTCGGTATTGAGTTGTTTCGAGATGTAGAGGATCGCTGGAACCGCGGCGCGTTCGGCAAGGACTACGAGGAGTGCGACGACTATCTCACCCGCCGAAACTGGAATATGGACATCGGCCAGGGTCGCGAAAAGATCTTTGAGGTTCGCCGTATTCACAACGATCTTACGTTCATCGACGAGTTTTTGACGCTGGACTTTGTCCGCGAGCAAAAACTGTTCAAATTTGGCTTCAATCAGAGTACAGAGTACTATGAAATTGAGACGCGCGAGTTCCCGAAGGTGAAGCGGCAGCTACTGGCGAGCCTCACGAATTTGGGTCGACCGCAAATCGCCGTTCGCGACGGCAACTACAAAAATCGCGGCGAGCTTTACCTCGAACACACGTACTCGGGAGTCGAGCTGCAGCTCGATTACGCCAAAGACACACTCCTTAACTTGCAGAAGTTGTGGAACCGTCCCGTGCACTTGGAAACCGTGCTGGAGGATGCTCGCACGGTCATATCCTTCGACGGATCGGATCACCAAATTGAAAAGGGAGAACCACTTGAGCTAGCCGAAGGGGCCCACATATGACAATTCAAAAACAGTTCGAGCAAGAACTTTCGAAAATCGGCAGCGGCCCGGCCACGGTGGCTGTGGATGCCGTGCCGCGACACCTTAACTGCGACGTCGTTGAGCGGAATTCGCTCGCCGTGTCGTTCAATCGACTGCGTCTGGCGACGGTCGAATTGGCCTCCGCCGGCGCACCGGAGCTCGAGCGTATCGGCAAGTCGCTTGCCGACCGGCTCACGTACCTTATGGAGCCGATCGCGCCGATCGAAATCGACGCACAAGAATGTGTCATGCAGCTTCGCAGCAGCCCGCCTCAGCGAGATGACGATGGACGCAGCTACTATGAGTTGACCGTCCGGCGTGGCGGCGAGATCGCTTTGCAACGCTACCGCAAAGAGAACAGCAACGCCCGCCGGCAAATCGCGGCAAACGTCACTCGCGAAGTACTTCTGCGACTAGTCGGCGATTTCTGCGCGGTACTTGATTAGACCTGCTTGGTCGGCACCGGCTGCAACGGCGGACGACTACTAATTGCTTCATTAAGCCTTCGTGAACAATACCAATCTCTATTGGACCCTACTCTCCGCCGCGGGCATGATGCTCGTGGGGATCACGGCAGTTGTCTGCTGGCGGCTGAAGACATCATTGCCGTTCCGTTGGTTCTGGGCCGGGGCCGGGTTATGGACGGTGGCTGTCGCGATCAAGTTCGCGATCGCAATTCCGGCGAATCCGTTTGTCTTTGGGTTCTTGGGGGGCATTTCCCCAATCTGGGTTCGTAACAGTAGGCGGCTTGTACGGCGGATTGCTTTCAAGTTGCACCGAAGTTGGACTAACCTGGTTGGCCGTTGCTATCTGGCACGATTTTGGCCGCGACGCCGCTCGCGCGATCGGGATTGGCGTGGGCGCCGGCGCGTTTGAAGCCATCCTGTTGGGACTCATCACCGCCGCGTCCGTTGGCATTGCACTGACTGGCGTTGAGGGAACTGGTCCGCTGCGCCACAAATCGAAGTCGGTGCGGCGTCTAACCCGGTTTTTTGGCTGATCGGACCCGTGGAACGGGTGATTGCGATCCTGTGCCACGCATCATCACGCGCGCTGGTAATTCTCGGAGCGATTCACCGCCGGCCAGGGATGATCGTCTCGGGTTTCGCGATCTTTACTGCCATCGACGGACTTGTTACGGCCGGATATCTGTCGGGTTTCATCGGCACGCAGTCGTTGTGGTGGATCGAGTTGGCGCTCGCGCCGTTCGCGATCGTCAGCATTCCCATACTTCGCTGGTGTCTTCGACAATGGGGCAATGCACAGAAGTCGAACCATTGCCAACAATTCCAGGTCTTATACTTTGATCGTTATTTCTGGTGTGAGTTTGATACTACAGGCGCATTCGTTTTTAGGGTAAAATGACATGCCTTATGATTTGAAGTCCTTCTTGCGCGATCTCCATGCAACGTCCCGCACGCACATCTTCCACCGAGTCGATCCCGCACAGCCTCGCGCCGGCTGGAGGTGGATGGCATTGCGGCCATCTCTTTTACTCCTTCGATCGAGCGGCGCTCAAGCAGCTCACCTCAGGCGAACGAGCCGACGGCTGCCGCGAAGTAGCTGCGGCGCTTGATCCGGCCGGGCCAGACGTTCCCATCCGGCTGCAAACATCGATCACGAGCGGGCAAAAGGCCGATTTCGGGCTGATGCTACTCGATACCGATCCGCTCAAAATCGATCGGGTTCACCAAAGTCTGATGGCCAGTCGGCTGGGCCCGGCAATTGTCCCGCGGTGGTCATTTGTCTCGATGACCGAGATCAGCGAATATGTGCAGTCGCCCGAACAATTCGGCGAGCGGCTTGCCGCAGAAGGCATGGACCCGAATCGCGCTGAATATAAAACCCGCGTGAAGGGCTACGCCGACCGGCTCGTCGATATGAACCGCCAGCGTCTAACACCCGATTTTCCGGCGTACCGCGCTACGTGCTTCTATCCGATGAACAAAAAGCGGAAGGTGGGCGAGAATTGGTTTACGCTCGCCAAGGAAGAGCGCAGCAAATTAATGATCGAACATGCCCGCAGCGGTATGGCCTTCGCCGGGCGTGTGTCGCAGCTAATCACCGTGGGCCTAGGAGTGGAGGATTGGGAATGGGGCGTCACGCTCTGGGCCGCGAACCCTGAATATCTCAAAGAAATCGTGTACCGCATGCGCTTCGATGAAGCCTCAGCGCGTTACGCCGAGTTCGGTCCGTTCTATGCCGGCTATATCTCAACCGCTGCCGAAATCCTCACCCACTGCCGCTGCGACATAGTTGTACCGCTAGCCACGAACGCGCGGCCACTATTCTTTCCGATTTCCTTCTTCCATATACGCTGACCAACCTATTCACATCATCTCTCCCGGCTGTCGTCCGAATTCCGAGTCACGTCAATTTGGCCGCCGTTCGCGAGCCGAGAGGGCGACAGGCACATTTTGCTCCGAAGACTCCGCACGACCATCGCGACGAACATGCCCGGCCAGTCCCCGATGGTCCTAGGATAGGTTGTCATCGGGTGCCATCTAACAGACCCGTGCGATACAGCGGCATGTGACGGTAGTAGACTTCGAGCGTGTAGATCGACAGGCACGTGACGTACAGCCGGCCGGCGGACCCGCCCCAGCGGTCGCCTTTGGGGTCCCAGCTACCCCGCTCCTTGCCGTGCTTTTCCTGGTACTTGGGCAACAGGACCCGCATTTGCTCGTTCCAAGCGCGCCAGGGTTTACCTTCCATGTGGTGCAGCACTTGCGTGGCGTAATACCAATAATAAACATTGCGCTTTTCCCAATCGGGCGGGTTCGCCAGCAGAAACTCAACGCCCGCGTTAAGCCGTGGGTCGTTGTGCGCCCAACCCAGGTACTCGCGGCAGAGCAACCCCTCGGCCGATAGGGGCAGTGTCGCGCCATGGTTGAATTGATAGGCGTATCGCGCGCCATTATCGCGTGCCACCGAGTCCAGAAACTTGCCGATTCGTTCAAACACCGGACTCGGCACCTCGATGCCGGCCATCCGCGCACTTTGCAGCGCCATGACCATCCAGCCGGTAACCGACATATCGCTGTCGCTGTAGGGTTCCCCAGGATCCCCTGTCCCATAGCGCCAGCCGCCTTGCGGTGATTGGATGCGGACGCAGTAATCCACCGCCTTTTGAGCGGCGTTGTAGTATTCGGCATCACCTGTCATGGCATACAGCTCGCAGAGCGCGATCGTGCATTGAGCCTGGGTATATAGTTGGTGGGACACTGGCACCTCGTGGAAGAAGTGGCCATCGGACTCCATGCGCTTCAACAGAGCGGTCCAACCATGGCGGACCACTGGAGTGAACAGGTGCTTTGGGTCTCCCGCGGGCGTATAGCCGGCACCTTGGAAGGCTAGCAAGGCCATGGCAGTGGCCGCTTCGGGATTTTCGGCGCGAGAGCCATCTGCGTAAGGTCCGGCGAGGCTCCATAGTCCCGTGCGGCGCTGTTGCACGGCGAGCCAGCGGAGGCCAAGTGCAACGGCGCCTTCGGTCATCGCGGTGCCGCCGCCGGAGAGCAGCATCGCCTGTTTCATCCCCGGCTCGCGGCCGGTGAGTGCTATGCCAATAGCGGTCGGCGCGACGGTGGGGCCAGTCGGCGCGGCCGGCGTGGGAGTAATATCGGCGACGTTCGGCATCGCCAGCGGATCTTCGACGACCGGTAAGTTCTCGGGCGTTACCGCGTTAGCATCCACTTCGAACTGGTTTTGTATGGTGTCGAGATCGTTTTCAATCGGATCGCCGATGGAGTCGGTGTAACCAGCGTCGAGAAGCAGATCGGGCTTCACGTTGGCCTGCACGATCAACAGGCCGAAGATGATCATCGCCACCATGTGAACGACGGCGCTGACGAGCCACGGCGGAGCTTCGCGAAGCATCCCGCCGAGATCGAGCAGCGGGCGTTCGTCTGCCAGCGATGGCGCAGCTTCACCGCGAGACGCAGCGCTCGCCGCCGCGACGGTGCTCGCCGGCGGTCGTGACTGTAGTTCAAGCATAGTGACGCGAGTCTCTGTTCCGTCGAGCCGGAGGGCCGAAATCGCAACGTTAATGGCAACAATTCCGGCACGGGCCGCTTACATCCTCCAATCTACCGCCCGCTATCGGCAGCGGCAAGCAACAGATGCAGGCTGGCGAGCCGAGCCGGAAACTATACCCGTTAGTACATCGGTCGTCAGGTACCAGTCGGCTGGCGACAACCAATGATATGATCGGCACAAAGATCTAAACGACGGCAGCAAATGCCGACCTTGCCGGAAAGCCACCCAATCGCTAATAATGAATGCTTGGCCGGACCTCTATTCCGGCCGTCCACAAATCTGACGCGGGGTGGAGCAGCCAGGTAGCTCGCGAGGCTCATAACCTCGAGGTCGCAGGTTCGAATCCTGTCCCCGCCAATCCGGGTAGTAGCGTCAAATCGCTGCTACTCGCCAACCCCGGCAAAGTCCGGGGTTTTTTATGCGCACTACTTTGTTGGTGCGAGTCCCCGCGATGCCCGGCGTGCGCCGACTGCGCCGCATTTTGTTTGACGATCTTCTGGAATGGATTCGCAAAAGAGGATCCGGTTCGCACACACGCCTGGCTCGAAGCGACGCGGATCGCTTGGAGCGATCGGCTGCGGTTGTTTGGCGACCCGCGATTTGTGGATGTTCCGTGCACACGGTTAATGTCTGAGAAATATGCGCAGGAGTCGGCCAAAAAAATCCAGTTGGCGATTACGCAGAAACGGCCCGTTTCCGTATCGACCGATGGCCGCACGGCGGGCGGCACTGTTCATCTATCGGCTGTGGATGGCGAAGGAATGATGGCGAGCGTAACGTTGACGCACGGTGACTCATTCGGGGCACGAGTAGCGGTGGATGGTCTTGGTCTCATTTTGGGCCACGGCATGTCACGATTCGACCCGGTGCCGGGAAAGCCGAATTCGATCGCTCCCCGCAAACGCCCCCTCGACAACATGTGTCCGACCATCGTTCTGCGTGATGGAAAACCGATATTGGCCGTTGGCGCAGCGGGCGGCCGACGCATTCCGAATGGTGTGTTCGAAGTTCTTCTGAACCTCATCGTCGATGGCTGCAGCCTGGAGGAGGCCGTCACCCAACCGCGTCTGCACACCGAGGGCGGCTTGGCGATTCATGCCGAACGCGGCAGGCCAAAAGCCGAGATTCAGTATCTGAAGCGAATCGGGTTTTCCCTCTATGGTGGGCAGCAATGTTATGTCGCCGCGGTGCAAACTGATCCTTCAAAGAAGAACGGAGCGGTGCTTGGAGTGGCCGATATGCGGCCATCAAAGGGCCCCGGGACTCGTGATCCGCACCCACTCGTGACGCACGCGGACTGAGGCAATAGCAATTCTGTCGCTTGACATATTTCAGCTGTCGAAATAAACATCGTATAATGGCCTGCCAGGTGTGCTGCGTAATGCGGGAGGGTCACCGCGGGGCGGCCGGTGGGATGTGCTTCCTAAGGCGTGCGTCATGACTGAGGTGAAAACGAAGCAAAAGGCCGTTGCCGCTATACAGTCGGCGCTGATCCAGCGAGTGCGCTTTACAGACGGCGTATCACGGATCGAGCTTGCGCGGGAGATGAGTCTCGCTCCGTCCACGATTGGGCTCTATGTCGATCGTCTAATCGCCGATGGAGTCTTGCGCGAGGGCCAGAAGGGCCGCTCTAGCGCCGGCCGACCACCCACGATTCTCGAACTCAATCCGCACGTCGGAGAGTTCGTCGGAGTGGACTTCGAAGCCCGGCAGCTATCGGCGGCGGCTATCGATTTTTCGCAAGAATTCCTGCGGCGGCGGCGGGAAAAAATCCAGGCTGCGGATTCTGCCGACAGTGTCGTCGAAAAAATCAAGCGGGCTATCTCCAATGTAGCTGGCCCCGGGCGTCAACTGCTGGGAATCGGAGTCGGAGTGCCAGGCACCGTCGATAACCGGCGCGGCGTCGCTGTCCACTATGAATTTATTCGCGGTTGGCGAGAAATTCCGCTGGCCGATCGTTTGGCGCAGACGTTCGGCGTTCCCGTGTACCTAGAGAACAACATTCGCGCGATGGCACTGGCCGAGCGATGGTTTGGACGGGTGCGCAACGTTGAGAATTTCGTTTGCCTCGGTATTCGTAGTGGCATTGGAGCCAGTGTCGTCATCGACGGAAAGTTGCACCGCGGTTCGGGCAATATGGCGGGCGAAATCGGCGGGTGGCACTGTCCTACCATTGGTGATGAGCCGGGCAACATGCCCTCCGGCACGCTCGAGCACAAGGCGTCTGTGCGAGCCATTCTTCAGCAATTGACTGACGCCGCCCGAGCGGGCGCTAAAACCTCCCTTAAGGTTCACGCCAATCGAACCGTTCCATTGGAGGACATGCTGCGGGCCGCACGCGACGACGATCCCCTCGTTTCAAAGGTTCTCCATCAGACGGCTGAATACGTTGGCCGAACAATTTGCCAGATGAACCTGCTGCTTAATCCGCAGCAGGTGATTATCGCCGGGCCGCTGGCTGACCTTGACCGCACGTTTATGCAACCGATTCGCGAAATCGTCGAACGGTTGACACCGCGATTGCACGGCCGAGTGCCTCAAATCGTCGCATCCCAAATGGGCGAGTTCGGTGGCGCGCTCGGGGCGGCGGCCCTTGCGGTGCATCATTGGAGTCCCGGGCCGCGCCCAAAATAACCGCCGCAGGAGAGCAACAGCCGTGTTTTTTAACAAATTGATTCGGCACGCGCGCGGAGGCTTGCGGAAATCGTCAAATCTTTAAGGTTCAGCGATAAATTGCTTGACGAGAAGAATTGAGGTCGCTAGACTGATTTTTCGGTTCTCGAAATAAATAATGGTTTCGGCGGAACCCTTTTCCCATCGGCCTTTATTTCAAATTCGAAATAAGTACTTCGCAGAAGAGGAGGTTGGCTCCTGCGTCGCGTGCGGCCTGATCGCGAGTTTTCGTCCTAATCAACGACGTTCCATCGCGGCCCGATCCGAGGGCCAACACGGAATCGCGAAGTCGATCAGCAGCATCCATGTCAATCAAGATGGCTACTGCCGGACAACCATCCAGCGGTCCCGGACAATGGTTCCGAAGCCCCCTTTTTGTTTACACAAGATTCTTCGACGGTAAGCACTCTGTCCCCAAGGATTAACTCTCCTATGGCAACGACCAACTCCGAAAGATTTATCGCCACGATCGCATTTGCTGCTCCTCGTTCACTTGTGGCAACGGTTGCCATCGTGCTCGCCACTGCCACTGCCGCACGTGCGCAAACAGACTACTTCTGGAACGCCACAGGTGACATTTCCGCCGGCGGGACGGGGACTTGGGACACGGTTACCCCAATGTGGAGCGACAGTGCCGCCGGGCCGCTTGACTACATTTGGCTCAACAACGGCGATGAACGGGCAAACTTCGGCGATACGGCCGGCACGGTTACTCTCGGCGAGAACATCAGCGCTTATGGCATTAACTTCAACACGACTGGTTACACGATCGCCGGTGGTGGCAACGTGCTAACGCTGACCGGGGCCGGCGGGCCGATCAATGTGAACACCGGCGCTGCGGGCCTCGCGACGATTTCCGCGCAAGTCGACGGTAACGTCGGTCTGACCGTGGTTGGCAGAAACGCCCCCAACGGCGGCAACTTGGTCGCCGGCACGCTTTTGCTTACCGCCGCGAACACCTACACTGGCGGTACGACAGTCACCGGCGCCACTTTAGTCGGCAACCCTCAAGCCGCCGGCTCACCCTTCAGTTCCGGCGCGATTACACTCAACGGCGCAGTCCTCGACTTAAAAGCGGCAAACGCCAACGCCACTAGCGCGACGACCGTCGGCAATCTGACGATCGGAGGAGCCACCGCAAGCACCGTCGGCGCGTCGCAATTGATCGTTGATGACCAGGCGAATTCACCGTCAGTTACTTTCGCGCCTGGGAATCTTGTCCGCGGCGGGTCCGGAAGCGCTTTAGTCATCACCCCCAACACAGGTTCACTTGGAAATAAAGAAGTCATCACGCTCGCCAATGGAAACAGCCTGCTAACCAACGGCATCTTGCCGCCGTGGGTTGTGACCACTGCCAGCGGTTCGGATCTTACGGCGAACTTCGTCACTTATGGCAGCGGAGCTGCGGCGCTAGGCGATTACAACCATGATGGCACGGTGAACGCCGCCGATTACGTCCTGTGGCGGAAGAGCAATATAAATGGCGCCACCGGCTATTCGGATTGGCGAACAAACTTTGGCGCGACCGGTAGCGGCAACGGAGTCACCGTTGCGAATTACACGTCCACCAACTTGGCCACCTCTACCAGCACGAGCGTCGTTGACCAATCCACTGCCCCCACCATCACGGGCAACGTTGCCGCCTACGCTCTCAAAACAAACCAGGCAATCGATCTGGGCGGCAACACGCTCACGTTGGGCAGTGGCAGCGGCCAGAGTGGCCTTATTCTCAACGGCGGCGGGTCCATCACCAACGGCAACATCACCTTCGGACCCACCGAGGCGACGGTCTTCTCTGAAGGCGACACAACGCTCGGCTCGTCCGGCAATACCATTACCAGCAATGGCCTGACGATCACCGGCGTGGGCGCTACCACCACGACGATCAACGGCAACATTGTCGATGGCACCGTGCCGACGCGACTCGTCTTTACCGGGCCCACTGCAAATAGCGGATTGGTCCTCAATGGCAATAATACATACACCGGCGGCACGATTCTGGGCGTCAATAATTCGGCAGGCGGTACTGCCACTGCGATTGGTGTCGGAAGCGATACTGCCTTCGGCACTGGCAAGGTCACGAACATCCTGCTGCCCGGAACAAGCTCGCCGATCATGCAGGCCCTCGGCGGCGACCGAACGCTCGCGAACGCCTTCGACCTGAATGGCGGGCTGACCTTCCAAGGTTCGAACTCGTTCACGTTCACCGGCCCATTCAATATCATTCAACCTCAGGACGGCGGCTCACGTACGCTGCAGAACGCTGTCACCGCGAGCGGAAAGTCGGTCACGTACGGAGCCTCCCCCGGCTCCTCCACCATCACGCTCGGCAACCCGGTGGCGAACGGTGGCGACGGCGTCGGCAAAACATTGATCTTTTCCAGCAACCTCTCGGGCAATACGACGACTATTATCAACGACGTGTTCCAAGACCCCGCCGCCGGCGGCGGCACGGCCAGCGGCAGCGTCCAATACGGCTCTACCGGCTCCGGTTCCGGCAACACGGCGCTATTCGTTATCAATAGTCAGAGCACCTACTCCGGCACCACAATCCTTCAAGGAAATAACCAAACAACCATCCAATTCAACTCGGACACGGTCGGCAGCTACCCGTCGATATCCTCCGGCCCGTTCGGGTCCAGCACTTTGCTGTTTAACAACACATCCAACAACACCCTGCAGCCGACCGGCGGCGGGACGCGCATCCTTGCCAATCCGATCACGCTCAATTTCGGATACACCTTTAACAACGCAAGTGGCGACGACACGAGCCTCATGTTGACGGGCCCCATCACTCTGTTGGACGCAGGGCGAACACTCTCGAATAGTATGTCTTCGACCGCCACACTGACGCTTGGCGATCCCAACGCGCCTTCAACATTAACCTTAAATGGCGCCGGGGGCAGCGCGACAATCAGAACCAACGGGTCCTCCACAACCGTAATTAACGATGTTATTCAAGATCCCGCGGGCGGCCCTGCGCCGGTCCGGCTAATCATTAACGGTCCTGGCACCACCACTTTAAACGCGTTGAGCACCTATAGTAGCGGTACCGAATTGAATGGAGCGAACCAGATCTTCAACATTATGGTGGATTCCAATGCGCTGCCGGGTGGGTCGTTCACTGCCGGCCCGTTCGGCACGGGAGATATCAACTTCAACAACGGAAGTAACCAGCACTTGCGACCGCGCGGAGGCGATCGAACCATATCCAACGCCATCTTGATGACCACCGGCTTCGCGATGGATAACGCGCCCGGCGAAACGTACAACCTTACATATGCCGGCCCAATATCGATGACCAACGCCGGCAAGTTTATTTCCAATGGCTTTAGCAGCGGCGGCCCGACCGGAACGATGATTTTGGGCGACGCATCGGCACCTTCCACCATTACATTGTCTACCGGCGTCAATGCGAATTTGAGCCTTGTCGGTGTTATGGGACCAATCGTAGTGAATGACGTAATCCAGGACGCGACAGGCATCGCCGGCAACATTTCCGTCAATCCCCAAACGGACAACTTTCCGGTTACGTTTAACGCGGCGAATACCTTTACGGGCAACGCGAATTTGGGCGGCGGCTCCGCCGCGACCGGACAGATTCGGCTGGGCCTCAGCACCGATGGCGATTTCGGCGCGATCAACTCGGGTCCGCTCGGCGTTGGGACAATCGTCGCGAATTGCACGAACGCTACGACTCCACCACTGACGCCATATAATGCGGACCGCACGCTTTCCAACGCCGTTAATATCAACGGCAATTTGGGCGCCGCAAACGCACCCACTGAAAACTTCAATCTCAACCTCACCGGGCCGATTTCGGTTGTCGCAGCCACCAGCCGATCGATCTTTAATAACATGACGGGCACACTCACGCTCGGCAAATCGACCGTTGTCGATTCAACCCAACCGGTCACTTTAAGCGGGACCGGCACGGTGACGCTGACGTTCGCCGGCGGAGATAGCTCGGCGACGGTCGTCAACGACGTGATTCAGAACGGCGGCGGCGGCCTGATCCCAGGCCTCGTCGCGGTCTCCGGAAGTATCGTCCGATTCAATAACGACAACACGTACGGACCCTCATCCCCCGGAACCACGACCAACACGACCGTCTCCGGCACCGGCACGCTGCTGGTGAATAACACCACCGGATCGGGCACCGGCACCGGCAATGTCTCGGTCACCGGCGGCACCCTGGGCGGAACCGGGACCATTTCGCAGTCCGTCACGGCAACCGGCGGCGCCATCGCGCCGGGAGACCCGGCAGTTAACAACGGCGCTGGAACGCTGAACATCGGCGGGAATCTTGCCTTTAGTGGCACCGGTGGACTGACCGTGGAGCTCGGCGGCACCACTGCCGGCACCGACTATGACCAACTTCTTGTGGCCGGCACCGCGGACGTCAGTTCGGCTGGTGGCGGCACGCTAACTGTGAGCCTGATCAACGGCTTCAGCCCATCCGTTGACACCGATTTCACGGTACTGACTGCCACGGGCGGACTGACCACGAATGCGGGTGCTGGATATGGCAACTTTGCTTACCCCGATTTCACCCATTGGACCACGAATTACACCGCCGATTCAGTGGTCGTTCATTATTCGGCCGCCGGCGGCGCAGGCGCCGGCAGCAACTTGGGCGGCAACGCTGCCGTGCCGGAACCTGGTGCTTTGATTTTGGGGATTCTCGCGGTCGCTGCTCTGCTCACTTCGCGGGGAGGAGTTTGCCGCCGACAAAGAGTTTAAGTTCGGAAGCCGTGGAGTTGCTCTGATAGCCGAATCGCCGCGCTGCCCGTTCACAGTGGCTTTTGGGCGAGCTGGCGGCCATGGAGACCGCCAAGTAAGTGAAAGATTGCACAGCCCGCCAGCCGCGTCGTCTGTGCTGCGAATCGGAGTCGCATCGATATGAAGAGGCGATACATGATTGTAGGTACCGGATGCCGATCGGCCGCTAATATTTGCTCAGTGGCGGCTCGGGCCAAAAGTCGCAGAACTCGTCTTCGGTCGGAAACACCCACCGCGCGACGTGGTTTCACCCTCGTCGAGTTGTTGGTCGTGATTGCCATCATCGGCATCCTGGTGGCGCTCTTGCTGCCGGCCGTCCAAGCCGCACGGGAAGCGGCCCGGCGCGCTCAGTGCCAGAACCACATGAAGAACATCGCGCTGGCGGTGCTCAATTACGAGTCGGCCAAGAAGCATTATCCCAAGGGCTTCGTCAGCACCCCGACCAGCGAAACGGATGAGGCTTGGGCCTGGAGCACCTTCACCCTCCCTTACCTGGAAGAGCAAGCGATTTACGATCAGATGAGGCCGTCGGAAAAGTTCCTCCAGCCCGTGCAATCGACAAGAACCGGACCGCGAAATCTGGCCGATATGATTCAGAACGCGAAGAACGGCGTTACCTCCGAGTTTGTTCCGCTGCAAACCAAGCTGCCCGTATTCCGCTGCCCGTCGGACAGTACGCCGGACCTTGTACCCGCCACTGGTAACAAGACCTCGCCGACGGCTCAGACTCCTACCTGTAGTAAGGGCGTTTTGGTCGACGAAAATCCACAGTGGGATCGCTGGTTCGATGGAATCCAGGTCTCTGCATCCAATTACGTCGGGTCGAAGGGCACTATCGATTCGGCTTGTCCGAACACCGGAGGAGTTCCGAACATGGAGCGCTGCGCTAATACCGGCGTCTTCTTCGGGGAGAGCCAGATTTCTTCGAAACAGATCACCGATGGCACCAGCAAGACGTTTTTGATTGGCGAACGCACCAAGTTCTGTTATGCCGCGACCTGGGTTGGCGTGCGATGGCCGCCAGGACCTGACGGATGGAGCTCGAACTGGGCGCTCGCACATGTGGCGACGCCGCACGGAAAGCTCAATTTCCAATGCACCGGCGACCATAACACCTGCACCGAAGGCTTCAGCAGTAACCATGCCGGCGGCGCGTTCTTCGCGTTTTGTGACGCATCCGTCCATTTCGTCAGCGACGATATCAGCTTTGATGACCTGGTCGGGCAGGGATCGCCGCCTCAGATCGACTCCGACCCGAACGACAGCTTAACCAACAGCACAATTTGTTACGCTAACCCGAACACGAAAGCTGGAACGCCCTGCAAGTCGCAGATCGGCAACCTGGTTATCGGCGTATATCAGCGAATGGCGTGGCGAAACGATTCCGTGCCGATCGACAGCGGTTCATATTGAGCCGTGGTTCTCTTGGTGCGCCACTAACGAAATCAAATAGGAGGCAACAGAGGGAGCAGAGAAATTGCATGAATTCGGTTGTCAGCTTTCTCTACTCCGGCTGTTTCGTTTTCTAGCTTGAGTGTGCCAAAACAAATTCGAATTGTGCAACTGAGCGTCCTGTGTGCAGGATTCGCTATTGCTGGCTGTGCCAAGTCGGGCGCTGAAGTGGCGCCGGTGAGCGGACGGATTACGCTCGATGGCAGGCCGCTGGAGTCGGCGATGGTAATCTTCCAGCAGGAGGGGAAGTCGGCGGCGTCGAGCGGCACCGACAAAGACGGCCACTACGAGCTGATGTACAAACGCGGAGTAAATGGCGCTCCTGTTGGGCCGAACCGTGTCACCATCCTTCCCGGCCCCGACCCGTTTCCCAGAGATCTCATCATCCCCCCACGCTACAGCGCGGAATCGAAGCTGCAGGCCGACGTCAAACCTGGTCCGAACGAATTCAATTTCGATCTGAAGACCGCGGAGAAATGAGCGCAGAGTTCGGGTCTGGCGTTCACCGGGTTCGCTCGCATTTTGTATTTCACCGGCGGGCTTTTTCTCAGGCGCCTGCCGGACAAGGCCTGTCGGCTTCCATCGCACGCCGTTCGGTAACAACCGAGCCAGTCGTTATCCCGGCCAACTCGCAGTGTTCTGCAGCGGGGCTGCCGCCACGTTCCTTATCCGCTCGCGCCGTGATACAGTGACGCCGCTCTGACTGTGCTAAACTGATGAGAAGAGGAATGCCCGTATTTAGGCCGGGTCCGAACTATTCATTTGATAATCGTGGGGAGTTGACAGGACATGCGTTTCAGTCGATTGGTTGCCTGTTTGAGTCTGTGTTATGTCAATTCTTTCTGTTGTGGCGGAGAGGCTAAATCCGCCGCGTCTCATGCGCCGGCGTCCTTCGACGCATCGGCAACTCCAGTTGCTCGGATCAAGACATTGAAAGGGTTTGAGGTCGAACTGCTCTATACCGTACCGAAGAAAGTCCAAGGATCATGGGTCAACCTGTGCGCCGATCCGCGGGGCCGGCTCATCGTGAGCGATCAAACAGGAAGCCTATACCGTGTCACCGTGCCATTCCGAGGTGAGCAAGGCAAGCCGAAAGTCGAAAAGATTCCGATCGAACTCGGGCAAGCGCACGGACTACTTTGGGTAGGCGACACGTTATATGTCGTGGTAAACGGAGACGAGACAAACTACAAGGACGGATTGTACCGCGTGCGCGATACCAATCACGACGATCAGCTGGATTCAGTCGAGCTGCTGCGCGAGCTCGATGGCAGTGGCGAACACGGTCCGCACGCGGTGCTGCTTGCGCCGGACGGCAAGTCGCTGTACGTGTTGTGCGGCGATAAAACGCGGCCGGTGGAAACGGTACGGAGCCGGGTGCCGCGAGTGTGGGACGAGGATCAATTGTTTCCGCGAATCTACGGTGTAGGCTTCATGCGCGGGTTCACTCCTCCGGCGGGCTGTGTTTACCGCGTCGGTTTGGACGGCAAAGATTGGGAGCTTGTCTCAAGTGGTTTTCGAAATACCTTTGACGCCGCGTTCAACGCAGACGGAGAGCTGTTTACATACGATGCCGACATGGAATGGGACATGGGCGTGCCGTGGTATCGCCCGACGAGGGTTTGCCACGTCGTCAGCGGCGCCGATTGGGGCTGGCGCAATGGCAGCGCGAAGTGGCCGCCCTATTATGCGGATACCTTGCCGCCCGTCGTCGAAGTTGGCCCGGGCTCGCCAACCGGTATGACATTTGGCTATGGCGCCAAATTTCCGAAAAAATACCAGAAGGCGCTGTTCATGTGCGATTGGTCGTACGGCAAACTGTACGCCGTACACTTAGAGCCCCGCGGCGCGAGCTACACGGGGACGTTCGAGGAATTTCTTACCGCCTCGCCGCTGCCGCTGACTGACGCCATAATCAATCAACGCGACGGGGCGATGTACTTTCTGATCGGCGGGCGCGGCGTTCAATCGGGCATGTACCGCGTAACCTACGTTGGAAGCGAGCCCACAACTCCTACCGATCTAAAAACTGCACTTACGAAGGACGAAGCGTTGCGGCGTGAGCTGGAAACGCTTCACGTCGGCGATCACGCCGATGCAGTGGATAGGGCCTGGCCCTATTTGAGTCATCCGGATCGCTTCATTCGGTACGCCGCACGGACGGCGATTGAGCATCAACCACTGGAGCAGTGGCAGCAACGCGCAATCGATGAAACCAATCCGGAAGCTTCCATTACTGCGCTTTTGGCCTTGGCACGAAAAATTCCACGGGCTCACCGGCCAAGCGGAATGGATCTGGACACGCCTCCTCCGACGTATCCGGCTGCCGACGAAGCCCGCAATCGCCTGGAGCCGGCGGTTCTTGCTGCCCTTGGAAGACTGGATTGGTCGCATCTTTCAGAGAGTCAGACGCTGGAACTGCTACGCGCGTATGAGCTGGCGCTTTATCGGCTGGGACCGCCCAATGAGGCCGATCGCCAGCGCCTTATCGCACGACTGGACGGTATCTATCCGGCTGCGAGGCGCGAGGCGAATGCCATGCTGACCGAGCTTTTGTGCTACTTGCAGGCGCCGTCGGCCGCGGAGAAGGGCATTAAGCTGCTTGAGGTGGCGCCTACGCAAGAGGAGCAAATTGATCTCGTGCGATCGCTGCGGTTTCTCGACGAGGGTTGGACGCGCGAAACGCGGCGAAAGCTCTTCGAGTGGTTTGCCCGCGCGGCGGCGTATCGAGGAAGCGCGAACTTTGCGATATTCATGACAGAGCTAAAAGCCGACGCTTTGGCGCGGTTGCCCAAGCAAGAGCGCACGGCACTCGCCGACGTGGTTAACGCCCCCGTGCCTCATCAGGTAACCCCGCTTTCTGCGGCGCCGAGACCGCTCGTGAAGAAATGGACGATGGCCGATTTACGACCGCTCGTCGCAACCAAGTTGAACGGGAGAGATTTTGACCACGGACGTGCTATGTTCGCGGCTGCAAACTGTTTTGGATGTCACCGATTTGCAAATGAAGGCGGAGCCGTGGGACCTGACCTCACGGGACTGGCCGGTCGTTTTAGCGCGATCGACATCCTCGAATCGATCTTGGATCCGGACAAAGTCATTAGCGACCAGTACGCTGCCGTAGTCGTGGTCACTTCGAAAGGGAAAGTGGTTACGGGACGAATTGTCAATCAAGGCAGCGGCAAGATCATGGTGAACACAAACATGCTCGACCCCAGCGCCCTCGAAGAAATCAAACGAAAGGATATTGATGAGCTGAAGCCCGCCACAGTATCAATGATGCCAACCGGCCTGTTAGATACTCTCCATGAAGACGAAGTGTTGGACTTGATGGCGTTTTTGTTGTCGCGCGGAAACCGCAACGATCGGATGTTCGCTCATTGAGCCGTGCGCCACGATTCGCGAGGGTGATTCCGATGGCGGCCCAGGTTCGTCTGGTACAACCGACCGACGCGGCAGGCATTTTGGCCATTTATGGACCGTATTGTGAGTCTACCAGTGTGTCGTTTGAAATTATCGCGCCCACGGTTGAGCAGATGCGGGAGCGGATCACCCGCATCGCCGCAGACTATCCGTGGCTTGTCGCAGAGATCGATGGGCAAATTGTCGGTTATGTTTATGCCACTCGGCATAGCGACAGGGCGGCATACCGCTGGGCGGTGAATGTAGCTGTTTATGTGGCCGCGCAGATTCATCGTCGGGGGGTGGGACGAACGCTCTACGACACCTTGTTTTCGATTCTGCGGGAACAGGGTTGTTTCAAAGCATTTGCCGGGATCACTTTGCCGAATCCAGCGAGCGTTGGGTTGCACGAACGCATGGGATTTGCTCCGGCGGCGATATTTCGCGGGGTCGGATACAAGTTCGACAAATGGCTGGATGTCGGCTGGTGGCAACTTGACCTGCAACCAGAGCATCCCAATCCGCCAGAGCCGCGTCCGTTCCGTGAAATTCGGGAGAGCGCTTCAGTGGCCGCGTTATTGGCGGAAGGGCAGCGACGTTTGGCCCGTGAATTATGCGGGCCTCGATACAATCAAAAAGCGTCGAGGGGGGAAAAAAAAGGAAAGAAAGAGAAGGGAAAGGAAAAAAAAAGAGAGAGAAGGAAGAAAAAGAAGAAGAAAAGAGAAAAGAAGAGAGAAGAGAAGAAAAAAAGGAAAAAAGAGATAAGGAAGAAAAAAGAGAAGAGAGAGAAAGAGAGAAGAGAGAGGAAGAGAGAGAGAAGGAACGAGAAAAGAGAGAAGGAGAAGAAAGAAGAGAGAGGAACGAAGAGAAGGATAAGAGAGAAGAGGGAATACGGAACGAAGAGAGAAAGCAGTAGCAAACTGCGGCGGTGCTCGCCCAGCGAGACGCAGAGCGTTTTACCGTCCATCGACGCGAAGCGGCTAGAACGAGCGACACGAGGCGGCGCGAAGCACTAGAGCGGGCGGAGCGAACACAACGGGGGAGAGCGAGGACGAAAAAAAACGAAACGAGACGCTGGAGGGCGGGCGGCGAAAGAGACGGAACAGAGAGGAGAGCTCCGCGGGTGAGAGCAGTAGGCCGGCGAACGTTAAGTTATAATTAAAAAGAGCGGCCTCTTGCCGCGTGATGCAGCCGCGTTGCCTTAAACCTCTCTTGTCTTGCCCTTCAGTTCAATGTCGCAGAATCGCAAAACCAATACGGAACTTGTCGAAGAAAATCGGCGCCTGCGAGCCCAGGTCGCTCAGCTGGAGGACCGCCTCGATCATTTGGCGGAGCATGGGGCGGCCGCCAAAGCGTTGCGGCAGACCGAGGCATTGCACCGCGAGGTGATGGGCGTCATTTCCGATGCCGTCCTCGTGGCCGATGACGCCGGACGCCTGAAATATGTGTCGCCGAACGCGCACTTTATTTTCGGCCACGTGCCGGCGGACATTCTTAAGCAAGGACGCGTATGCTTCGTACTCCCCAGCGATTTGTTCGACCCCGATTTGCTGGAGCAACGGGGAGAAATTCCCAATGTCGAGTGTCAGATTCGCGACGCGGTGGGCCGGGCGCGAAATCTGCTGGTTACGGTTCGCCGAATCGGTAGCGACGCAGGCGCCGTAATGTACGTTTGCCGTGATGTGACCGAGCGAACGAAGCTCGGACTCGACTATGAGCTGCTCTCGCTTACGCTTGAGCGTCGAGTTGAAGAGCGGACCCGCGAGCTTCGCGAAAGTCGAGAACGTTACCGCCGATTGGTCGAGGGCCTCCGCGACGAGTACCTGTTCTACGCCACCGACGAAGATGGAATCGTCACTTACACCAGCCCGTCGGTCCACACCATCCTTGGTTACACCCCGGACAAGGTGATCGGTCGCAATTGGCGAGAATTTGTGGATACTAGCAATCCGCAGTATTTGGAGCTGGAGCACCTAGAGAGTATGCGGTTTGCTGGTATTCCGACGCCGCCGTTTTCTGCGTGGGTATTGCACGCGAGTGGTGAAAGCCGCTTGCTGGAATTTCGCGACGCGCCGGTGCGAGACGCCGACGGGCGAGTCGTCGCCAACGAAGGAATTGGCAAGGATATTACTAAACGACACGAAGCAGAGGAGGCGTTGCGGCGTGCCCACGAAGAGCTGGAGCACCGCGTGCGGGAGCGAACAGCAGAGCTCACCGAAAAAAACGAGGAACTTCGCAAAAGCAAGGAGCGCTATCGCTCCGTTATTCAAGACCACTTGGAATTCATTATTCGCTGGCGCGACGACGGCGTGCGAACCTTCGTCAACGACTCCTATTGTAGCTATTGGAACGCACCGTCGGATTCGCTTATCGGCACCAGTTTCATGTCGGGCATTCTTGAAGAGGATAAAGAGCCGCTGAAGCACAAGCTGGCTGCCGTGTCGGTCGAAAATCCGGTGGTTGTGCATGAGCATCGGATCATTAAGCCAGATGGTCGTATTCTGTGGGAACATTGGACGCACCGAGCGCTGTTTAACGATCAGCGGCAATTGATCGAATACCAGTCGGTAGGCTGCGATGTAACCGAACGTCGCAAACGGGAAGAACATGCGCAGGCCCGTGCTCTGGCATCTGCGCAACTGCGGGCCTTAACCGAGCGCGAGCATGATGTCATGCGCCTAGTTGTGGCCGGTGACCCGAATAAGGTGATGGCTCGAAAACTTGGCCTCAGCATCAAGACGATTGAAAAACATCGCAGCAGCCTGATGAAAAAGTTGCGTGTCCGCAGCGTGCCGGAACTGGTTCGTATGGCTATGCTACTCGACGAGTCCATCAATCCGTAACCCAATCCGTAACCAAACGTCGGGTCACGGTCAGCGGTATTCTCTACAAGGTTGTCGTTCGCCTCCCGTCGTCTGGAGTAGGGTTTCACCCCAAGCGGCCTCAGAATTCGAGGGATTCCCCCCGTTTTCGGGCATTCTGTTGCACGGCAATCTGTCGCGGGTGTACATGCGAATTAGTGGCTGTGTATGACGTGGTGAACGCGCATCGGGTGAGAAGGAACCGGAGGGTGAGCGATGCCGGTTGTCGAGTGCTCGTGCGGAATGGTAATGTCCGTTTCGGCCGCGAAACCGCGAATTTGCTGCATCCGCTGCGGTGGCGTCGAATTTCACGTCCTGGAGCGTCGCCAGCTAACGGACCGTCGGTTGGATCGCGTACCGGTCCGGATCTCTCACGAGCGGGGGACAGGGTTTCGCTCTGAAGGTAATCGCGATGACTGGAACGGTAGCGGAGTCATTGTCCACAGGATGCTTCATCTGCGCAGTACGACGATCATTTGATGAGTTGAGGATTCGTTAATTGCAAGTAGTACCATTCCCCCAAGCATGGTACCTGACTAGGATAGAACGTTGGGCCAGAGGCCAACGCGATGGTTGGCGACTTGTCTTAGTGAACAGGTGGAGAGGCGGGGCACTCTTCTCTGCCTTTGGTGAACGCGCAACTGCGCTTCACCACGGGTGAACAAGCAAATGGATGATGTGGAACAGAACGGGCATTTTGCCCCAGCGAGCGACATGAGTATTGGCCGCACTGTGGAGTTCCAGACCACAGGGCTGCAAAAGTTAAGTGCTGCCAGGCGCCGTCAAGGCTTGTCCATTCGTTGCGTTGCACAGCGATTGGGGCGAACCGTAAGCGAAGTCCGCGCGCAGGAGGACGAACGAGCTGACCTACTGGTCTCGGAGCTCTACCGTTGGCAGGCGGCTCTGGAAGTCCCCATCGAGGAGTTGCTGCAGGAGCCGGAAGATTCGCTGTCGCCCATGGTCTCCATGCGAGCGCAATTGCTGAAGGTCATGAAGACCGCAATGGCGATGCGCCGGCAGGCCCGCTCCGAAGCTGAACGACGCTTGGCGCGACAATTAGTCGAGCAGTTGCTCGAGATGATGCCGGAACTGAAAGAAGTTTCAGGCTGGCCGGCCGTGGGTCACCGCCGCCGTGCCGATGAAATCGGGCGGATTGGCGAGAATCCGATTCCCGAAGATTGGCTGCACGAAGCCAGTTAGCGGGCGAAGCTCGGCGTCAGTCGGCAACTTCTGCAATGATCTCTTCGCCAGGGTAGGGCACGGCGTCGCCGCGGAGTTGACAGATCGCGTTGTGGGCAGCCCGTTGCTCCGATTCTTTTTTGCTGCGACCCCAAGCCGGTGCGAACCGCTGTCGCCCGATTTGCGCGGACATCTTGAAGCACTTGCTGTGGTCGGGACCCTTCTCGTCTATCAAATGGTAGGTAGGTGTCACACCGTTTTCCCGCTGGGCAAATTGCTGCAACAGCGATTTGTAGTTGCCGCCCGTATCGCCCGACGCCGCGGATTCAATTTCGGGGCCAAAATACGTCAACACAAATTCGCGTGCCGGTTGCATGCCGCCATCCAGGTAGATAGCCGCAATCAGCGACTCCAGCACGTCGGATAGCACCGAAGGCGGCACTGCCGGGTGCGTCGTCATTCCCTTGCCCAAAACCAAAAACTCCCGCAGTCCCAGCGCCTGGCTGATCTTGGCACATGTTTGGCGACTAACGACGACCGATTTAAGCTTCGTCAGGTCGCCTTCCAGCTGATCTGGGAATTGCGTAAACAATTGCTCGCAGACCACGAGCCCGAGCACGGCGTCGCCGAGAAATTCGAGCCGCTCGTTCGAGGAAAGTCGGTGGTCGGCCCCAGAGGCGTGCGTTAGCGCCGATTCGAGCAATTGCATGTCTCGAAATCGATAGCCGAGCCGCTGCTGGCAACGCTCCAAGCGAAACGCCTCATTTGGATCGGCGGCCGGGTGTGGCGATTGAACCATGACTCCTTGCTCGACTTCAGCCGCCGCAGGACCATTGTGGGACAGCGACCATCGAGTATGGCAACGTGACGAAATCTTTAGCCGGGCGCCGGACCGGGGTCGATCTGCAACATAAATCGACGAAATTCTATTCGTTGTTAACCTAACCACCAGGTTCGCGCGTGTCAATCCGGTCGGCCGGCTGAGGGGCTTCGGGCGCAACGCAACTTGCACACTGACGGCGGCGGGTCAGAGTGATTAAACTGCTGAAGCACTGAACTTCATCGCGGCGCGTTTGCGACGCGAAATCCATGTCGAAGTGTTTTTGCATACAATCCACATGATCAATACGCTATACCTTCCCGAGCTACGCGAAATGCTCGAATTGAGCGACGTGGACGGATTGCGCGAGTTCTGCACGGCGTTGCACCCGGCCCGCACCGCAGAGTTCATGGAGGGGCTCACCGCGGCCGAAGCGTGGACGGTTCTTCAGGCGGCCGATGCGCCCACGCGAGTCGAAATATTCGGCTATCTCGATCGCCAAAAGCAGATCGAAATTATCGAAACGTGCGATCCAGAAAGCGTCGCGCCGCTGATTGCCGACATGCCGGCCGACGACCGGGTCGATCTGCTCAACGCGGTCGATGAAGAAACCGCCAAGAGCGTCACTTCATTGGTGCCGATCGACACGCGGCGCGACATTTTGCGCTTGCAGTCCTATCCGGAAGGCACCGCCGGCGCAATGATGACGACGGAGGTCGCCGGGTTGCCCGAATCGCTCACGGTTCGTGAAGCGCTGAGAGCGCTAAGCCGCATCGCGGAAAGCTTGGAAACGATTTATTACATCTACATCGTCGATGACGAGAACCATTTGCGCGGGGCGGTCTCGGCACGCCAGCTTGTCACGCATCTCGGCAAGCCGAATATGCCAATTGGCGACTTGATGGAACGCAACCTGGTGACCGTGGAAGCCACCGACGACCAGGAAGCAGTCGCCAAAAAAGTCGCAGATTACGACTTTCTGGCAATACCTGTCGTCGATCACGAGCAGCATTTGGTCGGAGTCATCACGCACGACGATGTGATCGACGTGTTTCGCGAAGAGGCGACTGAGGACGCGTTGCGCATGGCTGCCGTTGGACCGATGGTCGAGAACTATCTGGAGGTGCCCTTTGCCACGATTTGGCGCAAACGATCGATGTGGCTGGCGTGTCTGTTCGTGGCAGAGCTGTTTACGTTTACCGCACTCGCCCATTTCGAAAATGAAATAGCCGCGGTGCTGGTGTTGAGCCTGTTCGTGCCGCTTTGTATTTCGACGGGCGGCAATTCGGGTTCGCAGGCCGCGACGCTCATCACGCGCGCGATGGCGCTTGGCCACGTTGGGCCATCGCAATGGTGGCGCGTGCTGAAGCACGAACTGGCCATGGGGCTCGTGCTCGGACTGACGTTGGGCTGCATCGGCTTCGTGCGCGCCTTGACCACGCCGCAAAGCGTATTGGACAGCACCGAATATCACACCGAAGCAATCGACGTGGTGGTGCCTCGCAGTAGTGAACCTCAAACGAAAAACGGCAGGTTCGAATTGCCGATAGGTTCGCAATTGACTCGCGCTAAGCTCGATCGACCCGCACTCGTAACCCTTCCGGATGATGGCGAGGTCAAACGAGTCGAGGAAACTCCGCAATCGATCGTCTACCAGTTGCCAAAGAACAGCGAAATTCGGTTTCCCACTCGTATTCGCTTGAACCTGGCGCTCGTTGTAGCCCAGTCGGTCGCCGTAATTTGCTTGTGGGGAACGTTGGTGGGCTCGATGCTGCCCCTGATATTTCGGAAGATGGGATTTGACCCCGGTTACGCGTCCAGCCCGTTTGTGGCCACGTTCGTCGACGTGACTGGGATCGTGATTTACTTTTCAATTGCCCACATTTGGCTATTGTAGCCCACGGTCGTCGACTGCGGCTACATCGAGTGCCGTAACGCGTCGTGCGGCGCCGGTCGATTTGAAGAGGCCGGCTACGATGCGGCTCACACATCGAGCAGTGGGTGGCCGACGTACATCTGCAGCACCTGACTCTGCACTTTAATTGCGCGAATGAGTACCCAGATTTGATCCTGGCTAAAGGATTGCGGGTCGGAGGCGGCAAGCTGTTCAAGCTCTTCGGTCATCGCGGCGTGCTGATCGGTGGCAACCTGCAGCTTCAGGCCCGTCCGTTTCCAGGCGGCGTGCAACTCCCGGTTCTCGCGGAGTGCGCTCAAATCGTCTACAGACGTGCTCAATAACAGGCAGAGGCGGGCAACTTCCTGCGGCGATGCCGCTGGCTGGATCTTCTCAATCTGTTGAGCGAGTTCCGTGCAGGTCATCGTATCGGGTGTTTGTGGCTTCACGGTATTGATCGGTCTGTGTTGAAAGTGAAGTTTTTGCGTCGCGGCAGGCGAATCTCAATTGAATCGATGCGCAAGAGCCCTGAAGAAATCCGACTTCTGAACTATCGATGAAGAGCGATCGGAAAGGCCGCCGGAAACTGCTAGGAAGCACCAGTACGACTGCACCGGGGCAACTTTCTAACAAAGTGTAGCTTACGATATGGGGCTCACACCCAGCGCTTCGGCAGGCCAACAATGCCCGCGGGGTCGGTCAGTTTGCCCCAGAATGATAGAAGTTGGAAAAACACAACCCTTTAAATTTGGGTGCCGGAATACTGGCCTTTGTGTTGCAAACGCGGCATAATCGATAACATCACGCCGTTCTGGATTAGCCATATATTTGTGGCCGTCCGGAAATCAAACTTCAAGAGGGCGGCACGCTCTGAGGCTCCGGGAAGGGCGGGGCATGTTGGCGTCGGAACTATCCCTTTCGATGCCTCTGAGCGTGCCATCCGCAATTCTCGACAGCCCCGTACTTTTGAAACAGTGATCTATGTACGACTCCTATGACGACGCAGTAACTATTTGTCCGCATTGTGCAGCATCGTTTGATTCAACTCGGTCTTCCGGTACTTGCCGCACGTGCCCCAATTGTGGTGGAACGATTACGGAGCACGACCCGGCGGAATGGACCGACATTTCTCGCGTCACCAATTTGGCGGAGGCTGGATTTTTGACCGATGAGCTCGTGGGAATGGGTGTTGATGCCCGAATTCATCGATTGGACGATTTCAGCGCCCTTAACGATCGCTGGACGGCGATTTACTTGATTCGCGTTCCTGCCCAGGCCGCACAGGCGGCGGCGGACCAAATCCGGGAATACTTGGAAGACGACCTGCGGGGCAAGCAAGGCGACGAACAGACGTTTCAGTTTTCGCTATCAAGCCAGGTCATGGACCCACTGTTTTGGCGCCCTATCGCGCTTGTTGTTTTGACGGGTGTGGCGAGCTTCGCGCTCGGACAACGGTTTTCAGCGCAAAGTGTGGATCGTCGCCTGTCGCCCGATTCGTTACCCTCAGCCATTAACGAAATCGGCCGGCCATTGACCACGGAACCGGCCGACGGCAAGCCGCGCTATCGGCTCTCATTTGATTCGCGGCAACAGGTCTGGTCGTTGGACACCGACCGCGATAACGACGGGCTATACGATGTTAGCCAGCAGTTTCACGCTTCGGGCACGGCGTGGTAAGCCGCCGCTTTTTGGACAAATAATCGACGGCAACCCCTATGGCGATCCTCGGCGTAAACATCGATCACGTGGCTACGGTCCGTGAGGCACGCAAGACGAACGAGCCGGACCCGGTTTGGGCAGCGACGCTGGCCGAATTGGGCGGCGCCGATGCGATTACCGTCCATCTTCGCGAAGATCGTCGTCACATTCAGGACCGGGATCTTCGCGTGCTCAAAGAATCGGTTGCCGTTCCGATCAATCTCGAACTTGCTTGTGCGAAGGATATTTTGGCCATCGCGTGCGACACCACGCCCCATCAAGCAACACTCGTTCCAGAGCGGCGCGAAGAGGTGACAACCGAGGGCGGCTTGGATGTCGTCGGCTCGCGGGCAAAGGTGTCCGATGCGGTTCGCCGCCTCAAAGACGCCGGAATCATCGTGAGCCTGTTTCTCGATCCTGATCCGGATCAAATCGAAGCGGGCGCCAAACTCGGCATTGATGCGATTGAACTTCATACGGGCGCATATGCGCAGGCGTCGCTCCGGCACAACGCCGAGCAAACGCAGGGCGCTCTGCAAGCGCTCGTCGTGGCCGGTCAACAAATTCGCGCAGGCGGCATCATGCTGAACGCGGGGCACGGTCTTACCTACCGCAACGTGAAACCGGTCGCCGCCATCGACGCAATGCACGAGCTTAACATCGGCCACAGCATCATCGCCCGGGCGATCATGGTTGGCCTGGAGCAGGCCGTACGCGATATGAAACGGCTGATATCGTAATGGCTTATGCCCGAAAGGGTGATAAACAAGGATGTCGCCTGAATCTTGCAGCTCGCAAATTACGCCCCCGCCACCCGCCGCCAAATCCCCCGCCGCGTTGATCGCCGAGGCTGATTCCGCGTTGCTGAGCCCGTTGATCGAGCTGCTTTCGGAACTCGGTGAACTGCGCTCGCATCTTTGGGGTTGTTCGATCGAGCCGACGTTTCGATCGTTCGTCGCGCTGGGCATCGGTCATATTGCGGCCACCGCGGCGATTGCTGTTTGCGCCGCGGTTTTGCCGGTTGCCGCTATTGGCGTTTTGTTGCTGCGAGTTGTGCCTGAACCATGCGATCGATAATCTCGTCGAGGTGCTTTTGTTGGTCGGCCTTCGACATCGCGAAAAACTCGCTCACTCGCTGCTCCATCCGCCCGCTCCATTGTGCGCGGTTGGCCTCGAAAAACGCGTGGCGCTGATCATCGGTCATCGATTGCATCCGCTGGCGAAAGTCGTCGCGCAGTTGACTTCGCTGCGCATCGGGAAGATTCTGGTCCCATACCTGGGCGCTGATTTGCTGCAACTCGGCAATCGCCGGGTCCGTTCGGTTGAACACCCCAAATGCCCAGGCTGCCGCCACCGCAAGTACAATTACCATCACGCCGCCGATGATAGCTCTTCGCGTTTTCATAGCATTGGCTCCTGTAGGACACTTTCGGCACGACTCAATCACTCGGCCACGATCAGGGCATCCACATGACCGTCCAGATATACAAAATTCCGTGAACCGTTTTGTCCTTCCGATCCGTGAAAAGGTTGAAAATCATATACAACCCAAACTCGCGACGAGCTCGTTTCATCACCGCTGCCAGATTTGGCGAACTGTTCCCGCGTTTTGTTGGCCAGCCGCGAGTTGCGATACTCGTAACTCAGGCCCTCTTGGTCGAAATAGGTTTCGTAGGTAATGCCTTCGATTGGGGTCGCGTCCTTTGGATCGAGCTGGTCGTCCGGACAACGAAAAACTTCGTGATTGTTCTCAATCAAACCGCCTAACACTTTGTAAAGCGGCGGAATATTTGGCGTGACGCTCGGAAATTCAGCCGCGTCTGGAAATTTACCCCGGCTACCTTGCTTATCTACGTACTGGTCGACGCCAGTCCAATTTGACGCAAATTCGACTTGCACTGCGTCGATCGTGCGGCCGCCCGCGCGTGTCGCACGGCAGGCAGCAACAACCCAACGAGCACACCGATGATCGCGATTACGACCAACAGCTCAACCAACGTGAAACAAAAAAAAAAAAAAAAAAAAAAAAAAAAAAAAAAAAAAAAAAAAAAAAAAATTTTTTTTTTTTTTTTTTTTTTTTTTTTTTTTTTTTTTTTTTTTTTTTTTTTTTTTTTTTTTTTTTTTTTTTTTTTTTTTTTTTTTTTTTTTTTTTTTTTTTTTTTTTTTTTTTTTTTTTTTTTTTTTTTTTTTTTTTTTTTTTTTTTTTTTTTTTTTTTTTTTTTTTTTTTTTTTTTTTTTTTTTTTTTTTTTTTTTTTTTTTTTTTTTTTTTTTTTTTTTTTTTTTTTTTTTTTTTTTTTTTTTTTTTTTTTTTTTTTTTTTTTTTTTTTTTTTTTTTTTTTTTTTTTTTTTTTTTTTTTTTTTTTTTTTTTTTTTTTTTTTTTTTTTTTTTTTTTTTTTTTTTTTTTTTTTTTTTTTTTTTTTTTTTTTTTTTTTTTTTTTTTTTTTTTTTTTTTTTTTTTTTTTTTTTTTTTTTTTTTTTTTTTTTTTTTTTTTTTTTTTTTTTTTTTTTTTTTTTTTTTTTTTTTTTTTTTTTTTTTTTTTTTTTTTTTTTTTTTTTTTTTTTTTTTTTTTTTTTTTTTTTTTTTTTTTTTTTTTTTTTTTTTTTTTTTTTTTTTTTTTTTTTTTTTTTTTTTTTTTTTTTTTTTTTTTTTTTTTTTTTTTTTTTTTTTTTTTTTTTTTTTTTTTTTTTTTTTTTTTTTTTTTTTAAAAAAAAAAAAAAAAAAAAAAAAAAAAAAAAAAAAAAAAAAAAAAAAAAAAAAAAAAAAAAAAAAAAAAAAAAAAAAAAAAAAAAAAAAAAAAAAAAAAAAAAAAAAAAAAAAAAAAAAAAAAAAAAAAAAAAAAAAAAAAAAAAAAAAAGGCGCAGCGGCCACAAGGCGGCCGCGGTGGCCATCGCCCGCAAGCTTTTGACCTGGACGCACAGCGCCGTCATCAAAGGAGAACCTTACCGAACAGATGTGCGGCCGCGTGACGATTGAACTGCGGGACCTCTGAGTGAAACACGAGGGACGACAGCTCGAGCTGCTTTTTGGGCCAGGGACTCACCGTCCAGAGCTCGTGAGCGTGAATGGGCGTCGTCGCTCGCGCATGAGACTCTCACGGGCCGGAGGCACGTCCCTCCTGAGCTCGAATAGCTGAATTCGCCCCCCGAGGCGTCTGCGAGGTCAAAACCAAGAAAGAAAGCATGTTGGAACGCTCACTTCCTTCCTTGAGGAAGAATGACAGCGGGGAGTGAACGAGCCAACTCAGACCATGAGAGAAATGAACGTAAACACCCATCAACACTTGACAGGCCCCTACATAGCTGAATCCCTTGAGGCGAATACTAAGTTGTGTGCGGGTCTGCCGACTCCGCACTGCAACTTCCGCCAAATTGCGGAATCTTCCAAGGCGCGGAGGCCGTATTTTCATGCGCCGTTCCTCATGCAGTGAGACTATTCCTATTTCGGATCGAACCCCGCAGTACCGAGCGAGTTCTGCGGCCTTCTACCCGGCTGATAGCACCAGCCAATTGCCAGCTCCTCCGCTTCCCTATCATGCCGCTGTCGGAAATATCTATTTCAAACAGCCAGGAGGCATCCGTTTGATGAGCACTAAAGGAGAGGCGTTCGCTGGACTCTCGGTGGCAATCGTTACCCCGTTCAAGGGGGCCGATGTCGACTACGAAACGCTGCGAGCCCAAATCGAGTTTCAAATCGCCGCCGGCACCAACTGTGTGTCCAGTGGGCACCACCGGCGAGTCGCCCACGCTCAGCCACGAGGATCAGGATCGCGTCATCGCCTTCGTGGTCGAGACCGTCGCCGGCCGAATCAAAGTCATGCCCGGCACCGGCTCGAACAGCACTTCGGAAGCTCTACGGCTGACAAAGTTCGCCGAAAAAGTGGGCGCCGACGCCGCGCTGCAAGTCGCCCCTTATTACAACAAGCCCAATGCAGCAAGGCTTTTACGAGCACTTCCGCGTGCTCGCCGAGGAAACTGGTCTGCCGCAATGCATCTACAACATTCCGGGCCGAACGGGCAAGAACATCGAGCCCGAAACAATCATCCGACTGGCGGAACTGGAGAATATCGCGATGGTGAAAGAGGCCACCGGCTCGCTCGACCAGGCATCGCAAATCATCGGCGCGACGAACCTCACCGTTCTGAGCGGCGACGATAGCCTGACGCTGCCACTCATGGCCATCGGCGGCCGCGGCGTCATTTCGGTGGTCGGCAACATCGTGCCGAAGGACATGCATCGCGCTGGTCGGCGCAATGCTGAAAGGCAATCTCCCGAAGCTCAGAAGTGGCACCGTAAGCTGTTCCCCCTCTGCCGCGATATGCTCGGCCTCGCAACCAACCCGATCCCAATCAAGGCGGCCATGAAAATGCTCGGCCGCGACCCGGGCGAACTGCGCTCCCGATGACGACGTTGGAAGACGCCGGCATGACCAGGCTCAAAAAATCGCTGTCCGAATACGGCCTGCTGTGAAGTAGCGTTGCGTGGACGGAGCGCGTGACATTATAGCTGGATTTGTGAGGCCCGGCGAACGGCTTTTGATCGGGGCCACAGACCCCGGCTATGGGCCGCCCATTCGAGAAAGCGCAACCATGCCGCGGCTATTGATTCTCTGCGAATATCCGACGCTCTTAGGCGGCGAGCGCTCGATGCTGGCGACTTTGCCGGCAGTCGCGGCGGCCGGCTTTGACATTTTCGTAGCTGCACCGCCCAGCGGCCCGTTGGCCGATGAGATAAAGACCGCGGCATACCGCATATGACGTGGCAGACGCACGACGAACGCGGCCGGCGCCCCCCTCGACCGGTTACGCGAGGACTTTCGGATCTGTTGCGCCGGTGCGGCCGACTTGCTACACGCAAATAGTCTATCCACGGCGCGGATTGCCGGACCCGTCGCCGTGAAGTGCGATATCAAGCATCGGCCACTTGCGCGACATCCTAAAGCTGCGGCCCACAACATCAACGACCTCAACACACATTGCCGGCTCGTGGCAGTCTCGCGGGCAACCCGCGATTTTCATGTCGCCCAAGGGATCGCCGCCCCCAAGTGCGTCGTCGTCAATAACGGCGTTGATCTAACTGAATTCCACCCGAGGCCGCCGACCGGATATTTCCACCGCGAACTCGCTCTGCCGGCTGGCACACGGCTTGGCGCGATCATTGGTCAGCTCGGCCTTCGCAAAGGGACCGACGTGGCGTTATGGCCCGCTCGCAGATCGCCGACCAGTTCCCTGATGTCCATTGGCTCATCGTGGGCGAGCGAACTTCGAGTAAGGACGAGGCGCGCGAATTCGAAGCATGCTGAGGTCGATTGCCGATGAGGAACCGCTGGCCGGTCGAGTGCATTTTTTGGGCAGCCGCACCGACGTGTCGGCGTTGCTGGCCGAGTGTCATTTGCTCGTTCACGCCGCCCGACAGGAGCCGCTGGGCCGAGTATTGTTGGAAGCGGCTGCAAGCGGCGTGGCGATCGTCGCGACCGACGTGGGCGGAACTCGCGAGATATTTCCCAACGAGGCCAATGCCGCCGTTCTCGTGCCGGCAGATAACCGCTCGCATTGGCCGATGCGATTCGCACACTACTTCGCGACATCGCCGCCGCAAACAGCTCGGCGCCGCCGCCCGCCAGCGGGCCGAATCTGCATTCGATATTCGCCACGCGTCGAGTCGGCTGATCGAACAATACCGTAGCATTTTAACGTAGCAGTCACGCTCCGGCGCGCCGTAGGCTAATCGGCAAGCCGACGGCAGAAAGAGTGTGATCGCTAGGAACCGACTGTTGCGCCCGAATTATTCGGACGTGCGATGACGACCTCGTATTGGTGCCGTAGTTTTGGCTTCGAAATCGGTCGGCCAGTCGCTGAGCTTCTTCTTCACTCTCCGCGACGGCAAAGACCGTTGGGCCCCAGGATGATTGGCCGCACCCCGGGATTCCAAATTCACGGATCAGTGCGACAAGCCGAGCAATTTCTGCACTGGCAAAGGGGCCACCCTGAACGGCGGAAAAACATTCGCCTGCGAGCCGTCCAAATCGATACACAGCCTCGCCGAACATAGTGCAATCGCGGCGCTCGACCGCAGGTAACATTTGCTCGTTGGTAATCGTCCATAACTCGCGCGTGATATCGTCGCGTACCGGCGGCAGCCGAGCGAAAGCCGTCGCCTCGCTGTTTCCCGCCAGGCCGTGCCCGCTGGCTGGACAGAAGAGTACGAATCGCCACGCATAGGGCAATGCGACTCGCCGCGCGAGTTTGCCGAGCGCTTGGCCCGTTTCTTTGCCGGCGTCGATGATAAGGCCGCCATGCCGGAAGCCGTGCGTGCCAACCGCCGACCGCGTGCCGCGCGAGACGGCCGTAGCCAGCTCTTCAACGGGCAGGTCGGTCAGGTTCAAAAATCTCCGCAAGCCGGCCGCGATCGCCAGACCCAGTTGCGTGCCGACTCCCAAACCAGTGTGACTTCGCGGCGCATGAACGGTGATGTCGCACGGCGGCAGTGATGGCAGCTTCCATTGCTTTGCAAGTCGCTCAGCAAAACACCGCGTCCGATCCGTGAGGGATCCCAGCGCGGAGAAGCGATTCGCCGGGGAAATTCTTACTTTGAGACTGGGCGGTTCGACCATCGCGCCCACTCCGCCGTATTGTGCTCCGCTGGGATGCCCGAAGCGAAACATCCCGAAATGTAGCCGGCACGGGCGCGAACGCGAATGGCGGTATTCATCGTCCGAGTGTCTCCGCCAGTCCTCGCAAGGCGATTTGATTTCGCACATACTGCCGTAAGAAATCGAACGCGTTTCGTTCTTGATGGCCGCCCGTTTTGGCAATGGGTGCCGCCAGCCGATCAAATTCGCCAAGGACAAACTTTCCGTCCAGGAGATCAATTCGCGTCGCCAGAATGGCGGCTTCGATCACGGCGTGCTTGGCCCGATTGAAGCCGAAAAAATCGCGCAATCGACCATGTTGAACGACCTCAGCCGTAATCGAGGTGCGTGCTTCGCAATCGTCCAGTGAACTGACGCGAAAAGCGTACCATCGACAAGCATCGGCGATAATCACTCCTTCCACCACCACCGCCGGCATCATTCGAGGCAATTCCGCTAGCTGACCCACCGCGGCGCGGGCAAACAGCTCGACATCATCTGTCACGTGTACCACACCTTGTCGCGTACGCTTGAGGTTCCGATACGTTACGGAGGTACGAAACGGCCGCAACAGGAGCCGCGTAAACTGAGCATCGACAATTGGTCCCATCGGGGCGATGTGCGGCGAGCCATCGTCGTTCAGCGTTGAAACGATGCCTTCCAACAGCAGGTCCTCAGGCAGGCGAAGCTGAGCTATCGGTTCGTCGTGCAACATGGGTTGAAACTTAGAATGTCACCGGCTGGTTGGGCAGTTCCAGGATACGCGTAGCAGCCGCCGGACGCTCACACGCTGCAAGCTGGCAGGGGTCGCCATGGAACGGAATGCGGGCGAGCGTCAGAAAGTTGGCGAGCAGCTCGTAACCAAATTCGGTGAGTATTGATTCCGGGTGGAACTGCACACCGAACACCGGCAAGCGATTATGTTCAAAGGCCATCACCACCCCGTCTTCGGTCCAAGCTGTCGGCCGTAATGACTTGCCGAGCGAAGCAGGCTCCGCCACAAGGGAATGGTATCGGCCAACTTCAATTGGTGAAGGCAATGCATCGAACAAACCGGCTCCGCAGTGCCGGACTTTGGATACTTGGCCATGAACGGGCTCCGTCGCGCGAACAATCCGGCCACCCAGTGCCTCGGCGATTACTTGATGTCCCAGGCAAACTCCGAACATCGGCAATTCCGCATGCAGCTTGCGGACAATTTCGAGCGATGCCCCCGCCTCCCGCGGCGTACATGGCCCCGGTGAAAGCACAATAGCGTCCGGCCGTAGCTTCCGCACCGCCGCCACGCCGATTGAGTCGTTTCGTACGACGTGTGTTTGCTGCCCCAGCCGCTCAAAATAACGGGCAAGATTGTGGACAAAACTATCGTAGTTATCGATCAGGAGTAGCATGGGCAATACATCACAAGTGGTGTCGACTCTTCGAAATCATTGCTGTCACTTATCCGTACATTGTAGGGTAAAGAGCATTGTTCGCCAAAAACGATTGTGGATTTTGCGAAAGTAAGCTTTATGCCGAAGGTTTCCGAGACGGTTGGAGAAACGATGTACCTTCACGAAAAATGTTGGGCGCGATATAATTGCGTGACGTCACGCAGATGTAGAAATGTCGTGCGCTATTTAGGGACTCTGCAGTGAGAGGGATGTGAGGAGCGTGTGATATGCTCGTTTTTGTAGCGACGTGAAGGCGGCGGAATTTGAATAACAACTGAAGACCATTCGACAACGCAACGATGAACGACGAGGACGCTGCCGTGTCAGTGTTTCGCTTGGCGATAAACGGCTGGATGCCTCGCTGACGAAAGGCACGCGGATTTTTTCTTCGGCGTCGAAGCGCGATCGGCGAAGGCTGCGTCGGGACGTTTGCGGCGGCCACCGCGAGGACGCTTGATCGCTGGAATCGCGTCGATCAATGGGACCGCTGCTTGAGAATCGTGGACGTTCGCGCCGGTGTGCGTGATAGCCAATGGCATTCCCTGGCCATCGCAGACAACATGCCGCTTCGAGCCATTTTTGCCGCGATCAGTGGGATTGGGACCGGTTTGCGCCCCCCGAAAAGCGCTCGCACCGAGCAGCTGTCGATCGCCAGTTTCGACGAATCGATCTCGTTGGCCAAGCCTAATTCGTCGAGCAGCACGCGCCACACTTTTTCGCACACGCCGGCCGCATGCCAATAGCGCAAGCGCCGCCAACAGGTCATGCCCGAGCCGCAGCCCAGTTCTTGGGGAAGATACTCGCAAGGACAACCGGTGCGCAGCACAAACAAGATGCCGATGAGCGCTGCCGATTGGAAACAGGGGGCCGCCCACCCTTGGGCTTGGGACGATCCGTTGGCAGCAATGGTTCGATTCGTTCCCACAAGTCTTCTGCAAGCAGCGGTTTGGCCATATGTGTTCCTCCTTGAACACCAAAAACCTAACCGCTCCGCCTGTTATGCTCCAATAGAGGTTTTGTTAGAGTCTTTAGAACTGGAGTTGTTGCCTAAAACCTGCGTGCAGCGCTTCGCATTAGTTCACCGGCAGTGCGGATATAAGCGATTGGCGCCGGCAATCGCACCGCTCGACTGCTTGCCATTGCCGGTAGTCTTATCAACGTTCAGATTGGAATCAGCGGCATTTACGTGCGGCGTCTGGACAGATTTTGTGGCCTGATGATTCTTAGCTATAACACGAACGGGCTCGCACACCACAATTTGCTTGATGCGATCGAGCTGCTGGCCGAAATTGGCTATCAAGGCATCGCGATCACACTCGACCACGGCGTCCTCAATCCATACGACGTACGACTGGACGCCCAGCTCGCGCAGATTGCGGAAGTATTGAAAACGCGCCATTTGCGTTGCGTCGTCGAAACGGGCGCCCGCTACCTTCTCGATCCACGCCATAAGCACGAACCGACGCTCCTCAGCCCCAACGCCGATGGCCGCGCTCGGCGGATCGATTTTCTCCGCCGCTCGATTGATATTGCCGCCCGTTTAAATGCCGATTGCGTTTCGCTTTGGTCTGGCGCCGTTCGCGACGGGGCGGGGCGGCGCGAGGCGTTTTCTCGACTGGTGGGGGGTCTTTCGGCCGTTCTCGCCGAAGCCCGCGACCGGGAAGTCATTTTGGCTTTTGAGCCGGAGCCCGGCATGTTGATCGATACCCTGGACAGCTATGACCACCTGCTCAGCGCGTTAGCCGCCCAGGATGTCGACGCATCCGGCCTAAAGCTCACAATCGATGTGGGCCATTTGCAGTGTCAGGGCGAGCTTCCAATTGCCGAGAAAATCGAGCGCTATCGCAACCACCTGGCCAATGTGCATATCGAGGATATGCGTGCCGGGGTGCATGAGCACCTGATGTTTGGTGACGGCGAAATCGATTTTCCGCTGGTCGTCGCGGCGCTGGCCAATATTCGATATGATGGTCTGGTCAGCGTCGAACTGAGCCGGCACAGTCACGAGGGACCCCGGGCGGCGCGACATGCGTATAATTATTTGCGGCCGTTGATCGATGAGGCCATCGGCACAAAGTGAAAAACATCTAAATCGATAGTTTTCGGCCACGCCCGGCATCCGCTGTAGCGAGCGCCCCCTCCAATAATCGCGAATTGAATGGCCAGATTCGTCGTTTTGCTTTCGATTCCCGGACTCCGCGCCCGCGATCTGTCGTCGATGCCGAATCTTTCGCGGCTGTTTGTCGGGGGCGGGCACGCAATCCTGGTACCCAGCTTTCCGGCCGTCACCTGCCCCGTGCAGGCAAACATGACGACCGGCTGTCCGCCGCGCGAGCATGGCGTTGTGGCAAACGGTTTCTACTGGCGCGACCAGCGGCGAGTCGAGATGTGGACCGCTTGGAACGATTGCATCCAGAAACCGCAGATTTGGGACATCCTGCACGATCGCGACCGCTCGATCACATCGGCCGTTTGGTTTCCGCTGCACAGCAAGGGTTGCGGCGCCGATTTTATCTGCACGCCCGCGCCGGTGCACAATGTGGATGGGAGCGAGTCGCCTTGGTGCTTCACGCGGCCGGAAGGCTTGTACGACGAGCTAAAGGGAAAGCTAGGCCATTTCCCTCTTCAACATTTTTGGGGTCCGCTGGCTGGCATTCAATCGACGTCTTGGATTGTGGATTCGGCGATACATGCGGCTGAAAAATATCGCCCCAACTTTTTCTACCTCTACTTGCCGCATTTAGATTACGCGGCCCAGAAAAATGGGCCCGAGAGCAAGGCCGCGCACCAAGCTGTTGCCGATCTCGACGATGAGCTGGGAAAGCTCATCGCCGGGTTCGAGCGCTCTTATAGCGAAGCGCCGCTCTGGCTCGCCGTGAGCGAATACGTCATCTCGCCGGTGAACGATGTGGTCTATCCTAATCGGATATTGAGAGAAGCCGGCCTGCTCAAGGTTAGCGAAATGGACGATGGCGAACATCTCGATTTCGCCACCAGCAGAGCCTGGGCACTGGTGGATCACCAGTTCTCGCACGTTTTCGTGCAGGATTCAGACCCCAAGACAATCAAGCGCGTGGCGCGCTTATTCAATAAGCGGCCCGGAATTGCCGAGGTGTTAACAGCCGAAGGCATTGCGGAGTACCGAATCGACCACCCGCGCAGCGGTGATGTCGTGCTGGTCTCAGCATCGAATAGCTGGCAGGCGTACTATTGGTGGCTGGAGGATGCCCGCGCGCCGGGTTACGCTCGCACGGTCGATATTCATCGTAAGCCTGGGTACGATCCAGTTGAGCTTTTTTTCGACGCCCGCTCGAAGAGTATCCCGCTCAATGCCAACTTGGTGCGCGGCTCGCACGGCGCCCCGGCAAAAGAACCCGCCCAACGCGGCGTGCTGCTCACCTCCGAGCCTGGCGTGTTTTTGGGGGGCCAGCTCGCGGATGTCGAAGTCGCCGATATCGTGCTCAAGCAGTTTGCGGTGGAGTGACTGCGCAGTTCCGAAATATCACGATTTCACAGCTCCGATGTATTCGCTAATCGTGGCGGCCTGATCGCGGTGTTTTACACGAATGGCACTTAATTCTGTCGCAAGTAATTCGCAGGAAGTGATATAGGTGAAAGTGGGCCTCTCTTACATAGATGGTTGTTGGCGACAACCCATCACGCAAGGAGGCCTCACGGATGCGATCCTACAACCACGGACGGTTTCAACGACAGGCGAGTTTTTTGCGGCGGCAGTTTCTTCAGGAGGGCGATCTGCCGTTCACGGACGCTCTTTCCGAAGGAGTCGTCGCGCAAGCACTGACAGCGACGGGCGTCACCTGGCTCGACAGGATCTATTCGCCTCTGGTGACGCTGTGGGTGTTCTTGGGCCAGGTGCTCAGCGCCGATCATTCGTGTCGCGCCGCGGTCGCCCGCTTGCTCGCCCATCGCCTTTCGCAAGGACAACATCCGTGCTCCGCGACGACGGGCGCGTACTGCCAGGCTCGAAAGCGTCTGCCGGAACAATTCTTCGCGGCGGTCGCCTGCTTGGTTGGTCGCGCCTTGGACGCCAAGTCCGACTCCCAATGGCTTTGGAAGGGCCGGCGCGTCTATATGTTCGACGGGACGACAGTGAGCATGCCCGACACGCCGGAAAATCAAGCCGCCTATCCGCAGGTTTACAACCAGAAGCCGGGGCTGGGGTTCCCCATCGCGCGGATCGGCGTCATCACGTCGCTGGCCTGCGGTGCGGTCCTCAACCTCGGATTTTGCCGGTATGCCGGCAAGGGACAAGGCGAGGTCAGCTTACTCCGCCGATTGTGGGACGTCCTTCGCCGCGGCGACGTGCTGCTGGCCGATAGCCTGTTGTCTAATTGGACGGGAATCGTGCTGCTCAAAGAGCGCGGCGTCGACTTGGTCAGTCGGCTCAACAAAGCCCACCGGAAAGCCGATTTTCGTCGTGGAATCCGCCTGGGCGACGACGATCATATCGTCCGCTGGCGTAAGCCGACGTCGATTCGCTCGGTGGACTGGCAAACCTATAAATCGTTGCCGGAGTACGTGACGATTCGCGAGGCTCGTTTTCGAGTCGAGCAGCGTGGGTTCAGGACGAAGGCTATTGTTGTCGTCACGACCTTGCTCGACCCTCAGGAAACGACCAAGGAAGACTTAGCGACCTTGTATCGCGCCCGTTGGAACAACGAGCTCGATCTGCGCTCAATCAAGTCCACGATGAAAATGGACGTGCTGCGCTGCAAGACGCCGGAACTCGTCCGCAAAGAGGTGTGGACGCATATTCTGGCCTACAATCTCATCCGCACGATCATCGCGCAGGCGGCGGCGAAGCACGGAGTGGAACCGCGAACGATCAGCTTCAAAGGGGCGCTCCAAACACTGGAAGCATTTCAACCGCTGATTGACTTTCAAGGACGCCGTGGCGCGTCGTTCCGGGCCGCCCTTTACCAACAGCTGCTCGACTCCGTCGCACTCCATCGCGTCGCTGATCGACCTGACCGGTTCGAGCCTCGCAAGAGAAAACGCCCGCCGGTCAAGTTCGACCAAATGACGAAGCCTCGATGGGTGCTGAAACGTCAAATGGCGAAAAGAGTTGGGGACAATTAAGTGCCATTCGTGTTTTACACCGCCGCATGCTCCGCCACATTCGGCGGGTTAAACACGAAATTGCGGCTCTGGCTGAAGAACGCCAGCGGGTTCTCATATACCACGCGGCGGATGAGGCTTTCCGGATGGCCGCGGCGACGCATTTCCAGAATGAAATCCGGCACGGCAGTCGGCTTTGAAGGGCCCCAGTCACCGGCTGAATTTACCAACAGCCGCTCGGGTCCGTAAATCTCCACGATGTCGGCAGCGCGGGCGGGCGTGCATTTGCTTACGGGGTACAGTGTCATTCCGGCCCAAAAGCCATCGTCCAACACCAGCCGCACCGTGTGTTCCTCGACATGATCGACTAGCACGCGCTCCCGGTTGATTCTGCCGTCGCCCGTCAGCATGTCTAATATCATTCGCGTGCCCTGGTGCTTATCTTCCAGGTGCGGAGTGTGAATGAGAATCTGCTCGTCGGTCCGCGCCGCAAGATCGACGTGCTCCAAAAACACGATTGCCTCGTTGCGGGTATTCTTGTTGAGGCCAATCTCGCCAATGCCCAACACGCCCGTCCGGTCGAGAAAATCAGGAATTATCGCGATGACTTCGCGGGCAAGCGCGACGTTTTCCGCCTCTTTCGCATTGATGCACAGCCAGGTGAAGTGCTGGATACCATACCAGCCAGCCCGCTTCGGCTCGAATATGGTTAGCTGCTCGAAATAATCGCGAAAACCATCCACGCTGCCGCGGTCGTAACCGGCCCAAAACGCCGGTTCGCTTACCGCCACGCAGCCCATCTTGGCGAGGGTCTCGTAGTCATCGGTCGTCCGCGACACCATGTGAATGTGTGGATCGATGTAGTACATAGTATGGGGTAATGACCAAGCCAGAATGACGAATGGCCGGACCTCCTTGGTCGTTCGTCATCGGCCTTTAGTCATTTGGAAAGTTTCCCGCCACCTGTCGTCATACGGTCGGCTAAAGATCAATTGAATTTGTTCTGCCCGGTCATCTCCTGGTTGCAACAGCACCTGAATCGCTTCATGCACTTGCACGCGGCGCGATTCAGAAGTGAGCGAACCGCTTGCCCGATCTAGCCGATCGAGCGCCGCGGCCACTTCCAGCAATTTCGCCCGCAGAGGCAAGAAATCTTGGTCGAATACCTCGTTCGAATTGCGCGACTTAGGCATCGCCTCACCTGCACAATCAAAGTAACCGGTTAGGGCCCGCTAACAACCTAGTTTCACAGCGCCAGGACGAATTTGCAACGAGTTCCGCCGGAGCCGGAGCGTCGCGGCCGGTTTGGGCCGTGGCGAATGCGGCCTTTGTGCGGCGGCGCATTCTTCGGCTGTTAAAAACTACCGCCCGTGGCCGATAAGGCGACATGGGTAATTCTAGGCACCCCATCGACGAGAATAAACTTTGCCGGGTGACATTCCACACACCGACTCGGTCGCCGGAATCGGCCGTACGTGCCAGGTTTTGGCCGGCACGCGGAACCGCGCCGTTCTGCCGCTTTTGCTGGCTGGACTTCAATCAAGTCGTTCGGATGTCCGCGCCGCAGCCATCCGGGCAGCCATCCGTCGCCACGATAGCGCGACCCACACGCAATTAATTCGTCAGTTCGCTGCGCTGGCCGAGGTGGACCAGGTCGTTCTGTGCGGGGCCCATTGCGCCATGCCGCACCACGCGGCGCCGGCGCTGAGGAATGCGGTGCTCAACGGCGACACGACTTTGTGCAAAAACGCATGCCGTATCATTTCATTGTCCGGCGACTTTGAGTTATTTCCCATCTTGGTCAAAGCGGCCGAGAACAAGCTGCATCGCCATCGCGACAAGGTTGCCACGACCATATTCGAACTAGCCGCGCGGGTCGTGCATGATTTAGCCCACGGTGCCGACAACCGAAGCGGGCATCGGGACCCATCCTTCGCGCGGCATCAACTTCTGGTATCGCTCGAACAATCCGTATTGCGTTTCGAGCATCACCATCGCAAAGAGATTCTCGACGCGTTCCTGCTGCTGGCGCCGATCGACAATGCGACTTTGCTGAAAATCCTTCGCGATTCGCACCATCCGTCTCACCCGGCGCTCGTCGCCGAGCTTACATCGACTGAAGACGCTGGAATCATCGAGCGGCTAGTCGAAATATTGCGCGACACCGATGCGCCAGCCGCGGCACTGAAAATCATTGCGCGCCGATCCGATCAGCGATTTCTCAATGTGTTGTTGAATGGATTGAAGCACCCGGCTCCCCTCCGCGTGCTGCACAACATGAAACGCCTCAACCGCGTGTCGTGGTTGGAAGAACAGCGCGGGCTATTGCTGGACCTCGATGGCCGCGCCCAGGCGATTGCAGTTGAGCTCGCCATGGCAAGCGAGTTGGATCGCAATTCGGTGTTTGATCTGCTCGCGTTTTTGCTACAGAACGGCCTCGGCGAAGCCCGGCGAGCCAGTTGTAAGGCGCTGGCGAAGTTCGAGAGTTCCCAGGCGGATGAACTCGTCGCGAACGCCCTCGGAGATCCGGATGCCGGTGTTCAAGCGGCGGCCGTTCGGCAACTTCGAGCCCGCCGCCTGCCTGATGCGCTCCAACGGCTGGTCGCTCTATTAGATTCCCGATCTCCAGAGGTGCGCGACGCCGCACGATCGTCGCTGGCCGAATTCAATTTTACCCGTTATCGAACCATGTTCGATCTGCTCGACGAACAATCGGCCCGGACAACCGGGGTGCTCGTCCATAAAGTAGATCCATCGGCCGGGCATAAGTTGATCGAAGAGCTTGCGTCGCCGTCGATAACGAGCAAACTTCGCGGAATCGAAATGGCCATCGCGATGGAAGCGACCAACGACGTGCGACAACTGTTGATCGAACTGGTCGGCCATGAAAACGTTGCCGTTCGGAAAGAAGCCGTTGCGGCATTGGCGCACTGCCGAGACGAGCAAGCCGTCGCCATCTTGGAAGTTGCCGCAAACGATCCCATTCACAGTATCGCCGAGGCGGCACAGCAATGTCTGGCTCAGCTACGGCTAAACGGGTCATCATCACCCGGCGCTGTGTTAGCGGAGGATACAGCATGATTCATCGCACCGATAACCGGCTGCATCTCTTCGCAACCCTACAAGACACCAACGGCATTTGGGGTCGCTTTGATAATCAGCGGCCGAGCTTCGGCACCCACGAGATAATCATGGTCGTCGCCGTAGTGGCACTATTACTGATTGCCACTCTCATTTGGCAATTGTTTACGCGTCGACGCCAACGAGACTTTTCGCGCAACAGTACGTTGAGATTGTTCGGTGAACTCTGCCGAGCGCACCGACTTGATCGACCGAGTCGCCGACTGTTAAAACGATTGGCAGCGGCTCGCGGCCTTAAAAATAGCACGGAGCTTTTTGTGGAGCCCGAACACTTCGATATGACGAGCCTCCCGCCCGCTCTCAAAACCTCGGCGAGCGAGCTGCGCCAGCTCCGCCACAAGCTATTTGACTGAAACGGTAGAAATTAAAAAGACGCAATGCACACGACGCGAACTCAAATGCACAGTGTGACACCGTTCGACCACCGTTCTTCCACTCCGTTTTCTCTGTTCCCTCCTGTGATCCATCTTGCGCCTTTGTGAAAGTCCTACGGTTTTGCCGATGTGGCAGCTCCAGGCGCCGCAGCGGGTCGCGTTCGGAAGCTTGGCAATGGTAGGGCCGGCCCGGCGCCGCTTTGCGGTCGCGGCGGAAAATCACGCGCTGAAGCGCCAGTTCCTAGATGCACGGTGCGGTCCTGCGGCTTGTAACCCATCTGGTCCAAGAATTGGGGCAGCGTAATGGTTTGAACGCCCAACGACGACGCGGTCCCGCTCATGTCGTGGAAATTCTGCTGCATCGCGGCTTTCAGGGCCGAGTCCGGAATATCGCCCAATATAAGGTACCGTGTGTTGGCGGTGATCGTGCCATGCACCTTTCCATCCTCGGTCAAGTAAGCATCTACGATGCCGCCGTTCAGCTCGATCAAGTCGCGCGCCAGTTGCAAGTCGCTTTGACCGTCGCCATCGATGTCGATAACGCCCGTTAAAGCAAAGTGAAGTTTCTTACCGCGGTGCCAAACCTGGCTGTATATGTTGTCGCCTGTGAGGATCGGGTTCGTCGGGTCGTCCTTGGTGATCCGGGCCTCGGCCATATGCTCGCCGAGCAGTTTGGTCACTTCGATGCTGCCCTTTTTCGTCGCTTTCGCCGCATCGTGCTGATCAGCGTCGAAGACGCTAAATGTTACCTGCCGTCGCAGCGAATCGGCGGTGCCCAGGTTGATCCACACCGTGCCTGTTTGATTCACAAAGGAAACGCGGCCATCTGCTACTTCAAAGCTGCCGGGCTCATCCTTGCGGTTCTCGATCAGGTTGGCAACTGCATGTTCGAGCTGCGCTCGCTTGTCCGTGAGTTCTTTAATCGCTTTATCGCGATCGGCAATTTGTTTCTCGTAATTCGTGCGCTGATCGTCCAGGGTTTTTTGCAAATCGGCCTGCGATTTTTCCAGCGTTTTCCGGAAATCGGCAAAGGCGTTGCGCTGTGTGGCCGCGTCTTCTTCGGCCTTCTTCCGCGCAGCGTCATATTCGTCGATGGTTTTCTTGGCGGTGGTTTCGGCGGCCAGGAGACGATCGGTCAGCGTCTTGATGTCAACTTTTTGTTTCGCCTCGCGCTTCGCCGACTCCTGTCCCTCTGCATAAACGGTTTCCAACACCTTCCGATATGTCGGGTCCGCGATACCGGAGCCGTAGGTTTTCATGTCCGCTTCGGCCGTCTTCATAACCTCGGCCGTATTGTCGTTGCGGTTGAACCCCATCTTCTCACGAAGATCTTCGAGCTCGGTCTGTTGATTTTGAGTCTGCGTGTTTTTTTCGCTGAGCGATGTCTGTAGCGTGGTCGCCCGCTGTTCGGCATCGCTATAGCCGCGCCATCCGAGGTAGGCAACTACCGCGGTGACAAGAAACGCGAAGATGAAAATAATTAAGAATATCTGCAGAGTCTGATCTTGCCGTGCCGGCATGGCATACCTCGACTGTTCACGTTTGCCCGAGACGGGGCCGTATTTGTATCTCGCAAACTTTACAGTGATTCGTGCTGCTACTTAAATGATATTCACACGCTTAACGCAGCAGCAGCATCGGATCGAAAAGATGAGTCGTCCACGGGCCGCCTGCCAACGCGGGGCGGCCGTCGCGGTTTGGTCGAATTCTTTGAACGAATCGCCCTAAGTCCAGTTTAGTTAGGGGATTACCGCGAGTCAACGAACCGGATACGATGGTGTTTTAGGTTCCATTTCACCTGCGACAGGCGGTATGCCGCTGGAAACGGGATTAGCTTTGGCTTCGCGCTCCCAACAACGTTCGCTACCCGGCTTGGAGAAGGAGGCTTCGCCCTCGCGGCCAAATGCGTCATCGTCGCCAGCCACCGCGACGAAATCGGCCGTCGCGTTGGCCAACAGCGCCTGCCGGCCGCGCCTTGAGCCACCATCTTCCGATGAGGACGAGACATGTGCCCCGCAGCCGCAAGCCGTCGATATCAAGGGCTGGAATGTTTACATCGTCGATGCCCATTCGCTGATCTTTCAGGTTTTTCACGCGCTGCCGGAAATGAGCAGCCAACGCGGCGAGCAGGTCGGCGCCGTTTTTGGCTTTGTGCGCGACATGCTCTACCTCATAGAGGAAAAGAAGCCCGATGCCCTGATTTGCGCCTTCGACCTTTCCGGCCCCACGTTTCGCGATGAGCTGTTTGAGGCGTATAAAGCGGAACGCGGAGGCATGCCCGATGAGTTGGTCGGCCAAATCCCAAAAATCGAGCGTGTACTCGAAGCCCTGGCGATCCCAATTTTAACCTGCCAGGGGTTCGAGGCCGACGATGTGTTGGCGACGCTCGCTCGAATCTGCGATGAAGCCGGCGCCAATTGCTTCGTCGTGACTGGCGACAAGGATTGCCGACAGCTCATTACCGATCGCGTCGCGGTCTACAACATCCGCAAAAATCAGGTGTTTGATGCGGCCGCGCTCCGGCAGGAATGGGGCGTTGGGCCCGACCAGGTGGTCGATTTCCAGGCGCTTGTGGGAGATACCGTCGACAACGTGCCGGGCGTCCCGGGCATTGGTCCCAAAACGGCACAAGCGCTGCTCGAGACCTACGGCACGCTCGACAATCTTTTGGAGCACGCAGCCGATGTGCCGGGCGCTAAGGGGAAAAAACTCATCGAATGCCGCGAGCTGGCCTTGTTGTCTCGCCAGTTGGTGCGGCTCGATAACCAAGTCCCCGTCATACCCGATTGGGATGCCAGCCGTGTCGGCGGGTTGGATCACAAGCTGCTCATCGAGTTGTTTGCCGAGTTTGGCTTTCGCACGTTTGCCGATCGCGTGGCAAAAATCGCCCCGGCCGCGTTGCCGATTCCGACAACGGCGGAAAAGGAGAATTATCATCTTGTCGATACGCCGGGAAAACTTGTCGAACTGGTTGCCCTGCTTGCAAAACAGTCGCTGATCAGCGTCGATACCGAGACGACGCATGTCATGCCGCGCTGTGCCGAGATTGTCGGATACTCATTCGCATTCAAGCCCGGTGAAGCGTATTACGTGCCGGTTCGCGGACCCGCGGGCGAGTCGGTTCTCGGCCAGCGCGAAACCCTCGAAGCGCTTCGCCCGGTGCTAGAGAACGCAACGATCCGCAAGATTGGCCAAAACCTCAAGTACGACATCATCGTGCTGCGTGTTGCGGGCGTGAGGCTGGCGGGCATGGCGTTCGATACGATGATTGCAAGCTACTTGCTCGATGCCGGCGGCCGCAGCCATAGCCTAGATGATCTGGCGCAGCGCTATCTCAACCACACGACGATCAAAATCGACCAGCTTATTGGTAAGGGCCGAGAGCAAAAACGGATGGATGAAGTGCCCGTGGCACAGGTGGCTATCTACGCTGCCGAGGATGCCGACATTCCACTGCGCATGCAGCCCATTTTATCCGAGCGGTTGCAACAGATGGGGCTGACAAATCTCAACGAACAGGTCGAGGTGCCGCTCATCGGGGTGCTCGCCGAATTGGAGTTCACCGGCATGCGCGTCGATGCCGCGCGGCTGGCCGAGCTGAGCGCCCGCTACGGTGAACGGCTGGCCCAATTGGAGCAAGAAATCGAAACGTTGGCCGGCCACTCTTTGAACATCGCCTCGCCCAAGCAGCTTGCGCATGTGTTGTTCCAGGAGCTCGGCCTGCCTGTGGTGAAGAAAACGAAAACCGGCCCGAGCACGGACGCCGACGTGCTCGAACAGTTAGCCCCATCGCACCCGCTACCGGCCAAGATTGTTGCATACCGCCAGTTCGCCAAACTCAAGAACACATACGTAGACGCCCTACCGACGATGATCCATCCCGAGACGGGCCGCGTTCACACGGCGTTCAATCAAGTTGTCGCCTCCACCGGCCGGCTTAGCTCCAGCGAACCCAACTTGCAAAACATCCCGATTCGCACCGACGAAGGCCGCGAAATTCGCTCGGCGTTCATTCCGGGCCCGGCGGGCTGGAAGCTGCTGGCTGCCGACTATTCGCAGATCGAGCTGCGAATTCTGGCCCACTATTCGCGGGATGCCGCAATGTGTGCGGCATTTGATCGCGACGAAGACATCCACACACTCGTCGCCAGCCAGGTGTTTGGCGTTCCGCTTCCGGACGTTACCTCCGCTATGCGGCGCAGCGCCAAAGCCGTGAATTTCGGCGTGATCTATGGCCAAAGCCCGTTCGGCCTGGCCAAAGGACTTGGCATTTCACAAGAGGAGGCCGCCGCGTTTATCGATGGCTACTTCTCCACTTACCGCGGCGTGGCCGAATTCATGGTCCGCACGCTCGACGAGTGCCGCCGCAATGGCTACGTCTCCACAATTCTCGGCCGGCGCCGCAGCATCCAGGGAGTGCGGCCCATCGATCAACTAACACTGCTCACCGATACACCAAGTCGCCGGCCGCTGAACTTGCCCGAACGAACCGCCGTCAATAGCGTTATCCAAGGCACCGCCGCCGACATGATCAAGCTCGCCATGCTCTCGATCCACCGCCGCCTGCGCGACGAAAGCTTCCAATCGAAAATGCTGCTGCAAATTCACGACGAGCTAGTTTTCGAATCGCCGCCCGACGAGATCGACCGCCTGGGCGAACTCGTTCGCCAGGAAATGCGCAACGTGCTGCCGCTATGTGTACCACTCAAAGTCGACTTAAAAACCGGCGACAATTGGGCCGCGTGCGAATAGTAATTGAGCGGCGGGGCTTGCCCCGCACGCACGATGAATAATCCCGACACAAAATCAGCTAGATTCACCATTTCCGGCTCGCAATAATACCTCCATGGGCATCATCACTACTGAAATCGAACTTCGTAACCCGCTCGATTCGCGACTCGCACCGTTTCACACGAAAGCTTTGGTCGATACGGGCGCGATGCACCTGTGCTTGCCGCAGCACGTTGCCGTCCAGCTTGGCTTACAAACGGTGCAACAGCGCGAGGTGACCGCCGCCGATGGTACACGGCACGTTCGCGATTACGTAGAGCCTGTCGAAGTCACTTTTGGTAATCGCTCATGCTTTGTCGGTGCCCTTATCCTCGGCGAAGAGGTCTTGCTTGGTGCTGTTCCGATGGAAGACCTAGATCTGGTCATTTCGCCAAGCCGGCGAACGGTAGAAGTAAACCCTGAAGCTCCCAACATCCCAAGCAGCATCGTCAAGAATTCGAACACCCAACGGAACTGATGCATGGGAAGCCGCGTCCAATCGGGGAGGAGGTGTTCAATGCGTGCAAATTCTTTTTCTTTGGTTGCGAAAGTCCTAGTTGCTTGCCTGTGGATGGGAATTGGACCGGCGGCTGCGCAAGACACAAGCCGCAATACCGAACGGGAAGCCACCTGGTCCAAGCCTGTCAACGGATTGCAGGCCCGGATCGTGCTCAAACGCTTCGAAGTGTTCAACGGGACACCGATCATGGCAACGTACTTGCATCTGCGCAATGCGTCGGACGTGATGAACCCGTTAACAATCCCATGGGATACAAAACTGATAAAGTTTCACGTCGTCGACGCGAAGGGAAAGCAAATACTAAATCGAAGTTTTGAATACGACGGCCCGATGCTCGACGGCACGGTAAACCTGGTGCTACCTGTCCGTGGTGAACTTTCGTTCGATTACTCGTCGCACGGTCTCGGCATTCCGCCGGACAATGGCGCGGCAATCGACCTGGGGCCCGACGCCTGTTGGATTATCGAGCCCAACCAAGGCGATTGCTTCCTACGTTCGACTCTTGAAGTGCCTGGATCCGGACCACTTCGTGGCGGAATGACTCGGAGCTGGCACGGCCGAATTGAGCTTCCGCCGGTTAAAATTCCCGTCGGAACGGAGCCGATCGATAAGGCAACGGCCGAAGCGAAAATCAAAGAATTGGCGCCCAAAATGCTCGAAGATAACGGCCGTGCGTCGGAAGACGCCCGGCGAGCATTATCGCTGATCAACGATCCGGCCGTGATCCCCTGGTACGTCAAAGCCTTGGATTCAAATTCGTACGATTTGAAATTTTGCGCGTTGGACAAACTATCGCGATTCAACAGTGACAAGGCGCTTGCGGCGCTCAAAAGAGGTGTGGCAACTCAGGCGACAGATGTCGCGCACAATGCAAACGCGAACGTAACACCTACGTTGGCGCAAAACATTCGAGGATCCGCTGCCCAAGGACTTGCCCGCAGCCCACATCCGGACGCAAAGCGGTTCCTTTTGTCATTGTGGAACAACCCAGACCGAAACGTCCGTCTAGAAGTTGTCCATGTACTGGGTCGGATGGATACTCCTGAATCGCTGGCACTCCTGGAGAAGATGAGTGGCGACGATGATGAGTTAGTTCGCAGTGAAGCAAAGCGCTACCTGAAACTGCGCAACGACAAAGATCGTGACGAACCCAACGATGGTGCCCATTAGCGGGGCTTCATCCGCAGTGACAAGGTCATTGGCGTCCGTTGCTTGGAACCATTGTATGCCATGAAAACGATCGGCCTTGTCGGCGGCGTGGCGAGCGGCAAATCGTTGGTCGCGAGGATGCTCGTGGACTTGGCGCCGTAGCTTGCTGGACGCCGACCGAACGGGCCACGCCGTTCTAACGGATGACGCTGACGTTCGCCAAGCATTGCTCCAGAAGTGGGGCGACGCCATTTTGGCGTCGGATGGCCAGATTGACCGTGGCGCAGTCGCTCGGCGGGTGTTCGGTGAGGGAAAGGCGGCGGCCGCCGATCGCAAATTTCTCGAGGATTTGCTCCATCCGCGAATCCGCCGGCGGCTGAATTTGGAGCGCGATCAAGCTGCGGCGGCCCGCAAACCGGCCGTTGTGCTGGATGCCCCCCTCCTTCTGGAGGCCGGCTGGGGACCGATGTGCGACCTGGTGCTTATGATCGATTGCCCGCGGGAATTGCGTCTGGAACGGGCCAAGGACAGAGGTTGGTCGGAGTCCCATTTCGACCAGCGCGAGGCCGCCCAGTGGTCGGAAGACGAGAAACGCCGCCTCGCCGACGTGGTCATCCCGAATCTTGGCACGGATGAGGAGCTTCGCAGCGCCGTTGCCGATTTTTGGGCACGAAATATCATTCCGGCCGCTTGATCGTGGGGCGGCCTGTGCGCGCCATAACTTGCTTCCACAGCTAGTGCGAGGGCCAGGGGACGCGAAACACATGCCCCATGGTGCAAGCGTCACCCCACGACAATAAGTTACCTGCAGTGTTACTTATCGAAAACTTTCGCCTTCCCAATGCCGCCATTGCTATGACATAATAGAGCCATAGAGGCACCTCATGGCTGGCCGTTCGCGCCAGCCTTCTGAGATCCATCTTTTTTGTCGAGTCCCACCGCACCGGCGCCGTCTCGCGCGCCACCGCTCTTTCTCCTCCAGGAGCGAACAATTCATGGCTGATTCAGCGAACCGCGATACGCGGCCTAGTCGCCCGCGTCCCATGCACCGTCGCAGCCGGCCAACCGATGGCAACGGCGAAGTAAAAATCGATCGCGAGCTGCTCGCCGAGCTCGATCGCGAAGAACCGCTCTCGCTGGCCGAGGAGCTCGATAAAGCGGCCGAACGCGTCCGCCGCATCGGCGCGGCCATCGCGAAGGACGATGCACACGACCGCAATATCCACATCGCCGAGCTGCAGCGGATGACGATGCCCGAGCTGATCGCAACCGGCCGAAGCGAAAACCTCGCCGAAATCAGCGGCCTCAAGAAGCAGGACCTGATCTTCCGGATCCTCAAGGAGCGGGTGAAGCTCAACGGCCTGATGTTCGGCGAGGGCACGCTGGAAATCCTGCCCGACGGCTTCGGCTTCCTCCGCAGCCCCGACTATCACTACCTGTCCTGCCCCGACGACATCTACGTTTCGCCCAGCCAGATTCGCCGCTTCGGCCTGCGCAACGGCAACACGGTCGCCGGCACGATCCGCCCGCCCAAGGAAAACGAACGCTACTTCGCCCTGCTGCGCGTCGAGGCGATCAACTACGAGGATCCCAACCTGCTCGCTCGGAAAGATCTTCTTCGACGATCTGACGCCGCTGCATCCCGACAAGCCGCATCGTCATGGAAACGACGGCCGAACGAAGTCGAGATGCGCGTCGTCGACATGATCGTGCCGATCGGCTTCGGCCAGCGCGGCCTGATCGTCAGCCCGCCGCGGGCCGGCAAGACGATCCTGCTGCAGAAGATGGCCAAGAGCGTCCTCACCAACTACCCCGACGCCTACGTGATCATGCTGCTGATCGACGAGCGGCCGGAAGAAGTCACCGACATGGAGCGGCAGGTCAAAGGCCCCAACTGCGAGGTCATCAGCTCGACGTTCGACGAACCCTCCGCCCGCCACATCCAGGTCTCCGAAATGGTGATCGAAAAGGCCAAGCGGATGGTCGAGTACGGCCAGCGACGTGATGATCTTCCTCGATTCGATCACCCGCCTGGCCCGGGCCTGGAACTCCGAATGCCCGCACTCGGGCAAAATCCTCTCCGGCGGCATCGACGCCAACGCCATGCAGCGGCCCAAGCGGTTCTTCGGCTCGGCCCGCAAGGTCGAAGAAGGCGGCTCGCTGACGATCATCGCCACGGCCCTGGTCGACACCGGCAGCAAGATGGACGAGGTGATCTTCGAGGAGTTCAAAGGCACCGGCAACCAGGAAATCGTGCTCGACCGCCGGCTGGTCGACCGCCGCATCTGGCCGGCCATCGACATCAACCGCAGCGGCACGCGCAAGGAAGAGATGCTGATGGACCCCGAAGAACACCGCCGCGTCTGCATCCTCCGCCGCGTGCTCAACGACATGAACCGCCCCGACGCCATGGAGCTGCTCGTCACCCGCCTGCAAAAGACCAAGACCAACGCCGAATTCCTGATGAGCATGAAGGAGTAAGGAATTGTCGGATCTAAGATTGAAGATTAGAAGATTGGATCGCGGACTGCTCTGACATCTTAAATCTGAACATCCGACATCTACATTCTCCATGCCCAACGTCATCGCAATCGCCGACCTCGAGCCCAAAGATCGCTTCGGCCATCGTCGTCGCCCGCTGGAACGAAGCGATCACGCGGAAGCTGCTCGACGGCTGCCGTCGCCAAGCTCCAAGAGCGCGGCGTGCCGACGAGATGATCGACGTCGCCTGGGTCCCCGGCGCGATGGAGATTCCGCTCGCCGCTAAGCGTCTGGCCGCCATGCGCCGCTACCAGGCGATCATTTGTCTCGGCGCCGTCATCCGCGGCGAAACCACGCACGATCAACACATCAACCGTGCCGTTAGCCTGCGCAATTACGCAACTCGCATTGGACGCGAACGTTCCCGTGTTGTTCGGCGTACTAACCTGTGAGACAATGGAACAGGCGATCCACCGCGCCGGCGGCAACGTCGGCAACAAAGGCGCCGAATGCGCCGAAGCCGCCCTCCACATGGTTGGCCTGCTCAAAAACCTACCCTAAAGAATCACCAAGTGCCAATGACCAATGATCGACCGATGGCGAATAGTGCCTCATTGATCATTGTGCTTGGTGATTGGTCATTTCCCGCCCATGTCCCGCCGCAGCCGAGCACGCGAAGTTGCCTTGCAAATCCTCTTCGAGGACGATGTCAACCCGCGCACGACCGTCGACGACACGAAGAAGTTTCTCACCGGTCGACTGAAATCGGCCGAGTTAGAGGAGTTCTGCCTGTCGCTGATTCTCGGCGTCCGCCGCAACCAGGGCGAGCTCGACCAGCTCCTGTCCAAAACGGCCGACAACTGGAGCCTTTCGCGCATGGCTGCCACCGACCGCAATGTGCTGCGGCTCGGCGCCTACGAAATCCTCTATACCGAAACGCCCGACCGCGCCGCCATCAACGAGGCGGTCGAACTGGCCAAGCGATTCGGCAGCGCCAATCGGCCCAATTCGTCAACGGCATCCTCGATAAGTTCCTGCACCGCAAGGAAGCCTAATCGGAGACGAGCTCCAGTTGAGCGGCGTTGGGAGCAAAGGACGCTCGATTCCCCCTAAATTCTCGATCCGGAGTCCAAGAAGTGAAAAAAAGTCGACGCCTGCCGGGTTGCATGTTACTCTAGATGTTGAGCTAGACTGCGACCCCGATTTGCGAGGCTTGCGATGCACTGTGCCGATTTCCGTCGGTTGGCCGTCATGGTTGCGGCTGTTCTCTTCATCGCTGGCTCGGCAAACGCCTCCCTCGTCATGTATTCCAATCGCGCCGCCTTCCTGGCGGCCTTGCCGGGCGTGGGGCAATTTGAATCCTTCGAAGACGAGCCCATCGACGTTCAAGCCGGCTCGCGGACGATTTCCACCAGCACGTCTCAGATTTCGTTTGTGGGCAATTCGGCTGCAACCTTCGGCGTAAACAACGTCGCAGTCGGCGGGCGGGGTCCAACCGACGGAACGCAATACCTTCAGGTCGGTTTCATCGATAGCTCCAACGTCAAATTCCAATTCGCTCAGCCTTTACAAGCGTTTGGCATCGACGTGGTTGACAAGAACAACAACGATCTCGACGGGGTCATCGGCGACCTGACTGTCAACGGTGCGATAGATCCGGGTGTTGAAGGCAACGTGCAGTTCTGGGGCGTGATCGCGACGCCGGATATGGCCTTCACACAGGTCGGATTCGCGGGTATAGGCCCCAGCGTGCCTGGCGACACATTCGCTTTGGACAACGTCGTATTCAGTGAGGTCCCCGAACCAAGTGCGGTCTTGTTAGTGACTGCCGCCGTGCTGTTGTGCCGGCTCATTTCTCTGCGTCGCCGCTCAAAGCCTGCGAAGGCACAATAGGTTTCGCCGCCATTAACGAAGCGGTCGAGCTAGCCAAGGACTGCGGCACCCTGGCTAGCCCGCCCAGATGGTCCAGGCATTCGCGTACCGTTCCGCCTGACACGCATATCGTTAACGCGACGCTTCGATAAAACTACCTCCGGCGATTCTGCTACGCCGGCGCACTCCACGTCTCCGTCGCATCATCCGGCTGCTCCGCTGAGCCTATGCCGTGAATCTGTTACGGATCGAGGTTCTCTACAGAATCCTATTGATCTCTTTCCACCCCAGGGATCGGGGGATTTACGCGACTGCTTGTTTTCGCCTGCGCCATCCGCAAACAGCCGTGCACGCGATGCCGAGCAGTGTCAAACTGGCGGGCTCCGGTACGACATGAAAGGGATCTGAGCTGAACGTGATCGCGGCCCCGCCGTTGGGTCCGGTATTGTCAAGGATGATGACATCACTGATGTCGCCGGCCGAGTCCAATATCACTTGCTGCACGGGAGTATCGGGATTCCATGGAGAGCCTTGCACGAAAAACCAATGCCCAATGGATTCGACGAAATTCGGCTCATTCTCGCCGATGGCGGGAAGAATCCAAGTGTTTGGGTCAATTTGCTGCCATGCGCCCGGATCGAAACGGGGATCAAACGCCCAGTTTTGTCCGTCGGTGAACTGGATGGCATCGGTCACATCCACCGTGGAGCCGAAGGGTTGAAAGGGAGATTCCCCATCACTGGCAACCAAAATCGGGGGCGCCGCGGCAAGTAGCGGGCCGACAAATCCAAGCACGTCATCTTCCTGACCGATCACAACTGGGGGCGCAACTTGAGCGTTCACTTGAGCGCGAAAACCGATTACCAGCACCAAGAAGGCAGCCAGAGCGAGCGATAACGATCGCTGTCTATTTGATTCGTTCATTAGTCATTCTCCAGAGAGTGAATAAAAGTAAGTTAGTGGGGCGGACGATGGTTGAAGCAAAACATTAAACAGTGGGAATGGTGGCAGTTGAGGACGAGGTGCCGCTGTCTGCTAAGACACAGGCACTAGGCCGCGCTCGGCGGTGCTCGGCACCGTGGCAAGCAGCCAATGAGCCAGTCGACGCTGGCCGGGTTAGAGAGGCAGGCGGTTGCGCGGGCCGCACGCCAGGCCAGCTCGTCTTCCGGGGAATCTGCATCCGCCACAACGGAGTTCTTGCTTCGCAGTAGGGGACGCCGCCCGCGCGATTTGGTAGTCACTAGCTCTTCCTCCCAAGCTTCGCCGAAAAGCCCTGAATTAGCCTCAGCACCGATCTCAGATCGGGCGGGACGCGCGGTATACACGGAGTGAATCGATATCTCCCGCGCGGGCCCGCCAGCTCTCCCCTGGAAGGAGTAGCGGATTCGCCTGAATTTAGCCCAGCAATCCCAATTGTCAAGAGGTTTTTCATCTTTTTCCTCGTATTCGCCTCGTCCGCCGGCCAAATTTGGCCGGCGCTGAAGCTCACTGTCCCCAACCCGGCGTTCGTCGTCGCCGGTGAAACCGACCGGCTGTTCCCGATCAACGAACGACGGCACCGTGTCCTACGCCTCCGACACCGGGACGCCCATTGAGACGATCATCCACCCCGGCGGCCACGCCCTGCCGCCCGACGGCGCGTGAATATAGGGTCGCGCAGCGCCTGCCACAGTTTCGAAGGCGTCGTGCGAATGTACGTCACATAAACGAAGTGCGATTTAGCCATCGGTGTCTGCATCCAGATATTTCGGGTTCAAGCGGCAGTTATATCCCGGTGGATCGCGCGGAATACATTCTTTTCTGCGGGCAGAAAGGAATGTCTGCTCCACGCGTCGCTGCCGGTTTCGCGTCTTCGCCCCGTCTCTTAAAATGACGCCGGAGCTAACGTCTTACCAGTTACCAATCCCCGGCACCCGAGCGCCATGGGTCTCTTCGAAAAACTCAAGCAAGGACTGACCAAGACCTGGAAGTCCATGAATACGGATGTCCGCGACTTGTTCAAGTCGGAGGGACGGCTAGTTGACCAGGCGTTTCTGGACGAGATGCGGGCGCTGTTGTTCAAGACGGACATGGGATACGACGCCGTCGAGCAGATTGTTGAAGAGGTGGCGACGAACTTTCGAGCGAGAGTTGTGACGTTGGAACAAGTGGTTGCGACCTGGAAGGAGAAGCTGCGGAAGTTGATGGCGCAGGAAGATGCGCCGATCCGCTTCGCCGAAACCGGCCCCACCATAATCATGGTCTGTGGCGTCAACGGCAGTGGAAAAACTACCACAATTGCCAAACTTGCTCAGCTATTGCACTCGCAGGGTAAGAAGGTCGTTCTCGGCGCTGGCGACACGTTTCGTGCCGCCGCGGTCGAGCAGCTTAAAATTTGGAGCGACCGGATTGGCGTGCCGATCGTCACGGGCGCACCGAATGCCCACCCGGCGAGCGTTGCCTATCGGGCCGTTGAGGAGGCGATCAAAACGGGTGCCGACGTCGCGATCGTCGATACGGCCGGCAGACTACAGACGCAGAAGAATCTCATGGCCGAGCTGACGAAGATCCAGGACGCGATCCGCAAGCAAATCCCGGCCGCGCCACACGAGGTACTCCTCGTGCTCGACGCCACGACCGGTCAGAACGGTATCAGCCAGGCGACAAAGTTTACCGAGGCCGTAGACTGCACGGGAATTGTACTGGCCAAACTAGATGGCACAGCCAAAGGCGGTGTGGTGGTCGCGATCCGCCAACAAGTGGGGCTGCCGGTAAAGTATATCGGAGTTGGCGAAAGGTCCGAAGACCTTGCCCCCTTCGCGCCGAAGAGTTTGTCGAGGCGCTATTCGATGAACTGACGGCGGAATCGTCGCCGTCGTCATGAAGCTTCTCACTAGGCCGGCCAGCGTGGGCGGAGCCTTCCTTCAGCGCGGCAAGGTTTTAACCGCACAACAGCTTTAGTTGGCGGTTGGCTAGTTTTGCATTCACGCTAGCGTGCGTGCGCCTCCGATAGCACCTGTGGACTCGGTAATCGGTAAGCCGTCGCATGATGGCTTCCCTTTGGGCTACCGCCTGTGTCCCGCTGATTTCCCACCCGTTTATTCCCACCCCTTTCCGATCGAGTTGGGCCGGCCGCCACGGTGACCGGTCAAGGCGCGACAAGTCGATCCGTATTTGCCCCGTAATGGAGTACCAACATGAAACGCTTCGTAACCATGTGCGCCGCGTTCGGCGCCGGCTTGCTGGCCACCAGCCTCTCGCTGGCGGCGGAGCCGCAATTAGCCCCGCCGACCGGGCCACAGTCGGCACACGTCGATGATGCCCAGCCCGTCACGAAGCGGGGCACCATGACATCGTATTTTGAAGATGCTGATAAGAAGGCAAAACACACCGACGCGAACGTCGAGACAGCATCCGGAGAAGAAATATCGAGTTGTGGCTGCGACACGTCCTCGTGCGGCAGCGAAACCTGCTGCGGCTCGACCTGCGGCTGCGACGACAATTGGTGCGACCTCGGGCTGGACCAATACTGGCCGTTCTGCTGCTGCTGCAAACCGGGCGATCCCTGCACGCTCGAAAAGCACCTCACGCCATGCTGCAACGACGTAACCTACGGCGGATTCATCGATGCCGGTACCTACACGCAGAATACTGGCTTGTCGGCCCACGACGGCGACCAATTGGATACTCACGATTATCCTGGTCGCTTCCAGCTTGACCAAGCGTATTTCTACGTCGAGAAGAAAGCCAAGACCGATAGCTGCTGCTGTGACTGGGGATACCGCTGGGACATCGTCTACGGCACCGAGGCGTTTGCCGCCCAGGCGTTCGGCAACCAGAACAACGGCTGGGACAAATCCTGGGACCACGGCGCGTACGCTTGGGCCATGCCGCAAGCTTACGTTGAGCTCGGCTGGAACGATTGGGATATCAAGATGGGGCACTTCTACACCCCCGTGGGTTACGAAGTGTTCCCGGCCAATGGTAACTTCTTTTACAGCCATGCGTTGGGTTGGTTTAACAGCGAGCCAATCACCCACACGGGCGTTTTGGGTGCCTACACACCCAATGAGTGCTGGACCTACTATGTTGGCTACACACTCGGCTGGGACACTGCATTTGATGCCTTCGACGGCGGTAGCAACTTCGTCGGCGGCTTCACCCACAAGCTCAATGATAACCTGACATTCAGCTACTTGCTGACCGTCGGCAACTTCGGTTTCCGCTCCGACGGCGAGTTCGGCTACGAGCATACAGTTATTCTCGACGCCAAGCTCTCCAAGAAGTGGGAGTACGTCATGTGCAACGACCTCGTCGAAACCGACGGCTCGTTCGGCGGTAACGGCGCCACCGGCGACGGTGAGGACTATTCAATCACCAACTATTTGTTCTACACCATCAACGACTGCTGGAAGACTGGCGTTCGGGCCGAATGGTGGAAGAGCAATCAGGTTACTGGCCAGGATAGCTCGTTCTACGAGTTGACCTACGGTTTCAACTACAAGCCGAACGCCAATTGGATCGTGCGGCCTGAAGTTCGCTACGACTGGGCACCTGGTGAAGACGCTGTTGCGAATGCCCAAGGCATTGATGACTACAACAAGGTTATCTTCGGCATCGACGCAATCATGACCTACTAGTGATCGACCTCCACACCCTGACTCTCAACGCCTGACTGCGAACCATTGATCGACACAATTTGGCCCCTCCCACATTACCGGGGGTCGCGTTGCCGCGGCCCCCGGTTTTTATTGCCTTGGCTTAAATCGCACGCCGACCGGCTCGAATTCAAAATGTGGCCGCTTCGACACCAACTTTTCGCAAGGCATCGATGAGGTGTTTTGTGGTCCATTCGCCCTTCGCGGGAAACTGAACGGCGATGGTACGTTCGGCGGGGTAGGCAATTACGTGGTGAACGCCCGCCGCCCTACTGACAGCGGCCTTGATTTGCTTTGCCGTGGCGTCGTCCTTGATCGCCGCAACCTTCAGCATGAGCCAGGCGCCATAGTGCATTTCGCTCCCCATAAAATGAGGCGTGTCGGCCACCAGACGCGCAACCTCTTGAGCGGGGACGAGTCGCTCATCAAATTCGATTCGCGCCTTCTTCGTTTTCCAATCGACGTTGATCGGGCGAATACCCTTGGCCTTCCGCAGGGACGTTTCTATCGTTTGCGTGCATGCCGCGCAGTGAAGGCCGGTGATTAGATACGTGGCCTTGACGGGTTCTTGATCGTCGCTTGATCGTTGAATCTTCTCCTTGGCAAAGGCCGACGAAACAAAACCAGCAATAAGCAGCATCGAAACTAATTCGTATCTCATAGCAGGTCCGGATTTAGTTAAACGAGAGGATCCCCCTATTCCTACGTACGCTCATTGGCTGTTGTTGGCGCGACCTTGGTTGGCCGCAAAGAGTTCGATATCGGCTGATCGACGCCCAAATAAGCGGAAATGTATGCTCAGCATTAAGGCAGCAATGCTCACACCGATGAGCACGTGGCCGGTGTTGGCTTTTCAGCGCTTGGCGCTAAACTGATTGCGCCCTAGAGGTTACGATAGCATGTCCAGTTCAACTCAGATTATTTGCGGGAATGGCATGGGCGTTGCTTTCACTGCCGCCAACGATGCGACACAAGTCGCACAATGAATCCAACCGAATGCCCACAACGGCTTGGACGGGTTTTCCGCCTGGCCCGCCCAAGCCCGGGCATTTCTTCCTGATGGGGCGATGCGCCAAGGGAAGAACGAAGCTTTAGCCGAACGAGGTTCGGTCATTCGCCACGGAAGGCTGATATCATCCGTCCAACCGAATGCCCGCAAAGGCTCGCGCGCTCTATTCCGCCTGGGAGCGCCGAGCCTGGGCATTCTTTTCTTGCGCTCTGGTCGCAGGCAGGATGCGCCCTCGGCCGCGTCACGAGCCAGAAGGATGCCCCAATGGCTTGGGTGGATTCTCCGCCTTTAATCCGCCCAAGCCGGGGCGTCTCGACGAAGGATGCAGGATAGTGGATGGTGGATACAGGGAAGGGTCTCTGCGGCTGGGCCCAAATCGACTAGAATAGCTGCCGTACAGTCGTGTCGTATTTCTCCGCTCCCTGTATCCCTTCATCCTGCATCCTTCCGATGAAACTTATCATCGCCATCATCCAACCCAGCAAGCTCGAGGATGTAAAAAAGGCCCTGTCAGAAGTCGAGGTCGTGCGGCTGACGATCATGGACTGTCAGGGCTTTGGCCGGCAAAAGGGGCAGGCCGAGGTGCTCTACAAGCGCAGCGAGTTCACGGTAAATCTGCTGCGCAAGGTGCAGCTCATGATCGCGGTGAATGAGGAATTCGTCGAGCCGACGGTCAACGCGATTATCAAGGGCGGCCGCACCGGCCCCAGCGGCGAAATCGGCGACGGCAAAATCTTCGTCCTGCCGCTGGAAGACTGCATCCGCATCAGAACCGGCGAACGCGGCGGCGAAGCGATTTAGCGCCGCGTTTTCATCGAATTAGCTTTCGCCGCTGATTGTTTCCATGGCCAAAATGATAGACAAACTTGGAATAAGTGTCATCGGGATTTCGAGGGTAGTCTCCTGAACATCGACGGCTGACGTCACCCACCCAGCGTCACGTCTTGGACCTGATACCAGGCAAGCGCCTCGTCGACGTGTTCGCGGGCGTAGTCAGGCCACATCGCATCGACGATGTAGAAATCCGAGTATGTCGTTTGCACGGGCAGGAAACCGCTGAGCCGGCGGCGGCCGCCCCAGCGGATCACCAGGTCGATGCGCGAGATTGCCGCCGAGCCCATATTCGCAAGTTGCCGATCGTTGACCGACAACTGCTTTCGCGGCAGCGCGGCAAGCGCCTGGCCGAGGTCCCACTGCCAACTGTAATTCACCAGAAGATTGATCTTGATGAGTCCGCGTCCAAACCGGCGGCGCCGGCGGAAACCGACGAGTTCGCGCGGAAACATCGCAGACTCGGCGTTGCCGACGACCAGCACGTCGGCATCGGTATCCCCCAGCAGGTGAACGGCCTCGACGCATGCCCGCTGGAACGCTTTTCGCTGTACGGTCGCTCGCTTGGTGTTGTCCTGTGTGAAGCCATAGAACGTCAGCTCCTCGATGCCAAGTTCAACCGCAGAGGCTACCAAGTCTAAAGCGGGCGCCAGGCCGTATTCATATCCGGCGTGCCGGGGCAGACCGTGCGCCTCGGCCCATCGCCGGTTGCCGTCTGGAATAATTCCGATGTGCCGCGGCACGTGGGCCAAGTCGCGTGACGATTGCATGGGATGGCACTCCGCGCTAGCCCTCAGATCGGTTCTTGTCATTCTATGTCAGCTGACAGCAGTCATGACCCCGCGGTTGGGGGGCAAAGTGCATGCCAAATTGGCAAGATGATTGGGAGAGATGCCCAGCTTGCAAGCGATGCATCATCCGACTCGGCTGGCCACGCGGATCTGGCCGCGGGCCTGAGCGATTTGGCGATCGCGAATGGCCATTTCCTCGCGGCCGGCAGCAAGACGCGACACCGCTGCCCGCAACTGCTCCGCCGCAGCCGTACTATCGACCTTTTCAGCGGGCACGGCGCGATTCGTCAACACCGAGACGACGTTTTTGGCAACTTGCACGAACCCGCCATCGACATAGAAACGGCGCGTATCGCTCCCACGACGAACTCGCAGCTCGCCGTAGCCCAGCCGGCCAATGAGCGGCGCACGGCCCGGAGCAACGCCGGCCTCGCCATCGAAGAGCGGTAGTGCGACGAAATCGGCCGGCGTGTCCAGCGCCGTCGCCTCCGGTGTGACGACGATGCACTGTAAGTTGCCGGGATGAGTGGAATGGAGATCGGCCATAGTTCCAAGTGATTGCCGCCGGTTTCAACGATATTCGGCCTGGCAGCCGAGGCTAACAGACGCGCTGGTTATCCACTGCTACTTCTTCTGCGACTTTTTCCATTGCGCTTCGGCCTGCTCAATCGCGCCAACGTACATGAACGCATCCTCCGGCAAATGGTCCCATTTGCCCTCGCAGATTTCCTCGAAGCTGCGGATCGTGTCGGCGATCGGCGTGATCTCGCCTGCCTTACCGGTAAATACCTCGGCCACCAAGAACGGCTGCGACAGGAACCGCTCGATCCGCCGGGCTCGCTGCACCACAAGCTTGTCCTCTTCCGATAGCTCATCGACGCCCAGGATCGCGATGATATCTTGCAACTCGCGATAGCGCTGCAAGATTGTTTGCACCCGGCGGGCCACGTTGAAATGCCGCTCGCCCACGTATTGCGGATCGAGCAATCGGCTATTGGAAGCCAGCGGATCGACTGCCGGGTAAATGCCTTTCTCGGAAATCGACCGCTCCAGATAGACGAACGCATCAAGCTGTCCGAAAGCGGTGGCCGGGGCTGGATCGGTCGGGTCGTCTGCCGGCACGTACACGGCTTGGATCGAGGTGACCGCGCCGCGGGTTGTCGAGGCAATCCGTTCCTGCAGCGCGCCCATTTCGGTGGCGAGCGTGGGTTGATAACCGACGGCGGAAGGCATCCGGCCCAACAAAGCCGATACTTCGCTGCCCGCTTGTGAGAATCTGAAAATGTTGTCGATGAACAACAGGGTGTCGGTCCCGGTCTTGTCGCGGAAATACTCGGCCATGGTGAGAGCGGACAGGGCCACTCGCAGCCGCGCGCCCGGCGGCTCGTTCATCTGACCGAACACCATGCATGTCTGGTCGATGACGCTTCGGCCGGTATCGCCGATTTTCGCTTCCTGCATTTCGAGCCACAGGCTGGTGCCTTCGCGCGTGCGTTCACCGACGCCGGCAAACACGCTGCTTCCGCCGTGGGCCGTCGCAATGCGCGCGATCAGCTCTGTAAGGATGACGGTTTTGCCCAGGCCGGCCCCGCCAAACAGGCCCGCCTTGCCGCCGCGCACGAATGGGGTCAATAGGTCGATGACCTTGATGCCCGTTTCGAACAGCTCGGTTTTGGTCGAAAGGTCGCGCAGGGCCGGCGGATCGCGATGGATGGGCCAGTACTCGTCGGCATCGACCGGGCCGCGGCCGTCGACCGGCTCCCCCGTAATGTTGAACACGCGGCCCAGGGTTGCTTTGCCGACAGGCACTTTCACCGGCTCGCCCGTGTCGAGACAATCCTGCCCGCGGACCAAACCATCGGTGCTTCCCAGCGCGACGCACCGCACGCGGCCGCCACCCAAGTGCTGCTGAACCTCGCCGGTGAGATTAATCTTAACGCCTTTGTGTTCGGACACGACCTTCACGGCGTTGTAAATCGCCGGCAGGCTTGCTTCTTCGAACTCGACGTCGAATGTCGATCCGATGATTTGCGTGATGCGTCCGATGTTATTGGTTGCAGTTGCTGTTGCCATGTGCGATTGGTTCAGGGTTTGGGGGTTCAGTATTAGCGTCGACGGCACCGCAGGAGCTAATCGATTCGGCGTTGCCGCCGACGCTAGACTAGCTCAGCGCTTCCACGCCGCCGATGACGTCCATCAATTCCGACGTGATGCGGCTTTGTCGGGCCCGGTTGTATTGTCTGCTCAAACGGTGAATTAAATCGCCGGCGTTTTCTGTGGCGGCCTTCATCGCCACCATGCGGGCGATTTGCTCGCTAACGGCCGAATCCAAAAAGCACTTGAACAATTTGATTTTGAAGCTCGCGGGCACGACCTCCGCCAAAATGCTTTCGGGTGTCGGCAAAAACTCATAAATCGCCCGCAATTCGCCTTCGTGAGAGTCACTTGCTTGGGCGGTTCCGGCGGTCGGTGTTTCCCCGCCAATTGCCCTTAAAGGCAGCAACGTTTCGATCGACACATGCTGCCGCGACACACTTTCAAACTTCGTGTAAACGACATCGAGCCGATCGAGGCGGCCAGTTATGTATTCGTCCAGATATCGGCTGGCGATGACGTCGACCTCATCAAACGACGGCCGGTCTTCGAAGTGCGTGTAGGCCGCGTCCGGCGCAATGCCGCGAAACTTGAAAGCCGAGATCCCGCGCTTGCCGGCGACTTCCAGCCGGCAAATCGGCACCGACTGCTTCAATTCCAGCCAGCGATGAAATCCGGCCCGCTGTAAATTGCCGTTGAACCCCCCACACAAACCGCGGTTGGCGGTCAGCACCAGCAGGGTCACCTTGCTAACTGTTTCGCGCTCCTCGAGCATCGGGTGGCTCACTTCCAAACCGCTCGCGAGCAGATCCTGGACAAGATTCGTCATGCGACTGGTGTACGCCGTCGCCGCCGATGCGCGGTCCATCGCCTTCTTGAACCGCGCAGTTGCAATCAGCTCCATTGTCCGCGTAATTTTGCGGATGTTGCGGATCGAGCGACGTCGTTTATCAAGAACGCGGGGGTTGGCCATTGCCGAGGGAGCAGGGTAGGTGAGAAACGGGACCGGGTCGGAAATATCGGATCATCACACAGCGACGGGTTCGCGCTCCGGCGTTTTCTTCATAGCGGTTCCGCCCGCCGCGTACTGCGTCTGGAATTCCTTGATGGCGGATTCAATTTGTTTGACGATGTCGTCGGTCAAATCCTTCTTGTTGTTTAAGTCGTCACAGACATCAGATTTCCGATTGTGCATGAACGTCAGGAATTGCTGCTCCCAAGCTTGGACTTCGCTTATCGGAACCTTGTCGAGGTGACCCCGGGTGCCGGCATAAATCACGAGGATTTGGTCGGTCACGGGCATCGGCTGATATTGACCTTGCTTAAGGATTTCCACCATTCGATATCCGCGGTCGAGCCGCGATTGGGTGGCGGCGTCTAGCTCGGTGCCGAGCTGCGCAAACGCCTCGAGTTCTCGGAAGGACGCCAAATCGAGCCGCAGACCGCCCGCCACCTTTTTCATGGCTTTGATTTGCGCCGCACCGCCCACGCGCAACACCGAAATGCCCGCGTTCATCGCCGGCTTCACGCCCGCAAAAAACAGATCGGGCTGCAAGTAAATTTGCCCGTCGGTGATCGAAATCACGTTTGTCGGAATATACGCCGATACTTCGCCTTCCAGCGTTTCGATGATCGGCAGCGAGGTTAGCGAGCCGGCGCCCAGCTCATCGGAAAGCTTGGCCGAGCGCTCCAACAACCGGCTATGACAATAGAACACGTCGCCGGGATACGCTTCGCGACCGGGCGGACGACGCAACAGCAGCGAGAGTTGCCGGTAGGCCACCGCCTGCTTGCTCAGATCGTCGTACACAATCAGGGCGTGCTGGCCTCCAAACATGTAGTGCTCGGCCATCGCTGTGCCCGAATATGGGGCTACGTACTGCAAAGGCGCCGGCGTACTCGCACCCGCCATGATCACGGTGGTATAGTCCATCGCGCCGGTCTCGCGCAGCTTCTCGATGACGCCGGCAACGGTCGATTCTTTTTGTCCCACGGCGACGTAAAAGCACTTTACTCCCGAATCGCGCTGATTGATGATTGCGTCGATGCCGACCGCCGTTTTCCCGGTCTTTCGATCGCCGATAATCAGCTCGCGCTGACCGCGACCGATGGGCGTCATCGCGTCAATTGCTTTGAGGCCGGTCTGTAGCGGCTCGCTCACGGGCGCCCGTTCAGCAACGCCTGGTGCAATGATCTCAACCGGCCGGCGTTTTTTGGTGATAATCGGGCCCTTGCCGTCGAGGGGATTTCCCAGCGGATCGACGACGCGGCCAAGCAATTCATCGCCCACCGGCACACTCAGCAGCCGGCCCGTGCTGCGAACTTCATCACCTTCGGCAATGTCCAGGTAGTTGCCCAGGATGATGATGCCAACGGAGTTTTCTTCCAGGTTGAACGCCAGACCAATCGTTCCATTGGCGAACTCGACCATTTCCTGGGCCATGACGCCCGACAGGCCATACACCCGGGCAATACCGTCGCCCACCTCCAATACACGCCCCACGTCGCGCACGTCGATCTGCGACTCGAACTGCGCAATTTCCTGTTGAATGACCGAAGCGATTTCGTCGCTATTAAATTTCATGTGTGGTCCCCTTGTAGCCAACTTCTAAGAAGTCGGCGGCGAGGTCACAGACCTCGGCTGCAATTATAACTCGATGTTTTCCTTAGCCGACTGCAAACCTCTCTGGTTGGCGTTCGATCTGTTCGGTAGCTAAATCGATCATGGCCGTGCGGGCACGCTCGAATTGAGTGTGAAGTGAGCCATCGTACACGCGGTCGCCAACACGGACGACGATGCCGGCAATCAGCGACGGATCGATCTTTACGTTCAGCACGGGCTCGGTCCCCAGTGCTTTTCGCAAGTGGTTTCGAATCTCATCGCGTAATTTATCATTCAACGGGGAAGCAAGACGGACTTCCACGTCGGTCATGCCGCGACTTGTCGCGTGCATTTTTTTTACCAGCCGGGCGACCTGCCGCACGAGCCCCAGTCGCTCATGCCGCGACACCACCTTCAAAAAGTAGAGTATTTCTCTCGATGCAGACCTGGCGAAGATGCGGTCGAGCAGTTGCTCTTTTTGTTCCTGCGCCACGAGTGAAGACTGGAGCGTCTGGTCCAACTTGGGGAAACGATCGAGCACGTCGTCGACGACCGACACTAGCTCATTTACAAGGTCACCCGCATTCGCCGCCTGCGAGACGACGCCCAGGAAGGCTTGAGCATACACGCGCGCAACCTGCTCCTGAGTGACGTCCATCACGGTTTCGTGCTTCGGCGTTTTCTGGTCGGCGTCCGCCATGATTTGCGGCGATGTCAATTCTTGCTGGGCGTTGAAGCAGTCAATTTCGCCAGGGATTCGCGGACGATTTGGTTTTGTCGCTCAGTGGAGATTTCGTCTCGCACGGCGTTTCGGGCGAGGTCGATTGCCACATTCGCGCTTGTCACCGCTAGATCGCGGACGGCTGCATCCCGGGCCCTTTTGATTTCCCGCACGGCGCGGTCCAGCTCATCCTGCGCCGCCTTGTGGCCATCGCTTTCGATGCGTTTCCTTGTGTGTTCCGCATCACGGCGGGCCTCTTCCAGCAGCTCCCGGACCTCGCCCGCCGCGGCGGCCAGTTTCGCTTCATGCTCGGCCAATAAACGCTTCGCGTCCGCGTGTCGAGCCTCGGCCGCTGCGATGTTATCGGCGATCTTTCGCTCACGCTCATCGAGCGCCGCCGTAATTTGCGGCCAGGCAAACCAACTCAAAAGTCCTAGTAGCAGCAGGAACACGATCGCCGAAAAGATGGCAAGATCGGGATTGAAGGCCAGCAGGTTCGGTTCGTCGGCATGGTCGGCGTGTTCGCCGCCGGAGGCGGCTGCCGGCTGATCTTCCGCGGCGAAGGCAGTCGTCGCATGCGCGGACCACGCCGCCATGGCGCAAACCAATACAGAAGTTAGCCTGAACTTTCTACAAGTGCTCATGTCACGCTCTTTCACGTAAACCGGCTGCCGAGAAACCGAAGTTTCGTCGCATCAACCTTTGACGAATGCGACGATCAATGCCAATAGCGTTACCCCTTCGATAAGCGCTGCGCTAATGATCATGGCAGTCTGAATATTTGCGGTGGCTTCGGGTTGGCGCGAAATGCCTTCGACAGCTTGGCCACCAATGCGACCGATGCCCAGCCCGGCACCGAGGACCACGACTCCACAGCCAATCGCCGCGCCGAGGTTCATGCTGAATCCCCCACCGGCGGCTTGAGCAAAGGCGGGCGAAGCCATCATCGAAAGCGCCATGCAAATCGTGCCGATGCGTAAAATGTTTGCCACAGTATTTTTCTCCTTCAAAAGAATCGAATGCAAATTGCGGAAAGCGCGTACAGGTAAAGGGCGGCCGCCACTAATGGGGATGCACGGCCATGCCGATAAACAGTGCGGTCAAAAACGCGAATATATAAGCTTGGATGAATGCCACAAGTAATTCGAGCAGGCTGACGGCCGTGGCGCCGACGATACTGAGCGGCGTCACCGCAAACCACACGATGAGGCTGCCGGCGGTCACCGCGATGAACGCCATTAACACGGCGAGCACCATGTGGCCACCCGTCATGTTGGCCCAGAGCCGAATGGAAAGAACAATGTGCTTGATCACCAGCCCCAGGCCTTCGATCCCGAAAATAAACGGGACCAGGATAATCGCCAGCGGTCGAGGCAGATCCATGTGAGGTACCTGGGCCTTCCAGAATTTAATCGGCCCGAGTTTCATCATGCCGGCGCCGATTACCGCGGCGAACGTAATAAACGCTAGCGCGGCGGTCACCGCCAGTGCACCAGTCGGCGAACCCATCCAGGGCAACATACCGATCAAATTGCAGCCGAGCACGAAGAAAAATACAGTCCAGATGAGCGGCACGAATCTGTCGGCGTCATGGGCCCCAATTGCCGGCCGGGCAACATTGTCGCGAAGAAACAATAAAAATGCTTCAAACATGTTCCACAGCCGGCCACGTGGCACGCCGCCGCCGCGAATCCGTAGCGCCAGGCCGATAAAGAAAATGCACATGACGAGCGCCACGATCACTTCCAGGAACATGAACTTGGTGAACGTCAGGTCGATCGGCTGCACTGACTTGTCGATAATGTCGAAGCCCGTGTGCGGCCGCCAAAGCTCCTCGTACACGGGATGCCCGTGATGGTCAAGCAGCGGTCTTCCTGCGGCATCCAATTTGGGCTTCGCCAAGGGCTGCGGCAGATAGATGTAACCACTGCGATCGGAGGTCATGAACCGCGGCACGTGGAAATTATCCGAGTCTTGAACGTGCCCGATTAACTCACTCGGGGCTAACGGATTGATTTCGGCCATGGCTCAGCCTTCGTTGGATGCGATCTGGGATAGGTGGCGAGTCTGGCCCAACATCGCGTTTTTGCCGACATTGCATCGGCGAAGGGCGAACACGGTCTCGGCAATCAGCATGACAAAATACAGCGGCGCGATGTACATGGCGCTCCAGGCCGGTACTCGTCCAGGTTCCCACAGGACGATCACCAGCACAAAGACGAGCGGTACAAACATTCTCACACTCATCGAAATAAGCAGACCGGCTAAAACACCACCCCAACCGGCGAAGTAGCGCAGCATCGCATGAGACAAGACGACCGCGCACACAATCGTCAGGGCCCCCGAACCAATCACCATCAATCCGGTGAAACCAAGTTGCCGAGTAGGCGAGCGGTCCCAATAACGCGCTGGCCACGAGTACCAGCGCGGAAGTTGCGCCGGCGCAGCGCACGTCGTTTCCCGCAAAGGGATCGCCCGACGGATATGAAAGCGCTGGACTATTCACGACTGTCTTCGTTTGAATTCTTGATGCGTTTTTCGTCGGCGATCATCCGCATCAGATGCCACATTCCGAGCGCGCAACCGATTGCCACACCGAGCACCATGAAAACGACAACCGTTCCCAATTTCTGGTCGATCCAATAACCGGCCAAGCACGGCAAAGCCATCTCCAGTGAAGCGAGCATGATACGCGACGCCCACTGGTACGCTTTGGCCGCTGGTGATCGGTCGTCGGAAGGAGTCGTCACCGGTGTCCAGCGCAACGTTGCGTTTGGCGAGGACGCCAACTCGTTGTTGTTGCCATAACCAACTGGATAGCAGAGAGTTACGCTCAGAATCCCGCATTCATCGGCAAGGCTACGCGAAAGCTGACTGCTACAGGCTCAGCAATTTATCTCGCTTTGTCCCTGCGTGTCAACAGCTTAGGACGAAATTGTGCTTTTTTTCACAAAGTCCGTGGTCATGATATCGTCCTTTCAGCTTTACGTTTCCCAGATGTGACGCTGCCGAAACGCGCGACAGGCCGTCACCCGTGCCTTCTCAAACGGAGTCGGGGCTGCTGTGTTACAGGCGCCTGGGAAAAACCTTCTGTCGAGGGGCGATTCAGCTAGAAGGAGGGCAGAAGGCACGGGCACCATTGTGCAGGGTGATGTTTGGTCCCGCGCGGGTGTGAATGAAATGCCCGACAGAGCACCGCTAGCTTTCGTTAGCTAAAGGCGCTCAAAGACTTACGTGCGGCCATAACACGCCAGGGCGGCCCATTTTAGTTGCAAAGTCCACATATTTTGATTATCATCAATTTAGTGGAAATAGCGGGGTTTTGCGGGCCTCCCCGAGGTTGTCGCGTGGTGCCCGATCGGCTAGGCAGGGCAGCCATTTTGTCGGCACCTGTCATCGGCTGAAGCAGAGATCCGGGTTGGGCCTTTCGCAGCGGTCGCCGGGTTCCGCCTGGCTTCACTGGTTCATGGACGATGCTTTTGCGGTTTCCTGCACGTTCATGAGACATCAGTTTGAATCCAGGCGGAGTTCGCCATCCATGACCGCTTCGACCCTTCGCAACCAAAGTTGCAAAGAGCTCTCCCAAATGGCCCGGGCAGTGGGACTCCCCGGGTGGCATTCAATGCGTAAGGACGAGTTGGTCCGCGCCCTTGTCAATCACGCACGGCGAAAACCGAAGCGACAGTCACTCGCAGAATCGGCAACCGCGGTAACAACTGGCCTTTTGTCGTCCGATAATTCACACTCCGGCGCTAAAAGGGCCGGGTCGATGCCGCACGACCGCCTGCGCCAAATGCGGACCCGCCTCGCCGAAATTCGACAGATTTCGTCCGCAAATGGGAACGGGTCCAGCCGCCCGGTCCAGGATCGGCTCGTGGTAATGGTCCGCGACTCCTATTGGCTTCATGCCTATTGGGAGCTCGCGCCACAAAGTGTGGAAAGAGCCCAAGCGGCGCTCGGGCAACATTGGCATGCCACGCGGCCGGTGCTTCGCGTCTTTCAGGTGGCCGCCGATGGTGCCGCCGCGCTTCAGCGAGAGGTTCCGATCCATGGCGGCGTTAACTATTGGTATGTGGACGTCCAGAATCCGCCACAACAGTACCGCATGGAAATCGGCTATCTAACGGCCGGCGGGCAATTTTACTGTCTCGCCCGCAGCAATACGGTCACAACGCCGCCGGCAGGCACGAGCGATTCGATCGACGAGAATTGGGCTGATATCGACCAAAATGCCGACCGTATTTTTGCGATGAGCGGGGGGTACTCGGAACGCGGCACGAGTCTTGAACTGCAAGAACTGCTGGAAGAGCGCCTCCGCCGCCCGATGGGCAGCCCGATGCAAACCCGCTACGGTGGCGGGGCCTCGCGTGTGCTGGCTGATTCACGGGAACTTCCGTTTGCGGTCGATGCCGAGTTGATCGTGTACGGCGTGAGCCACCCGCATGCCCATGTAACACTCCAAGGCGAACCCGTTCCGCTGCGACCAGATGGCAGCTTTACCGTACGGATGTCGCTGCCAGACCGCCGGCAAGTGATCCCTGTGATCGCCAGTTCGCCAGACGGCGTTGAGCAGCGAACAATTATCCTAGCTGTCGAGCGGAACACGAAGGCGCTGGGGCCGGTCGTTCGCGACCCAGGTGCGTAGCTCGCGGAAATCCCGGCAATTTGTGTCCGAAGCAGAGCGGCCAGATGCCTGCTGTTTCCCAGCCTGCGCGTTTGGAATACGATTCAGCGAGCGGGTCTGGTCGGTCCTGCGTTCGCCGGCTGCTCGCGGGTCTATTACGCGGCTCAGCAGTCGGCAGGAGTTAACGGCGTGTCTTCGGACATCGAACCAATTATCAGCGACTGGTCCTATCGCCCCGACGAGATCACGGTGCGCGTGATCGAAGGTCTTGATGGCCGGCGAAAGATTCAATTGCGGCTGGACCTCGGCGTCCTGCAAATGGAATTTGACGGCCGCCCCGATGGCCGCCGCATTCACGACGCCTCATCGTGGTTCGAATACCATCAACGGCGCCAACGCGATCATGATGCGGCCAACCCGGATGGTGCGCCTTATTTGCTGGAACCAGAAGATTGCGCCGAACTGCTGCGCGAAGGCGTGCAGTATTACCACCGATACATCTGTTTTTGGCACCTGGGACACTACGAACTGTGCGCCCGCGATACGGAACGAAATTTACGCTTGTTTGCCTTTGTGCGGGACCATGCCCAAGATGATCGAGACAAACTACGCTTCGATCAGTGGCGACCCTACGTAACGATGATGCACGCCCGCGCAGTGGCCACGCCGCTTGTGGAGCTGGAGCAGTGGGATGCCGCAGCCGGCGTGTTGGATGCTGGAATTCGCGGTATCGAACGGTTTCTGGAGGAATACAATCAGGCGGGTCAGGCATCGCAGGTGGGCGAGCTGACCTTTTTGCGGCGCTGGAAGGAAGAAATCCTCACCAAGATCAAGAGTGATGAAGTGGCTTCTTCAGAGACAGCCATCCTCCCTCCTGTTGTCGATCGAAAGGCCGAATTGCAATCGAAAATCGAGCTCGCCGTCGTCGAAGAGCGGTATGAAGATGCCGCGATATTTCGCGACGAATTGAACCGGCTCGAGAAGCAAACGGATAACAACTCTTAGCTCGGTATCATATCGCGTAACGTGGACCGGGATTTGATCGGACCGATTATCGGACGCACCATTTTTTCATCGCCCCTTCGCGAAGATTGGGTGAATACTTCGGGGGGATGCCATTTTTGTTGGGACGATTGATTTTCCGTGAAGGGGCGTCCGAGCGTCCGCGCTGTGAGGTAAATCTAACCTGCGTTGTAACTTGAACACTATTACCTCAAAGAAGACATTGTCCGAAGCGTTAATTGAAAAGCGCGATCGATTACTTCGTGTTTTGTCGGAGTACGGTACTTGTGCCGTGGCGTTTTCCGGCGGCGTCGATAGCGCTGTCGTTGCCAAAGCGGCGCGGCTTGCCCTCGGCGAAGCGGCGGTTGCCGTTACCGGAACCAGTGCCGCACTAGCCGACGGAGAATTGGACGCGGCCCGTGAACTGGCAAACTTGATCGGCGTGCGGCATGTCGTCGTGCGAACTGAAGAATTTGCTAACCCGGATTACTTGATCAATAACCCCGACCGATGTTTCCATTGCAAAACGGAGCTCTACTCACAGCTCGGCAACATCAAAGACCGACTCGGCGTGGATGTCGTCGTCAACGGTGCGAACGTAGATGACTTGGGTGATTATCGCCCCGGCATGCGGGCTGCCGATCAGCACAATGTCCGCAGCCCTTTGGCCGAATGCGGCTTCACCAAACAAGAAGTTCGCGACTTGGCCGCAGCGTGGGAGCTTCCGGTCGCCGACAAGCCAGCGACACCGTGCCTGTCCAGTCGCGTGGCTTACGGTTTGGAAGTGACGCCCGAGCGGCTCGCCCGGATCGATCGTGCCGAGCAGTTTTTGCGTGCTTTAGGGTTCCGCGAGTTGCGAGTTCGATTGCACGTCGATGACTTGGTCCGTATTGAAGTTCCGGCCAGCGAAATCGCCAAACTTTGCGAACGCGAAATTCGCAGCGCGATTGTCGAAGAGTTCGAGCGGCTCGGTTTCAAATTCATCACGGTCGATTTGGTCGGCTTCCGCTCGGGCGGCTTTGCGAAGCTGGTGCCGAGTGAGATGCTGAGGCGTTTCGCGTAAATTACGAGAGCCTCGTCGCCGAGTACGAGGACGTTTGGACCGCAGGCGGCATTTTGGTTTTGCGGGGCCGACTATTCGTTTTTCGATGTTTTTTCGCGTTTTTCCGCAAAAGACTTGACGTTGGCCGACGTCCCAGCCATTCTGTCAACGTAAGAGGGCGTCCAAAACTTCCAGGCGATTCCGAGGTGCGCTAATGAAGACACTACATGCGTTTGGCTTCTTGCTTGGCTTTCTAGCCGCTATTTCCGAGGCACATGCTGGAACGCTCTACGCGGCCACGTCCGCGGGGGGACCTGGGGAGTTGTATATTATCGATCAAGCGACGGGCGGGGTGGTTCAAGACGTCGGCCCGTTGAACGACGCACTTAGCACGAACTACCCAATTACGGGACTGGCGTTTAGTCCCATCACCGGTGCGCTCTATGGCTCGACGGGTAATTCCGGATCCGTGCCCGGGCGGCTAGTTGCGATTAATCCCGCGACCGCGCTCGTCACCGATATTGGACCATTCAACGCCGGCCCGGTTAATACGGGTGGAACGCCTGCAACGATGGCCGATATCTCATTCGATTCGGCCGGAAATCTTTATGGCGTTGGTTCGATCGGTGGGCCGCAGATCTATTCGATCGACACGCTCACTGGTCAGGCAACCGTTATCGGCTCGACAGGACTGACTTCCACGTCTGGCGGCGGGTTTGCGATTAGTCCGGGAAGTGTTTTTTATGGAACGCCGACTTCCAGTCGCTTTGGGACCTATAACTCGACGACGGGTGCTTTTACGAATATCGTGAATCCAACCAAGCCGGTTGGCGGCGCCTATGCCGCGATGTCATTTGACGGTGGAACGCTTTATGGACTCGATCTCGGACCAGGTTCGGCTGGCCTTATTACCGAGCTCGTAACGTTCGACCTCGCAACCGGAGGCATTACCGACATCGGCCCATCGGTTGTCGCGCTAGACGCCATCGCGTTCCAGGTGCCCGAGCCGAGCACGCTGCTACTCGTGTTGGCAGGACTTGCTGTAAGCGTGGTGCGCCGCGTGCGTAACTAGCGCGCGGTGGGTCAATAGAGCGTGGAATTGCCGCGAGCGCTAATTGCACGCGCTATTTCGGCTTCACACCCAGGTGTTCTTCCCACGCTTTGAAGACATCCGCCTCGGATTCCGCCGAGCCGGTCATGATGTAATCACCTAGAATTTGAACCGGCAGGCCAAAGTTCTGTTTGCCGCTTTGTTTTTGCAACTTGGCAAACGTGCCGAACGGGCGTGGAATATCCCATTTCTTTCTCGGAACTGGCGGGTGCGGCGTGGAAGCTGCGCGGCGACGCAGTTCGTGGCCTGATTGAGGCGGCGGTTATACTGGACGGTGTAATGGCCGACGCGGGGACCGGGTCGGATGCGGTTTTTTCCGGAATCCTGGCGCCCGCGCATAAAAAGGCTTGACGCCCCAAGGGGGGGGGTATGCTATCCTTCACTCCTTGACGTTCGAGGTGAGTCTCATGAGCCGTATTTATTCTTGTTGTTTCTTGCTGGGCGTTTTGTCGTCGTGCGCGGCACCGTTCATCAATCGGGCGTCGGCCGATACGTTTGGCACCGGCGCGAATTCTTTCACGATCGATCTCGTGCCGATCGGCAATCCGGGGAATCGGCCGGATACGACTGGAAAGCCGAGTCCTGCCGGCTCGGTGGCTTACAGCTACCGGATCGGCAAGTACGAAATCTCGGAGCAGATGATCGACAAGGCAAATGACTTGGGGGGACTTGGAATTTCGAAAAGCAGCCGGGGAGCCGATAAGGCGGTTACGAATATCACATGGTTCGATGCGGCCCGGTTTGTGAATTGGCTCAATGCGAACCGCCGCCCTGCGTTCGAGCGGTGAAAGGGAAACCACTAATGAGGCAAATCATAAAGCGAATCGCGCGTTGGTTTTCGATGTTGCTCGTTGCGCTCGCGATCGTGCCACATAGCGCGTTGGCGGCGACGATCTTTGAAAGCGGCACGCTGGGGCCGACAGGAATTCCGCGGAGCGAAATCACGGGCGGCAGCAACGTTAGTAGCGGCGTGTTCGTCGGTGTGCGGTTCCATCTCGATCAGCCGGTAGTGACAACGGAGATCGGCGGTCATTTCGTCAAGAACACGGGAACAGGCGAATCGTTTTTTGGCACGATCGTCGCCCTGGCAGACGAAAATGATTTTCCCGACTCGGGCGATCTCTCGACGCCCGATGTCGTTGGCGCGACGCTACTCGCATTCCCGGAACCATCCAACGAAGTCTTTGGAACCCTGGCGAAACCGCTTCCTCCCGGCTGGTACGCACTCGTCTTCGGCAGCGGGCTTTTCGGCGCTTCGGGGAGCGGCGCAGCACTTAATAACGGGATGGACATAGATGATCCGGTGTATATCGGCTATCAGCCCGGTGCCGTGAATGGGTGGGGCAATTTAATCAATCCCATCTTTCGTAACTTCCGGTTCGTCGTTGAAGGTAGCGTGGTGCCTGAGCCAAGCACGCTGCTACTCGTGTTGGCAGGACTTGCTGTAAGCGTGGTGCGCCGCGTGCGTAACTAGGCGCGGTGGGTCAATTGAGCGTGGAATTGCCGCAAGCGCTAATTGCACGCGCTATTTCGGCTTCACACCCAGGTGCTCTTCCCACGCTTTGAAGACATCCGCCTCGGATTCCGCCGAGCCGGTCATGATGTAATCACCTAGAATTTGAACCGGCAGGCCAAAGTTCTGTTTGCCGCTTTGTTTTTGCAACTTGGCAAACGAGCCGAACGGGCGTGGAATATCCCCTTTCTTTCTTCGTTTCGACGAAGCGGGCTTGGCCAGATGCGCGCCGCCGATTGGCACGGCGATTATACTGAACCGTGACTTGTTGGGGCGAGCGCTGCATTCGGGACCGGTTTTTTTGGTGAAAATCGAACGCCGAAGGAAGAAAAGACTTGCAAAAGCGCCCCCCCACCCCCGTGGTAATCTATCCTCCACGCGTGATATTCGAGGTGAGTCTTATGAGCCGAATCAATAATACCTTTCTCTTCATGGTGCTGCTGGTTAGTTCCCATACGTTCATTGCACCGGTGGTGGCTGATACGTTTGGCACCGGGGCGAATTCTTTCACGATCGATTTCGTGACGATCGGCAATCCGGGGAATCCGCCGGATGCCAATCCGAATCCGGCTGGGGCGGTGCCGTACAGTTATCGGATCGGTAAGTACGAAATCTCGGAGCAGATGATCGAAAAGGCGAATGCCGAATCGCGCTTGCCGGCAGCCCGCTGAACATCACGAAGGACACGCGCGGTCCCGATTACCCGGCCACCAGCGTCACGTGGTACGAGGCGGCCAAGTTCGTCAACTGGCTCGATACCTCGACACGGCTCGGTACCGGCGTACAAGTTCGATCCCAGCGGCAATTTTCAATTGTGGACGCCGAGCGAGCCGGGGTACGACTCGAACGAATCTCTACCGCAACAAGTTGGCGAAGTACTTCTTGCCGAGCATCAATGAATGGCACAAGGCCGCGTATTACGATCCGGTGGCCGGCGTATATTACACGTATCCGACTGGCATCAACAACGTTCCAGACGGCATCGACTTCGTCGGCGATCCCAACTTTGACGCTGTGTTTTATGACGGCGGATTAAATCTCAACCCGAACGCAATAACAAACGTTGGTCTCCCGAGTCCCTACGGTACGTTTGGGCAAGGCGGAAATGTGGATGAGTGGGCGGAAACAGCCTTTGATCGGACTAACGACGACCCGGCTGAAAGTCGCGGAAGGTTAGGTGGCAGTTGGGTTGATGGCTCAACTCTCCTCTTGGGATCAAATCCAAACGGCATAGCGCCTTTTGTCGAGCGACCTTATAGCGGTTTCAGGGTTACTTCCATCGTTCCTGAGCCTAACGTGAGTATCGTTTTAGTTACTGGAGTATTGCTGTTGATCGTTTGTGATTTGAATCGCTGCAGCGCGTTTGCCGTTCGCAACCGGTGCGGCAAATGGCGGCATTGAAATTCCTGGGTCGCTGCGAGAGTGATTTGTCATTGGAAAGGAACTCCGAAATGAACAATTGGTTGCTACCTGCATTAATGGCGGCCAGTAAACTACGAGTGCGACAGACCAGACAATCGAAAACGCGTCGCTCCGGTCGTTTCACTCGACATCTTGGAATGGAGACGCTGGAAGTTCGACAAATGCTGTCTATAACGGTCAACACTTTGAGCGATGAAGACGACGGCATAAATGTCGGTGGCATATCGTTGCGCGACGCGATCAATGCGGCAGCTCCGTCTGGTGACACCATTGATTTCGATCTGAATGTCCCCGAGCTAAATGGTGGGACAATCACACTTGAACATGGAGAGATTCCGTTCTCAAAACCCATCACCATCGACGCTCACTTGCTAACGAGTGGCATCACAATTGATGCCGGGAATGGCACGGATCATATCGCTGGTACCGGCGACGGCAGTCGCATCTTCAACATCACGGACCCGACGTTCGGCTCTTCGCCGCCGCTGGTAACGATAATTGGCCTGACTCTCACCGGCGGCGACGTATCGGGTACCGGCGGCGCAATCAACTCGGCGGGAATTCTGACACTGCGTGACAGTATCGTAACCGGCAATCACGGGATCTCGGTGGAGGTGTCTATTCGTACGTGCGTGGAACCACTTACGAGTCCCGTAACGTGCTGACAATCGAGAACTCGCAATTCGACCATAATCTCGCGTCGTTGGATGGGGGAGCGGTCCGGCTCAAGTTAGACTATGGCGATGTTACGACTCAAGACAAGCTAGTCATTACCGGCTCGTCATTTTCGAACAATTATGCAGGATACGATTCGCCCTTTGGAAACGGCGGAGCGTTATCCGTCAGTTCAAACTATTTTGGATCGCAGCCAGGCCGGGCCGTGACGATTTCGGCGAGTCATTTCGAAGGGAATGAAGCTCACGCCGGTGGAGCAATCTATACCGGGGGTAACTCTCGCCTCGATTTTTCGCTAGTGCAAGGCAGCACAATTAGCGGGAACACGGCTACCGGGGACATGCCCACGAGCGGCTCGGGTGGCGGTCTTTATTTAGCGCCTTCCAAGGTTCGCTTGTTAACATTGAAGACTCGTCCATCTCGGACAACCATAGTCTTTTGGGAAGTGGTGGGGGAGTTTATGCCAATTTAACCTATGGGTCGTCTCTTGCGATTACGGTCTGCGACGTGTCGGGAAATACCGCGGAAAAAGATGGCGGGGGAATCTTCGTGTGCGCAACTAGCGATCCATTCAACCCGTATCCCGTTCCCCAAGCGATTACCGTTGCGCAATCAACCGTCTCGGGGAACACAGCATACGATCGTGGCGGGGGTATATACACCAAGAGCTTCGATGGCACGGAAGTCACGGTCGAACAAACGAGCGTTACAGACAATCATGTTCCGGTCAACACTAGTGGCCATCAGAATGGCGGCGGCATTTACGCATACCTTTGGGACAATTCGGGCGGCGCGAACAAGCCGAAATGGACGATCACCGGTTCTACGGTGGATAACAATGACGCAGCACTGATGGGCGGCGGAATTTTTGTTTGCTCGAAATATCATGGCAACTTTGTCATGACCAATTCGACAGTGTCGGACAATGAAACAACCCAGTCGAACGGCGCTGGTGGTGGAGTTCTCATCGCCATTTTTGTGTCTGGTGAATCGATAGATGCCTTCCTGCGAAATGTGACTGTCACGCAAAACGTGAGTCAAATGGGAGGCGGCATCGCAACAAAACCATTCAACGGCGTGCACGTTCAACTTGATAATTCGATCGTAGCTGAGAATTTTATTACACCCGCGAAAAGTACACCCAACAATCTCGTGGGGTGGCTCGACATTGCGAATACTCAATACAATCTCGTTGGTTCGGGATCGTCGATTTCCGACCTCAACGGTGCACCCGCCACACTAGATGCAACGAATATTACTGGGACGCCGCCGACACGCCGCATTTAGGCCCGCTCGCGTTCAATGGCGGCCTCACCAGGACCCGCGCCTTGCTGCCGGGAAGCCCGGCGATTGATGCGGGCGATCCGAACGCCGTGGCGGGCATGGGCGGCGTGCCCGAGTTCGATCAGCGCGGCGATCCGTTTGTGCGTGCTTGACGGCGACGGGAATGCGAGTGAGATAATTGACATTGGCGCTTTCGAGGTTGGACCGAGCGACAACCTTGCACCAAAAGTGGCCGACGTGCTGCTGAACGGCGTGCAGACGGGCACCACCTCCACGGACTGGGTGAATATGATTTCGTTTGCCGAGCTCGTGCCGCTGGGGAAGCAGCTTGCGCCGATTTACCGGGACGGAACTAACCGCATTCAAATCGTGTTTAGTGAAGATGTTCGACGATCGGACGGGAGTATGCTTGACGGCAGCGAGCTTACGCTGCTCGGCACCGGGCAAGCAAACAGCGGTGGACCAACGGTGGTTTCGCAGGTGCCAGGCACATTCGGTTACGACAGTGAGACGCACGTGGCAACCTGGACGTTCCCGACGCTCGCTCCCGATCGATACAGGATCGACCTTGAGCCAAGCGAGGTTCGGAACATTGGCGGAAACGCCCTTGATGGTCATTGGGACAATCAATTCAACAGTACATTTTACGACTGGACAGACGATCCAGCGGGCCGAACATTTCTATCTGGCAACGGGGGCAGCGGCACGCCGTTTCAGATAATGTTTGCACTCCTCCCGGGAAGACTACGATCAAAATGGAGTAGTTGAGGGTGATGATTTTCTGCTTTGGCAGCGTTCAGTGGGAACTGATACTTTGATTGATGGGGACGGAGATGGAATTACCGGAACAAGCGACGTCAACGTATGGCAGTCTCACACTGGCGAGTATCTTCTCGAGCTTCCCGATTTCAACGCCGATGGCGCCGTTGATCTCGCTGATTTTGCGATTTGGTACTCGCATGTCGGGACTTTCACCGGGGCCACGTTTTCACAAGGTGACGCCGATGGTGATGGCGATGTGGACGGGGATGATTTCCTGACGTGGCAAAGATTCGCGAGCTACCACGGCGCTTTGGTTTATTTCGACGAACGGGGCGGCCGCAGGCATGGCCATCGTCGACTCCACGACTTCGCCGCACGTGATGAATGTTACGATTAGCGGGTCGAATTCGGTGCACGATCCGTATTCGTTCGAAGACCACGATGGCAGCGGCGAGCAGTTGCGGACCGTGCCGGTGGGCGGGGCGGATACGGTTTCGATTGCGTTCGACGAGCAGGTGAATGTGGAAGCATCGTATCTGCGCATGGTAGGGCTGACAACCGGGAACGTGCCGACGCTGGCCGCATTCAGCTATGACGCCGCGACAATGACGGCCACTTGGCGGTTCGATGACTTGGTGGCCAACGACAACTATATTATCTCGCTCAGCGACGCGGTGACGGATACCAAGGGCTATCGGCTGGATGGCGAATGGGTGAACC
>CAWEDY010000004.1:0-314084 GCA_963807935.1 uncultured Planctomycetota bacterium
CGATTTTGGGGAATGACTGTTCCCATTAAAAAGTGGGAACAGTCCGCCCCGCCAGCCGCTTGCGGATGATACCCGCCGATTCTTGAACCGTGCCGGGGGCGTAGTGCTTGCGGGTTGTTTCAATGCTGGCGTGACGTAGGACGCGGGCGACTTCCCTCTCGGGGATGCCAGCCGATACAAGTCTTGCTGCGCAACTGCGGCGAAGATCGTGAGCACTGGCCCACTTCGCATCATCGTCACCTACTGCGGGTCGCACTGCGATTCCGGCTGCCTTGCCGATGCGAGTGATAACCTTGCCAATCCATTCGGCGTCCGCGCGCTGCTGCCGTACACGACGCCCGAGCATGATTTGCAGACTCACGGGATTGACGACCCAGCCAAAGCGCTGAACCGCTGGCGTTTCCAGCAAAAGCTTTTCGAAAAGCGGCAATAGCGGGATTGATTCCTCTGTTTGATTCTTCTGCATGGTCGCCGGAATGGCCAGCACGGGCAATTCACCCCGCTTCCACTTCGGGACAATGTACCGCTGGTCGCTCCAGTGCAGGTGCATCACCTCATCTAGCGCAGCGCGCTTTCCCACAATGCCCGTAGCAGATACTTCCACGATGGCGCCGCTTCAACGCCAACTACCGATTCGACTGCGGCCAGCATCGCCTTGAACTCTTTTTGCCTATTGGCCGCCCACGCATACGCGAAGTTTGGCGACTTTCACCTTGCGGAGTTTAGGCACACTCGCCAGCCAGCCCATCGTCGATGCCCAATTCAGGGAGGCGACGACGGCCGCCATGTAGTTGCGAACCGTGAACGCGGCTCGTGGTCCCTTGCCTTCGTCGCCCGCAAGCAGACGTGATTGCAACTCGCATAACGCTTCGCCGTTGGCAACATCGGCCAATGTGCGCGGTTTTAGGATTCGCTCGGCGATGTCTAGGCGACTTTCGGCAGCCGCAACGGTCTTCGCTCGCAGCGTAGATAACTGCAACTCCGTATACCGCTCACGAAACACTGTCCAATCCATAGTAGGACCGCCAGTAGTGCGCTTGGCAGGCTTGGTGGCGATGCCTAGGAGCAACTTGGCTTCCAGCCGTTGCTTTTGTTCCAGGGCTTCGCCTTCGTCCAGAGTCCCAGTCGAAATACGATGCTCTTTCCCCGTTTCGGGGGACGTATACCGCAACTGAATCGCGCGGCCCTTCGGTCGTGCAATTCGTACTCGGGGTATTCGTTTCTTTTGTTCGCTCGTAGTCATAGTTTCACCTTGCGCAAGAAAGCGCCTACGTGCATTGGCGTTGTCAGGCAGCAGAAGATACTGCCCGGAGTCCTTACGGATACCCCACACCTGCGCACGTAGGCGCTTTGCTTTCTTCTGGGAGTTTGACATTCTTCTGCGCTCCTAGGAGCTTTGACGCCGCTATGGTCGCATAATTGGCGGGCGGCAGTCAAGCTACGCGCTCCGCGTGCTCTTGGCAGTAATTAAGAAAATCCCGGCCAATGATATAACTTCGCTTGCCAACGCGCAGAACGCGAAAACCATTCTCACGCATTTTGCGGAGTGATGCTTTCTCCAAGCCGCTGAGTCGGCAAAAAACACTCAGCGGATAAACAACGTCCGGTTCAATAGGTCCAAGTTTGGGTTCGGGGGTGATGAAACTGGTCGTCATCGTCTAAACGGGGCTCTCGATTCTCGGGGTGGATGCAGTCCTACGATTTTGTCCATCCCAAAATTGGGCCTCTCGGGCGGGCTAGTGGGGCTAGCGCGTTACGTTTACTGTCAAAACCATACCGAATTCCCCGCGAATTACGCGCATTTTGATTCGATTTTGGGCTTAGGCGACCTTTGATACCTTTTCTCGAAAATCGCCCCCTAAACGTAACGCGCGGCGGTAGTTTTTCTGCTTGCAGGACTTCTTGCAGAATCGGCGTTTTCTAGCCGACTCGAATTTTTTGCCACACGACTCGCAAACTCTTGTCCGCGATCGCTTCGTTTCGATGACTAGGGGGCCGTGCGCGAACCTCTCCAATAACGGGTGCGATTGGTAAACGTTCGGGGCGACATCGCAATCGCTGATTGTCAGTTCGACCAATGCGGCAAGCGCCTTCCGCTTCAGTGCGGCAATACCGTCGCCGTTGCGCTTCCACCAGTCGGAATAGCTTTGGCAGGATTGGTCGAGCAACGATTCACAAACGATGACAATATCGTGGAGCGTGTCCCAATCATCGCCGTCAGCGATTAGCCAATGTTGTGCGTTCCTCAATTTGCGAATTATTGGCGAAGAGTGTGTAGCGGTCATGGTGAAAAATTTACCCCCTTAGTTGAAAATAAAAACGCGCCGGCCGTGGTCAGAAGTGCTCGACTCAGCACTTCCACCTGGCGCAGCCAAATCGCCCGATGACGGCCGGCGCTGTTCTATGTTGTTCGTTGTATCTCCCCCTCACGCGGCCGATGCGGCCGTGTCGGCGGCGGGTGTGGCGGGTGTGGGTGTGTAACCGACGTAGCGGTAACGTTGTGCCTTCATGCTTCCCTGTATATGCTCACCGACCTTTTCAAGAATGCCGTCCTTCACCATCTGGTTGAACACGCCGCCGACGAACCGCCGATTCTTTTCCGGATCCAGTCCGATTTCGCGCGCAGCGTTTCGGGTGCTCAGAAACCACACGCCGTCATCATCGGCTGCTGTGGCCTGCATTGCTGCGCACAAGGCGACTAGTTCGCCGCGCTTTTGCTGAACGGTAGCCATGCTCGGGGAGAGGCGGGGTAGAGCGGGTCAACATGTATTCTCGCGCTTTCACTAGTACGTTCCCAAAGGATGTTTTTAGCCACGTCCCCCAAAGGTAATTCCACTCGGCCATGCTGTCTGCAAGATCACGCGACCCAATACGAGGTTCTGCCAAGTCCAGCCAGGATTGGATAATTGGCTCAAACCATTCACTGTCCTGTTCCCGCAGTTCCCGGATAGCTAAGAGTTGCTGGCCTAAGCGTACAAGGCATCCGTTTCGCGTCCCTGTTTTGTGCGGGTAGGTCTTGGTGACGACTTCGTTGATCTGCTCTTGCACAGTCGGTGGTAGGTTTGGCCCAGATAACCAGATAACCTGAGTTCTAGTTATCTGCTTATCAGGCTTATCTGGGCTATGGCTTGGCTGTGTACGATTCGTGGTTAAACCATGATAAGTCTGCGCAAGATCAACGCGATCTGGTTTGGCTGCTGCCGCTCGACTCTTATCAGAATTGGTTTTGGAACGAGAATTAGAAGAGCTCGGCTTTATACGTTTGAGAAAGTGAATCCACGTTTCGGGAAGCAGTGGAGGCAGAGGACCACTCTGCGCCAGCCATTCATACTGGCCACTTGCATTCCGGCTAGGCGGACATACAACCTGTTTGCCCGCCGACCGAAACTCTAAACCGTGTTCTCGCCACTTGTCGCAGCTCGCAAGTTCGGTATCATCTGGCAACCAATAGTAATAGTGGCGACCATCGCCGGATGCAGTTTGTACTGTCCAATCCTTGGGCAGTTTGCCGTGCTCAGCTTCTAAGCGGTCCAGGACCAAACGGCCGTCGATGTCACCGCGGACATCAACGTCGATGACTAGCAATCTGCCGCCGCACAGTACACCTACATTTGCGTCCGGCTGCTTAGCCCACCACTTGTTTATCTGCGCGGGGTCGCTGGACGCCAGCTCTTGCCACTTAAGAATGCTTGGGTGCTTGCAAGGCGTTCTGCACTTGGCACGCTTCCGGCAACTACAGTGGTCGAGCAGTGGGAAAGGTGACCAGTTTGGGATGATCCTCAAACCCAAGCCTGCCAGGCGGAGCGCTTCATTTAGCAGATGTAGGTTAGACTCGGATGTGGCTGTATACGGAGATGCTGCTGTAGCTGTTACTGTCGGATTCACTGTCGTCTCTTTCATAAGGTTAAGGTTGTGATTGAAAAAAAAGCAACCGGCCGGCGAGCCCCCGATCAAGAGGCCCGCCGCGCCGGCCGCCCGACAGTGGTTCATTCGACTTCGCCGATCAAATACAAATCGTCCGGATCCGGCGCTCATGCCGCGCGCGGCAACATCGAACGCGCTCACGTGCGGCCGCATCGGCCAGCGCTTGATCGCGGGACATTTCCTTTGATCGCTCTTTGACTTGTTCCGCGCTCACGGTCGCACGCCTGTTTGCATCGCGCATTTTGGCCGCTTGCCGATTCGCCGGTGAACGCCACCAGCGATCAAACACCGACCACACGATTTGCTCAGGCCCGCCGGTAGCGATCGACGGCAACCGCGCCGATTGATCGCGCTTCGCCCAATACACTTTCTGCGCTCAGGCCGGTATCCTTTGCGACGCGCTCTACAGTGTGGTGCGCGTGTGGGTTTGGCGACTGCGGGCCGCGCTCGGGCCGCTGCTGCGCCATGCGGTGCCGTATGATCGCATCGACCGCGCTCGGCACTTTTGATGTCATGTTTGCGGCTGGGATCACCTCTACTCCATTCAAAAGCGAAACATCCAAAATGCGTTTTGCGATCAGTTTCTCGGCAGTGGTCCACGCCGGCCGTTGCTCGCGAGCGAGCTGTTCGAGCGGGATAAAATCTTGCGACTGATGGCGGACCAAACCGCGCGAATCGCCGTAGACAACGCCCAAACAGAAAAGAAACGACAGTAGGATTACAAGTGTGACCATAAAGAAAACCTCATTGATAATGAGTGAAAAGAAACTACTGGCCGCAACATCGCAGCCAAGCAAATCGCGGAGCCGTGAGGGATAGATCACTCGGGCAAGTTGCTTGCCGACTGCGACTCACCGAATTCCGCGGCCATTGGCGCTGCGATAAGAAATCGTCGATCAAATCTCTCCGATAGAAACGCTTGCCACGTGGCCGCAAGCGGATTGGATGCAGCTCCTGATCTAGGGAACGCAAGGTGCCATCGGAGCACCCTAAAAGTTCGACGACCGCCGGGAAGGGCAGTAACTTAGACGACATGATAGGCTCCCGCGTAAGAGGTGCGGCGCCATGCGTCCGCAGCGCGAGAGAGAGTGTGAGCCGTTCCGTCAGAAGCCGATGATTAGTTACCATCGACGGCCAAAATCATAGCAAAATTTGAAAAAGCGTGCAATCGCAATCCTCTGCTATGTTTCAGCAACATCGATGAAAGATTCCAGCGGGGTCGTTTCTCACATCGATATGAGACTGATTGCGGTCGCACTCATCATCACCTACGGCCCCGGCGCAGCGACCCCAGCGCGCAAGGGGGGGTGTATGTGTGTGCGGCCAGCACCATGCGTGGTAGTGGCAGCCAGTGGGCCTATATGCCGATTGGCAGTGGGGGGCTATATGCCGTTTGACTGAGGGGGGGCTATATGCCGTTTGACTGAGGGGGCCTATGTGTGGTGCCCGCGTGCGCGCTAGTGTGTGCGGTTTGCCGCCCTATACAGCAGCGCACGCCGCACGGCTGCGCATATGATTGTGTGTTACCCTGCGCAAGCGCTTACCCACACTCACCATGCCTACCACTGCGCTCACCGGCCAATGCATGGGTAGGCCCTGATCGGCCGTACTGTCTGCGCCGCTGGTACATGCATGGCCCACACTCATGCGTCCATACATGGTCGGAAATTGCGCCCGTACACGGCGCCCAATTCCACACTCCTACACAGCCCCTATGCGGCAACATCATCTGGCCGGTGTTAGTGGTCGGCCCGGTGGCGCGGGGCTCGCGTAGTGCGGTCGTGGTTGACGGCATGGCCATACTGCCCCTTCGTGCCGTCGGCCACGCCATGCCGCTCTGCTGCGCGGAACTGGTCAAGAATCGGCCAGAATTATTCCGAGTTAGCTGGTAACAATCTGCTTGACAACAGTCTAGCGGCCTGTTACACTGGCAGTAGCAAGATCAAAACCAGTATCGGAGCTACCCCCCATGGAAAAGCATATCGAAAAGATCGTCGCCTATTATCGTGTCAGCACCAAACGCCAAGGGGCATCCGGCTTGGGATTGGATGCACAACGCAAGGCCGTCGCAGACCTCGCCAGACGCGAAGCGCAAAGATCGTGGCAGAATTCACCGAGATTGAATCCGGCAAACGAAGCGACCGCGTAGAGATAGCCAAGGCCGTTGCACGGGCAAGGGCGCAGCGTTCCACGCTGGTAATCGCCAATATCACAAGACTGGCCCGCAACGTGGCCTTTACCGCCTGCCTGAGAGAATCGGGAGTGGCCTTCGTATGTTGTGACAATCCCCATGCGGACGATTTTACTATCAACATATTGGCATCCGTTGCCGAGAAAGAGGCCAAAGATATTTCCGACCGTACCAAGGCCGCTCTAGCCGCAGCCAAACGCCGTGGCGTCAAACTCGGGTGCCATAATCGCAAACACAGGCTACAGGTACCAGAGGATTGGCGCCGAAAGGGAATCGAAAAGGGCCTGCCACGTGCGCAACGGAAGGCCGCAGCCAACGCCGCCAAACGCCGTGACGACTGCTACTCGTTTCTAATCGACGATGTACGGGCATGGCGGAACGCAGGCGAGTCTTACCGCGCGATTGCCGAACGCTTGAACAACGCGGGCCACGTCACCACTAGCGGCAAGGCTTTCGCAGCGATGACCGTGCAACGCTTGCTGACGTAGCACAGCACAGCACAGCACAGCACAGCACAGCACAGCACAGCACAGCACCCAGCACGCGGCCCCCTGCGGCCTCTGGCTAAATCCGGGGAGCCCCATCTAGGGGGGGCGCCACCATGCCCCACAGATTCCACGCCACATTCTGCGCGATTACTCTCGCCGCCGCCCCCCTCGAAAATATCACGTAGCACTTTGGAAAGTGATGCCGCCGACGGGCGAGCATGTTGAAAATTCGATACGCAGCGTACCCGTTTTCAACATATACCCAACAATGAAACGCCGTACATGCCGCCGCATCGGCGAACAGTGTGGCGTGATGATGCAGAGTACCCCCGCAGCCACACGATCAGGACCACGCTGCCACGCAATAAAAAGTGGGAACAGTCCGAAAACTGTTCCCACTTTTCAGGCTGTGCGACCCGTCTAGCCTCATTCGCAGCCAATCGACGTAGCGCAATTCTCGGTAAATACTCTGTCAGAATCCTATGAGCGCCTACGTCTAGGCTTTCCTAAACCGTTGGTCGCATGTTCGAATCATGCCGGGGCGTCGTCTCTAAATCTCGATATCTTCAGCATCAAAGGTTCCTCCAACAACGTCACAGTGCTCTAAGAACCTATCCGAGAACCGTCTGCCGAGAGGGGGACAGGCACATTTTGCTCCGAAGACTCCGCAAAATGCGCCAGTCCCCGACGGTTCTCGGATAGGTTCTAAATTTGGATGCCTGATCGGTGCTCAAATAGCACTCGTCCTTGTCGTTGTAATTGCGTGGATCGCACGCCGAAGCTTGGACCACAAGTCGATTCAGCGTCTTTTGTTGCAGCGGGTCGACGTCTACAATTGGCGGCATGAAATCGAGAATGTCGCCACGCTCCGCTTTTTATTCTCTCCTGGCACTCACAACCGTCGTTGCCGCCGCGAGCGCCGACGAGCCGAAAAAACCCGCTGCCAAACTGCCGGCAGTCATTACGCCGACCGATTACCTCGTTCTGCCCGCGGTCGGCCAGTACGGGCGGCTGCCGCTGCAGCGCGATGCGGTGGAAGCACAACTTGTGACCGGCACATGGAAGGATCCGGCCGCGGGTCAAACGGTCAAAGCGCCCGACGGCAAGGTCAGCATGTGGAGTGCTGTGAAAGCGGGGGACGATGGCACGCTCGATACGCAGAAACTGCGCGGCGGATATGCATTCACGAGCTTCGATGCGCCGGCCGAGCGCGTGATGATGCTCGAGGCCGCCGGGCATGCCATGGTGTATGTCAACGGCGAGCCGCACGCGGGTGATCCGTACGGAGCGGGCTGGTTGCGATTACCGGTGCTCGTCAAGAAGGGACAGAACACGCTGCTCTTTCACTTGGGCGCCGACAAATTAAAGGCACGGCTCGTGGCGGCGCCCGACAATTCGATATTGATCGACGAGCAAGACCGCACGCTGCCCACGCTCGTGCGCGATGAGAAGAAGCCCGGTTGGGTTTGGGGCGCCGTGCCCATCATCAACGCCACTCGCGATTGGATTGACAACGCGAAAATCGAATGCCAGTTGAAGAACGGCGAGGCGCGATCGACGCCCGTTGGGCCCCTTGCGCCGCTGTCGGTCCGCAAAGTGGCCTTCGAAATTCCGACAAGCGGCGACGATGCGAACGCCGAACCTCACTTCAAAATCCGATTCATGGCGCCCGAAGGTTCACGGAAGGAAGCGAAAGACAACAAGGGCGACAAAACGCTCGCCGAGGCCGAAATCGTATTGAAGCGCGTCGGCCCGCACGACATCCAGATTCGCACATTTCGCAGCAAGATCGATGGCAGCGTGCAGCCTTACGCGTTGCGCCTCGCGGCCGAAACGCCAGCAGCAGCCGCGCCGCAGCCAGCCGACTCCGAAAAAGCGGCGCCCGGCGAAGCGCCCGGTCTGATCGTCACGCTGCACGGCGCCGGTACTTCATGCGGCGATCATATCGCCCAGTGCGCGCGCCAAGCCGTGGGCACATATTCTGGCCCCGCAGGGTCGCCGCCCCTATGGATTCGATTGGGAAGAGTGGTCTCAAGATGACGTTTTCGAGGCCATGGCGGACGCTGCGCAGCCACTATCCATGCGATCCGCACCGCACGTATTTGACGGGCCACTCGATGGGCGGACACGGTGTGTGGCACATCGGCGTGACGCGACCCGACCAGTTCGCCGCTATCGGGCCAAGCTCTGGCTGGATCAGTTATTGGTCATACGGCGGCGGCATGCCCTCGATGGAAACGCCGAGCAATATCGACGCCTTGATGCTGCGCGGCTTCTCGGCCAGCGATACCTTAAAAATGCTCACCAATCTCGCGAACATGGGTGTCTATGTGCTGCACGGCGCGGCCGATCAAACGGTGCCGGTCGCCCAGGCGCGCTTCATGCGCACCCGGCTGGCAGCGTTTCATCCCAACTTCGTATATTTCGAGCAACCGGCTGCCGATCACTGGTGGGGCAACGAGTGTTGCGATTGGCCGCCCATGATGGAATTCTTCAGGCAACAATCGAAGCGGTCCGCGGCGGATCAATCGTTTGTCGATTTCACGACGGCAAATCCGGCGGAGTCTTCTGCGTGCGATTGGGTGAGCATCGAAGCGCAGCAAGAGCAATTCAGTCCGAGCCATGTTGCCATTCGACAAAACACGCAAGCCCGCACGTTCGTCGGCAATACATCGAATGTGGCTCGGCTGTCGATCGATGTCGCCCACTTGCGCCGGATCAACCCATCGATGTGACGCTTGATGGCAAAGAGCTGAATTGGCTCAATTGGCCGGGCGAGCCGTACAAGTTATGGTTCGAGCGGCAAGGCGACGAATGGTCGGCAGCCGGTCTGCCCGCACCACAGCTAAAAGGTCCCGCACGTTACGGTACATTCAACTCCGCATTTGATAATCGCGTGGTGTTGGTCTATGGAACGGTCGGAAATGGAGACGAAAATGCCTGGGCGGCGGCGAAGGCCCGCTACGACGCGGAAACGTTTTACTATCGCGGCGGCGGCGCGCTCGAAGTGCTTCCCGATTCGCGCTTCGATTTCAACCACGACACCAATCGCAACGTAATTCTGTACGGCAACGCAGACACGAATAGCGCTTGGCAGCAATTGCTGGCAACTTCGCCTCTCGAGGTGCGCCGCGGCCACGTGCGCGTCGGTACGCGGACCGAGACGAGCGATTCTCTGGCCGTGGTCGCGGTGCGGCCCCGGCCCGGCAGCGACACCGCAACGGTCGGCATCGTTGCCGGCACGGGCCTGGCCGGCATGCGGCTAACCAACCGGCTGCGCTGGTTCGTGTCCGGAATTGTCTATCCCGACTTGATGATCCTGGAACCCAAAACGCTCTCTGAAGGAACGGCCGGCGTGCGCGCCTGGGGCTATTTCGGCCTCGATTGGCGAGTTGAGACGGCGGACATCGCCTGGCGGAATCCGGCTCATTAGGAGTTGGTGGCACCCTGCCAGCATTGTTTGTGTGAGCCGAACTATTTTTTTCGCAATGACAGAGCGATTCGCCGGTATCTCGTTCTCTGTAGGGTTTTGTAGCCCAAGACGATATACTTAGGAACGACCCGACTGGTCGAAATCTGAAATCACCGATGCCCCGATACGTCGTTCGCCATGGAGTGATGCGCAACCTCGGCGTGTTTACGCCGCGAGGCCGCGACACCTTTGTGCGCGGCGACCAGGTGATCGTGCGCACCAACCGTGGTTTGGAATCGGGCGAAGTGTTGTGCGAAGCAACCGAGGAAGCAGTCGCCGGACTCAAAGATGCCAAGCAGGGCCAGATTCTGCGGCGATTGACGGATGACGATGTGCGCGACGCTGCGCAAGATGTTCGAACAGGAACGCCGCGAATATGAGGTTTGCCAGCGCGAAATCCAGCGGCAGGCTCTCGAGATGAAACTCGTCGATGTCGAACATCTGTACGGCGGAGAGCGCGTGGTTGTTTATTACCTTGCCGATGCTCGGATTGATTTTCGCGAACTGGTGAAGACGCTCGCGACCGAATTTCAAACGCGGATCGAGATGCGGCAAATCGGCGTGCGGGACGAGGCCAAACTACTGGCGGATTACGGCGATTGCGGCAAGCCCGTCTGCTGCAACACGCACCTTAGCGAAATGCCGCCGGTCTCGATGAAGATGGCCAAGCTGCAACGGGCGACGCTCGACCCGAGCAAGATTTCGGGCCGCTGTGGCCGGCTGAAATGTTGCCTGCGCTACGAGTACGACACGTACCAGGATCTTCAGCGCGAGTTGCCGCCTGTGGGCGCCGACATTATCACGAACAATGGCCGGGCCCGCGTCCTCGCGCAAGAAATCCTCGCCGGCCAAGTGCTGGTTGAAACCGAGGACATGCGGCGAATTGTCATCGATGCGGCCGATGTCCTCACCGTCCTGAAACGCGAGAGAAGAACGCGAAATGGTCAGTCCGCCACGGTGGTCGAAGAAACGGTCGATGAAGTTTCTACCGAGGAATTGCCGCCGGAGCTCGCCAAATTGGAGGACACCGTGCTGCGCCACGACCATGCCGAGGAAGAGCCCCCGATTGATTCGGACGACATGTGGCACGATGCGGATGGCGAAACCCCGTAGCCGCAACGGGCGTCCGGCTGCCAGCACAAAGCCACGAAAGCGGCCGCTGCCGTATTTCGGAATGCGGTTCCCCAACGCGTGCGCCCCGTAGTTTTTTCACAGATGGTTGCCTAAACCACTTGTTTGACAGACAATAGGAGCATGATAGATCCTGATCATCCACTTGCGGAATTATTGCGGCGCGATCGGCGTTATCACCGCGACGCATATTTTTTTGTATTTGAAGCCTTGCGGTTCGCGCACGAGCAGCTCGGATTAGGTGGCATGCCACCGGGCGAATCGTCCGAAGTTGAAGAGGAGCGCCATGTCACCGGGCAGCAGCTCTGCGAGTCGATCCGCCAATATGCGATTCAGCAATACGGCATGCTCGCCAAGAACGTCCTCAGCGAGTGGGGAGTGCACTCAACCGGCGACTTCGGTGAAATAGTATTCAACCTGATCGATATCGGTCAGATGAAAAAAACCGACAGCGATCGCCGCGAAGATTTCGACAACGTGTTCGATTTTGACGACGGTCTGCATGACGCTTTTTTGCCCATTACGTCGGATTCGTAGCAGCCACTCAAAAAGCCCCGCCACTTTCGCCGTATTCGTCCGGCAATCATGCCAAATGCTATGCCAAACCGGCACCAGCTTCAGAACGGGGTGGCGAAAAGTTCGACACGTCCGTGGCGAACTCTAAAGCAAAACCGCGGGCAATTTATCATTGCGTGCGCGCTCCTGGTGATTTGGATCGTGTTCCTTGTTGCCATGGCGGCATACGATTAACATGGGCGAGCCGCCTACGGCCGGTGGCTATTAATCTCGCGGCATTTTATGAATGGATAATCCGATGACAAATCTACGTGATGTCCGCTCCGCGTCTGCTGCAAAGTGGATGTTGATTTGGTCCGTCTTTTTCGCCGCCTTTGCAGTCCAATCGACGGCGGCAGAGAACTCGCAAAATTCCAAATTGAATCGCGCCAAGCTCAACGACGCGATCAATCGGGCCGCCGACTTTTTAAAACAGGCCCAGGCCAACGATGGCTCATTCAGCGCGAGCTCCGGGCCCGGTATCACGGCGATTGTCGGGGCTGCACTGGTCCGTTCGGGTCGCACTCCGCAAGATCCCGTCGTCGCCAAGGCGCTCAAGTATCTCGAAGGCAACGTGCACGACGACGGTGGCGTTTATCAGAAGGGCAGCAATCATAAAAACTACGAAACATGCCTGGCGATCGTTTGCTTTCAGGAGGCCAACAAGAATCACCATTACGACAAGCTACTCGCAAATGCGGAAAAGTTCGTCAAGAAGGAACAATGGGATGAAGATGAAGGGAAAGATGCTTCGGACTTGAGCTACGGCGGAGCTGGATACGGCTCGGCCAGCCGGCCGGACTTGTCGAATACCAGCTTTCTGATGGACGCTCTACACGCAATCGGCCGTGGAAAGGACGATCCAGCGATGCAAAAAGCACTGATCTTCGTTTCACGCTGCCAGAATCTCGAGTCGGATAAGAACACCAGCCCATTCGCGGCGAAAGTAAACGACGGCGGGTTCTACTATACGGTTGCCGCAGGTGGTGGAAGCCCGGCCGGGCAAACACCCGACGGTGGCCTGCGAAGTTACGGTTCGATGACCTACTCTGGGCTTAAAAGCATGATTTATGCCGGCGTTACGCGCGACGACCCGCGTGTGAAGGCCGCGTACGAATGGATTCAGAAGCACTATACGCTGGATGAAAATCCCGGCATGGGAGTGCAGGGGCTGTATTATTATTACCACACGTTCGCCAAAGCACTCGCCGCGATTGGCGATGAAAACATTGTCGATAGCCAAGGTCACTCGCACGATTGGCGCGCCGAGCTCGCCCAGAAATACATTGAGACACAGAACGCGAATGGAAGCTGGGTCAACAAAACACCGCTTTGGCTCGAAGGCGATCCGAACCTCGTGACGGCCTACGCGTTGCTGTGTTTATCGTATTGCCGGTCCACGGCGGAATCTCCGCAGCCGCCCGTCGATCACATTGTGCCGCAGCGAAACTCGCTCCGCCGCAAGGCGCGGTAAGACCGCACCGTTCCGTCATTCGAAGAGCGTCCGTCACGGTGTGGCTTGTACGCGCTTCTTGCGTTGATTCCTTTTCCTTTGCGGACGGTCCGATTTATCTTTAATATCCGTGTTGGGCGTGGGCATTTTCGCGCCCACCTTCTCGCGCCAAGCGAGAAGCGTGTTGTGTAACTCCTTGGTCTTATCGGCATTTTTCGTGGCAAGATTATGCTCTTCGCCCATATCGTCTTTTAGGTTGTAGAGTTCGAGTTTATTGTCCTCGAAGAACTCGATGAGCTTCCAATCGCCCGCGCGGACGGACCCGGCCGGGGTCGTACGCCACTGGCCGGGACCAGCGCCGAGATAACCGGGAAAGTGCCAGAAGATCGCATCACGACTCAGCCGCTGCTTTGTGCCGAGGAGCAGCGGTGCGTAACTTACGCCATCGAGCGCGTAATGTTGCGGGCGCTTTGCGCCGGCAAGCTCGACCAATGTTGGATACAAATCGACTGAGTTGATCTGGGCCGTGTTGGTTTGGCCGGGTGCGATTTTTCCTTTCCACCGAAAGATGTATGGGACGCGGACTCCGCCTTCGTACAGCATTCCCTTGCCACCTTTGAGCGGCGCGTTGTCGGTAATTCCCCCTTTGGTGAGTCCCGCGCGTTCGTATCCGCCGACGCCGCCGTTATCGCTGGAAAAAATGACCAGTGTGTTTTCGGAAAGCCCGAGCTTATCGAGCGTGGCCACGACGCGGCCGACGCTCTCGTCCACGCTGGCGATCATTGCGGCGTAGACGGGACTATTGTGGCCGCCCACTGGCGGCTTGTCGTGGAATTTTTCGATCAAGTCTTTCTTGGCATCGTGCGGGGCGTGGACCGCGTAGTGAGGCAGATACAAAAAGAACGGCTGGTCACGGTGCCGGTTGATGAAATCGACCGCGTGGTCGGTGAGAAAATCGGCCAGATATTCGCCCTTGGGATACTCGGTGGGCGGGTCGGTTTTAAAGTCGAAGTGTTTCCCGGAGGATTCGATGGCCTCGTCGAACCCGCGTTGGCTGGGGTGATGTTTGGCGTCCTTTCCGAGGTGCCACTTGCCGAACATGCCTGTCGCGTAGCCGGCCTGTTTTAGCGTGTCGGCAATGGTGATCTTATTGAGCGGCAAAGAGGTAACGTTATCGACGGGCCGAAGCGGCCGGCTCTGCCAATTGAACCGGTCAATATCGCCCACGGTATAAACTCCGGTTCGCGGTGCATATTGGCCGCTCATGAGCGCGGCTCGCGTGGGCTGACAATTGGGCCCGCACGTGTAGCCGTCGGTGAATCGCATGCCCGCCGCGGCGAGCCGATCGATGTTGGGAGTTTCGTAATATTTGCTGCCGTAGCAGGCAAGATCGGTGTAGCCTAAATCATCGGCCAGGATGAACACGATATTGGGCCGGCGGGTTTCCTCGGCGTGAAGCAGGCAAGGGCACATGAAGATACAGGCAGCGGCGAAAAGATAGCGCATGGTGAACTCGTGGTTAGATGATGTTATTTGGGAAAGGCGCGGGACACGGCGTGCGAGGTAAGACAACTCACTGCCCTCCTGGATCCGGCGTCGTCCATCCTCGCAGAGAATTTACTTCTTCTCCAGCATTTTCTGACCCTCTGTCTTCAGTTTCGCGGCAATGCGGTCGGCAATTGCGGCGAGAATTTCCGGCAGATCGAGTTGAATATCCACGCTGCTGGCCCGGACGTCGAGCCGACCAGTTATCTTCTGGCCGAGTCCGGTTCCTTCAAAATTAAGCCGATCGCCTTCCCAGTTTTCTTGGAACGAGAGCATGCCGCCCAGCACTCCGCCTACGCCGCTGGCCATTTGCTGGCGCATGCGGCCGAAACCCTGTTCAATCCGTTTGCGGGCTTCGTCTTTTCCTAACGAGTGCGGAATGCTGACCGTCACTGGGCGTGCCATGCGGATCTCTCAACTCGTCCCACCGCGCTTTGGAGCGAAACCGCAAGCGAATGGCCAACGATTTTGCTGCTTACTCGCGGTGGGCTGGCGACAATAAAAAAAATGAAGGGCCCTCTGGGCCAGGGACCGGCGCGCACGGGAGCGCGCGGGCGGTCTCTTTCCCAACCGTCTGAGCGCAATTTGCTGGGGTCCCAATGGGGGCCGGCGGCAGGTTGTGGGAAAGCGCTCCGCGTCTCTTCCAATTGGCATTGGAAGTCGTTCGTGGCTTCTCAAGCGGCCTGCCTCCGGCGAGCGCTACGGCAGCTACGCCCGGACGGTCATCTCAGAGGACGAGCCTAGCACAAGTGATGGCCAAATCCAACGAAAAAATTCCCAGATTGGAAACAGCTAAAATCGAGGAGCAAATTTGGCTTCGCGGCCGAGGCTAAAGGCCGGCGAAATAGTTTTGCACAGCCAGGTCGAGGTTATCAGGCGTGAGACGTTTTGGTTGGGCGTGGACTTCGCAGAAGTTCTTGATTTGCCGCAACAGGTCGCGCGGATGGCAGAAGCGGAACGGGCGGTGTGCGCGGCGATAATGTTGATCGATCAAATGGTCGATCGCGCCGGCTTCGAGTTCGAAGCCGAGCGAGGCGGCCTGCGTTTTCATCAATTCGCGGAACTGGACTTCCGTCGGATCGCCAATTTCAACTTTGTAGGGAATCCGCCGCAGGAACGCTTCATCGAGTAAATCGCGCGGTTCAAGATTGGTGGAAAGGACTAGCAGCTCGTCGAAAGGCACTTGGATCTGCCGTCCACTGGCCAGGTAGAGAAAGTCGTAATGCTTTTCTAGCGGAACGATGAGCCGGTTGAGGATATCGGTGCTGCTAACGCGCTGGCGGCCGAAGTCGTCGATCACCAGCGTGCCGCAGTTGGATTTGAGCTGCACGGGCGCTTCGGCGATGCCGGCGGCGGTGTTGAATCGCGTTTCCAAATATTCGAGCGTGAGCTCGCCGCCCACGATGATGGTTGGCCGGCGAATCAGTACCCAGCGGCGATCGTGCTTGAGGGTGTCGAGCTGGGGGGACTTGACGGCCTCGTGGCAACTAGGGTCGTAAATCCTCATCAGCTCTCCGTGGATCGTCACCACTTGCGGAATCCAGACGCTCTGGCCGAATGCACTGCAAACTCGTTCTGCAATGCTCGTTTTGCCGTTGCCGGGGGCGCCGTACAGAAACAAGCCGCGGCCGTCGTTGAGAGCCTGACCGATCTGGCTAATGAGGCTCGGCTGCAGGACCATGCTGGCCAGCGCACGGCGCAACTGGCCCAACGTGAACGGAGCCCGTTGCAGCGACTGGCGATAAATCGAGGCGACATAGTCGTCGAAGACGACGGGGGCGGGGCCAACAAAATTGCAGCGTGCCGCGTGCTGCTGGGCCCGCTTAAACCCAGCCTCGGTGAGCTGATACACGTAATCCTGAATACCGGACGACGACTTGATCGTGACCAGCAGCTCGTTGCGAATTCGATCGAGCGCCTCGCCGACAATGGTGCGCGGCAGGCAGGCCATTTCGCTGATGACGCTGCCCGTACAGGTTCCGCGCTGCAGCAAGATCTTGAGTACCAGCGATTCCAACTCGGCGCGTGGCAAGCCAGTCTCTAGCAAGCTTGCGGGCTCGGGCGGAACAGCGAGGGGAACGGAATCGCTACCCCGCGTGGCGATTGTATCGCCGCGCTGGGCGCAGGATTCGGCGGGGTGAGCGCGGGTGCGAGTGGACTCGTGCCATTTGAAGCAGCGAAATCGCGGTTAGGAGAAAGAACGTCCATCGCACTCTGCCAGCAACGTGGTGAAATTGTCGGATCGCAAAATGGAGCAACTTTGCCCCAATATCTCATACGACACGAAGGTCGGGCTGTCCAACTTCGATGGTCGGGTTGCTCCGCGGAGACCGGTTGTGACGAGCAGGATGCGCGGACCGTTTTTTGATGCGGGCTACGAGTTTCGGAGCAACTCGGCTACATGGAACGCAAGTAGGCGACTGCGTTTTCGATCTCGGGGATCGGATTGGGCGATTCGCGGCGTTCGATCGTCGCCCAGCCGCGATAGTTGAATTCGGTGAGCCGGCCGAGCAGCTCGGCAAAATCGGCCGAACCGCGGCCGAGCTCGACTTCGGTCGTTCGCCGCGTCGCCGAATTTCGCACGGCATCGCAGGCGTGAACATGTAGAATATGGGCACCAAGCGTTTCGACGGCTTCGATTGGCGAATGACCGGCGACGATCAGGCCGCTGGGATGCAGGTCGATGCCGATCGAGTGTTCCGGAAGCGCCGCAATCACGCGGGCGAGGTCCTGGGGGCTGACTTCGGCGGTTTGGGCAGCCAGGCGGGCACCCATTCGCTCGCCATACGCAGCTACGGCAGTGAGCGCTTGAACAAGGCGTTGAAAGGCGGGATCTTCTGACTTCTCCGGCACGCGGCCGATGCGATTGACGACAACATCGGTCCGCAAATCGGCGGCAAACCGAATGGCCTCGTGAGTAGCGAGGACGCGGCGTTCCAGTTCGTCGGGCTCGTCGTAGCCGCGCCGCGTAGGAAACGCCACGGCGGAAACACGGAGGTTCAAGTCGTTGAGCAGCTTGTGGAATTCGCGCAAACCGGTGCGCGAGAGCTCGCTTGGCCGCAATTCGGAGCGGGCATCGATCTCGATGCCCTGGGCTCCGAGGCGCGAAGCGGTCACCAGTGCCTGGCGCAGGGGCTGACGGAGGCTGCGCGTTTGGATTCCGATTTTGACGATCATAGGGGAAGGATGGAGAGTGCAGGATGCGAGAGGCAGGGAGAGAACGAGAAATCGGCTTTTATTATATGCGTGTCGCTGCGTGCTCCGGTTCACAATGCCGTAGATTTGTGCATGAGTTCAGTAAGTGCGCAATCCGACAGCCGGCGGGTAGCTAAGAGCCTGTCCCAGAACCGTCCGCAGAAAGGGGGACAGGCACATTTTGCTTCGGAGATTCCGGACGGCCATCCCGGCGACGGTGCCCGGCCAGTCCCCGACAGTTCTGGGAAAGGTTCTAAATCGCACGCGGTGTTCGCGCTCGTCGCGGCGCTGATTTTAGCAGTAAACGTTACCGCGGAAGAAGCCCGGCAACCGGACGCGGTGCCGGTATTTCACTGCGCGTTTGGCGAAGATTGGGATGTGAATTACGACGGTTGGCCGGATCGGTGGGTCCGCAAAACGGGCTTGGGTTATCCGCATTATGTGAATATGGCGATTGAGGACGACGCCACGGCGGTCGGCCACAAGTGCCTTCAAATTGATTTGGACGGCGCTGCGGCAGCGGTAGTCAGCCCGCCGATTCGCGTGATGTCGCGGTTTAGTTACGTGTTCGATGCGCAAATCAAGAACACGGGGCTGAAACACAGTACGGTGGTGATCACACTTAGTTTCTGCGACTCGACCGGGCGCGTGTTGCAAACGGAAAAAACCGAACCGCTTGCCAGTACCAACGGTTGGCGCGCAGTTCGTTTGGAGCAGATCGAGCCGCGGGATCGGGCGATCGATCGGGTGGTGATCGGACTGCAAGTGCTGCGCGGCAGCAAGGGTGATTTGCGCGGGCACGTGTCGCTGGCCGACGTGCGACTCGGGCGATTGCCGCGGATCGATGTGTCGACCAACAACGCGTGCAACGTTTACACCGATCTGAACGGCATCGAGGTGAAATGCGCTTTATCGGGCATTCGGGAGCCGAACCCGGAAATATATTTCCAACTGCTCGATGGAGACAACAAGGAGTTGCAAAGGCAACATTTTCCGTTGAAGGGGCAGTTGATCGTCGATAATCCCAGCCGGGGAGCGGAAGTAACTGAAGGGGGGGAGGGACCACAGGGCTACGAAGGCACGATCAAGTGGCAACCGAAAATACCGGACTACGGTTTCTATCGCATGGTTGTGCTGATGAAGAGCTCGAAATCGGGGGGCGGCCACGGCGATGTCGAGCAGCAGCTAGGCGGGCACACGGTGGACCTGGTGGTGGTGCCACCGTTGACGATGCCGCGGCGCGGGGAATTCGGTTGGACGCTGCCGGACGGCGACCGGCCCTTGTCGTTTCAAGATTTGAGTCGGTTGCTGCCGGAGGTGGGGATTAACTGGGTGAAGGTACCGTTGTGGTTCGACGCGAATAATCCGCGGCGGGGCGACGAACTGATTCGCTTCGTCGAGCTGCTGGGAGCATCGAACATCGACGCGGTGGGAATCATCGACCAGCCACCCGGCCAAGCGGCGGCCGCTGCTGGTCGGCCACACCATACGGCATCGATTGCGGAAGTTCTTTCGCAGGATTCTTCGGTTTGGTCGGCGGCGCTGGAGCCGGTGATGACGCGGCTTTCGCTCCGCGTTCGCTGGTGGCAACTGGGCGGCGACTACGACACGGGTTTTGCCGGGCTGCCGGGGCTGAACAAGCGGATTGGCGATTTGCGCACGGCGCTTTTTCGCTTTGGGCAAGATGTTCGCATGGGTATGAGCTGGGATTGGGCCAGCGCGAACGCTCAAGCGGGGAAGGTTAGCTGGGACTTTGAGCAATTGTGCTTGGATAAGCAACCGAACGAGGCCAAGTTCAACGAGCTGCTGGCAATGCCCCGAGCGAATTCCGCCCAGCGATGGGTCATCGTGGAACCGCCTCCGCGGGCAAGCAATGTGGCGCCGAGCAACGCCGAGGCATTCAAAGCCCGCGCCAGCGAATTTGTGCGGCGGTTGATTGCGGCGAAAGTCAGCGGTGCGAATGCGATTATCGTGCCCAAGCCGTTCAACGATGAAAACGGTTTGATGCGCGCTGACGGCATGCCGGCTGAGCTGCTGCTGCCGTGGCGGACAACGGCGGCGATGTTGGGCGGCGCTCAATACTTGGGGCAGATGCAGCTACCCTCGGGCAGTGAGAACCGCATTTTCCTACGGGGCGACGGCCAGATGGTGATGGTCGTGTGGAACAGCCAGCAGGCGCAAGAGGTGTTGTACCTGGGCGTGCACGTGCAGCAAATCGATTTGTTGGGCCGCTCAACGGCGGTCGCGATGCAAGGCCACGAACAAGTGATTAAGGTGGGTCCGACTCCGACGTTTGTTCTGGGCTTGCACGAGGCGATCACGCGCTGGCGAATGAGCGCCCAATTCGAGAAGCGACAAGTGCCGAGCGATTCTTCCAAATCGCACCACAATTCGCTGCACTTCAAAAACTTCTTTCCCCAGGGCGTGGGCGGATCGGTGAAAATTGTCGTGCTCCAGGACCGCGGCGTAAGTGAAGCTGCGGGCGGTCCGGAAGGGGCGGCCCTATCTGGATTCGCGCCCGAACGCTGGATGATCGAACCGCCGCAATCCACGTTTCAGTTGGCGGCGGATGCGGACACGAAGTTTCCATTCGACATCAAATTGAAAAACGCATTGTACGGCAAGCAGCCGGTGCGCGTTGATTTTAAGGTCGAAGCCGACGAGCAGCTTGAATTTAGCGTGTATCGCGATATGGAGGTAGGAACGGAGGACCTGACGCTCGACGTGAAGTCGCACGTGGATAAGGACGGCACGCTGTTGGTCGAGCAAATGATGACGAATAGCGCGGCGCAACTGGCCGACTTCAAGTGCTCGTTGCAGGCGAAAGGCCATCGGCCGCAACGTATGCAGGTGTATCGATTGGGAAAAAATCTGGATCGCAAAGTGTATCGGATTCCGGACGGCCGCAGCCTGGTGGGTAAAGAAATGCTTTTGGAGCTGGAGGAGCTTAACGGACCGCGAATTCTCAAATATCGCTTTGTCGCGGCCGCCACGACGGAGAGTTCCGCAGAGGCGGGCGCCTCTACCGGCGCGGGAAGTGCGGAAGCGACGAAGGCGGGCCAATCGCCGGCGGTCGATGCGCACGACAAAAATTCTCCACCGGCGGAATCGGGCGACACGCATCCGCCGCCGGCAAGCATCCGATCTTAACGACTGGGCAAGCAGTGGCAGTATCAGCCGCTTCGTATTGCACGATTGCATGGCAGTGCGTGGTGCGCCGGTTGACCGATGTGGGCAGGTATCTAAAATGCGTTGTGGGACAGGCATGCGCCTACTATGAGCGAAGTGCGACAGACTAAGAGCGTGTGCTACAGTCGAGGCCCTAAACATGAATCCATTGCCCCGCTTTCTTACTGCGCTGCCGGTTTACAACGAGTTTTCGCACGTCAAGGCGGTGCTCGATGAAGTGGTACGGGCTGCGGGCGACGTGCTGGTGGTGGACGATGGCTCGACAGACGGAACCCTCGACTTGTTGGCGGTGCGAAGCGACGTCCGCACCATTCGGCACGCGACGAATCGCGGTTACGGAGCGGCGCTGAAAACGGCGTTCGATTACGCCATTGAAAACGGTTACGACGTGCTGGTGACGATCGATTGCGATGGCCAGCACGAGCCGCAGCGAATCGGCCAGCTTGTAGCCGCCTGCCGCGATGTCGATATCGTTTCCGGCAGTCGTTATTTGTGTAGCAAGGACGATGCTCAGAAGGCGCCGGCAGAGCGGCGACAAATCAACGTGCAGATCACGCGCGAGCTGAACGAGCGGCTTGGCTTATCGCTGACCGACGCATTTTGCGGATTCAAGGCCTACCGGTCGGCGGCGCTGGCAAAGCTTGCCATTAGTGAACCGGGATACGGAATGCCGATCGAATTGTGGGTTCAGGCGGCGTATCATCAACTCAAGATAGTCGAATTGCCGGTGCCTTTGATTTATCTTGAAGAGGAGCGGAGTTTCGGCGGCAGCCTGGATGATGGCCGCAAGCGGCTGGAGTATTATCATCGGGTGCTCGATCGGGCGATCGGAATCGCGGAATCGCAGTTGAAGGCCAGACGATTGCGAGACGCCATGACAACACGTGCGCATTGACCCATGCTGATGGAACGTGCAAGAGAGTATCGGGCATTGCGCGCACCTGCGGGTGACGGTCAGACGCTGATCGATCCGGCGTTAGCGATGTTGCCCGACGTCGTAGCGCGCAACCGCGAGCAAATGTCGTACGTGCAGTACGACGTGCAGGGGCGATCGCTTGCCGAGTTGAGCGCGGCAGTGCGAAACGAGCTCTTCGACCAAGCGCTGAGCTACACCAGGCAATATCGCAACGTTGCGTACAGCTCGCGGACAATCTCGCAAATTTCCGGCGTGCCGTTCGTCTTGTCGGGCCATCAGCCGGAGTTGTTTCACCCGGGAGTGTGGTACAAGAATTTCGTACTCGGATCGCTAGCGCGGCGGCTGCACGGGGTGGGCATTCATCTGCTGATCGACAGCGACACGTGCCGCACGGCATCGATTCGCGTGCCGACGGGTTCGATCCAGCAGCCGCGGGTGGAAGCAGTTTCGTACGATGAGCCGGCGGCGGAAGTACCGTACGAAGAGCGGGTGATTCGCGACGCGGCCACGTTCAGCACGTTTGCCGAGCGCGCGTCCTCGTTCATCCGGCCGCTCGTGGCGGACCCGATGGTTGCGGAACTTTGGCCGCTGGTGATGGAGCGCAATCGGGAGCAGCCGAACCTTGGCTTGCGATTGGCGCAGGGCCGGCACGCGTTGGAGGAATCGTGGCACAACGAGACGCTCGAGTTGCCACAAAGCGCCGTCTGCCAAATGCCGGAGTTCACCTGGTTTGTAGCGCATTTGTTGGCAAATCTGCCGCGATTTTGGGCGGCCCATAACGATGCGTTGTCGCAATACCGGCGTGCGCATCACCTGCGAAACCGGGCCCAGCCGGTACCCGATCTGGATGCGGCCGATGGTTGGCTGGAAGCGCCATTTTGGATCTGGTCGGCCGACGATCCGCAGCGGCGAGCGCTGTATGCGCGGCAATCGGGCAATGAGCTCGTGATCACCGACCGACGGGCCCGCACGATTTCGCTATCGCTTTCGGACGACAGGGATGCGGGGTCGGCGAGCGAGCAACTCGTGCGATTGTCGTTGCGTGGTGTCAAGCTGCGCACCCGCGCGCTGACTACGACGCTGTTTGCGCGGCTCGTGCTAAGCGACTTGTTCCTGCACGGCATTGGCGGGGCGAAATATGACCAGGTGACCGATCAGATCGTGCGGCTATTCTTCGGCTTCGAGCCGCCGGAGTTCGCCACCGTTTCGGCCACGTTGCGGCTGCCGGTGGCGCAAGAATCGAGCGATGCGTCGCAAGTTGGGCAATGGCAGCAGCGACTACGAGAGCTGCGATATCACCCGGAGCAGTTTGTCGAGAACGACGGGGAATCGCCAAGCGGTAAATCGTCGAATGTGGCGGAGCTGATTGCGGCCAAGCGGCGATGGGTTGAGGTAGCGAAGACGCCGAAGAATGCCCAGGAACGGCATCTCGGCATCGCGGCGGCCAACGAGGCACTGCAGCCGTTTGTCGCGGGCTTACGCGAGCAAATGGAGCGAGAACGCGACGAGAACCAGCGACGAAAGCGGAGGGATGCAGTTTTACGATCACGCGATTACTCGTTCTGCCTGAATTCGCGACGGCATTTTGAGGAGCTGTTGAGTGGGCTGCAGGAGTGATCGCGACGAGGCATTCGGTATCGGGCGGAGAACTGGTCGCTGAAGCGACCAGTTCGTCTGGCGAGGAGTTATTTTTTGCGCAGGTGGCCGACGCTCGATTGAAAGTATTTTTGGCGGCGGCGGGTGATTTCGGGTTCGGTGGACGACTGCTGCGACTTGAGATCGCTGATGCTTGCCGTGCAGTAGCGGCACTGAATCGTTTCGACGTGAAACTTAATATAGTCGGCCACGTCCGGCGGCAGAACGCCTAACAGAAAGCTGCCGAGTTGCTCGCGCGAGGGGCAGCTAAGCCGGTGGCGCCGCCAGATTTCGCCCAGCGAATGAACGCCGGCGTCGCGGCGGCCATTGATCGCGACGAGCCGCTGCTGCAACTCGCCGCTGGCGCGGATCGCTTCTTCGACCACTGCCATTCGCTCAACGGGCAGCGTCTCGTCGAGGAATGCTTCGAGCTCGGAATTAGAGAATCGATCGGACATAGTTAACCGCAGATGAACGCTGATGCACGCAGATGTAGAAAAGTGAGTGAAGGTTGATTCTTATCAGCGTTCATTTGCGTTCATCGGCGGTTTCCGTTATTCATCTGAATAAAGCTCCGGAAACACATCTTCGTTGAGCCTTTGTTGCTTGACGAGCTTGCGAAGGCGGTCGAGGAAATCGAACTTGAAATTGGCGACTTGTTGTTCGCTAATTCCCAGCGCGGCCGCTACGTCTTTGTTGGCAGCGCCGCGGACAAACAGCAGTTCCATGCACTTTACTTTTTCCCAGTCGCGCTTTTCGCGCCAGTGGGCGATTTGTTCGGCGATGCCGCGGGCGAGGGCTTCTTCCTCCAGACCTCGCCGTTCGCCGCTGCGGGCGATGCTGCTGGCGGGGCGGCCTCCGCCGGCCATGTCCCACGTTCCGGCGCTGCTGGCGGCCGTGGACGAAAGCGGCAGTGCCGGACGGCGTCCCTCGCGGCGGAGATAGTCGGTGAGCTTGTGGGCGGCGATGGAGAACAAGTAGCTCTCCAGCGGCCGGCGCGTGATCGTAGTTCGGCAGGCTCGTGAGAAAGCCGACGAACGTCTCCTGCACGACGTCTTCGCTGGCGGCCCGGCGGTGCAGCCGGCTATCGATGAACGACAGTAGCCGCCCTTCGTACTGCGCGATGAGCGTATTCCAAGCGTCCGGCTTGCCGGCGCGGATTTGCTCCACCAGCAGCGTGTCGGCGTGCGGCGTATCGGGCATGTACCGGGCGACTAGTGCAAGTAATCGAAAAACATGGCGATTAAGAACCAGACTCCTATTATCGCCGCCGGCACGCCAAGAAACAACCGCTTCGAGTAATAACCCTTGGTCCAGGTGTCGATTTTCAGCAAGCCAAAGACGCAAACCATCAGCGCGAGGATCGAACTGGCGCCTGCGCCGAGCATTATGAATCGATCTCTCCGCTCGTGGACTTCCCAGTGCTGGCGCAGCTCGCGATCGATTGCGGGCGTGAACTCGATCAGCGTGTACAGTTTCATCATCGGACCCACGGAACGCTCCGTGGTGGCCGCGTATTCGTCCCTGGCGATCTGGCTGCGGATGTAATCGATGCCGATTCTCATATCGGCGAGCCAGGTTAGCTGTTCGTCGGTGACGCGGCCATCTAGCAACTGATGGAGATCGCCATCGGAGTAGTTTGGCAGGCCCACGAGCTGCGCCAGGTGCTTGTAGGTTGCAAGTTGCAACTGGATGTCGGCAGCGCGGTAGCACTCCTCGATCGTGGCATATTCATCGGTGACGACCACTTCGCGCCAGATCTCGCCGACGCGCTTGGGCGGATTATTGATCCAGGAAGGGGGCGAGGCCGCGGGCGCCGGACCGGGGGATGTTTTGGCGGCGACGACCGACGTTGCGGCGGTTGAGGGTTTTTCCTGTTCGGTGGAATCCTTTTCCTTGCGGCTTGGTTTCTTTGCGGATTTAGGTTTTGCCTCGGGTTTGGCCGGTACTGACGAGGACTTGTCGGGCGTAGGCGCATCATCGGCCTCTTTTACCGCTGCGTGAGCGGCTTTTGCGCCGTCTGCCTTGGAGTTGCCGGATTCCGCCTTGGAAGCACTCGCTGGGGCCTTCGGCGCGGATGTGGGCGATGGGGCGTGGGCAGGTTTGGCGGCTGGCGGCGGCGACAAAGGTATTCGCGGCGCGTCTACCTTGTCCATCAGTTGATGGATGTCGGCCTGGGCGATTTGCTGCTGTGTTTGGGCTTGCAGCAAGGCCTGCTGCCGAGCAGGTAAGGCGTTTTTATATGCAGGCGGCATTGGAGGCATATTAATGGTTGTTCCGTCGTAGCTCCGGGAAGCCTGGCGGACGCCGCCTAGGCCCAGCAATGCGATCAGCGGGATCACCAGTAACATCGGCCAAAGTCGGGAGCGATCGCAGGCCGGCCTTGGGGACATCAGCCGCCGAAAAGCGATCACGATTAGGAAACCGACAAGGGCGACAAACAACAGCAGCTTGACTGAAATGCCGATGAATTCATTCCTGATGACCTCGGCGTGCTCCTTGAAATTCTGCAACCCGTGTGCAGCGGCGTGGGCGGCGCCATTCATCGAATTGGCGACCGCGTGCGGGGCGGCGGGAGTCGCAATCTTCTCGGATTGCCGCATGGCCACGTACGACCAGACGACCGCCCCGCATAACAGCAAGCCGACAAGTGCAACGCCGACGACGAGTGCGGCCAGACCAAGCCGGTTGCGGAGGAGGGCGAATACGATCAGGCCCAGCAAAAGGGCGCCGCCGCCGAGCACGAGCAAAGCGAAGAACAAGATAAACCAAATCGGCATGAAGCCAGGTTCCGCGGCGAACATGGTTACACCTTCCCCCCATCCATTTCGAGGCTCACTTCGCGCCGCCGGCTGGGCGGCATCCAAGGGCTGGCCAATTGGGTAGCTAGGGCCATGGCGCCAGCGGCCATCATGCCGAGCGGCTGGGGGAACCACCAAAAGATATGCAGCAGCCAGGCCCAGCCGACGCACACGATGACGCACCACAAACTCACCCTCACACCGCGGGTGTACTCCGTCTGCCGCCACCAGCGCGGCACGAGAAACAAGAACGCGAAGTAGGCGACATACACGGCAATGGCTGGATTGGCGCCGTCTTTTACGGTTTGCCAGCCGAGCATTTCGTGGGTCACCAAGCCGCGGCCGACATCCACAGGCTCATGCCAGCCCGGGGTCTTGAGCATGAGGGCATCGCTGACGAGCCACGCCGCCACACCAACCAGGGCGCCCAACAATAGCAGCGTGATGCGCATGGGCGCCTGGTCTTCGAGCTTGCCCTCGGCAAACTTTGCGGGCACGAGGATCGCCCAACTGCCAAGCGTGCCGACGGTTGCCAGCCAAAGATACGTTGCGGTCTGCTCGGAAGCAGGCTGATTGTTGAACAGAAATGGAACGGCGCCGGCGGCGAGCGCGGCGAAGATGGCGGCCAGCAGCATCGAGCCAAGTAGTTCAGTAAGTTTTTCTCGGAGCGGTTTGGCGGCGAGTTCCCGATTTGCGCGTTCGCGCCAGTTGGCTCGCGACCGGCGGCGGCGCTGAGCTTCTTCGAAGCGCCTCAGGGAAGTATCCCGCGGAGGGCTGGCAGGTGGCCACACGGCGGTTTGCTGATGGGCGGCATGAGCGGCGGATGGCGTCGCCCCGGCCGCTGAAGCGGGTTCGCCGTGGGGGGCGAAGGGCTTGTTCGGCGTTGTGGCGTGCGATGCCGGGGCGGATGAGTAATCTCCAAATGACGTAATAAATTCCGTAGACGACTAATAGTTGGACCCCAAGCGCGGGCATTGCGCGGCCGCCCAACGACATTGCCAAGTATATTAAGGCGAGGACGAGCAGCGACTTTGTGCACGCCAGTCATCGGCTTCAACGCCGTCGCCGCTCCATCGCCGGCGGGCGAATTCCAGTCGCGTTGCAGATCGCTTTCCAAACCGGCTCTTCAATCGATGCCTGCTCGTGCAAATGGCGATCCGCTGTTGGCCGTTTGAAACGGGGTGCGAGGTTCGAGATGAACATCGGCGAAAGGATCTGCCGGCTTCTTGGCGGACGGTCTGGGAGTTGCTTTTGGCGCGGGGAGCGATCGGCTCGAGTTTGATCGTCGGGTCGACGTGCGCGAGTTGCGGCGCGATGTCGCCGCCACCGGGCAGCAGGGCAACCAATTCGCCGACGCTTTTGATCCGCGCGTTGGGGTCTTTCGCCAGGGCGCGCTTGACGATGTCGCGGTACGGCTGTTGAAGGGCACTTAAGTCTGGTTCCGCGGTAAGGTGCTTCATCAGCACTTCGCCGACGCTTTCCCCTTCGAACGGCACGTGGCCGGTGAGCATTTCGAACAGGATGATGCCGAGGGCGTAGGTATCGATCTCGCGGCCGTAGCGGCCGTTGGCGATTTCCGGCGCCATATAGTGTACGGTGCCGACGCTTTCGGTCTGGCCACTGCGGCGGCTGCAGGATATGAATTTCGCCAGGCCGTAGTCGCCGATCTTGACGGTTCCTTCGTCAGAAAAAATGTTGCCCGGCTTCAGATCGCGATGGACGATCCCGTGATCGTGCAAGTAGGCAACGCCGGCACATACGCCGCGCATCCACCACAGGACCTGGTCAACGGGCACGCCGTTGCGATTGCGTACGATAACGTCCTCGAGCGACTCGCCGGAAACGTATTCCATCACAACCCATTGGTCGCCCATCTCGTCGGTTCGGATGTCGTACAGGGCGATCAGGTTGGGGTGCTTCAGATTGAGGCACTGGGTGACGCCGCGGAGTTCGACATCGAGGTTGCGGCGGATCAGCTTGAGCGCAACCTCTTTGCCGGCATCGCTCGTGGCGAAGTAGACTTCGCCGAACCCGCCACGTCCGACGCCGCGCTTAATTGTGTAGCCATCCAGCGGGCGCGCGCCGCTAGCGTAGGTGAATTTCATCGTCGCGGCGCGCGGCCGCTCCGGCTCATCAAGTTGCGGCGCTTGCGCATTCATGGCAGAAAGGTTCTCACGTTCTAGCGTAGCTGTGGGGTTGCCCATCTGTCCAGTTGCGGGAGTTGTAAGTGGCCTCTATGACGCCGGGGCAAATCTAGTTCCGGAGCCACAGACCCCCGGCTACAGTGTCTCCCAAGCGAACGAAAAATCTTCACCTTCGACGCGCACTCCTGATGACAATTCGCCGTTGCAGGTGGCCGCTTCACCATTGATGACCAGCGGTTCGTCGGCCCGGCAATACAATCGGTCGTTTTGTCGGTACACGACGACGTCGCGCTGCCACTGACGGCAATGCACGTGGCAATGACGGTTCGGACCGAGAACGCAGCTATCAGCCATCAGGAGCACGGCGTCGGCCGAGGGTTGCGTCTTGTGGTGACTTTCGAGCGTTAGTTTGGCGGTGGCGCTTAAGGCGTGCGGCTTGTTGAATCGGATGCGGACGTTGTCGCCAAGTTGGATCAATTGATTGTCGGCGAGCAGAGTAGGCCCGGTGATTTCGCGTCCATCGACGCGAGTTGCCGCGGCGGAGGCCAGCGGCTCTAGCACGTACGCGCCGGCGTCGCGTCGGATCACGGCGTGGCGGCGGGATAAGTCGGCAAGGATCGGCACGGCGATCGGCTCGCCGGGCGTGGGCTGTCCGATCGCCACGCAATCGTCCAAGCACATGAGAAATCCTCCGACCGCATCGACCCACAGCAGCGCTCGCTGGGGATGTTCGTTTCCGGCCACGGTATCGACCTCACTGGAGCGCGATGCATGAGTGGAAAGTGGCGACAAGCGGTTGGCCTGCAAAGCAATGGGCAAGCCAGCCGCGTGTCGCCGCGAGTACAATTGTGTGACATCCATTCCTACGGCCTTCCAGGCGCGGCGCCGCGCTTGGACGGCCGCGGTGTGCTGCGGGGCAATCGCCAAAAGTGCATCGGCGGCGGTGAGCACGGCGCTCCAGTTCTGCGCCGACAGCGCCGCGTGCATTTCGCCGCTCATCCGCAGGCACTCCGCGGTCGCGGCTTCGAGTCTGGCGGCCTCGGAGTGCAGATGCGCCGCAATGTCGTTCATCATACCGGGCGACGACGAATCGAGTTGGGCGATTCCATGGGCGCGGTGGATCGAGGCGGCGGCGTCGGCGAAATGGCCGTGCGAAGCCAACCTGGCGGATTCTTGCATGAGTTGGGCAACTTGCGTGCAGGTGCGAGCATGCTCGTCGGCGAGGCCGCGGTTTTGGAGTTTCTGCAAGCGCGCGAGGGCCGACGCCGGCTCACCCGCGGCGAGATATTTTCGCGCATCGCGGAGAGCGGCATCGGCATAGTCGTGCCGGATTTGGTTGACCGCATCGATCTGGCCGCCAAGCCGATCGGCGGCGAGCAAATCGTTCCATCCGGCTCCCGAGTCGCCTAAGGCGAATCGGCCACGAGCGCGCTCAGCCAACTTGCCGGCCACGTCGCGAGCCAGCCGCTTGGCCGGAAGGAATTCGCGAAGCGACTCGGCGGCGAGCATCCGGCTCGCATCGTCGTAGCGACCGCTTTGCCAGGCTACGCGGGCTTCTCGAAGTCGCAATCGCCAGGTGGGGAACATGGTGGTGGACAACTGATAGGGGACGGGGCAAGCCGGGCGGTCCTCCGCCCATCCTGGGTGGCGGACGCCCCGGCTCGCTAGTTGTTAATCCAAAATACTGAAACGGTCTTACTTGGCTTCGTCGTGGGCGAAGCTAGCCGCTACGGCTTCCGCTTTCTTCTCGCCGGCAACTTTGCCATGTTTGGCATCCAGCTTGAAGTATTGAGTCACCTGGTCGGTGATGTCCGACGGGGTGGCTTCATTCAACGGAATCTCGGTTTCGACATTCACGTCGGCGTTGGCGAGCTTGGCGGCTACGTCCAATCTTGTGCGGATGTCGTTGATCAGCTGTTTAGCGCGGGCCAATTGGCTGTCGTCGAACACGTAGTCGCTGGAGGCCTGGGCGACCTCGACCAGCTTTCGCTTGGCTTCGAGATTCTGTACATCGACTTCGAGTTTACGGCGGGCGTTGATCATGGCCGAGAGCTTTTGCCGCGCCGCGTCCAGGTTTTTGTCGCGGGCATCGCGCATCTGCTTCATGCTGGCGAGCGTGTCGTCGGCGACTTTGTATCGGTTGAAGCGCCGCGAGAGATCTTGCTTCACTTCATCGCACGTGTAAGTGCGGCTGGCGTAATGATAGGTGTGCTTGTTCTGCCCCAGGTCGGACTGTAGTCGCAGAATATCTTCGCGGTCCTTGTCGGTCTTTTCCTGGCTGCCGGCGATTTGCTGATTGAGTTGGTCCAGAGCTACTTCTTCCTTAGCGATCACGTGCATCGAACGGCGGATTTCCGGGTCCAAGTCGCGGACCATTTGCTTGGCGCGGTCGATCTGGAAATCGACGGGCACGGCTTCTTGGACCGAATCGGTAACACGGTGGTACGTCGTCGAGACGTAACTGGCCGCGTTGCGGCCGAACAGCACAACCGTGGTCAGGCCGAGGCCCAGCGCCACCAAAATTGCTTTCTTGATCATGGCTCAAACTCCTCAAAAAAGGCGGGGACGTCACGACGGTTGCCGCACGGGGCTGGCAAACAAGTACCGGGCGAAAATCCCAAGGTTTCACGGGCGATGCAACGACAACAGGGAGACCCGAAGTCCGGCCCTCCAAGAGGAATTTCGCCGGCGAGGCGGCAATCTTGGGAGTGCTGGCAGAAAACTGGAAAATTTTCCGGGCGGTACGTGGTGGCGGTAGTCGGCGATTGGCCGGTCGTACAATCGCCCGTATTGATACATGCGTTACGGCCGGATGGCGGCGCGTGGTGAGGCCGCTTTGAGATCGTGCCAGTCGCGAGACATGCCGGTCCAAAATTGGTAAAATGAGAGAATCTCCGGCGTTTGCTGGCTTCCGCCGACGAGGTTCGGGAGTGCCGCCTGGGAAGTACGCCACCGAGGCACGCGATGAAGGTCTTGATCACCGGCGGCGCCGGGTACATCGGCAGCATCCTCACCGAACATTTACTCGCGCGCGGCGACAAGGTACACGTTGTCGATAGCCTGCTGCACGGTGATCACTCGCTGTTCCACTTCTGCGCGAATCCGAATTTTGAGTTCAGCAAGGGCGATGTCCGCGACAGCCAACTCATGGCGAGCGCCGTCAAGGAGGCCGATGTAATCGTGCCGCTGGCAGCGTTGGTCGGCGCTCCGATGTGCGCCCGGGACCCGCGGTTGGCGAAGGAGGTGAACTTTGACGCCGTCGTTGCATTGAGCCGCCTTCGTTCGCCGTCGCAATTGATCATCTACCCAAACACCAACAGCGGGTACGGGCTTGGCGCCGGCGATGCATTTTGCACCGAGGACAGCCCGCTCGAACCGATCTCGGTGTACGGCCGAACAAAGTGCGACGCCGAACTTGCGCTGCTTGAGACGCAAAACGTGATTACCTTCCGGCTGGCGACGGTCTTCGGCACCTCGCCGCGGATGCGAATCGACCTGCTAGTGAACCATTTCACCTACGCGGCCGTAACGGACGGTTATCTCGTGGTGTTCGAGGCCCACTTCAAGCGGAACTACGTCCACATCCGCGACGTGGCCGATTGCATGCTGTACGCCATGGATCATCGTGCCAAGATGGTCGGGCGGGCCTACAACTTGGGGCTCGACGACGCCAACCTCTCGAAGAAACAACTGTGCGAGAAAATCCAGCGTCACGTGCCGAAGTTTTTTGTCCACTACGCCGAGATCGGTGAAGATCCGGACAAGCGCGACTACATTGTGTCGAACCAACGGCTGCGCGAGGCGGGATTCGAGGCGCGGCGCGGGCTCGACGACGGCATCCGTGAACTAATCAAAGGCTATCGAACGCTCCCCTTGGGAAGATACCGCAATGCATGAGCTCGTCCTGGCTGGAAAAGAGACCGCTTTGAAACCCAGCAAGAAACTGCAGTGCGACATCATCCGCGCGAAATCGCCGCTGAGGATCAGCTTCACCGGCGGGGGCACCGACGTGCCAGCCTGGTATGAAAAGTATCCGGGCGCGGTCCTATCTTCGACGATCAACCGCTATGCCTACGTCACGCTGTACCCGCGCGACGACCGGCAAGTGCGTATTCGTTCGCTGGACTTAGGTTTTACGGTAGACTACAACCTCGACTCGGGGCCCGCGTATGACGGCGCCCTCGACCTGGCAAAGGCGGCGATCAAGCGGCTCGAGGTGGACCGGGGCGTCGATATCGACATCCGCTCCGACGCCCCGGCCGGCAGTGGCTTGGGCGGCTCTTCGGCACTGACTTCGGCACTGTTGGCGGCACTGGCCGAATTCCGCGGTCTTAAACTCACCCGCGAGCAACTTGCCGAGTTGAACTACGTGGTCGAGCGGGTCGACTTGAAAATCGCCGGCGGCAAACAGGACCAGTACGCGACCGCTTACGGCGGCTTCAATGCGATCAAGTTTTGCAAAGACCTGGTTGCAGTCGAGCCGGTCGAGGTTGAGGAGTCGGTCGTCAACGACTTGGAGGCTCACATCCTTCTCTGTTACACGGGTAAGGTTAGGGCTCACGGAAACCTCGTGGCCAAACAGGTCGAGATGTTCCAGCAAGGCCGCACGACCACGATCGACGGCATGAAACGGTTGTACGATATGGTGTTCGAAATGCGAGATGCGCTGGTAGAAGGCGATCTCGATCGGTTTGGTTTCCTGCTTCACGAGTCGCAAGTCAACAAGATGCGGATGAATCCGTATGTGACGGAGGGCACGCCGATCGACGCGATGTACGAAGCGGCCCGCGACGCGGGGCGCTGGGCGGCAAGCTGCTAGGAGCAGGCGGCGGCGGCTACGTGGCGTTCTATTGCCCAACCAATAAACAGCATGAAGTGCGGGGCGCCTTGGAAGCGATGGGGGCCTCGTTCAGCGACTTCGCCTTCGACGCGCAGGGAATGCAGGTATGGCGAAGCGCTAGCCGGTAGGGGGGAAGGGCACCCAATGGATCTGGCGGCGGTCGTTTTAGCTGGCGGATTGGGCACGCGGCTGCGGGCGGTGGTGGCAGATCGGCCCAAGTCGCTGGCCCTGGTTGCGGGCCGGCCGTTTCTCGCGTACTTGCTGGACCAGATCTCCGATGCCGGCATTCGGCGAGTTGTGCTTTCGACGGGGCATCTGGCCGGCCAATTCGCGTCGGTGATTGGCACCGGTTACCGCGACCTCGAAATTGTGTACGCTCACGAGGAGACGCCGCTGGGCACAGGTGGGGCCATTCGATTCGCCGGCGGCGTCGCCGACGCGAATCAACTGCTTGTCATGAACGGAGATTCGTATTGCGACGCCAATCTTTCGGCCTACATCGATTGGCATCTGGCCGGAGGGCATGATGTTTCCTTGATGCTGGCCAAGGTGGACGACGCTTCGCGGTATGGAACCGTCGAATTGGATGCTGACGGGCGGATCACGGCGTTTCTCGAAAAGCGCGGAGTACGCGCTGCAGGCTACATCAACGCGGGTGTGTACCTGCTCCGCCGAGTGATGCTCGAACAGATTCCGGCTGAGCCCTCGTCGATCGAACGCGATGTATTTCCTACGTGGCTGGAGCAGCGAGCGCTCGCAGGCTGGGTGGCCGACGGGGCGTTTATCGATATCGGCGTCCCGAGCGACTACGTACGGAGCCATGAGTTCATGGCGCGAGTGAGCCGGTGAAAACGAAGCCATCCTCACCCTGCCCTCTGCCAGAGGAGCAGGGATCTGATGAAACTCGACCTGCCGTGTTCCTGGACCGGGATGGAACGATCAACCGCGAGGTCCATCATCTCTCAAAACCTGACCAACTGGAGCTGTTGCCGGGCGCGGCGGAGGGATTGCGCGAACTTTGCCGCGCCGGCTGCCAGTTGGTAGTGGTATCCAATCAATCGCCGATCGGCCGTGGCTTGTTCACCGAGGCTCGGCTGCTGGAGATCAACGGCCGGCTTTCCGAAATGCTGGCCGCGGAAGGCGTGCAGATTGCCGCCTGGTACTGGTGTCCGCATACTCCCTGGGAGGGCTGTTCGTGCCGAAAACCGGCCCCGGGAATGTTTTTGAGGGCGCGCGAGCAGATGGGCGTTATACTGGAGAATTCGTGGGTCGTCGGCGACCGGCTAGCCGATTTGTGCGCCGGCCGGCAAGTTGGAGCCAGAAGCATTCTGGTGGCAACCGGCTATGGCCAGGCCGAATACGCTTTGCCGGAACGATCGGCGTGGGTAGACTACTTCGTCCCCACGCTGCGCGAGGCGGCCGACGTGATCCTCCGCGGCGGTCTCGTCGATACGGCGGCGCCGTCCCGACCTTCGCTTCCTTCGTGAAAGTTGCAGCCTTGTCACCATCCGACGAGTCCACACTGCGCGGCTTTGCCCGAGACCACTTGCTGGCGAGCGCCGAAACCAAGCGGCGCTACGCCGAGAGTTCGGCAGGCGATCTGGTCACGGTCGGACGATGGATTGCCGAAAGCTTCGCCGGCGGCGGCAAATTGCTATTATGCGGCAATGGCGGCAGCGCAGCCGACTGCCAGCATATTGCGGCCGAGTTCACCAGCGTGCTGACGCAAAAGTTCAACCGCCGGGCGCTGCCGGCGATCGCCCTGACGACCGATACATCGTTCCTGACGGCCCGCGGAAACGATTACGGGTTTGATTCGGTTTTCTCGCGGCAGGTCGAGGCGTTGGGCAGGCCGGGCGACGTGCTGATGGGCACTTCCACCAGCGGCAATTCAAAGAACGTGCTGTTGGCATTTGAAACCGCGCGGCGGATCGGCTTGAAGACCGTCGGCCTGACGGGCGGCGCCGGCGGCAAGATGGTCGAGGCCGTGGACCTGGCTTTGCGCGTTCCGGCCGAGGCTACGGCGCACATCCAAGAATGTCATATTGCGATGGGTCATATCGTGGTGGCGATCGTCGAAAAGCTGTTATTCAACAGCGACGGCAGCGACAAGCCGTTGGATTCTTAAAAACCTCGGGGAGAACAATGGCAACGCTACAGGGCAAGCGGATCATGGTCACGGGCGGCGGGGGCTTTCTGGGAAGCCATGTCGTCGAGCGACTGCGGGAGCGAGGCTGCGATCAGGTGTTCGCCGTGCGCAGCCGCGACTTCGATTTGGTAACGGAGCGCGATACGATTCGGTTGTTTAACGAACATCCGGCCGAGATTGTGTTCCACTTGGCCGGATACGTCGGCGGCCTCGGCGCCAACAAGGCGTACCCGGCCGACTTCTTCTATCGCAACCTGATGATGGGTGCGCATGTGCTGCATTACGCTTGGAAGAGCGGGGCTGAAAAAGTCATTGCTGCCGGCGCTGGGTGCGGTTACCCCGAAGCGGCCCCTTTGCCGATCAAGGAATCGGACTACTGGAACGGCTACCCGCAGGACGACAGCGCACCCTACTCGCTCGCTAAGCGGATGCTCCACGTGCAGTCGTTTGCTTACTGGCGGCAGTACAAATTTCCAATTCTGGTCGCGATCCCGGGCAACATTTACGGCCCGTACGACAACTTCGATATGGAAGCGGCGCACGTAATTCCGGCGCTGGTGCGCAAGTTCGTCGAGGCGGCGGATGACGATCAACCGTACGTCGAAGTGTGGGGCACCGGCAAAGCGACCCGCGACTTCGTCTACGCCGGCGATGCAGCGGAGGGCATGATTCGCATGGCCGAAAAGATCGATGAGCCCGTGCTGCTCAATATGTCGTGCGGCGCCGAATCGAGCATCCGCGAAGTGGTTGACACGTTGACCGAGATCACCGGTTTTACGGGCGACGTGAAGTGGCTTGCCAGCAAACCCGAAGGCCAGGCGCGGCGATTGTTCGACATGTCGAAGACGGAATCGATGCTTGGCTATCGTTGCAGGACGCCGATTTTCGAGGGATTGAAGCTCACCGTGGAGTGGTACCGGGAGAATCGCGCGAACGCTCGCAATCTGGTGGCGACGACGTTCTAGGCGCGGCATTTGCTATCTGTGCCGCGGCGTGCCACGGCCCGACGTTTTCTACTACTAAAACAATCCGCATATGCGAATTGTCGTTCACGATTACGCTGGACACCCGAACGAAGTGTACATGAGCCGCGAGCTCGCGCGGCGCGGTCACGACGTGCTACATCTGTACGCTGGATCGATCGAAACGCCGCGCGGAGAACTGGTTAAGACTGCACGCGACGCACCGACGTTCGAAGTTGAAGGCGTATTTCACACGAAACCTTTTCTGAAACACACGTACGTGCGACGGCAATTGCAGGAAATTGAGTATGGCCGGTTGCTCGTGAAGCGGATTGAGAGTTCAAACCGGACGTCGTGCTTTCTGGAAACACGCCGCTGTTTCCCCAGGCGCGGCTCATTCGCAATTGCCATCGATGGGGCGCGGCCTTTGTATTCTGGGTCGAGGACGTGTATGGCCTGGCGGTGGACTCGGCGCTTCGTCGAAAGTTTCCCGTCGCAGGCCACATGGTGGGCGGCTACTACATCCGTTTGGAAAAGAAGCTTCTTCTGCGTAGCGACAAGGTTATGGTCATCTCCGAGGGTTTTTTGCCAGCCATCGAAAGCTGGGGCGTGCCAACGAACAACGTTGAGGTTGTACCGCTGTGGCCGCCGCTGGACGATCTGCCCGTCGTTCCCAAAGAGAACGAGTGGTCGCGACAACATGGATGCGACCGAACGATCAATCTGATCTATGCCGGCACGCTGGGAACAAAACACAACCCGGAGAGCCTCGTGGCACTCGCGGAGCATTTTCGAGCAACGCGACGACGTCCGGATAATCGTGATCTCCGAAGGGGCCGGTATTCGATATCTCCAAAAGCGAAAGGCCGAGACCGGCCTGGAGAATCTGGATCCTCATGCCGTACCAGCCGTACGAACAGCTTCCCCAGGTGATGGGCGCGGCGGATGTTCTTTTGGCGCTGTTGGAAGCTTCGGCGGGCCATTTTCCGTGCCCGGCAAGATTCTCAGCCATTTGTGTGCCCAGCGGCCGACGGTCGCTGCCGTGCCGATGGTCAATCGAGCGGCCAAGGTCATCGAGGAAAGCGGCGGCGGAATCGCCGTTCCCGTGGGGGACGACCGATTGTTCGTCGATGCTGTACAACGGCTGGTGGACGATGAACATCTACGGCAGCAGATGGGTCGGCAGGCACGCGAATATGCCGAGACTGCGTTCGACATTCGCAAGATCGGTAAACGGTTTGAAGAGATCTTGGAGTCCGCGTGTCAAAGAAACGCGGCACGACGCAGGGAGTACGAGATGAGTTTTTGGCAAGGCAAGCGCGTTCTGGTGACCGGTGGCTGCGGCTTCATTGGTGCGATTTCTCGTGCGGTCGCTCATGGAGCACGGCGCGAAAGTGCGCATTGCCGACAACCTCGAGCGTGGCAGCATCGAGAGTTTGGGGGCGGCGGCCGAGGAAGTCGAAGTGCAGAAGGTCGACCTTCGCGAGCCAGGCGTGGCGCGAGCAGCGTGTGACGGAATGGATGTCGTATTTCACCTGGCGTCGAAAGTCGGAGGAATCGGGTATTACCTGAAGTACCCGTGGGACGTGCTGCATAGCAATCTCACGATGGACGGCAATGTGCTTGCGGCGATCATCGATGCCAGCGTACCCTACTACTTCTACGCGTCGAGCGCCCACGTCTACCCGATTGAACTTCAGCAAGACATTCAGGCGCCGCGGATCCGAGAGGATCAAGCGTATCCGGCGAACCCGAGCCTTACGTACGGCTGGGCCAAGCTGCTTGGCGAACAGGGCATTGCAGCTGCTCTCGCTGAGGGCCACATGTTCCGGATGGCGATTGCCCGGATCGTGGGCGCTTACGGGCCTGGGCAGGACTACAAGCTGGAGACCGGTTCGGTGATTCCGGTGTTTTCTCATCGGGCCGTGCGGTACCCGGAATTGAAACCGTTCCGCGTGCTCGGTACCGGCAAGGAAACGCGCACCTACTGCTATGTGGACGACGTGGTGCGGGCGATCGTACGGAGCGTCGAGAAACTGGAGGAATCGCCGCAGGTCGGGCCGTTCAACCTGGGCACGAACGAGCTGGTATCGATCGCTGAGATTGCGGAAATGATCATTGCGATTTCGGGCAAAGAGATCCAAGTCTCGTACGACACGTCGCACCCAACAAAGATCTGGGGGCAGGCACCGGACATCACGCTTGCGGCGAATCTGCTGGACGGATGGAAGCCGGAAGTATCGCTCCGCGAGGGACTGAAGATTTGCTATGAGGACGTGAAGTGGCGGCTAGCGCGGGGAGTCGAACTAATTCTCTTGTGGATGTCGCGATTGTGCGGCATCGCTGGCAATTGAAAGAGTTCATGGGAAGCCCAGTGAAAAGATTCCAATCGACGAAGTGCAGTGGAGCTTTTCACACTTGACGGATTTCTTGCCGATTTTCAGCCTGGCTTTGCCGCGCACGGTTGCCGTTTGACGTTCTTTCACACTCAGCAACTTGCGGGTGTCGACGCGGAGGATTTCGCCGCGCTTCATCGGCGCTTCCGTTGTCGTCGAACGTCAAGTGGCCAGCCGGTCTCACTTCTGCACTACCCCGTTAATCGTGACGTCCGTGCCGGGTGCCAGATTGAATTTCGTGCCGCCGCCGGGATAGATGACCAGCGTCGCTCCGCCGCCCCAACGAATCACGAAGCGATTGCCCAGTCCATTCGTCTTATCGAGGCCACTGGCGGACAAATCAAGCACCGTGCCGCCCTTGCCGCCCCCGCCGTTAATTTCGATGGTGCTGCCCGTGATAGGCTCCAAGACGCGCGCGGCCGTCAGGCCAGTCCCGTTGGCCGCCCAGCCCGTGCGAAAGACGATGTGGTGCTGCGAGCCGCGTACAATGATTCCCGTGCCGGGGCCGCCAAAATCAAGCCAGCCTTTGATCGTCACGCTGTTGATCTTGGTGGCAATTTCGACGCCGGCTGTATCCGAGCCGTCGGACGACTTATGCGTTTTTCCTGACAGCCCGATAATCTCGCACTTGCTGGCCTCAATCAAGACGCCCTGCGAACCGCACGTTCCCGGCCCGATGTTCAGTCCATTGATTCGCGTACCGTATGCACCGGGCAGAAGTTCCGTGCCGATTCGGCCGCCTTCCGCATACCAATTACTGCCGACGACGACGGCATTCACGACAATCGACCGATCCGCGCGTAAACGTGGCAGTCATCCACGTAGGTTCCCGGTCCGGAAAGCATTAAGCCATCTTTTGCCACATCAACGATTTGCAGGTGGCTTAGTCGTGAATCCGCAACCGCACAGTTGATTCCATTCATACAGTGACTCACCCACACTTGGTCGAGCCTTGTGGCCTGCTGGTCGTAGATGCCCAGCGCGCCGGATTGCGTGCCGCCGCCGTTCTTCAAGATGATGCCGGTTCCCGGAACCTGATAGAGGCGTAATCGTTCGCCGGTGAAACCCGCCCCCTGCGAGCAAATACCATCCGCCCGCCAGGGAAAATCTGAGCCGTGCGGCCCGGAATTGGATATGTAGGGGTAGTTGGCGATACCAGCTTGGCCATCCACTGTAAGATCGTGCGCCGAACCACAGAGGAACGACCGCAGGTTCGTGTCACCCCCGGTGTTGTTGTTGTTCCACCAGCGACCGACGTGGCCTTCGTCGTAGCCTTCGGTCTTGATGAGCTGGCCGGTCACTTTGGGATCGAACCGCAGCACGGTGGCGAACTGATCCGACCCCGCCAACGACCCGGCCGGCGAACTTGGCTGGCTGGCCTGCCACGGCGCCGGCACCTTCAGCCCGGGCTGCTGCCGCCGAATTGTTAGCTGCGCCGCGACGTCTACTACTCCGGCTGGCAGCGACTGGGCTGTCACCCAGTTGTGAGAAGCTAAAATAGCCAGGGGCGCTATTATTGAAAGCAGGTGAACAGTAAAAGAGCGAGTCATCACGTTGCTAGCTGGCCCTTCGCGGCCGTGAACGAGACTGCCATGCCTGTCCTGGGCAGCAGCATAAATCAAAATGTTGGCATCAACTTCTTTGTTGCTTTAGCCTCACTTCGGCACCTTCGGTGCAAGGTAGCGATAGCCATGACGTCTGAGCAAGTTCAGCAAGTCGTCATCGAAAGTGAATTCGGCTTAACCGAGTGTTTCTGGACGTCATCGGCGATATCCGCTGAGCCGTTCGACGAGAGCAGAAGCCACCTCCCGCGCCACGTACCGCAAGCGAGAAATGCGGCGGCCGCCAATGCGAGAATCGCGGTAGACGGCTCGGGGACTGTAGTACCGCCGTCAACGACAAACTGTGGCACGTCGGTTCCAAACAGGGCGGTAAGCGCGCGCCAGAAATCGGCCCGTTCAGTATGCTGCGGAGCAGCAGGAAGTCGTAGACATCGGTTCTTCCGTCGCGATTCATGTCACCATGCGTCCAAGAGAGATAATCTCCAGCGCCGGCACCATTGTCATAATTCCACCCGGCGACGAACGCGGTCACATCATCGGTTTGCGCCGACCCAGTTCCATCGCCCGAAACAATGCCATCGAGATTCACATCGCCGACGGTTGAATAGTTTCCACAGGTCTTCATCACGTCGCAAATACTGCCTTGATACGGCTGGTTATAGTACGACAAGTCGGTGAAAGTCGTCGCGTCGGTATAGACGCCGTACGACGTAGACTGGTTGTTGTAGGTGAGCACCGTGTTGACGATGCCCGCCAATTGCCACTGGTTCCCATTCTTGTAAAAGACAGAGCTGCCAGAATCGCCGGCTACGGCCTGTGTTTCGAATGGCAAAGCGCCGTTCGTACCCGGCTCATCAAACGAAGTCAGCATGGAAATCACGTCGCGCGAAACGCTACCACTCTTGATAGTTAACACGCCGGTCGTGCTATTCAAAATGTTGCTGAAAACAGATTGATACGTCGCGGACGAAGGATTTGCCAAGCGGTTCGTCCCCCATCGTTTTACCCTTGGGCCGGTGGTTTTGTAGCCATGATAATTGCCGCCGGTGGGCACTTCGGTCCATACCCAATTATCGGGATTGGACGTATTTACCTGCCAATTCGTGACCGATGCAAGGCGCGACGGCCCATGTCCGACAAAGACTACCTGCGAGCCGTTGCTCCCGGAACTGGGCGGCGATTGCGAGGCGATCGTCACGGCTGGCACACCCGGATTGCCACTAATGCGGAACAGCTCTAAATCAGTCTCCGTGGTAAGTGAAATTCCGCCGGCCATCGATGGCGGTGGATTGTGAATCACGATCTGGCCCGTAATCGGCGTATAGGTACCGGTGCTGAACGTGGCAGTATCCAGACACCGACATGCCGAGCGGACAATACCCATTGGTTCCCCAAATAAACGTAGTTGATGCCACTTTCGGTTACGCTCCCCCAGCCTGGATCGCCCTGCGTCCAGCCGGAGTACGTTGCCGGGTTCACTGTCGTGTCGGTAGCCTCAACGACTAAGGCAATAGCAGGCGCGGAGGCGGACAATAGAACAACCAAGGGCGCCGCAACGACAACGAGTCGCGTTACCCGCTCCGCGATGGTCATTCTGTTGGGTTTATGACGGCCGATCATGCGTTTAGTTTACAGAGAACTGCACTTGTGAAACACGTCGATAGCGAAAGACGGTGTCACTACTTTTAATGGCCAGAAGCCTGTTCCGTGACCACTCAGTGGCCGCGGGGAGGCGGCAAGATGACGTAGTGGCTTCCTTCATTTTACACAATTCGTCTCGCTAGGAAATAGAAATGTACGCGGAATTGCGCGAAAAACGGCCACATTTTATGGATGAACAACCGTCCTCTCCGCGCCGCGTCCGTGGAATCGGCCACGTTCTGCGTTGCGGCGCAAACAAAGGATGACCGGCAAATGGTTCGGTTGCAAGGGAAATTCGGTGCACAACAGACGGTCTAGGCCGAGCTTGGCCAATTGGACCCACCCCAAGGGATGGTGTAAGCTTGAGCTTGACACGGCCATTGACGTTCTGGATTTTGATTCGGGATCCATCAGGTTTATGCGGATACTGCACATAACTCCGCAGTTCCCGTATTTCGGCGGCCGGACGATAGTTGGCGGACACGCGTCATGTGTTTTGTCGCTCGCGTTAGAGCAGCATCATGCGGGCGAAAAAGTTGTTATTTTGTCGTACATCGAAGGCTATTGCGGCCCGCGGGAAATCGACGAGGGCCCGATGGCGTACAGCCTTTTTTCGCACGCCAAAACGCACACCGTGCGTTTTGGAATACGACTATGCCGCGCCGCAGTTGAATGGGTAAGAGCACACCGCAATGAGTTCGACGTGGTGCACGTTCATAGTGGCTTTGCAGATTATTTCATGCTTTCCGGCCTGCTTAAGTCGCGCGTCGATTTACCCACGTTTCACACAACGTACTGCCCGATTGCTCCCACCGGCCGGTGGCGGTATCCCATAGTTCGCACGCTAATCAGGCGTTGGGCGAATCGACTCGATTGGCGCGGGGCCGTCAGTGTCAACACGGCGAATTCGCTGACCCAGTATGGGGTCCGCGACGTCGAAGTGATACGTCCTGGCATCGATACAAAGCGATTTTCCCATCCTGCCGAAGGAATCGCGACGCGTCGCGAATTGGGAATCGGCGAGAATGACTTGGTTGTTCTGTTTGTTGGAAATGCCAAGCCGCAGAAGAATGCGATGGGAATGCTGCGGGCGGTCCATCGATTCGCCCTGAATTTCCTCAGATTAAGCTCGTGATCACGACTGAGCTGAGGCATACTGCGTCGGACACGGATCTCGCGCGATTAGCACGGGAAGTTTGCGACTTGGACTTGGATTCTTGCCTCTTGCAATTGGGGATCGTCACGAATATGCCGGCGCGATGCAGTCGTGCGACATTCTTGTGGCACCATTTCTCGATTCGTATGGTCCGTCCGATTACTTTATGGCTGTGCTGGAAGCGATGGCCAGTGGCAAGCCGGTCGTCGTCTCGAACGTTGGAGGGATGCCGGAGGTGGTCTCCGACGACGTGGGACGACTCATCGATCCGCATGACGTCGAATCGATTGCCGCGGGAATGCGCGAGCTTCTTGCCGACAAGGAACTACGCGCGCACGGGCGCGAACGGCGTCCTACGTCGAGCAACACTTCGACCCAGCCAAGATTATGAGCATCAACAATCCGTCTACCGGAGGTTTACATCGTGACCGATGGCGCACCGATCGGTGAATCCTCGAATCGATCGTTTTACAACGTCGACAGCCAATCGTATGACCAGCCTGGGACAGCGGAGGTGGAGCTTTCACGAACACTGTTCAACAGCAAATTGTCGGGCGCTTTGTGCGGATTGGGACAATAGTCGCGTGTTGGAGGTCGGTTCGGGTACCGCTCGATTTTCGATTCCTTTGTTACGCAAGCACAACCACATGACCTTGTCGGATATCTCATCGGGCATGTTAGCCACGGCCCGACAGAAGATTGAAGAAGCTGGCTTCGGCAATGGCGTTGAGGCGTACGTAGAGTCATCCATTTACGAGTTACCGTTCGCCGACGGTTCATTCGACCACACGATCTCTCTCAATGTGTTTAACCACTTGGAGCGTGCGGGCGACGCCTGCGAGAGCTCGCGCGAGTGAGTCGGCCTGGGTCGACGATGCTGATCAACTATGCAAATATGCGCAGCTACGATTGGCCGGCGGCAAGGAAAATCAATCGGCGCACAAGTCATTGGGCGCGATGTCTATTCAACATGGGAACGTCCGGCGGAAATGCGTCGACTGATCGATCAGGCTGGCTTGGATCTCGTCCGACAGCTCGGACACGTGCACGTTCCGCATAATCTAGAGAAGTACCCGATTCTGCCGGTGATTCATCTGCTTGATTCAGTGTCGCGTCGCGGGCCATTGCGGCGAATCGCGCCGTTTCATTTCTGTCTTTGCCGCAAGTGAGGGATTCGGCCATGACATGAACGTTATCTGGGTCGTCGAGATATGTGCTGCGCCGGCCGTGATTGAAGGCATTGCCAATGTTCTGACCCCCAAAATCCGGAAACGCACGCGACTTGATGCATTGGACGTGAATGATTAGTTGGTCAAGACTCGCAGGTATTGCTCCGCAATCGTTCACGGCGCAAGCTTGCGCGAACCTTTTGAATTAGCTCTGAACTTGGCTGATATCGCGAAGGACTACGTAGAATGGCCACGATCGCCTCAGCCATCGCGTTAACATCTTCCGGATCGTCGAGATAGGCGGCGGAATTAAACGTAACCTCGCCCAAGACGGGAAGCCCCGACACAAGGGTCGGCTTTCCCATTGCCAAGGACTCCACAGCGGGCATGCCGAAGCCTTCGAACGATGGGGCAAAACCACACTGTCGCTCCACGATACAATGCTCCTAAGTCCTCGTCGGCAATCAAGCCGGTCACACGCACGTGATCGGCCAGGCCCATGTCGGCCACCAAATCGACTGCAGCCGGCATTTCTCGTTCTAACGCTCTTCGATTGCTCGCGGGGAGAAAGTCGCAATGATCGGAGTTGACCGGCTAACACTGAACGGTAATCGGGAAAACTGCGTCGAACCTGATCGAATGCCTTAATCAGACGAAACAGATTCTTCTAGCGGCCGATCGATAGCGACGCACAAAATGTAGGGTCGGCCGCCTGTAAAGTCGGCTTGACCGTGCCCGGCGAATCGCTCGGTTGATATTGGGTTCCAGATAACTCGAACGGAATCGGCCCACCGATCGCCATAATGACGCAATATATCATTTTTCACCACGTTCGAGATCGCAACGACATGGTGGCACTTGCGGAGCGTCATGGCGTGGCAGAGCCGGAGCCAGCTGCGTTTTCGCCGGAGTATGCATCTCCGGCATATGACGATATTGCAAATCGTGAATCACGGTCACAATGCGATTGGCTCGTACGATCGGCGGTGTGTAATAGTTCAAGAACAACAGCGAATCCAGGGGCTGACCCGGATTAAGACCTAATCGTGTCTCGGCAAGGAATCGGCCTCCGGCGTCCGAGACTCGCTGCCAGCGCATGCGATTGTCGAAGTGAGCCGGTCGCACGCCACCGTGGAAAACGGTAACGTTAAAATCCATTCCCGGCAACGGCTCAGCAATCAGTTCTCCGAAACCTCGCACCAAATTCTCGAAGACGGAAAACACCCCACCTGCCATTTGCTTCTTTGGAAATATGCCGCTAATACCGATGGAAGTAGACATTCGCCAGCAATCAAGTGTTTGCGGCGCGGACACCAAAGTTGGGCACAGGAGCAAGAATTCCGAAGTCACCGCTGGGTCGCCGTCCCGCGATGTCATCGGCGTAAAGTGACACCCTGTGCGGTAATGTAGGTAGGAGCGGCCAGCATCAGAAAGAACAACACCGACACGGGTGAACCTAGATTAATGTAGTACTGATCGTAGACCCACATGGTTGCGAGCATACAAAATGAGGCACACGTAAGAATGTTGACATGCAAGGTTGCTTGGAGGTCAATCCCAGGCAAGCTGGCTGGCTTGATCGTGCGTTGCTTCCAAGCCAGGAAGAACCGTCGACCAATTACGAATAACACGGTGGACACAATCAGGATGCCGCCAAACAATCCGCCCTCGGCAAAGAGCTTCAGCCATCCGCTATGGACGCCACCTACCGGCGTATTCGCGCCCAGGGAGGCGGTGCGGAAGCCCCAGCCGGTAAGTGGGCGCTGCCAAAACGCGGAGATCGCCTGCTCCCACATGGAGACGCGGCCGGTGAATCCGCTGCCAATACCGCGTCCAGTGGAATGCAATTGAAACACCTTCTCCAGCACGATAGTCGCGCGGTAGCGGAGACAAGGAACACGGCCAGGCCCATCAGCCCAACCGCGCCGGCCACCAAAACAGCTTTGAGCGTACCTTTGTACAGCAACACGTATATTGCGAGAAAGGCAGCTAAAGCCACGATGCTGCCGCGCGACGTAACTATTACTATAAAGAATACAGCGGCTGCCACTGCTAGCCAGCGAATGGCCTTCCTGGGCGAAAACATGGCGCACACCATTGCCGCGAGCCCAGCGGTACCGGTCACATTCCGATTCACTCCACCAATTGCGCTGCCGAAGCCCCGAATCAAACCGTGATGAAGAAGCAGTATCAGCAACCAGCCGAACAGCGCGAAGCCGTGATTACCAAAACACGCTGTAAGACTCGGTAATTGCTGCTCCAAAAGAGCCACATCAAAATTACGGCGCCGGCTGTCGCGACCGCGTAGAGGGCACTCGACTTCGGCAACGCCGATACGGGCGCCAATAAAATCATCAACACGCAAAAGGACATCATCAACCGGCCAGCCCAATCTGAAAGCAGGTCAAACAGTGCAGAGATCCACGCGTTCATACCAAGCGTCAGATGCCCTAAGACGGCCGCCAGAATCCCATAGTAGAAGTATTGCTTGCGGTCGTATCCCGATACAATCAGGTCTCGAAGCGCAAACCAATCGGTCTCCCACCACAGCCCAACCAGCAGCGACAGGAACCAGACCGTCAGCGTAAATCCACGGCAGTAGGCAATCACGCCACTGCGCGGCATGGTCACCGATACGCGTGGCCACTGGCGGGATATATTTCTGGTCTGCATGTTCCGGGGCCTCGTTGTGGCTCAAGCGGACTATTCAGGCTGGTTGGTTGATCGCTGAAGTTTACAGTGATTCGATGCTTTACCTGGAATGGTGGAGCTCGCCGACTGAGGCAAAGCGCCCGCATCCGACAGCGCTCGGCGGATTTCTGCGACCGGATCGGTCCGGCTTCTCCATGTGTCTAACGCGGCCCGCGAGCGGAGTTTTAAGCCCTCGATGTCTTCGGCCGCCGTAACCTGCAGCAGGGCCTGCTGCAATTCGTTGCATTGACCGGATGCGAAAATCCGCCCACTAATTCCGTCCTCAATCAAATCGAACGAGGCGCCTGCCACGTCACTCGAAACGACCACTAAGCCGGCGGCCATTGCCTCCTGAACCACCAGGGCCCAAGGCTCGTAGTCGCTGGGCAGCACGAGCACGTCCGATGCATGGTAGGCCGATTTCAAGTCCTCTTGTTCCAAAAAGCCGGTCCAAACGACACGCGACCGCAGCACCTGCGGCACGCGCTGACGGAGCTCGTCGCCAAGGACGCCGTCGCCGGCAATCAACAAATCCCAATCGGGGCGTTCAGCAGCGATTGCAGCAAAGGCGTCTAAAAGCAAGTCTACCCGCTTTTGTGGCACGAGGCGACCGCTGAACAATAAGTGGCGGCGCGTTCGATCCAACCCGAACTTTCGTTGGAAACGCTCCAATGCGACATGGTCGACCCGTGCAAACGATTCGTAATCGGGCCAATACGGGCACGCGGTAAAGCCGGCCCGGATCGGCGCCGTAATAGGTGAAGAATTGGTCGCCAAATTTGCCCATCGACAAAACACCTGACGTACGCTTCGCAGCCACCAGGCGTAGAGTTGCTTCTTCGCCCAGCTCTTGCTGGAGGCGATAGTCGTTCGCCATGAATATTACTGTCGATGTTGACGAATAATGGAAGACCGGCTCGCACCACAGTAGCGAATGGTGCGAAGATAGGAGATGTAGCGATAGCCCATCATAATGACGGCGCGGACATCGTTTTGCTGCAGGTACGCGATGAGCTGGCCACCCTTGCGCCACTCTGAGAGTGGCCTGCGAAACGTACCGGCTCGCGGCGAATCGTCTTTGGACCCAAAGAACTTGGGATGGATTTCAGGCGAAGCTGCAATCCAATCGAAGTCGGCGGGGCCATGCGTAACGAGCGTGTGAAGCTTGAGCTCCGGGATACCCTCCGCAATCAACTTGTGCAGATGGACCCGGTAGGGCGTCAATGACATTGGCAATCATCGCCAGGCCGGGACGAGCGTCTGAGGACGAATTTGTCATTGTTGGTTGTTCAGACGTAAGTGCGCGGGCGGAACTGTGCAGTTGTGCGGCAGTTCCAAAGCGAACACGTTCGCAATCTGTCGCTGCGTGAGACGAGATTCGCGGGGCCTAGGATTCGAAGGGATAAGATGAAGGGCGGGAAGCAAGCTTAGGGGCGGGTATTACTAAGAAAGCATAAGGGAGCTTTCGCAGTTGTGCAAACAATCGAGTTGCGATGTCATCGCACCGAGGCAAGCGATCAATATGCGCCTTTCGCGAAGAGCACGATGCGAATTGTTTTGAGAAGCAAGAAGACGTCGATCCAGGGTGACCAATTGCGAACGTAGTACGCATCGAGCTGCACGCGTTCGTCATACGTGGTGTTGTTGCGGCCAGAGACCTGCCAAAGGCCGGTAATGCCGGGTTTGACCATGGTGTAGAGGCCGAAATAGGGACCGTATTTGGGGATTTCGGAGGTTACGATCGGCCGCGGCCCGACGAGGCTCATTTCGCCGCGGATCACGTTCCAAAGCTGGGGCAGCTCATCGAGACTGGTCTTCCGCATAAACCGGCCGATGCGGGTGATCCGCGGATCGTAGCGGAGCTTATGGTCGCGCTCCCACTCTTCTTGGAGATCGGGATTGTCTTCGAGGTATTGGTCCAAGACGAGGTTCGAGTTCTGGAACATCGTGCGGAACTTCCAGGCGCGAAAACGGCGGCCGTACCTTCCGATGCGCTCGTGACCGTAAATGATCGAGCCGCGCGACGACATCTTCACCGCGACGGCCAGGTAAAACAAAAACGGTAGCAGCAAAATGCCGCCGACGGTCGCCGCTACCAGATCCATGAAGCGTTTGGTGAGTCGCGGCAGCGGCAACATCAGGTTCTGTTGCAGATGGATGCCAGCCAGGCCATCTAATCGCTGCGGGTTCCAATGATCGGGCAGGCCGGTGAGCTCCGATAGAACGTGCACTTGCGGGATCGTGTAGAGGTAATCGGCAATGAGCGAGGAAATGGCGGCTGATTTGCCTTCGGGCGGAACGAGGACGGCCCAAAAGACGTGCCGTTTTTCGGCGATGTCTGGCGTTTCGCTCCACGAGCCCGCGTACCACGACGAGTCATCCGGTCCCGCGGCCAGGCCGTCGCGATCGCCGATGACGCCGACGGGCGCAACCCCAAATGATGATTGTCTGCCAGCCAATGGTAGAGTCGCACGGCAGCCAGGTCGTCGCCGAAGACGAGCACCGGAATACCCCAGTTTGTGAACTTTCCCAACAGGTGTCGGGCCCAGCCGCGGGCAATCGGCAACGTCAGCAAGCAGGCGGGGTAGACCAACAGCAAGAACCACCGTTGAATGCCGAGCGTTCCGACGACCATGATCACGCCGACGGTCCACACAACAAACATGCAGGTGACCGAAACGACCAGCCGCCGAAGCTCTTCGACCGGACTCAGCCTGGTACCCGGATATAACCCCAGTCCGAAGTTAAGGAAAACGAAACCGGACGCGATCGGGATCAGGCAAGCGGACACATCGATGCCGACGCGCGCCCCCAATTGATAGAACAAGAGCCGGCACGCCGCGATCGTCGCCGTCAGCACGAGAATATCGACCAACAGAAGCGGCAGGCTGTTGAAAATAACCTGTATGCTGTACCGCGCTCCGACGCGGCGGGAAAATGCCCGGTAGCCAAACGCGACATCTCGCCGTGAATCCTCGGATTCGCTTTCCGCCGTGGGAACGTAGCGTTTGCGCGAGTGGAACACACCCTGCCCTACCGCCGCACCAAGTGTAACGGTACCTGGCTCGCCCCCACTCGCTGCTGTCTGGCCCTTAACCATAAAGTCCTTTCACGTCGCCCGCTTGCTCATCGATGAATCACTCACTGAAGCAGCCCACTGAACTGTCGCACATAAACAGAATGGGCTATCGGTTCGGCCTTAATATTGGCGTGGCCTGCACGTATAAGTAACAAACGTCGTTGCAACAACTCGGCGGCAATCCGAGCCGCCGGAAACTGCTAGAAGAGAACCAATGGATGACTACTGTTCCGCGATGCGGCAGCCGGCCTTGCATGCCCCAAGGGGAGCGGGCCGCCTGCGTACTGGGAAGCGTTTCGCCGGTAGCCTCGTTTTTTGGGTCCCTTAAGTCGATTGGCCGCGTCATCCGTGCGAAAAAACGGCACCGATTCGAGTATCTTCCTGCTGCTCCAATCCTAACGGTGCCCCAAAACAGTGTCAAGAAAACGTGGTCTCCAGGCCACACGCGGGTGTCGCGAGACACCGTCCAAAGCGGTTATAACACTTATGGTGGGAGGGCCCCTTACTTGGTCACTTTCGGAGGCCATGCTAAGATGGGGAAAAATTTGTGTCGACACGGCCGCGTGCGCCGTTTTGTCGGCACGCATACTCAGATCATGTGATAGCAAGCGAGAAAGAATGCAATGAGCGACAACAGGCTAGTACTGGTGGCGGGCGGTGGCGGCTTTATCGGGGGGCATCTGGTGGCGCGGTTGCGCGAGGAAGGGTTCACGCGGATTCGCAGCGTCGATGTGAAACCGCTCGCGCACTGGTACCAGGCGTTTGACGATGTGGAAAACGTCGTAGCCGATTTGAAACTTCGCGAGGCCTGCCAGGCGGCCTGCCGGGGAGTGCGCGAGGTCTACAATCTGGCGGCCGACATGGGCGGCATGGGCTTTATCGAAAACAATCGCGCGCTGTGTATGCTGAGCGTGCTGATCAACACGCACCTGTTGCAGGCGGCACACGACGCGAACGTTGATCGCTACTTCTATGCCAGTAGCGCGTGCGTGTACAACGCCGACAAGCAGCGGAACGAAGCGGTCACGCCGCTGAAAGAGAGCGATGCGTATCCGGCCATGCCCGAGGACGGCTACGGCTGGGAGAAGCTATTCTCTGAGCGGATGTGCCGGCACTTTCGCGAGGATTATGGGCTGACGACGCGCATGGCGCGGTTTCACAATGTGTATGGCCCGAACGGCACGTGGGATGGCGGCCGGGAAAAAGCGCCGGCGGCGATCTGCCGCAAGGTGATTCACGCCATTGAGAACGGCGAAAACGAGATTGAGATCTGGGGCGACGGCAAACAAACGCGCAGCTTCATGTACATCGACGACTGCGTCGAGGGAATCCGGCGGATCATGCAGAGCAAAGTTTCGGAGCCGCTGAATTTAGGCTCCGACGAGCTGACGACGATCAACGGCCTGGTGGAAATGGTCGAGGATATCGCGGGTGTAGAATTCGCGCATCGGCATAATCTCTCGGCCCCCAAGGGCGTCAACGGCCGTAATAGCGACAACACGCTCATCAAGAAGTTGCTCGGCTGGGCGCCCGGCATCCGCCTGCGCGACGGCATGGAGCACACCTACCGCTGGATTTATGAGGAGTACCTCAAGGTCCACCGCGGCGAGACGGTGCGGACGTAGGGGCGGGCCAACGAAGGTGTGTAGTAGTAGTAGAATGTAAGTGCGGGGCTCATTAGCCGCCGGCCATCGCTTTGCACCGGGTCCGCCGGTGAGCGCGCCCCTTCGGTCCATTGCCGGATCGTCCCTGTCGCCAGCCGCGCCAACGAAGGACTCCATGACAGCCAAAATCGACTACTTTTCGGCCGACGCCCTGCGCGAGGATTTAAGGGGCAAGACCGTGCGCGGGGGAGTTGTAACCGCCGCGTCGCAGGGGCTGACAGTGCTCATCCAATTGGTGGCAGTGCCCGTTCTCTCGCGTCTGCTCGACCCGCGCGATTTCGGTCTGGTGGCGATGGTAGCCGTTTTCACTGGTTTTGCAGGCATGTTTGTCGATGCTGGAATGTCGATGGCTACCGATTCAGCGCGAACAGATCAATCAGCAACAGATAAGCAACCTTTTTTGGCTTTCGTCCGCACTGGGGTTGCTGGCTGCGGTGGTGGTTGCCGCCCTGTCGCCGGGAATTGCATGGTTTTATAACGAGCCACGATTGATCGCTATTACCGTCGCCTTATCGGCTTCGTTTATTCTGAGTGGTCTTACCATCCAACATCAAGCGTTGCTTCGACGCGGGATGCAATTCACTGCACTTGCGGTCATTCAAGTAATCAGTGTTGGTATTGCCAACGTACTGGCGATCGTGGTCGCCTGGCATTACCGATCGTATTGGGCGTTGGTGGTGCTTCCCATCGTCCATGGCTGCTTTGAGACTGGCAACAACGTGGCGGGCGTGTGCGTGGTGGCCGGATTTGCCGCGCCGCGGCTCGGGCGTACGAGGTATGGTCGGCTTCGGCGCCAATTTGACCGGGTTCAGTTTCGTCAACTATTTTGCCCGCAACGCCGACAACATGTTGATCGGCTGGTGGTGGGGAGCGATTCCGCTGGGGTTCTATGACGCGAGCATACCGAGTGATGACGGCTCCGCTCAATCAGATAAGTGCGCCGTTAGCGGGAGTGATGATACCAGCACTCAGCCGTATCCAGGATCAGCCAGCCAAATATCGGAAGGCGTACTTTCGCGCGGTCACGATCTTGCAGATCGTCTCTTGCCCACTTATGGCGTTTGTGGCGGTCACCGCGCCATGGATAGTTGATGTCGTTTTTGGCCCCGGCTGGGAACAAACAGGTCCCATCTTGCGCTGGTTGGCGATTGCCGGAATTCTTCAGCCGTTACGAATTCGTTGGGATGGCTATACATCAGCCAGGGCCGAGGCCGGGATATGATGCGCTGGGGTCTGTTGGGCTGTTCGCTGATTGTGTTCTCGTTTGCTCTCGGCTTACCGTGGGGGGCGACTGGAGTCGCGTGCGCCATACGCACTAGCAATAGTTTTCGTGGTTGCTCCTCTGGCGTATTGGTACGCCGGGTGCCGAGGCCCGGTAACTAGGCTGGATCTCGCCCGGCTGATGCTATCGGCCGCGATCTACACGCTGCCAACATTGGTAGCGTCGCTGATTGTCGTTAGTTGGTTGTCGGCTCGATCCGGCGTGGCTGGCATATTGTTCAGCGGTTTGGCATCCGCGATCGTGTCGCTGGTCAGTCTGTTAGTTACTAAGCGCGGCCGGGAATTGGCCTCGGAAATATTTGCACTTCCTGGCAAACGTTGGCCGTGCGTCAGAAGTCTGTATGAGAGGCACGGTTCCTTCTCCCATCGGCGTCAATCCGCTATCGATTTCGCACTAAAGATGATATGTATGTTGAAACAGCTTATTCGACGAATGCCGGTCATCGGTCCCACGGCCAAAACCGTCTATCGCGCCTAAGCGGATTTCTGTGGAGACAACCACCGAGCCCGGCCTTCAATAATTCGACCGATTATTGGGAACAGCGTTACCACACTGGCGGAAACTCGGGGCGTGGATCATACGGCGCATTGGCAAGCTTTAAAGCGAAAGTGCTAAACGACTTTGTCGCAAACAACAAAGTGGACAGCATCATAGAATTTGGTTGCGGCGACGGGAATCAACTAACGCTGGCGAAATATCCGGCGTACATCGGGTTTGACGTTAGTCCCACTGCAATTGAACAGTGCAGAAAACTGTTCGCAACAGATAGTACGAAGCACTTTGGACTTGCCGAGACATACGCGGGTGAATCCGCGGATTTGACGGCGTCTTTGGACGTGATTTATCATTTGGTGGAAGATCGATTGTTCAATGATTACATGAATCGGCTTTTTGATGCGGCAAAGCGATTTGTCGTGGTATACGCGACCAATTACGAGTCGCCGCCGCGTTCAGACGGCGCTTCATGTGCGACATCGCCGCTTCACAGACTGGATAGAGCAAAACCGCCCGAAATGGCGGCTGCTGCAGCACGAGTCAAATCCTTTACCGTTTGATTCCGCAACCGGCGAGGGCTCAGAAGCAGACTTTTATTTCTTCACGCCGCGGTGTGGTTGACGAAACGAACTTCTCGCGGCTCGGAATGACTGCCGCTCTGACCATCAAGCACTAGATACAATAGGAAGATTCCAGAAATGCCTAGCAGTCGCGTCAGTGCCGTGCCAGTCATCATCAGCATAATTAAGCAGCTGAGGCCGGCATCGATCTTGGACGTTGGTATCGGGTTTGGAAAGTGGGGGCATCTTTTTAGAGAGTATACGGACATTATCGCATCGGAAAATGATCCTAAGAGGTACTTTCGTGATAGCTGGCAAGTGCGAATAGATGGCATCGAAGGGTATCCGGAATATGTCACCGACATGCATCGATATTTGTACAACCACATATTTATCGGCGACGTTCGCAAATTAGCGTCCACGATTGATAGTTATGACGTTATATTCTTGGGAGACATCATTGAACATGTCCCGAAGCACGAGGGGATCGAACTTCTCAACACGCTGATTAGTAAGACAAAAAAAGCGATCATCGTGAGCACGCCGAAATTTGAAACCGGGCAAGGGGCTATGTGTGCGAACGAATTGGAGCGGCACCAGAGCCTATGGTCCGAGCAAGACTTCGCGCTTTCCGAAGTGCCGCGTCGCGACGGTCGCTAAGACGCTATTGATCGCGGTCATCGCAAGCCCCGGCATCAACATGCCTCGCCTGCGGCCGGAAATTGCCGGGCTTCCGCGAACGTTGCCTCGCCGCATCATCGGCCGGATTCGGCGGATCCTCAAATCCGCATTTCGCCGAAGCCAATCAAGGGTTCCTGCACGATGAGAATTCTTGTCGTAGCCGATGTCTTTCCTGCCGTTTCGCAGACATTTATCGATCTCCACGTAAAGTCCCTATTAGATCGCGGCCACGACGTCAAGCTGTTGGCAACGCCTGGCAAGTCCGCCTCAGCTAGTGCCGCGGCGCCGGGATTTGATTGGTTTATCCCCGCTCCGTATCCAAACGGGTCCCGATGGAAAAAGATGGCTTGGCCACTTCGTATTGCATTTGCGGGCAATCGCCGAGCATCACGATTAGCAGCAATTGTAATGAGCGACTATGTGCGCGGCAGAACGGCTGGGGGCGGCTTGGCTGCGATTCCGTACGCCGAAGCGTTGCGGCGTGACTCGGAGTGGGATCTAGTGCACGTCCACTTTGGATACACCGCTATCTCTGTGTCCCAACTTTACAGCGCACGGCTGCTCGGCGCGCACGTTGGTCGTTACGTTTCATGGTAGCGACTTAAACATAACCAGAAAGGTCTCAAATCAGCAACTATATGAACGAGTGTTTCGCAATGCGCAGGCGTATACAGTCAGCACACGTCATATGGCGGGTGTTTTGGAGGCATGCAAAATTCCGACGGAACGAATTCGAGTCATTCCAATGGGAGTCGATCTTTGAATTTCCCGCGGGCGGATGCAACACGAAACAGCACGATGTACGGTGCGCGGCTGGTAACAGTTGGTCGCCTGGTTGAGTGCAAAGGAATTGAGTTTGCCATTCGGGCGACAGCCTTGCTCAAGAAGCGACTAACGGAAACGCCCGTTTCACTTGCAATAGTTGGAGATGGGCCACTTCGTTCATCTCTTGAAGCACTATGCGATGAGCTAGGAGTTCGCGCAGATGTAAAATTTCATGGGGCTCTTTCACACCACTAGGTGCTGGCAGTGCTGGCCAATGCTGATGTCTACGTGCACCCCGGATGTGTCGCGGCTGACGGTACCCGAGAAGCACAAGGTCTTGCCGTCGTAGAAGTCGAGCACTGACAGAGTTCCAGTAGTGGCGAGCCGGTGTCGGCGGCGTCCCGGAGGTGGTCGTTGAAAACAAAACTGCATTCCTTGTCGAGATCGAAGAGCGTCCTGCAGCTCGTGGACCGAATTTCCATCCTTGTTCAAGACCCGGCCCTCCGAATTGCCATGGGAACCGCGGGAGAGTTTTCGTGGGAATGCATCTCGATCAAAGGCAATTGGCAGAACAGTGGATTGGCTTGTATGAACAAGTCGCTGGGTACGGTGAGTCGGTAGCGAGCCACTGACGACGAGACATCAACGGATTCGGAGCGATTCTGATTTTTCGTTCGTGATCTCATCAAGCCATTGGGCCAGTAGATGCGTTTGGTTCGGGGCCAATATTTCTCGCGAATCATTTCGGTCTGTTCGCCGAGGGGAACAGCTTCCGGCGAAAGGGCCCACTGGAGCCGCGTCGCGCACTTCATCGTCCGTTGGGTTAATAAGCATGCGAATACCTCAAACGCTTGAACATGTGTCGGTCGGGACGGGTGGGGTTGATGACGAGGATCGGTTTTCCACAAGCAAGATACTCGAATAGTTTACTGCTGATGCCCAAGCATTCACTGAAGCGTTCGTTGATAAGGCAAATCAAAAGGTCGCCTCCTAGCAATTGGCCAGTGCCTGTTCATGCGGCAGGTTGCCGGTGGGAACCAAGCGGGGACCGAGTAAATCGGCCGGCTGTTGCTCACCGCCGCCCCGCGGCCCGATAAAACGAAATTCCAGATCGTGACCCTGCTCGCATAGCTGCAAAACGGATCGGGCAATCTGCATCGTTGGTCGAGATCGCTCGCTCCCATGACGCGGATGCTTCGGCGGCCGGCAGGAGACAGCACCGGTGCGATGGCTCCAAGAATTAAAGGAACGCCATTGGTCAGCGTGCGGATTCGTCGTACGCCTCCGGATAGCGACGACGTGCCCACGCTGGCTGAAGTCGATCGCATGGGTAATAGCGCTGCGTGGGCATAAACGTCGGCTTCGAATCGACGATGTTGGCCAGCCCGCAAACGCCGCAAACGCCGCAGGCCGAATCGCCGGTCAATCAAGTACGGGTCACGAAAATCGGCTACCCATGGCAGTTGGGGTCGCTGTGAAGAAAGCCAGATGCCGACGTCATGAATCGAGTGCGGCGGGCTGGTGGTAAGTACCACTTTCGGCCGCAGGCGGTCCACCATTTCGAGCGCCCTGGGCGTGTGCTGCGCATCGCCAAAACCCTATCTGCGGATCTGGAGCTGACAGCTCCTTGGATAGCATTTTACCGATCCAGACTGGGGACCAGCGACGAATGGTCGATTGTCGCAGGCCGGCATTGCCGTCTGGCGAGGCGACGTTGGGGCGGTCGAGATAGTACACCTCGACTTCGGAGTGTACCGCCGCGGCCAATTCTTCTTGAGACGCAGAGGCCCCGAAATAGCGACAAAGGACAATAGGCTTCCAGCCAAATTCCGGCAGGTGCCGGCACCACTCCGTGACGCGGATGGCGGAAACCGAGCGATCGGGAAAGAAGGTTTCCGCGATGAGGAGAATTGTTTTCGAAAGAGGCATTTTTTTCGGAATTTGGCGAGCGGCACTGCGCTTCGGACGGACCTCGGCCAACATCACCGTCCTAGGCCTTCAAAACGATAACCGACGGTTTTCCGCGAGGCTGTCGTCCGATGATCTCCCATTATTCTACCATCGTGCTGCCGGTTTTTTACCTTGAGGTCCGTGGCCCGACGCACCGCGGCGAGAATCTTCGATTATTCCTCGGCAGAAGCGCTTCCCCGATGGGCAACGGTGGCTGAGCTATTACGGCAAAGCGCTAGTGGGCAAGTGAGTGAGCGTGGGCCTGGACCGGGGGCTGCTGCTTAGCGTCCGCCCGGCACGCGCTGACAGTTTGACGGCCTGCCGGTGTGCCCTACTAGTGCTGCGGAGCCGTATTTAGCGGCGAAAAACCGGCGTCCCCCTGGGGCCGGACTGTCGTTAAAATCAGGCCGTTAATCAGCAACTCGTCAGGGATGACGCACATGAACGCTTCGCTATCCCCGCCCTCGAAGGGAGTGGGATTAAAAGTTGATGCCGAGCTGCGCCTCGGATTCTGATCGTACGCGTGTCGGCGATTGGCGACGTGATCCACGGGATTCCCGTGCTGTGCGCGCTTCGCGCGGCACTTCCGGATTCGTTTTTGGCATGGGTGGCGGAAGGCACGATGGGCGATGTGCTGGAAGGCCACCCGGCGCTCGATGAGCTGGTGCGCGTTCCGCGCCGGTGGTGGAAATCGCCGCGTGAAGTTTGGCGGATGCGGCAGCGGCTGCGTCGCTTGCGGTTCGATATCGCCATCGATTTGCAGTGCCTGACCAAAAGCGCGGTGACCGCCTGGTTGAGCGGCGCGCCGCGACGGATCGGCAAGGCCGGCGCGGATGGCCGCGAGCTTAGCCGGTGGTTCAACAATGAGCTGGTCGAGGCGGGCGGGACGCACGTGCTGGAACACTACCTGAGCATGTTGCGTCCTCTGGGCATCCGCTCGCCGGCAGTGCAATTCAATTTGCCGGAACGCGCGGCGGACGCAACGGCTGCCGAGCAGTTCGTGCGCAAAAGTGGGCTCGTTGGCCGGCGTTTTGCGGTGCTGAATCCCGGCGCCGGATGGCCCTCGAAGGTGTGGCCGGCGGAGCGATACGGGGCGATCGCGCGCCATCTGCACGAGTCGCACGGAGTGGCAAGCGTGGCAGCCTGGGGCTTAGCAGCGGAATTGCCGCTGGCGCACACGATCGTCGCGACAAGCGGCGGGCATGCACGCTTGGCCCCGCCGACGACAATGATGGAGCTGGCCGCGTTGTGCCGGCGGGCGGCGTTGTTCGTCGGCTCCGATACCGGGCCGATGCACCTGGCCGTGGCGGTCGGCACGCCCACGATCAGTATGCACGGGCCGAGCCGGGCCGATTGGTGCGGGGCCTACGGCCGACACAACATTCGGCTGCAAATTCGCTATGAGGACGGATCCTCGCTCGAGCGGCGCCGAGCCGACGACGCGGCCATGCGCGCGATCACCGTCGAAATGGCGGCCCGAGCGTGCGATCACCTATTGCGACTGAATGCGGCGCGGCAATGCGGGTAATGGTCGGCCCGGCTAATTTTTGAACAGGAGGAAACAGCGGAAATAGAGAAAGGAAGAAAAGGTATTGGTTTCTCCGTTATCTCTGTTATCCCCTGTTCAAAGACAACACGCTGTGAAGGTAGTACTTAGAATCTCTCTTCAAGGAAAAGGAGTCTTACCATGGAACGCATTGCAAATCTGACCATCGCGGCAGCGGTGGCGATCTGGCTTGCCGCCTGGGCGGCTACGGTCTCAGCCCAATCGCTCGATGGCACGTGGGAAATCACGGCAGTGATCGATAACGGCCGCGTGGTTGAGCCAACCGAGGTGCTGCTGAATTACGCAGCCGACGGGCGCGTGGTCATTCGTGGGCAGGAAGTGGAGCTGGTGGTGCCGATGACGTTTCAACGCAAGCGGTTGCCGTTTCGGGTGGACAGCACCACGAGCCCGATGACATTCGACCTTGCCGGGGCGGAAAAGACAGGTGGGCGCGGCATTTTCATGGCGAGCAAGGACTCGCTGCTGTTGTGCCTTTCCAGCCGCGATCAAGGGCGGCCGACGGCGTTCGCCTCGCCTCCTGGCTCCGGCAACTTGCTCGTGACACTCAAGCGATCGACGGGCGGTGGAACCTCGCCACTACCTGCGCCGCCTGGAGTCCCGTCCTACGAAGATGAGCAGCTTCGGCGGATGTTAGTGGGTACTTGGGGCCATCAAGATTCCGAATCGATCCACTACATAACGCTTGGGCCGGACGGCAGCGTCAACTCGACGATGACTTGGAAGGATCAGTTCAAGCAGCTCTTTCATCAGGACGTTCGCTCCAGTGGCACGTGGCAAGTGCAGGGTGGCGTCGTGACGATTGCTATCGCATCGTCGACCGACAATGAACGCCGCGGCCAATCGGGCTCATTCCGCGTGCGGTCGATCAATGGCAGCGAGTTGATGGCGGTCGACTACAACGGGCAGGTGCGACAGGAGTGGAAAGCGCCGTAGTGGCGGCCGGGCTGGCTCCGGAAGGCGATCATTCGTTAAGAGCGCGATTTTTTGCGATCCGCTTTGGCCTGGAGAATGCGCTTGGCCTTCTCAAGCTCGCGTTTGCGCAGCGGGCAGATTTTTGCCCGCGCGATTGATGTAGAATTGCACCATGCGAATCGCCGAGCCGAGGCCCTTGGGGCTGACCTTTTTTGTGGCCATCACACGGGCGATTGTTTCGGCGTCCTTCGTATAGAGGTCCTTCGGCGGATAGGTGGAAACCGTTTTGACTTTCGAGCTCCATTTACGATCGCTGCCCTTGTGATGGGATTTTTTTCTGGACGTCTTTTTCCGCTTGGTTTTTGCCTTAGCCATGGCGAGGCTCCGTTTACATCGAACGCGCTGAACGGAGGGCAAACGGCGCGCCAACGACGCCGATTCAGCATGGTGGGTTATCGCCGTCGGGCCAGCACGCAGTCGTAGACATCGCGAAGCTGCGCGATGAAGCGAGGCCATTGAAATCGCGCGAGGGCAAGTTCTCGCCCGTGGCGGCCCATGGCGGCGGCGGCGGCGCGATTATCGAGTAGGCTAAAAATCGCGTCGGCCAGCGCAGTGACATTCGAACTGCACTCGCGCGCGAATTTTGGATTGGCCATTGCAGGCTCAGTGGGCGCAGGAACGAGCAGGCCGGTTACGCCGTGCTCAATGACCTCCGGTGCGCCGCCGGCGTCGCAGGCAATGACCGGCTTTTCGGCGAGGGCGGCCTCGACGTAAACCAAACCGAACGGCTCTCGCCGCGACGGCAGGCACATAACGTCGATGGCCTGCATCAGGTCGGCGACATCGCGGCGGAAGCCAAAGAGCTTGAATCGGTCGGCGATTCCGAGTTCGCGGGCAGATTGCTCGATTTCGGCTCGTAAACGCCCGTCGCCGAAGCACCAGAATTGCGCGTTCGGCAGGCAATTCAAAACAAGGGCCGCCGCCCCAACAAGCTCGCGGTGACCTTTTTTCGGCGAGAGATGGGCAAACGTGCCGATGACGGGCGTATTTGCCGCGGCGCCGAGCTCGCAGCGAACATCGGCCGAAGAGCGCTTGGGCCGTATGTCGTTCGGATCGACCGGGTAGTGCATGACGGTAATCCGCCCGGCCGGAATTCCCTGGTCGATGAGGTCGCGCTTAACGGCTTCGGAACAAGCGATGAGATGGCTTTGCCGGCGGTGCCAACGAGCCGAGGTGAAGCCATGAACGTGGCCGATTGAAGGGGGCCCGCCGAATTGCTCGAGCCAGCCGCACCACCAACTAGCGGTTGAAAGATGCGACTGCAATAGATCGGCCTGAAAGCGTCGTGCGGCGGCGGCCAGCCGGGGAATCGCCAACACGTTGGCTTTTCCACCAATTCGAACACGATCAAACGGCAGGTTGGCGGCGAGCAATTCGGCGTTGGCCCGACTGCGGCTGGTAGCCACATGGCTCACGAACTGATCCAGCGAAGCCCGGCGGATCAATCGGGCCAAAAAGGTCTCTGCCCCGGCCATTTTCGACGGCGTGATGGCGTGGAGCACCCGCGGCGCGCGGCACGAGCTTAATGGAAGTGCGGTTGCATATTTGAGGACGGATGATGCGGGCGCTTGAAGGTGTCGTCGAATAGCTCGGGCCGGGCGCGTTATGGAAAGTAGCGAGGGCATAAACGATTGGACGGTCAGGTTACGCTGCCGATCGATGTTTTGACGCGCGGCTGGCCGGGTTCTCGTCCAGCACTCGTTCGTAAACTTGTTCCAGCGTGAAGATGAAGCGGTCCCAGCCGAATACACCCAGCGCGCGTTCGTACGCAGCCTGGCCCATCTGCGCAGCCCGGTCGCGATTGGTGAGCAGCGTGAGTAGCGCCTCGGCAATTGCGGGGCTGTTGCCGATGGGCACAAGCAGACCGGTCTGGCCGTCGTCGATCGATTCCGGTGCACCGCCAGAGCGGCAGGCAACGCAGGGCTTTCGCGACAGCGCCGCCTCGATATACGCGAGTGCGCACGGCTCGCGATGCGAGGGCAAAGCCATAACATTAATGGCGTTCATCAAATCGGCAACATCGCGGCGAAAGCCAAGAAAACGAACGTTATCCATGACGCCCGTTTGCCGGGCTATTTCGTGCAGCTCGCGCCATAGCTTTCCCTGGCCGACGATCCAGAACTGGGCTTTGGGCAACTCCCGCAACACGGCGGGCATCGTCGCGAATAACTCGAAATGGCCTTTCTTTCTGGACAGGTGCGCGAATGTGCCCACGACGGGCGTATCGGCATCGGCGCCGTGCTCGGCGCGTACAATGACCGGGTCACGGGTTGCGTAGAAATCATCGGGCGACATCGCGTTGTGCAGCACGGTGAAGCGTTCGGCGGCGATGCCCTGATCCACGAGATGCTGTTTCACGGCATGGGAAACGGCGAGCAAATGCGCTTGATGACGATGCCATATCGCGGAGGTGAAGCCTTGCACGTGTCCGATCGAAGGCGGGCCGCCCAAGCGTTCGAGCCAGCCGCTCCACCAACTGGCGGTGGATAATGTCGATTGAACGAGGTCGGCGCGGTGGTCGCGGGCACAACGCGCCAAGATGGGCAAGGCGATCGGACTGAGTTTGCCGGTAATGCGCCGCGGCGTGGCGTCCAAACCCAGACGGTGCATTTCGCCAATGGCCTGGCTATTGTGTTTGATGATCGTGGCGAAGTCGTGTCCGCGGGCCAACATGTGACGTGTCTGGCGCACGAGCTGCATTTCGGCGCCAGACAAACGGGAAGGAGTGATCACCTGGAGCACGCGGCGGGGCGTTCGGCATGGCGATTCGGGCGTGGGCATGGAATTCATCCGCAAGCGGCAGGTGGAACTAACCGGCGACGCGGCGCGAATGGTATAAATATGGATTAAGCGTTGGGTCGTTGTACATTTTCATTTGGCGATAGACTTTGAGCCGCTTCCGGCCGGCCCAAATATCGTCGAGCAGCTCGGCCAGCGATTGCGAGAGATCGGCGTGCTGGGCGCGACAGCGCTCGAGCTTCTCGCGCACGTTGCTGCAATGAATTTCATCGGCGCCGTCGCGAGTGAGCTGCTCATCGAAGTGATACATTCGGAGGGCCAAGATCGAGAGGCGGTCGATCGCGCTGCCGGGCGTTTCGGTGTTGAGCCGCGCACCCGTGCGGGCAAAAACGCCTTCAGCGGCCAACAATTGAATCACCGCTTCGTCGATTTTTTCGATCCAATCGTTGCGCTGTTGGTTATAGCGATCGATCGATCGTTTGACCGCGGCAATGCGGCGGTCTGAGACATCTGGGCTGCGAGCAATATCCTCCTCGTGCCACAGCAAGAAATTGAACTGATGCTGCTGGCAGATGGTGGCTAGCAGGCTATCGTAGAGGTTGTCTGGGGTACAGGTGTGCCAGCGGGCAACGGTTTCGCGTTGCAATTCGGTAATTTGCCGAACGAGCTCGTGCGGGACGGGCAACATGGCGTGATTCCGGCAACGGGACGCGGAGCGGGAGGCCGAATGATAGAAATTCGGGGAATTTGCAGCAAGACAACATCGCCAGCATGAAAATTCGCCACGAATTCGGCCAATTCCGACTCGCACGCGTTTGGCATCGCCTCATAGAATGACAGCATGAACGGCGAAAATCGAATACGTGTTCTGGCGCTCGTGATGGGCGGGATCCTAGGCGGTACGCTGAGCCTGATGGGGTTTCCAAGCGCGGCGGAGGAAGCTACGCCACAAGCGGATAGTGTTGCGGCACGGACAGCGAATCCCCTGGATGCGCAGCGGGCCTACGGATACTTGCAAGAGATCTGCGCGATTGGGCCGCGGGTGAGTGGTTCGGCGGGAATGGAGAAGCAACAGGCGCTCGTGAAGGAATATTTTGAGAAACTAGGGGGCAAGGTGAGCTTTCAGCGGTTTCGCGCGAAGAATCCGCTGGGAGGCGAGAAGGTGCCGTTGGCCAACATAATCGTCGAATGGCACCCAGAACGCAAGGAACGGATTCTGTTGTGCGCGCATTACGACACGCGACCGCAGCCGGATCGCGACCCTGATCCAGCACAACGCCACTCCGGTGTGTTCATCGGCGCGAACGACGGCGCGAGCGGCGTGGCTGTGCTCATGGAGCTTGCGCACCTGATGCCGAAGCTCGACGGTCCGCTGGGCGTGGACTTTGTTCTGCTGGACGGCGAAGAGCTGGTGTACTCGGACGATCGGGATCCGTATTTTCTGGGCAGCACCTGGTTCGCTCAACAATATGCCGAGAAGCCGCCGCGGCACAAGTATCGTTGGGGCATCGTGTTGGACATGGTGGGCGATGCGGATTTGCAGGTTTACCAGGAACAGTTCAGCGCCACGTGGCGCGACACGCGCCCGCTGGTCAAAGGAATTTGGACAACTGCCGCCCGATTGGGCGTGAAGGAGTTCATCCCTCGCGCCAGGTACGTCATTCGCGACGATCATTTGGCGTTGCGAAATACGGCCAAGATACCGACGTGCGACATCATCGATTTTGATTATCCGGCGTGGCATACCACAATGGATAATCCACAGCACTGCTCGGGGTCGTCGCTGGCGAAAGTTGGATGGGTTGTGTATGAATGGATTAGGAGCGAAGAATCGGCCGCTCGGACACAGGCCGGGGCGAAATCGCCAGCGGAAAGTGGCGCATTGTCGAGCGGGAAAACGAACCCATAACCGTCATGATTGGCACGTGCATCGTTTCGTTGCTGTTGATGGGACTTTCCGGCGTGCTGTTGGATATGCACCGCCGCAGGTGGCGCGCCGCCCAGCAGGATGCATCGATCACGCGTGGCGACCTGCGTTTTGCCCGTTCACAGTTCCGGCGCCGCTTTCAAGCCAGCGGCATCATCGGGGTGTTGGGAGCGGCGATCGGCATCGGGCCGCTTGTGCCGCACGAACCCTGGCCCATCACGCTGTATCTGGCGGCGATCTCGGCGGCTTGCCTGGCGATCATGTTGCTGGCTGCAATCGATGCCTGGGCAACGCGGCAGAACTTTGCCCGGCTGCGCAGCGAGCAACTTGCCGCTCAAATTAAATTGGCGCGGGACCTTGGCCGCGATCCTACGCGATTCCATGACGGTTGATCCGCTTCGGCTGACAATTGCCTTGGTGCCGGTGGCAGCCTACGTGCTGCTGTTGGGGCTATTGAACTTGCGGCGGAAACCGTTTCTTACCTCCGGCGGTTGCGACATGGCGGCGCTGGGGGTGGCGCTTTCCGGTCTAATGCTGAACGGTCCGCTGGAGCTGTTTCGTCCCGAGGCAGCCACGCGGTCGTTCGGCAACTACATCTGGTTGTTCCTGGTGTTGTTCTATTGGTTGTGCCTGGTGCTGTTGGTGCTGCTTTCCAGGCCGCGACTGGTGATTTACAACATCAGCGCAGAAGAGCTGCACCCAGTGCTGGCCGAGGCGGCGGGGCGGCTCGATCCGGCGGCACGGTGGGCTGGAAACAATTTGTCGTTGCCCAGTCTCGGGGTGCAGTTGCACCTGGATAGTCTCGACAGCATGCGCAACGTGTCGCTGGTTGCCAGCGGAGGCCGGCAGAACCTCGACGGCTGGCGGCGGCTGGCGCGCGAGCTGGGGCATTCGTTGGCAACTTTGCGCGTGAAACCGAATCCGCGGGCGGTCGGCCTGCTCGTTGGGTCGCTCGCGCTACTGGCGATTTGCATCACTCATCTGCTGATGCATCCAGCCGCGTTTGCGCAGGCGATGAATGAAGTGTTTGCGTATTGAGGAGCGGGGGGGAGCGCGACTGGGAAGCTCTGGTCCTGGACCCTCAGCTCTTGGCTTTCGACTTTTCGTCCAGGCATTCGAACGCGATGCGGAAGGCCTTGTGGCCTTGAGCCAGCTTGTCGCCGTAGATGGTTTTTAGCTCGTGTTGGAGGTCGGCGGCGGATGCGAAGCCGTCGGGAATGGCATCGGCATCGGTGAGCGCGTCGATATCGACCGGCTCGACCAATGTGATGCGAATGTGGCCTACACCGGGAATGTAACTTCGCTGGCCCGCGCGCATGTGGCGAAACTTCCACAGGCGAATGGTTTGCGTCTTTTCGCCGGCGCGGATGGCGGGCAGGAACTTCTTTTTGAAGAGCAGCATGTTGTCGTGTGAACGGGTCGTTGATGCGATGAGTCCGTAAAGACAGGGAAACTGATGTACCCATACCCGTTGGCTGCTGCCGTTGCAAGCCGCGGAGGTAGCCTGTTACTTTCGCCAAATGCTTGACTCATGGAAAAAGACGATTAGAATCGACCAAAACTGATTCGCCAACTTCACGCCACAGCTCGAAGCGTCGCCGCCAGCTGTAATTCTTTATTTGAGATTCTGCCAGTGAGCTAAGGTGCCATTCGCCGATTCGGCATCTGACTTGCGCACTGTCCGCCCTGCGCCCTTCTCGCGCACAGAATCGTAAACTGGCCAGGTTTTAATCCTCCGCCCTCGGAGATTTTTTATCGTGCATTGCCTTACAAATTATCAATGTGATGTTAAACGAGCATTATGCTTTGCGAATCTGCTTTTAGCGGCAACAGCGGTGCCTTTCGCGGCCGGGCCCGCGGCGGCGCAGATTCCAACGACCCTCGACAAGGGCCATCGCCTGCTTTTGGAGCAGGGGCTGCAAATCCAGGCGATGGTTACGCCTTACCCCGTGCACTTCGACCTGGACCTCTGGGCGCAGTCGAACTTTACGACGGTGCAGTGGCAATGGAATGCGAACCATCTCGATTTGATGGGACCGACACCGGGGCTGCCCTGGGGCGAATGGGTTAACTACGACTATTCGCAGCCGACGTCATACGAGGCGCCTTACGCATCGAATCTGGTGAGTCTGCAAGCCAACGACGAGCCGACTCTGTCCGATTTGACGCAGCGGCAGAAGCTGTCGAACTGGTTTGCGGCAGCGCGGCCGAGTTTTCCCAACACGCTGCTTTTCACGAACCTCCAAGGCAATTCCGACAAGCTGGGAGATACCGCGGCGTTCATGTCGGAGTCGCAGCCGGACATGCTGATGTACGACAGCTATCCGGGCAGTCGCTTCTACCCGATTGTGGGTGGAAGCCTCAAGTATCTTTACGGGGACATGGAAAAGTTTCGAACGCTCGGCCTGGCGGGGAACGACGGAACGGGGGCGCATCCGATACCAGTGGGGCATTGGATACAAAACTTCAGGAAATGCGTCGACAATAACGCGTGCGGCACGGACGATCACGATTATTGGCCGCGATTCTTGTCGGAATCGGAGATGCGGGCCCAGCAGTTTGCGGGCTGGACGTTCGGGGAGAAGCTCGAAAGCTCGTTTGTCTATAACTCGGCGGGGCCAGGCAATCAGATCTACGCGCAGTTCTTTGATGGCGAGAATGGGAATTGGTTTGGCGATTTCAATCCGACGCCGGCGTTCTACCAGCAGGCCGAGTCGAATCAGATGAGCCTGAATCTCGGGCCGGCGCTAGTGCGGCTGATCACCACCGACGTGCGTTTTTTTCCCGGCCAGCACAAGAACACGTCGGGCGTCACGGTTTCTAACGACTATCCGGCCGTTTCCCCCGATGACCCCGCTAATCCCCCCTCAGACGCGCTCGCTTGGCAGCCAGGTGCGGGCGACCCCTATCTGCGTTCGGTGGCGGCAGTAAATCCAGGATCCACGAACAACGGGCTGCCCGGGGACGTTCTGATCGGGTGGTTCAAGGTGCTGGATGAATCATTCGATGGCCCGAATGCCAACGGCGAGATCTACTTCATGGTCATGAACGGCCTGACGGACGCCAACGGCAGCGCCGCCGACTGCCGGCAGGAGATCACGCTGCAGTGGGACTTTGGCGGCGCGGGCATCGACACGATCCAGGAGCTCAATCCGGACACGGGGGTGCTGGAAGAGCTGCCATTGACGCCGGTGTCTGGCGGCAAAGAACAGTTGATACTCACGCTGGACGGCGGGACCGCGGCGCTGTTCAAGTTCGACACCGGAGCGCCGTTCGTGGGCGTCGTTGGAGTGCCCGAGCCAGCAACGATCGGTTTCTTTGGTATTGCTGCGGTCGCGGGCCTGTTGCGTCGGCGTCGCACGGCTCGAGAGTGAGCAGCACCTATGCGTTCCCGATCACGCCGTATATTCAGGTTCTTTCTAGTCGGGCTGGCTACTTTAGTGAGCATTTGTGGCGAGGCTCAATCGGAGGCGCCGCATTCGCGTGATGTGAACGCAAGCGCAGCGCCAGATCGCACGCGTAAAATCGATGAGCGAGTAAATGCGTTGCTGCGGACGATGACGCTTGCCGAAAAAATCGGTCAGTTACAGCAAGTAAACACGGAACCGAATCTGGCGAGCGATCTTGCTGATGATACGGTCCAACACTTCTACGATCGTATTCGCCAGGGTCAATTCGGCTCGATTTTGAACGAAGTCGATCCGTCGACAATCGACAAGCTGCAACGGATCGCCATCCACGAAAGCCGGGCCGGAGTTCCGCTAATATTTGGGCGCGATGTCATTCACGGTTTCCGAACCGTGTTCCCCATTCCGCTCGGGCAGGCAGCAACTTGGAACCCCCAGTTGGTCGAGACGGCTGCGGCGGTCTCTGCGCGGGAAGCTAGATCCGTCGGCATTAATTGGACCTTTGCGCCAATGGTCGATATCGCGCGAGATCCGCGTTGGGGTCGAATCGCCGAAAGTCTGGGTGAAGATCCATTTCTGGCAAGTTCGCTGGCCGCTGCGATGGTCCGCGGATATCAAGGTTCTGATTTGTCAGCACCAGGTCGTATCGCGGCCTGCGCGAAGCACTTTGCCGGCTATGGAGCCTGCGAGGGCGGACGGGACTACAACAGTGCCGTCATTTCGCCTTCATTAATGCGCAACGTGTACTTGCCACCCTTCCACGCCGCGGTTGATGCCGGAGTCGCCACGCTGATGACGTCATTTAACACCGTGAACAGCATACCCGGCTCGGCAAACGAGCATCTGCTGCGCGACGTGCTGCGGAAGGAATGGAAATTTCGAGGATTTGTTGTCAGTGATTGGAAATCGATCGGCGAGATGATCGTGCACGGTTATTGCCGCAATGAGGAAGAAGCCGCTCGGGCAGCGGTCCGAGCCGGTGTCAATATGGAAATGGTCAGCCACACCTATCACGATTACCTGCCATTACTCATCAAAAAAGGCGACGTGTCCGAAGCGTTGGTTGACAACCTTGTGGCCGAAGTTCTTCGCGTGAAATTACGGTTGGGGCTGTTCGAACATCCGTTCGTTGACAACCTTCACCCAGAACTCTTAAAGGCAGGCGACCTTAAGGTGGCGCGCCAACTCGCGAGACAGTCCATCGTGCTGTTAAAAAACGACCGTAAAATCTTGCCGCTCGACGGATCGAAGCTCAAAAGGATCGCCATAATTGGCCCCCTTGCCGATGCGAACAATGCCCAACTTGGCACTTGGGCTTTGGACGGGCGCGCCAGTGATAGTCGCACGCCACTAGCGGCACTCCGTGAATCGGCTCCGTCTGGCGTTGAAGTGGTCTTTGCTCCGGGTCTTTCTGACGATTTAGACAGGACGACATCAGCATTCGACGGAGCAGTCGCAGTGGCTCGCAAGGCGGACGTTGTACTGTTGATCGTCGGAGAAGGCGCGGGCCTGTCCGGCGAAGCGCATTCTCGCGCGATATTGGACTTGCCGGGCGCTCAGAACGCATTGGTTGATGCGATTGTTGGCGCCGGTAAGCCGATTGTCCTGGTTGTCGAAGCCGGCAGGCCGCTGACCATTGGCCGACAGGTCGCCAAAGTCGATGCAGTGCTCTACTCATTCCATTCCGGGACAATGGCTGGTCCTGCGCTCGCCGATCTAATCTGGGGCATCGAATCGCCCTCTGGCAAGCTGCCCGTTACCTTTCCGAAGGTGGTGGGGCAAATTCCGCTCTATTACAACCACACGAACACCGGCCGGCCGCCCCGCCCCTACGAATTCCCGCGAGACAGTCCTATCGACGACCACATCCAGCTGGATCTGGGTAACAATTCAAACTACATCGACGTTGGTCCTTATCCGTTGTACCCATTCGGTTACGGGTTGTCGTACACGGCCTTTCAATATGGCCACGCCGAACTCTCGACGACCAAACTACGCGCAGGCGAAACCGTTACCGTTCGGGTACCGGTGACAAACACGGGTAAGCGAACCGGCACGGAGGTGGCACAACTTTACGTTCGCAATATCGCTAGTCGGATAGTGCGACCTATCCGCGAACTCAAGGGCTTCCAGCGAATACGCATTGATCCAGGTGAATCGAAGCGGGTGGAGTTTTCTCTCTCGTGTGATTCACTATGTTACTTCGATTCGCATGAGGGCCGAATTTTCCAACCTGGCCAGTTTGAGGTTTACATCGGCGGAGCTTCCACGGCTCCCAAGGTGGGCGAATTTGAAGTGGGTGAATGAGTGAATGATGGCGGGGCTTTCAATCTCACGCTAGCGCAAGGGGAGTGAAAAGGGGTCAGAACGGCTGTGTAGAAAACCTCGACTACCACAAGAATCATGATGTTGTGGGTGAGGACGAGCAAGCGGAGTTCGCGGCATTGGCTGTGGTAGGAGCGGGCGTGGACGTGGGCACCCTGGCGTCGCTTAATCATCGAGATGACTGTTTCTACTTGTGAGCGGCGGCGATAGGCCGCGCGATCGAAGCGGACGTTCATCAATCGCCGATAACGGCCACTGGGCAACTTGTCGGTCGGCCGGCCGTGCTTGGCAGGTATGATCGTGCGAATGCCATGTTCGTGGCGGGCAAACTCATGGTTCCCTTCCGAGTCATAACCGGCATCGGCTGCCAGCTGTGCAAGACGCACGACTTGGGTCGCCGCGGCCACGAGCGGCCGGAATTCATCCACATCGGGACGCGGGCCGCGGCCGGCTGCCAGCGCGAATACGAAATGGTCGTCGGTACTGCACACGACGCCCAGCTTGGGGTAGCGATGATAAACGACGGTTTTCCAGGGGTTTTCCACCCGACTTCGGCGGCGAACGAAGTAGCCACTGGCGCACGTACACTCCAGGCCGGTCGAGTCGATCGCCGCGCGTTTCACCCGCCGCTTGCGGCCCAGGTGCAAGCGCACTGTGGATTCGAGGAGTTTTCGCAGGGGTGCTGTGAGCAGCAAGCGGCGTGACGCCTTTTGAAACGTGGTGAAGTGGGGAACTTGCTTCAGTCCCAACGTTGTCACGAGCGACGGATTGTCGGTCAGATGGGCCGCCAAGCCCCGGTAGTCGGTCCGCAAGAAATGCTTCAACACCAGACACGCGAAGAGTTGATGCTGCGTGAACTTTTTGGGACTATATCGATGGGCGTACTCCGGCAACGCCCGCCGCGCCGTTGCCAACGCCGCCAAAACGACTGCCCGAGGTGATTTACTCGTCCGCGCCACTATTGCTGTACGCAGCAATCATGCACGGATGTTTAGCTAGCACTCGTGGTTTTCTACACAGCCGGTCAGAACTATTTTTGGTGGTGAAAAGGCAGGTTCAAATTCCAGGGAGTGAAAAGGGGTCAGAACGGCTGTGTAGAAAACCTCGACTACCACAAGAATCATGATGTTGTGGGTGAGGACGAGCAAGCGGAGTTCGCGGCATTGGCTGTGGTAGGAGCGGGCGTGGACGTGGGCACCCTGGCGTCGCTTAATCATCGAGATGACTGTTTCTACTTGTGAGCGGCGGCGATAGGCCGCGCGATCGAAGCGGACGTTCATCAATCGCCGATAACGGCCACTGGGCAACTTGTCGGTCGGCCGGCCGTGCTTGGCAGGTATGATCGTGCGAATGCCATGTTCGTGGCGGGCAAACTCATGGTTCCCTTCCGAGTCATAACCGGCATCGGCTGCCAGCTGTGCAAGACGCACGACTTGGGTCGCCGCGGCCACGAGCGGCCGGAATTCATCCACATCGGGACGCGGGCCGCGGCCGGCTGCCAGCGCGAATACGAAATGGTCGTCGGTACTGCACACGACGCCCAGCTTGGGGTAGCGATGATAAACGACGGTTTTCCAGGGGTTTTCCACCCGACTTCGGCGGCGAACGAAGTAGCCACTGGCGCACGTACACTCCAGGCCGGTCGAGTCGATCGCCGCGCGTTTCACCCGCCGCTTGCGGCCCAGGTGCAAGCGCACTGTGGATTCGAGGAGTTTTCGCAGGGGTGCTGTGAGCAGCAAGCGGCGTGACGCCTTTTGAAACGTGGTGAAGTGGGGAACTTGCTTCAGTCCCAACGTTGTCACGAGCGACGGATTGTCGGTCAGATGGGCCGCCAAGCCCCGGTAGTCGGTCCGCAAGAAATGCTTCAACACCAGACACGCGAAGAGTTGATGCTGCGTGAACTTTTTGGGACTATATCGATGGGCGTACTCCGGCAACGCCCGCCGCGCCGTTGCCAACGCCGCCAAAACGACTGCCCGAGGTGATTTACTCGTCCGCGCCACTATTGCTGTACGCAGCAATCATGCACGGATGTTTAGCTAGCACTCGTGGTTTTCTACACAGCCGGTCAGAACTATTTTTGGTGGTGAAAAGGCAGGTTCAAATTCCAGGGAGTGAAAAGGGGTCAGAACGGCTGTGTAGAAAACCTCGACTACCACAAGAATCATGATGTTGTGGGTGAGGACGAGCAAGCGGAGTTCGCGGCATTGGCTGTGGTAGGAGCGGGCGTGGACGTGGGCACCCTGGCGTCGCTTAATCATCGAGATGACTGTTTCTACTTGTGAGCGGCGGCGATAGGCCGCGCGATCGAAGCGGACGTTCATCAATCGCCGATAACGGCCACTGGGCAACTTGTCGGTCGGCCGGCCGTGCTTGGCAGGTATGATCGTGCGAATGCCATGTTCGTGGCGGGCAAACTCATGGTTCCCTTCCGAGTCATAACCGGCATCGGCTGCCAGCTGTGCAAGACGCACGACTTGGGTCGCCGCGGCCACGAGCGGCCGGAATTCATCCACATCGGGACGCGGGCCGCGGCCGGCTGCCAGCGCGAATACGAAATGGTCGTCGGTACTGCACACGACGCCCAGCTTGGGGTAGCGATGATAAACGACGGTTTTCCAGGGGTTTTCCACCCGACTTCGGCGGCGAACGAAGTAGCCACTGGCGCACGTACACTCCAGGCCGGTCGAGTCGATCGCCGCGCGTTTCACCCGCCGCTTGCGGCCCAGGTGCAAGCGCACTGTGGATTCGAGGAGTTTTCGCAGGGGTGCTGTGAGCAGCAAGCGGCGTGACGCCTTTTGAAACGTGGTGAAGTGGGGAACTTGCTTCAGTCCCAACGTTGTCACGAGCGACGGATTGTCGGTCAGATGGGCCGCCAAGCCCCGGTAGTCGGTCCGCAAGAAATGCTTCAACACCAGACACGCGAAGAGTTGATGCTGCGTGAACTTTTTGGGACTATATCGATGGGCGTACTCCGGCAACGCCCGCCGCGCCGTTGCCAACGCCGCCAAAACGACTGCCCGAGGTGATTTACTCGTCCGCGCCACTATTGCTGTACGCAGCAATCATGCACGGATGTTTAGCTAGCACTCGTGGTTTTCTACACAGCCGGTCAGAACTATTTTTGGTGGTGAAAAACAGTTCTGACCCTTTTCCTGACCCTTTTCCTGACCCACACTCAGGGATGCGACAACGAACGCGGCGCGTGACCAATTGGCAGAACGGCGCCATGGCCCTCCGCTGGGCCACCGCGTCGCTCCTCGAGACCGAGAAGAACTACCCTCGCATCATGGGCCACGAACAACTCTGGATGCTCAAAGCACATCACGACGATGAGAAACATGCAGCGCAACTTGCCGACCACCGTCACGTCGGATAACGTCAAAGAAACAACGGAGCCTCCGCCAACTTTCAACTACCGATGGGACACCATCGCAACCGTTGCTAAATAAATAAGATGTAGGGACTGCAACTCTTGAGCGTTCTAATAAACAACAAGTGGCCCGCGAACGGGCCGATTTTTGGAGACTGGCGTGAAGTATTCTGCGTCAAAGCGATTCTTAAGGGCGTTAACTTTTTCCAGTTCGTTGCTGATGGCGCTGCCCACCTGCGCTCAGCCGGCAACGACCAGACCTGGGCGAACGGGCAAATCAGAGAAGCCGGCCAACGATAAAATGGCCACAGGCAAAAACGGCGCCGCGACGCAACAAGGCGCCGACAAGTGGATCGCCGAGGGCATCAGTAAGAAAGAGTGGAAAACCAAGAAACGCGAGCGGCAACGCGACGCCATGCTTGAGAAAATCAAGAAGCGGGGCCAGGGCGGGGCGACTTCCATACCGTCCGCCGCTCCTACGCAGTTCATCGCCAGCCCTTACCAGGTTGCAGAGGATTTCGACCGCAACGTGAGCTGGGAGCAGAAGAACATTCGCGGCACCAATTCCAATGCCGGCTACGGTTACTCCGGCACGAACAACGTTGCGGCCGGCTGCGCGCCAGGTGAAATCGGCGGCTCTGTTTCCAATAACGAAATCTCCTGGTTTGCCGACAACGTCGCCGGCGGATCGGTGCTGCTCGATGTGGATACTCCGCTGAACGCTTCGGGCTGGTGCAAGTTCACCGCCACCGGCGGCAATGCCAGCCTCGGCTGGTTCAACGCCGACACCTACGCCGCGCCCGATACTGTTCCGGATAGTTTCCTGGGCTGGCGCCAGGACGGCGCCGCCATCCGCGCCGCGCTCGGCAGTACCGGCTCGTCATTCATTGATGGCGCCCCCGTGCCCGTTGCCAGCGGTACGCCGTTCCAATGGACCCTCAATTACCTCCCCGCCGGCGGCGCCAATGCCTGCGGACAGATCACGCTGACCGTTGGCGGTTCCTCGTCGATGCTTGCGCTGACCAAAGCGCAGAGAGACGCGCTGGCGGCGAATAAATTCAACCGTTTTGGCATTGCGACCACCAAGACCGGTAGCCAAGCCAGCACGTTCTGGCTGGATAATCTCATTTACACGAAAGTCGCTGGTTTTCCTGTGCCGCACCCCGAAGCGAGGGCGCACACCCGCACTGCATTCTTCGACATTGATCCCACCGGCTCGACTTTCTTCGCCGTCAACAATTTGAGCCCCCATCAACCGGTCACCGTTACCCAGGACTATGGATACCGGCCCACTGGCGGCCGAAACGGTGGCTGCGTCGGCGGCCGCTTCACGCAAGCCATCGGCACCTCTTACTATGGCTACGATTATGGCGCTAAGATGCTCCACTTTACCGACAAACTGCGCTCGGAGGGCTGGTTTCAAGCGCCCAATACCGAGGGCGACATCGTTCATATTGGCTGGACCACGAAGAAGGCGAAAAGTTGGCACGAACCCAGCACGCTCTCGCTGAAGATCAACGTTCGCGGCGTCAAGGGCAAGGGCAAGGAGATTGGTGTCTCTGGCGAGGGCACGCTTGGGAACTACGAAGGCCACGGCGGCGCTGGCTGGGGATCGGTCACCACTTTCCCCGCGGGCCCCCAATGGCATCATTACATCATGGAGTTCGACCCCGCCGGCGGCTATGGCCTGGGAACATTCACTGTCCAAATCGACGAGACCTCGAAGGTTTTCTATTTCGGCGAGGGCAAGATCGAAAAGGGCGCCAATATCGATCTCTTCGGAATGTGGAATGGGAAGATCCCGGCCGAGGAACGCGCCATGACGGTTTATGTGGACGACGTGACCAATACCGTCAACGGCCAGCGCGACCCCTCCTCCAATGATTTCAATGCCGCCTCCGCCGGCTGGGTCGGCTGCAATAATTCCTTCACGGCCAAAGATTATGTCGTCCGTCCCCACCACGAATTCGGATGGGCGAAGAATCTGAGGTATCTGGATGGACTCAACGGCTACTCCCCCATGTACACCATCGCCGACTCCGAGCGTTATTGCATGGGCGGAATCATCTACCTGGCCAGCTTCTTTAACACCAACGTTCCCCGCGCGTCTTATGGAGCCGCTTTAGGCACACTCAACACCAATGACCACCACATCTTCGCCACCGGCAAGTTCAAAGTGGATTGGGCGAACGTTGACGCCGGCGAACTGTTTGGCTGGTACAACAGCGCCACCGCCTGTGACGAAACGACTGGTGGGAAAGGGCATTCCTTCCCGGAGAAGTTTCTCGGCGTGTCAATTCAAGCTGGGAGCAACGGATATGCGATGATCCCCGGCTATCGCGCGCCAAAGGGCACCGAGCAGATGTCCAAAGATAGCAAGCCACCCACGCGCGTCTATGAAGACGGCCAGTGGCGCGAGTTCTACATGGAATATAATCCTGATGGCGCCGGCGGTAACGGCCAGTTCAAAGTACAAATCGGCAGCGAGGGCAAGGCTGTTACCTTCGACCTCAAGCCGGGTGCCAAGAGTCAGGATTTCGCCTTCGATCGCTTCGGACTCTTGACCGCACGGAAGGGCGGCGGCAAGCCTCACGCGATTTACTTCGACACGCTCACTTACACCGTCGCGCCTTGAGCACGCGGGATGCCTTTAATAAGCTCTCGCCGGCGCGCTCGTCTGCAGGCCTCGCGGGCATCGACGTAGATTCCTGGATTTGCGGCACGGCAATCGTCAATGCCGGAACGATCCGGGTCGAATCTAGAGCGTTTTTCAAGTTACCGGGGCTCCAGAAAAGGGGTCAGACCTGCTCTGTCGAAAACCTTTTGGCGGGGGAGAATCATTACGTTCAGCGTGAGCGCTTTGAGGATGATCTCGCGTGATTGGGACCAGTAGTTGCGCGGTCGCAGCCCAGCGCCCAGCACGCGTAAAGCTACTATCCACCAGTGCGGAAACTGCACACGAAAATCAGTCGTGTACTGGTCGCGATACAAATGAAAGCCCAATGCGTTGTCGTCCACGCGCATGAGCTGCGCAACTCCTTGCGCTTCGCGATTCTTTGGTGGAACGAAACCGTATTCAATGCCCGCACGAACCAGACTCGCCCCGTTGCCGACTGTAGGTCGAATTTCTTGCCTTGTACATGAATCGCGTACAGGTCATTCCAGTAGTAACTACGCACCCAAAAGGCAACTACAAGCGCAGGCCATAAGACATACAACGGACACGGCGATTCGCACCTTGCGGAATCTCAAGGGCAGCTCCAAATGGAGAACAACGTTGCAATCGGAATTCTAGAGCACAACGCAACCACTGTTGTAGTTGTGTATCCGACTACGGCGCTTGTTACGGATTCAAAAATTCAAAATCCGCCACGGCAAATGGGCTTGAAGGGCATCAAGAATTGCCTATATTTGACCGGTGAGAATGTCTTATCGGCGGCTAGCGCCCAACGTCATAGTCGGATTTTTTGGTGCGGGGTGGAAACGTTGTGCTCAAAAATCCGGCGCAATCCGGTCGGATTTGGGGTGCAAACCTGGGTTGCACCCTAATCTCGGATGGACCCACTTTTATGGTAAAACGTGACCCGGTATAATCAAAAGACTTTTGACGTTTCGCGGGTGTAGCTCAGTTGGTAGAGCACAACGTTGCCAACGTTGTTGTCGTCGGTTCGAATCCGATCACCCGCTCTGGGAAAAGTTGTCAGCCGGGAGCTTTCAGGCGTTGCCAGAAGTTTGGGCTGCGAGCTGGCGGCTTTCACGGTGGCCCGCGCTTTTTGGGGATTAAAGGGGCGCGGGCCGTTTTGCTTGGGGCAGCTTTTTACAGGGTAAGTGAGGCACATGGCCGGAGATCGAGCCGAGGACGAAAAAGTTGACGGTGGATCGGAATCGTCCGCCGTGGCGGTCGAGACAAACGGCGAGGAGGAAGCCCCGCAGAAGTTGGATCTCGACGTTCAGGTTACGAACCCCAGCGCGTGCGAGCGTCACGTGACGGTGACGATCGCCCGGGGCGATATCGACCGGTATTTTGATGATGCGTTCGGCGAGATGATGCCGACGGCGGCGGTGCCGGGGTTTCGGATTGGCCGGGCGCCGCGGAAGGTCGTCGAGCATCGTTTTCGCGACGAAGTCTCCGACCAGGTGAAAAGTGCGCTGTTATTAGACAGCTTGGAGCAGATCAGCGAGGAGCAGCGGTTCACGGCGATCAGCGAGCCGAACTTCGATCTGGAAGCCGTCGAAGTTCCCAAAGACGGTCCGATGACGTTCGAGTTCACGATCGAAGTACGGCCCGAGTTCGAGATGCCGAAGTGGAAGGGGCTGAAGCTCAATCGCCCGGTGCGCGAATTTACAGATGCGGATGTCGATGAGCAGCTCGAGCAAATGCTGTCGCGATACGGGCAATTGGCGCCGTACGAGGGCGCAGCCTCTGCCGGCGACTATGTGTCGTTGAACATTACGTCGACGGCGGATGGCCAACAGGTAGCGCGCGAAAGCGAAGCTGTGGTGCGGATTCGTCCGGCGCTGAGCTTCCGCGACTCGCGGCTGGATGGATTCGCCGGGTTAATGAAGGGCGTGAAAGAGGGCGACCGCCGTACGGCCGAGGTAACGCTCAGCAAAGATGCGCCGAATGCAGAATTGCGGGGCAAGAAAGTTCATCTGGAATTTGAAGTGCTGGGCGTGAAGAAGCTGAAACTGCCCGAACTGACCGAGGATTTCTTACAGGAGCTGGGCGGATTTGCGACGGAAGCGGAACTGCGCGAGGCGATTCGCAAGAATCTCGAGCGGCAGATGGAATACCAGCAGCAGAAGATCGCGCGAAGCCAAATCTCGTCGTTGCTCACCAAGAGCGCGGACTGGGAACTTCCGCCCGGCCTGTTGCAGCGGCAAAGCGCCCGCGAATTGGAGCGGGCGGTGATGGAGCTGCGGCGCAGCGGCTTCAGCGAAGCGGAAATTCGCGCTCGCGAGAACTTGTTGCGGCAAAACAGCACGTCGAGCACGGCCACGGCTCTCAAAGAGCATTTCATTTTGGAGCGGATCGCCGAAGAAGAAAAAATCGACGTGGATGAAGGCGATTACGAGAAAGAAATATTCTTGATCGCGGCGCAGAGCGGGGAGTCTCCGCGGCGCGTGCGAGCTCAATTGGAAAAACGAGGGCTGATGGACGTGCTGCGGAATCAGATCGTCGAGCGCAAAGTGCTCGAATTGGTGCAATCGGAGGCCAAATTCAAAGACGAGCCGTACCAACCTGAAAAAACCGACACGGAGGCAATTTCAATGGCGGCCGGTGGCGGAACGGGGGGCGAGATTCCCGTGATCACCGAGAAGAATGAAGAAAGCGAAACGGAGTGAGCGCACTGGCCTTGTTTAGAGGCTGTGCGTGGGCACACAATAGTGGCCGCTTGGAGGCCGGCGAACCGTCGGCGCCATGATTTGGCTACAAGCGGTTTCAAAACGGGGGGCTAGCACCCCCGCGGCTGACCGGATCAGCCGGAACGCGCTAGCGTCCGGTTGATGGGGGTTGAGTTTTGAAACTGCTGATAGTCAGTAAAGTGACCAGTCCGCACCACGGGTGTCCGCGACGCTGAGCGTCGAGTTATCGCGTTCCCAGGCCGAGCGTGGGAAGGCGAAACGCTGCCCCTTGACGTTTGCCGCCGCACACAAAGGATTCTCCTATGAAGAGCACCAGACATGAGCCGATTGCAGCGTTCGGTGAGGTAGCGTCCCAGGCGATGCGCGATTATCAGCGTCAGCGGCAGATGACGCTGGGCGATCTGTTGTTGGAAAACCGCGTGATCTTCCTGCAGGGAGAGATCTACGACGGCAACGCCAACGAGCTGGTGATGAAGCTGCTGTATTTGCAGAGCGAAAATCGCCGCAAAGAGATTCATTTTTACATCAACTCTCCCGGCGGCAGCGTCACGGCTACGCTGGCAATTTACGACACGATGCAGATGATCTCCTGCCCAGTGGCGACTTATTGCGTCGGCTTGGCGGCCAGCGGCGGGGCGGTTCTATTGGCCGGCGGCGAGAAAGGCAAGCGGTTCGCGCTACAACACGCCAAAGTGATGATTCACCAGCCGCACGGCGGCGTCGGCGGGCAGGTCTCGGATATCGAGATTCAAGCCAACGAAATCATCCGCACCCGCATGGCGCTGAACGAGATACTGGCCCAGCACTCCGGCAAAACGGTCGAGGAAATCGCCAAGGCCTGCGACCGCGACTACTACATGACCCCGGAAGAGGCCAAAGCGTTTGGCATCGTGGACGATATTCTGTTGAAGCAGCCGGTGAGCGAGGATGAAGAGTAACGTTTTTCAACCACACCGGCGCAACGCCCAGGACGAGAAATGACCAATTGCGAAAGCTCATAAAAGTTACTCGTCGTGCCGCCGTGGTTCCATTTAATCGCATTTGAGCGCCTAAAATAACATGTCTCTAATTCCCTACGTAATCGAAAAGAGTGGCCGCGAAGAGCGGGCGATGGATATTTACAGTCGCCTGCTGAAGGACCGCATAGTAATGCTCGGCTCCGCGGTGAACGACGACGTGGCCAACAGCCTCGTCGCGCAGCTATTGTTCCTGCAATCGGATGATCCGAAGTCGGACATTCATTTGTACATCAACTCGCCCGGTGGCAGCGTGACCGCCGGTCTGGCAATCTACGACACGATGCAGTTTGTTTCTTGCGACGTAGCGACGTACTGCGTGGGCCAGTGCGCGTCGATGGGAGCGGTGCTGCTGGCGGCCGGGGCCGAGGGCAAACGCCACGCCCTGCCGAACGCCCGGATCATGATTCATCAACCATCTGCGGGTATGGAGGGCTCGGCCGAAGATATTCTCATTCATGCCACGGAATATAAGCGGACCAAGGAGCGGCTGAATCGCATCCTCTTCAACCATACGGGGCGCTCGCTCGAGCAAATCGAGAAGGATACGGACCGCGACAAATTCATGTCGGCTGAGGAGGCGATGGAGTATCGGCTCATCGATAAGGTGATTACGAGTCTGTCGCAGAGCAAAGGGATGACAGCTTAGCGGGCGGATGCGGGATACGGAGAGCAGGAAAAGGACATCTGGTTCGACCCCACTCCGTGCATGCGTCGTCCTCAACCCTTCATTGCTAGCGTCGTTTCGGCTTGACGCTGGCGCGGCGATTTTCTATTGAATGGCCCGGGAAAGCTGATTGCCGGCCTCACCCGCTCATCTGCGGCGCTGCGCCGCGAAGTCTCTTCAGGTCATTGTCTTGCATTATCGTGGACAAACAACGCGATCGAGCCGCGCGAGATCTTCGCGGCTGCTCTGGGCTGCGCTGTTGCTGCCATGCCTTGGCGGCTGTCAGAACAACTCGGAGCGGGACTTGATTGCTCGCAATCGCCGGGCCCAAGAAGACCAGCTTTACGCGCTGGACGATTACGTTTCGCAGTATCAGCAGCTTGTTTGTCGGTATCGGTCGGAAAATAGCTCATTGCGACGGCAGTTGGCCCAAGAACGTGGCGGCGCACCCGCGCAGGCGCGAGCCGCGACCGATGCCAAGTCCGCCAAGCAACGTGCCCGCAACTAACCACGGTCCGAAGATCGAAATCCCACCGTCTCCTGGCGGCGGAAAAAAACAAACGCCGACCCCCGAGCTCGAAGTGCCTGAAGTTCCACCGCTCAAGCAAACGACATTGGACGATGCGGATCCCCACTCGCCGGCGGAGGCGGCAAATATCAACGGGCAAGCCAAACAAGCCACGGGTGTGCTGGCCAGCAGGTATGAGGGACAAACCAAAACACGGATCGAAAGCGAACCATCGCAAGACGTGCTATTGTCCGGCGAAGTCGTTGCCAACGGCGGCGGGGGGCCGCGGATGATCGTCGATATCGAGCCGTTCGATCGCTCCGGCCACACCGACCGGTTTGAGGGCAACATATCGATGATGCTTGTGGCGACCGATGCGGACGGCCAGCATCGGAGCCTGGCGCGCTGGGACTTCTCCCCCCACGATGTACCTTCGGCGATGGACCCGGCCGCGAACGAACCGGCCATGCGGTTCCACCTTGAATTGCCTGCCGGCACTTTGGTGGACGACGATTCGACCGAGCTGTGGGTGAGATTGGCGCCGACGAACGGCGACAAGCTGCTAAGCCACGCGCGGGTCGATCTTTCGCAGCCGGGTGGTTTCTCATCGCGGACCAATAAAATTTGGCCATCGGAAGAATCGGTCGTGGCGGCGAGCTACGTCGACACGCCGACCCAACCGAGCGACATCGCGGCCACCGGGAACGAAGGAAAGTGGGCGACCGCCCAGCCCGGCAAGCCGGCGAATTTGCCGGTGGATCCCGAGCGTGCAGGAGGCGGTTGGCGGGCATCGAGCGAGCCCTTGCCGGCCGTTGTTGCCAGTGCGACGCCGGCGGCTCCAATACATAGCGGCCCACAGAAGAGCTCCGATACGAGTTCGACTAGCACCGTCACGCCCCACATCGCCCCCAAAACGTCGTGGTCGCCCGAACGGCTTACTCGGGCGTCGCATGATACCGCCGCGCGACCGAGTTGGTCGGCGACGCGGTAAAAGTGCGCAGGCGCGTCCTCACCCTTCCCTTGCTTAGCGGGCTTGGAACGATGGCTAGTTCGAGCGTCGCGTGCGTTGTCACGAGGTTTGGCGTAACTTAAACTCGTCTGCATGACCGATGTCGAGCCACTGGTTGCCGCCGAACCCGCTACGCGCCTGAATGTTGCGGACAGACTCGCGGCGGTCGCGGCTGCAAATCCACACGCCTTGGCGGTTGCGGTGGCGTGCCCGGCGCTACGATCATCCCGTCGCGTACACTCTCATCGCGGCGAATCGGGTGCCGTTTACGCGACTGCTACGTTCGCGGAGTTGGATGCAGACGCGACGCGAATCGCGCGGGGGCTTTTGGCCTGGGGCGTGCCGCGTGGGACGCGGTTGGCGCTGTTGGTGCGGCCTGGCATCGAATTTGTGACGCTGGTCTTCGGGCTGCTTCGGGCCGGCATGGCGATCGTACTCGTTGACCCGGGATTAGGTCGCCGCAATTTGACTTGCTGCCTGGCGGAAGCGGCGCCGGGCGGATTCGTGGCGATTAGCGTCGCGCAGGCAGCACGCCTATTGCTGCGACACAAATTTCCACACGCGCGGTGGAATGTGACCGTCGGCAAACGATGGTTGTGGGGCGGGTTGACGCTCGACGAATTGCGGACGATGGGCGAGCAGCAACAAAGCCGGCCGGGTACCAACGGCGCTGCCAGTACCGAGCATCTCAACACACCGGCGGAGCCATTGTCACCGACACGGCCCGATGATCCGGCGGCGATAATTTTTACTTCGGGCAGTACGGGGCCGCCCAAGGGAGTGCTGTACACCCATCGGATGTTTGACACACAGGTTGCGGAGATTCAAACGGCATACGGCATCGAGGCGGGCGGCGTGGATTTGGCATGCTTTCCGTTGTTTGCGCTGTTCAATGCGGCGATGGGCGTGACGACCGTCTTTCCTAACATGGATTTTTCGCGGCCCGCGACGGCCGATCCCGAAAAGTTACTATCCGCTGCAAACAAGTGGCATGTGACGCAAGCCTTTGCGTCGCCCGCGGTGTGGCGCGTGCTGAGCGGTTATTGCGCACGGACTAGTAAACAGATAGAGTCGTTGCGGCAAGTGTTTTCGTGCGGCGCGCCAGTGCCGGCGGATGTGCTGCGGGCCACGCTCGGGTGCGTCGCAAAGGATGCGAAGATGCATACACCATATGGTGCAACCGAGTGCTTGCCGGTATCGACGATTGAAGCCGCGGAAGTGCTGGGCGAAACGGCGGCTAAAACGGATCAAGGCGCGGGCGTTTGTGTGGGTCGAAAGTTCGATTCAATTGAGTGGCGGGTGATTCGCATTACGGACGAACCGATCGCGAGCATCGATGACACGGACGAATTGCCAGTCGGTGATATCGGCGAGCTGATCGTGCGTGGGCCGCAAGTGTCGGCACGCTATGTTACGCGGGTGGAAGCGAACGCGCAATCGAAGATTACCGATCGAGATACGTTTTGGCATCGCACCGGCGACGTGGGATACCTCGACGACGTTGGCCGTTTCTGGTACTGCGGCCGCAAGTCGCAGCGGGTAGTAACGCCGGCTGGCCCATTGTTCACCGAGTGCGTAGAAGGGGTGTTCAACCGGCATCCCGACGTGGAACTATCGGCACTGGTCGGCGTCGGTCGAGCGGGCGATCAGCTTCCCGTGATTGCGATCAAGTTCAGGGCGCGCGAGACGCAGACGCTCGTACGATTGTCGCGCAATTCGGGGCGAGAGGTTTTCGCCGATTTCGGCGCGCTGGCTGCAACGGCAATTCCAGCACACACGGTGTGCGATTGGATGGACTTCGAGGAAATGCCGGTCGACATCCGTCACAACTCGAAGATCAACCGCGAATTCTTGCGCGAAGGTGTCTCGATCCGTATCATGGCCGAACCGAAACTGTTTCATCCTGAGCTTGTGGCCCGAGTGAGACAAAACTCGTAACGATATGCACGCACTGGTCACCGGCGGCGGGGGATTCTTGGGCGGCTACATCGTCGATGCGCTGCTGGCCCGTGGCGATCATGTACGGAGCTTTGGTCGCGGCGATTACCCGCAATTGAGGGCGCGGGGCGTCGAAGTGATCCGTGGCAATATCCGCGATGGCGCGGCGTTGGCGGCGGCGTGCGCGGGCATCGAATGTGTGTTTCACACGGCGGCACAGCCGGGCATCGGACTGGACCGAAATACCTACGAATCGGTGAATCGCACGGGCACCGAGTTGCTGCTGTCGAATGCCCGCCGGTGTGGCGTGTCGCGATTCGTTTACACGAGCAGCCCCAGCGTTGTGTTCGCGGGCCAGGATCAATGCGGCATCGATGAAACGGCACCGTACGACTTCGCCTGGATGGAGGCTAACCGGGCGTATTACTCATACACGAAGGCGTGTGCCGAGCAGGCCGTGCTGGCTGCCGATGGTGATGCGTTGCGGACTTGTGCGCTTCGGCCGCATTTGATTTGGGGGCCGGGGGATAGGCACTTGGTGCCGCGGTTGCTGGCACGGGCTCGAGCTGGCCGGTTGCGGCGGGTGGGGGATGGAACGAACCTTGTGGACGTAACGTATGTCGAGAATGCCGCGGAGGCACATTTGCGGGCGGCGGATGCGCTGGGTGCGGGGTCGGGAGACGCGCGCACAACAGGGCCGAATACGCCGTCCGCTGAAGCGGGCTCGCCCGGCGGGAAGGTGTATTTTATTAGTCAGGGCGAGCCGGTGAATTGTTGGCAATGGATCGATCAGATCCTCGCCCTCGTAGGCTTGCCGCCCGTGCGAAAAACGATATCGCTGAAGTCAGCTCGGCGGGTCGGTCGTGTTTGCGAAGGCGTCTATCGACTGTTTGGACTTACGAGGGAACCGCCGATGACGCGGTTCCTGGCATATCAACTCAGCGCATCGCATTGGTTCGACCTATCGGCGGCGCGGCGCGACTTGGGATATGAGCCGCGCGTGTCGATGGATGAGGGGATGCGGCGGCTGGGAGAATGGCTGTGCAAGAAACGCTAGGCCGCAAGCGGCGGAAGCATCGCGCCCTAGCTCAATATTGACGATGGCACTACAATCGCCGCATTACGGAAACATCGAGGAAAATACCCCGTGTTGCGAACTCATACGTGCGGCGAATTACGTCGCGAACATGTTGGTCACGAAGCCACACTTTGCGGCTGGGTCGATAGCTATCGCGACCATGGCGGCGGGTTGTTCGTCGATCTGCGCGACCGGTATGGCATGACGCAGGTGGTGTTCAATCCGCCCGATACGCCGCAGGCCATTATCGACGAAAGCAAATTGCTGCGCGCTGAATATGTGATCCAGGTGACGGGCAAAGTTGCCGAGCGGCCGACGGGCATGGCCAATTCGAAACTGTCCACCGGAGCGATCGAGCTGCGCGTCACCGGATTCAAGCTGTTCAATAAGAGCCTGACGCCGCCGGTTTCTCCGAACGCCAACGCGCAGGATTTGCCGAACGAGGAGCTGCGGCTTGAGCACCGCTATCTCGACTTGCGCCGGCCGGTGATGCAGCATACGCTGCTGCTGCGTGACCGCATCGTTAAAGCCATGCGCGACTATTTTGGGGCTCTCGGTTTCATTGATGTCGAAACGCCGGTGCTCGGCCGCAGCACGCCCGAAGGTGCTCGCGACTACCTGGTGCCCAGCCGCATCAGCCGCGGATCGTTTTACGCGTTGCCGCAGTCGCCGCAACTGTACAAGCAGATTTTGATGATGGCAGGGTACGACCGCTACGTGCAAGTGGCCCGCTGCTTCCGCGACGAAGATTTGCGAGCCGACCGGCAGCCGGAATTCACGCAGCTCGACCTGGAAATGTCGTTTGTTGAGGCGGCAGATGTGATTGACGTGATCGATGGCCTGGTGCAAAAGATCGCCAAGCAGGAGCTGAAGCTCGATGTGCGGCTACCCCTGCCGCGGATGACTTACGACGAGGCGATGGAGCGATTCGGGCACGATGCGCCCGATTTGCGCTTTGGTCTGGAATTGGTGGATTGCACCGACCTGGCGGCGAAAAGCGAGTTCCGCGTGTTTTCCGGCGTGGCCGCCAGCGGCGGGCGCGTGCGGGCCATCAATGCAAAAGGGGGCGGCGAGCACTATTCGCGGCGCGGCATTGATGAACTGACCGAATATGTAAAACAATTTGGCGCGAAGGGGTTGGCGTGGTTCAAGGTGGAAAGCGACGGCACGTTGGCTTCCACGATCGCCAAGAACTTCAGGCCGGAATTGCTCCAGGAAATCGGCGCGCGGCTGCGGGCGGCGCCCGGCGACTTACTCCTGTTCGTGGCAGACCAATGGAAGGTCACCTGCAAAGCGCTGCACGCCCTGCGCACCAAGCTCGGCGCGGAGATGAAGCTATACGATCCGCGGGCGATGCACTTCTCGTGGGTCGTCGAGTTCCCAATGTTCGATTACGATGAGGAAGAGCGTCGCTGGGTGGCCATGCACCATCCGTTTACATCGCCGCGCGACCTGGATTTTGGACTGCTGGAATCTGACCCCGGTAAGTGCCGGGCGAAAGCGTACGACCTGGTCATCAACGGCAGCGAGGCGGGTGGCGGCACGATTCGAATTCACGATCCGAAAATTCAGCAACAGGTGTTCTCTCTGTTGGGAATTGATGAAAAGTCGGCCGAGGAGCGGTTCGGTTTTTTGCTGCGAGCACTGCGGTACGGTGCGCCGCCGCACGGGGGGATTGCGCTGGGTATCGACCGCTGGATCATGCTCTTTGGTGGACTGGACAATATCCGCGATTGCATCGCGTTCCCAAAAACTCAGCGGGCGAGCGACCTGATGACGGGCGCCCCCGGGGCCGTTGAATCGAAGCAGCTCAAGGAGCTGGGAATTAGACTGGATATATAGCGCCGCGGATCCGCGGTATACATAGGCAAGCAACATGATGCGTCAATCAGCCTGGCTACCGATCGCGGCGGTATGCATCGTAATACCATTCGTTGGGTGCCAATCCAAAACGCAAACGTCCGCGCCGAAACCAGAGGCATTCAAGCCGGTCGCAACGCCGGCGGCTACAGCGAGTGCGCCGCGCACGAGCGCGCTGAAGACGACTGAGCTGGCGGCGAATGGGCCTCGGCTAGTAGCGCCGGCCATCAATCCAACAGAGTCCCCACACTCAGAAGCGGCTCACGCAGAGCCGGCTCACGCAGAAGCGGCTCACGCAGAGCCGGCTCACGCAGAAACGGCCCCCGCAGAGCCGGCTCACGCAGAGCCGGCCAAAAAAGGGAAAGCAGCGGGTCCGCAAACGCGAACGGCGTTTTACCGGGCAGACAAAGCGCCGGCGGCGATCCCACGCGTGTTGATGTCGAAAGGAAATGAGGCGTCGTGTCGCGTGAAAGTGGGTGACACGATGCCGGCCATCGCGCTGCCGAAAATCGGCGGGGGCGGCGAAACGAACCTCGCGGATTTGTTCGGCAAGAAGGCCACTGTCGTTGTGTTTTGGAAGAGCGATCGGCGGATGGCGCTCCAGGAACTGTCCGACCTCGGGCCAGACGTCATCGAGCCATTTGGCCAACAAGGTGTGACCGTCGTCGGCATCGCGGTGAAAGAATCAGATGCCAGTGCTCAAGCGGAGCTCAAGAAGGCCGGCGCTAGTCTTACTAACTTGCTCGATGCCGATGGGAAAGCGTTCGCGCAGGTGGGCAGTGGAAAGTTGCCGCGTACGTATGTGCTGGACCCGGCGGGCAAGATTCTGTGGTTCGATATCGAGTACTCCCTGGCCACCCGCCGCGAGCTGCACCAGACGCTGCGCGCCGTCGCCGGCAACGCCGGTTCGCGGCAGGAGTAGGCTGGATGGATAAGACGAAAGTCGCGATCATCGGCTTGGGCAACGTGGGACAGGGCGTTGCGAAGTTGCTCTTGGAGCATGGTGACCGTACGGCCCGGCACGCCGGCCGGACGCTGTGGCTCGAAAAAACGGTGGTCAACGACTTGAAGAAGGCGCGCGGCTGCGACCTGCCCAAGGGCGTACTGACCGATAAGCTCGATGATGTCGTCAACGATCCGGATATCAAGGTCGTCGCGCAGCTCATCGGCGGATTGGAGCCGGAGCGGACGATCATGCTGCGGCTGTTGGAAAGTGGCAAGGACGTGGTCACCGCCAACAAGGCGCTGTTGGCGGAGCACGGACCGGAGCTTTTCGACCGGGCTCGCGAGCTGGGCCGGTCGATTGCGTTCGAGGCTTCGGTGGCAGGCGGCATCCCCATCGTCGCGAACATCAGCCAATGCCTGTCGGCCAACCAGATCGTGTCGCTGGACGGCATTTTGAATGGCACGACGAATTTCATTCTCAGCAAGATGCACGAGGAAGGCGTCGCGTATGGCGATGCGCTGAAGGAGGCGCAACGGCTAGGCTACGCGGAGGCCGATCCGGCGCTCGACGTGGATGGCAGCGATGCGGCGCAAAAGCTGGCGATTCTGGCCCACCTGGCATTCGGCGCGCGCGTGCATTGGAAAGAGATTCCGCGAATGGGGATCGACCGGCTGGACGTGAGCGATGTGCGCTTTGCCCAGGAAATTGGCTACCGGATCAAGCTGCTGGCGGTCGCGGAGTTGGACGGTGACACGCTGGAGCTGCACGTATCGCCGACGTTGGTGAAGCGTGGCCGGCCGCTGTCGGATGTGAGCGGGCCATTCAATGCGATTCGCGTTGTGGGTGACGCGGTGGGCGAGTTGATGTTTTATGGCCAGGGCGCTGGGCAGATGCCGACGGCATCCGCCGTGGTGGCCGACATGATCGATACGGCTGTCGGCCGGGCAGGCATTACGTTTCGCACGCTGGAGTTGTGGTCGAACCGCAAGGCCCGTGTTACGCCGCGCGAGCATGCCAAGGCAGATGGGCGGTTTTATATTCGTATCAATGCGGAGGACCATCCCGGTGTGCTGTCCCAGGTGACCAACGTGCTGGGGCAGAGCCAGATTTCCATTTCGAGTGTACTGCAACAGGAGTCGACTACGGCTGACGGCACAGTGCCGCTCGTAATTATGACGCACGTGACGACAGAAGGTGCAACCCGCAAAGCGTGCTCGGAGATCAACAAGCTGTCGTGCGTGCGGGGCAAGACGGTGCGGATGTGGGTGAGGGATTAGGTATAAAGTCGTAAGTCTTAAGTCGTAAGTTTCGATGCCATCGGTTCCACTTACGCCTTACGACTTACGCCTTACAGCTAAAATGAAATACGCAATCGTAATACCCGATGGCGCCGCGGATGAGCCGCAGGAGTTGCTGGGCGGCAAGACGCCGCTGGAGGCAGCGCGGACGCCGAATATGGATCGCGTTGTGGCGCTCGGGGTTGTTGCGCGGGCGTTGCACACGCCGAATGCTTTGCCGGCGGGGTCGGAGATCGGGAATCTTAGTTTGTTAGGATACAACCCCTTCGAGAACTTCACGGGGCGGGCGCCGATGGAGGCGGCGGCGCAGGGCATTCAGCTTGGGCCGGCGGATTGGGCCGTGCGATGCAATCTGGTCACCGTCGAAGACCAGGTGATGCGCGATTTTACGGCCGACCATATCAGCACGGAGGAAGCAACCAAATTACTGGCGAGCGCGCAGGAGCAGATTGCGAGCGATCCAAAATATCGCGGGGCAATTGAGTTTGTGCCGGGCGTCAGCTACCGTAACTTGTTGCTGTGGCGTGGCGCGAAGCTGCCGTGTCCGTTTACGACCGAAACGCGAACGCGGGCGCCGCACGATATTACGGATCAGCGCGTGCTCGAGGATTATCCGCGCGGCCCGGGGAGCGATGTGCTTTGCGATCTTATGGCTGCTAGCATCGGAGTTTTTCAAAATCATCCGATGAACGCGGTAAGACGGGCTGCCGGCAAGCGGCCGGCGACAAACGTCTGGCTATGGGGCTTGGGTCAGGCGCCGCGTCTGCGGCCGTTTGCGGACGAATACGGGCCACGTGGCGCGATGATTACGGCCGTGGACCTGCTGCGCGGCATCGCGGCGCTGATCGGCTGGGATCGAATCGAGGTGGCGGGGGCGACAGGCTATTTAGATACCGATTACGCGGCCAAGGGGCGGGCTGCGGTCGAGGCGCTCAAGCATTACGATATCGTATGCGTCCACGTGGAAGCATCGGATGAGGCTTCGCACGAAGGACGCGGCGACGCGAAGGTGAAGGCGATCGAACAAATCGATCAGCACATCGTTGGGCCGCTGCTGGAAGCGTTGAAAACGCATGGCAACTGGCGGATCATGATTTCGCCCGATCATCCGACGTTTCTTCGCACAAAAGTTCACACGCACGGGAATGTCCCGGTGGCGATGGCCGGAACGGCCATCATGGCAGACGATTTCAAAGACTATGGCGATACGAACGCGGCGCAGTCGCAAATTAGCATTTGATGAAGGATGGAAATTGATGCCGTGGTTTATTGGAAGGAATTAGCCACAGAGTTCACAGCGGACACCGAGAAGAGTTCCAGGAATGCAAATGCGAAACAAATATAAAATCGCTTCATCAACTCTGCATTTTGCATTTTCAATTGAACATTTTTCCCTCTGTGCTCTCTGTGTCCTCTGTGGCTAATTGTCAGTTGGAAGAAAAGAGCAATCAATGCGTTTGATCGTACAAAAGTTCGGCGGCACGAGTGTCGCGAATGCGGAAAAGCTTCGTGTGGCGGCGCGGCGGGCGATTCGCGCGCAGCAGGATGGCAATCAGGTCGTCATGGTTGTGAGCGCGATGGGTCACCAGACCGATACGCTGGTGGACCTGGCGAAGCAGATCACGGACGACCCGTCGGGCCGCGAGATGGATATGCTGCTATCGACTGGCGAGCAGGTGAGCGTTGCCCTGATGGCGATGGCGATTCATTCGCTGGGGGCCGATGCGGTGAGCTTGACGGGCGGACAGATCGGCATCCGCACCGACAGCTCGCACACCAAGGCCCGCATTCAGTCGATTTCGACCGAGCGGATGAAGAAGCTGCTCGACGCTGGCAAGATTGTGATCGCGGCCGGTTTTCAGGGCATCGACGAGGACTTCAACATCACGACGCTTGGCCGCGGCGGCAGCGATACGACGGCGGTCGCGCTAGCGGCAGTGCTCAACGCCGATGCGTGCGAGATTTACACGGATGTGGATGGCGTGTTTACGACCGACCCGCGGTTGGTGGCCGAGGCCCGCAAGCTCGATCGCGTCAGCCACGACGAGATTCTGGAATTGGCCAGCTTGGGCGCCGGCGTGATGCACAGCCGGTCGATCGAGTTCGGCAAGAAGTTCAATGTCCCCATTCACGTCCGCAACAGCCAGAGCTTCAGCGACGAGCCGGGAACGGTGATCGGCAGCCAATCGGAATCGGCCGACCGGGCAGTCAGCGGAGCAGCGCTCACCAAAAACGAGGCCCAAATCACGATCGGGGGCGTGCCGGATCAACCGGGTGTGAGCTACGCGGTTTTCTCGAAGCTCGCTGACGTCAACGTGGCCGTCGATATGATTGTGCAGAATGCCGGTGCGGATGGGACGGCCGATATATCGTTCACCGTCCTCGAAGACGACTTGCCAAAAGCGCTTGCCGCCTCGAAGCGAGCGGCAAAGGAGCTCGGTGCACAAACGGTCGCGCACGATGCCGGTGTATCGAAAGTATCGATCGTCGGCCTCGGCATGGCGACGCAATCGGGCGTGGCGGATCGCATGTTCCGCGTGCTGGCCGATGCGGGGATCAACATTGAGGCAATCACGACGAGCGAAATCAAGGTTTCTGTGCTCGTCAAGCGCGACCAGGCGCTGGCCGCGCTGCGGGCGGTGCATGGCGAGTTCGAGCTCGACAAGGAGCCCCGCGACCGAGTGAAATTCGGCGAGAAGCAGTCGGCATCGCCTCGGCCGGATGCGGTCGATATCGTGGCGCGGCTGCAACGGATGGAAGACCTGGCCATCGAAAGCGTTTCGCTTGACGAGTCGCAGGGCCAGATGACGCTTTTCGACGTGCCGGACCAACCGGGCATCTCCGCCCGCATCTTCGAGGCGATTGCGTCCGACGGCATTCTGGTCGACACGATCGTGCAAAGCATCGGCCGCGATGGGCTCGCTGATATCAGCTTCACCGTGCCGCGCAGCTCAGTGGAAAAGTCGCGGCAAGTCCTCAAACGCCTTTCTCAAGAACTTGGCGGCGAGGAAAAGGATGAGCCGGAGGTGGCGATTCTCTCCGTGAAAGGCGTCGGCATTCGCAGCCACACGGGCGTCGGGCTGCGGATTTTCAAGGCGCTGGCGGAAGCGGGCATCAATGTCGAGATGGTCAGCACGAGCGAAATCCGCGTGAACGTGATCGTTGACGCAAAGAAGGGCCCGGCTGGGCTGGCGGCACTGAAGGAGGCGTTTGCGGATGTCTTAGGATAGGATGCGGGATGCAGGGGGCGGGGACAAGGCATCGCATTTGTTTGCCTGCTCCCCTGCATCCCGCGTCCTTCTACTGTTGCTCGCCCATCACGTCGTTGAGCACGTCCTCGGCCACGTAGATGGGCAGCGGCGGGTCGCAGGTGACGGCCACGGCGATAGCGTCGCTGGGGCGGGCGTCCACTTCCACCAGCTCGCCTTCGTGTCGCACCCGGAGCTTGGCGAAATAGGTGTGCTCGCGGAGCTCGTTGATGACGACATCCTGGAATTCGCCTCCCAACGCCTCGACGGCTCCCACCAGCAGATCGTGAGTCAGCGGCCGCGGGGCTTCGAAGCCTTTGACCCGGCGGTCGATGCTGGTGGCTTCGAAGATGCCGATGAGGATGGGAAACGTGCGCGGGCCATCAACCTCTTTGAGATAGATCACCTGCTGATCGTTGATCTCGCTGATGATGATGCGAGATAATTCCATCGCGACGGGCATGGCGGCGTATCCTTTGCGGCAAAACACGAACAGATTCGCACGGCTGTTCTTATTATAGTCCAACGGAGGTGCAGGAGGAGGGTCGCAGCGTGTTGACGCCCGCAGTTGATTCGGCCGCAACTTCGCAGGGATGGAATCGGTTGCTGCGGCGGAATATGATTCCGACATGGCGGCGTACCTTTTGGGAATGACGCAGTTTTCAGCATACGTCTTCTATTTACTGGCGGCGCTGTACGTCGGCCTGGCAACGTACATTGTGCTAGGGGGATGGGTACGAACGGCCAAGCGGCAGCGCTTTCGCCTGCTCTGGATTCTTGTGCTGCCGACAGCCAACTTCGTTATGCTCTGGTTCTGTGGGCGCGGGATCTGGGCCATCCTGTTCTGATCGTTTGTGTTCGGCGACGCCGGTCCGTATGAAGAATATGGCCGATGGGTAGCCGCAATTGTCGCCCTGCTGGTTGCGGCAACAATCTTGGTTCGGCTGTCGTGGGGATTCGCCAGCCGGCGATACGTGCGAATTTGCTTCGCCGGCACGATTTTGCTGGCGGCCGTATTCAGCGCCATGTCGGCGCAAGAGTTTGCCAGCCGCATTTATGGTTGGTCAGCACGCGGTGCGGCGGAAAACTATCTGGGAAAGGTGCGATTGGCGGATCCTAGTGCGCCGCGACGCATCCTTGAGGTGAACACTCCAATTCAAGATCAGCAGTCGCCGCGGGTAAGGCGATTTATCCTCTACTCCGGTCAATCCCCAATACAGGAAGTTCGGGTCGCACGGTATAGCTGGTGGTGGTGGACGCTCGCCGGTTCGGGGCCAGCATACAGCACCGAGTTGGATTGGGCAGTCGAACATTGGGAAACCGATCAAGAAGAGGCGGCGAAGCAACTCAATGAAATCATCAGAAACTATCCGAATAGCGTAGTATCACGAATGGCGGCGAGAACACTGGAGATGCTTCGACACGACGGTGCGCCCCGACGGAAATGATGAGGAGACCCTGCGAGGAAACTATCAAAGTTGAAAAAAAAGAAGATTGGCGCTCGATGATTTTATCCGCTACTCTTTGCGAGCTTCTCGAGCGCCGAGTCGACCGATGCTAGTTGGCCGCGAAGTTCGGCAAGCTTGCCTCGCTGTTGCTGGACAACTTCGGCGGGCGCTTTCTCGACGAAGGCGTTGTTAGCGAGCTTGGCCTCGATCGATTTGATTTGTTTTGAGACGTTCTCGCGATCCTTTTCGAGGCGGTTTCGTTCGGCCGCGACATCAATGAAGCGGCTCACGTCGACGTGCACTTCGAACGGCCCGGCTTGGCCGGCAAGCGTGATGCTAATAGGCACACCAGTTGGCCGAGCGGCCGGTCCGAATTCGGCGGCCGTTGCGCGGGCCATTTGGGCGAAGTACGGCTGCATCGGTTCGAGCAATTTGGCGGTCGCTTCGTCGCAACGCACCGTGAAGCTGAGTTCCTCTTTAAACGGAATGTTCTGACGTTGGCGGGCTTCGCGGACGGCGCCAAGCACAGCTTGGAAGCCGGCGAACTGTTGTTCGATCGTCGCATCCAAATGATTGGGACTGTGTTCCGGCCATGTAGCAATGCAAACGCTCTCTTCGGCGCGCCGTACCTGCTCTATACCGCGGTCTGGCGCCGCCTGCCCTAATAACTGCCAAACCTCTTCCGTCAAAAATGGCATCATGGGGTGCAGCAATCGAATGAGCACGTCGAGGGCGTGGGCCAACACTCGTTGGGCCGTTTCGCGGTCACGTGGCCGCGTCTCGCCGAGACGCGATCCCGAGGCTCGGAGAGACTCGTCCACGTGGACGAACCGAGCTTTAGTCATCTCCACGTAGAAGCTGCAGAATTCGTTCCAAGCAAAATCATATAGCAATCTAGCCGCATCGGCATACCGGTACTGATCAAGGGCTCTTCGCACGTCGAGAGTTACGGTCGAAATGCGGGAGAGCAGCCAGCGATCTTCCAAGAGTAAGGAACCGGGATGGAGGGCGCGCGGTTGAGGGCTGTCTTCCCCTGCCCCCTGCATCCCGCATCCTGCATCCTCTCCCGCAAGATTAATCAACGAAAACCGCGCCGCGTTCCACAACTTGTTCGCGAAGTTGCGGCCGAGTTCGAAGCGCTCGCTGACCACCGCGCCGCGGGGCAGGGCTTTGTCCTCCGCCTTCTCGGCCCATTGGGTGCTGAACGGTTTTTGGCATTTTTCGCATTCGACGCGCGCCAATTGGCGGTTCTCTTTGGTTTGCGGAAACATCGCGCCGCAATGCGGACACTCAAATTCGACCGGCATCCGCACGTCCTGCGTTTCGGTCGTCAGGTGCGCAAGGCCAAAGCGGAGTGCGTCGGCGCCGAACTTATCGATCACATCGAGCGGATCGACGCCGTTACCCTTCGATTTGGACATCGTTTCGCCATAGCCGTCGAGGATTTTGGGCGTGATGTAGACCTCGTGGAACGGCACTTCGCGGACGTTGTAGAGGCCCGAAATGACCATCCGGGCGACCCATAGCGTAATAATGTCGCGCGACGTGATGAGCGTGCTGGTGGGATAGAATTTTTTCAGTTCCGGCGTTTCCTCGGGCCAACCCATTGTGGAGATGGGCCAGAGGGCGGAGGAGAACCAGGTATCGAGTACGTCGGATTCGCGAACAAAGCCTTTTGATTCGATCAATGCAATGACTTCTTTGTCACTTTCATTTGCGCACACAAATCGATTCGCCAGGAAGCTCGTTTTGCAAATCCTCTTTACTTTCGACCGTAGTCGGTCGCCTGTCGCAATGCGGCCCTCGTGTTCCCACGCATTGAGTTTATTTTCAAATGCGACGTATGCATCATCGACCAACGCGCCAATAGCGGGCTCAGTCCATACCGGAATCCGATGTCCCCACCAGAGTTGCCTGCCGATGGGCCAGTCGCGTTTCTCGGCGAGCCAGTCGAGGTAACCTTTGGCGTAGCGATCAGGGACGATCTTCACGCGGCCCGTGGTGACGGCGTCCATGGCGGTTTGGGCCAGTTTGTCCATCTTCATGAACCATTGGTCCACGCGGCGTGGTTCGATCGGTTTCTTGCTGCGGTCGGAGTGGGCCAGGTCGATGTCGCGGTCTTCGATTTCGACGAGCAAATCGGCGGCTTCGATATCGCCGACGACAGCTTCGCGAGCCTTGGTGACTGTCATGCCGCGGTACTTTTCCGGCGCGCTGTCGTTGAGCGTGCCATCATCGTTCAGGAGGTCGATGACGCCGATTTCGGGGTGACGCTGCCAAACGTCGTAGTCGTTGGCGTCGTGGCCGGGGGTGATTTTTACGCAGCCGGAACCAAGTTCGGGTTTTGCCCATTCGTCGGTGATGAGGGGAATTCTGCGGCCGGTGAGGGGGAGTTCGAGCATTGTACCGCGGGTAGCCATGTCGCGGAGGCGGACGAGTTGTGGGAGGACCGCCTGGCGGCGGCCGCTAAGGAATTCGATTTCGACCTCGATGGCAGCCTTCTCTTTTGCCGGCGCAGAGTAAAGTTTTTCACGAAGCACGGCGCCCGCTTTGTCGAGCGCGGCGGCCGGGTCGGGATGCACGGCCACGGCGGTGTCGCCGAGCATCGTTTCGGGCCGCGTGGTGGCGATCGTGACGAACCGCGGCTCGCCCGGTTTGGGATCGACCACCGGATATTTGAAATGCCAGAAGTGGCCTTTTACGGCCTCGTGGAAGACTTCATCGTCGCTGACGGCGGTTTGCAGGAACGTGTCCCAATTGACGAGCCGTTTGCCGCGGTAGATTTTGCCGTCCGCAAACAGGCGGAAGAACCATTCGCGGACGGCGCGGGCACATTGGTCATCGAGCGTGAAGCGGGTGCGGGCCCAGTCGCAACTGCAGCCCATTTTTTTTAGTTGCGACAGGATGCGGGCTTCGTACTGGTCCTTCCATTGCCAGATGCGCTTCACCAACCCGTCGCGGCCCAGGTCGTGGCGAGTTTTCTTTTCCTCTTCGAACAGCCGGCGTTCGACCACGGCTTGCGTGGCAATGCCGGCGTGGTCGGTACCGGGCATCCAGAGCGTGTTAAAGCCTTGCATCCGCCTCATGCGGATGAGGATGTCTTGAAGCGTGTTGTTGAGCGCGTGGCCAAGGTGGAGGGCGCCCGTCACGTTCGGCGGTGGAATGACGATGCTGTAGACGGGCCGCTTGTCGTCGGGATCCGCGTTGGCGTGGAAGTAACCGCGCTGCTCCCAGTAGGTGTACCACTTGGCCTCCGCGGCGGCGTGATCGTATTGGGAGGGTAAGTCTTTGAAGTCCATTTCCGAATTATGGCGTTTTGTGAGTTAGAGCTAAACCGCAAGTGAGGGGCGACACGTGCCCGCGGAAGATTCGGCGTGGCCGCCGACGCTAAATATCTCGCGCGACCGGCGGTCGCGTCCTTATGCGCTCTCCTTACACAACTTGTATTCGATGCTATCCACGAGCGCGTCCCAACTGGCTTTGATGACATTTTCGTTGACGCCGACGGTACCCCAAGTCGTACCATCAGCGTCTTGGCTTTCGATCACGACTCGCACGGCGGCTGCGGTGCCGGCATCGCTGTTGATGACGCGGACCTTGTAGTCGACAAGCTGCACGCCGCGGAGGTTCGGAAAACGCCCATTAAGCGCTTTTCGCAGCGCGGCGTCCAGGGCGTTCACGGGGCCGTCGCCCTCGGCCACTTCATGGCGAACCTCATCGCCGACGCGGAGCTTCACGGTGGCTTCGGTGGTGGTTTCGCCATCGCCATTGGTTTCGACATCCACGTGATAATGCAGCAGGTCGAAGTGCGGGTGGAAAGTGCCGGCGAGGCGCTGTACGAGCAGGTCGAACGACGCCTCGGCCGCCTCGTACTGGTAGCCGCGGTTTTCGAGCTCGACGACTTCCTTGAGCACGCGCTCGGCGAGTGCCGAGTCGTGCTGCAAATTGCGCTTCATCGCCAGCGCCATGATGTTCGAGCGGCCGGAGAGCTCGCTCACCAGCACGCGGCGCTCGTTGCCGACCTTTTCGGGCGCGATGTGCTCGTAGCTATGGGCCGCCCGGCTCACGGCATGCACGTGCATTCCGCCTTTGTGGGCGAATGCGCTGGGGCCGACGAACGGCTGATTCGTGCGGAAGTGCATATTGGCAACTTCGTACACGTAGCGCGATAACTCGGTGAGGTGCTCGACGCCCACTCCACCGAGCACGACGTAATCTTTTTTCTTGAGCGCAAGGTTGGCGATCACCGAGATGAGATCGACATTGCCGCAGCGTTCGCCGAGGCCGTTGATCGTGCCTTGCACGTGGACGGCGCCGGCGCCGATCGCGGCGAGCGAATTGGCCACGGCCAGCTCGCAGTCGTTGTGCGTGTGGATGCCGAGCGGAACATCGACAGCGGCGGCAGCTTCTGTTGTAAGGGCGGCCACCTCCTCCGGCATGCTGCCGCCGTTCGTGTCGCACATCACGACGAGCATGGCACCGCCTTCGACCGCTGCCTGAATCGTTTGGCGGGCGTAATCGGGGTTTGCCTTCCAGCCATCGAAAAAGTGCTCGGCATCGTAGATGACGTCGCGGCCCATTCGCGCAAGTAAGAGACCGTTTCGCGGATCATCGCGAGGTTTTCTTCGAGCGAAACGCGGAGGACGTCGGTGACATGGAAATCGTGCGTCTTGCCGACAATCGTGATGACGGGGGCGTGCGAATCGACGAGCGCTTTCATGCCTGGGTCGTCTGCCGGCTTGGCGCCGCGGCGGCGCGTCATGCCGAAGGCACAAAGCCGTGCGTGCTTTAGCGGCTCGGCAGCCAGGCGTTGGAAGAACTCGGCGTCCTTCGGGTTGGATAGCGGATAGCCACCTTCGACGAAGTCGAAGCCGCAGGCATCGAGGCGGCGGGCGATGAGGAGCTTGTCTTGCAAGGAGAAGTTCACGCCTTCGCCTTGGGCACCGTCGCGGAGCGTGGTGTCGTAGATTTGGATGGATTGTCCCATGGAATTTGGCGTGTATTCAATAGAGCGGTCGACGGCGGAAGGGTGGATACTACCACCAATAAAAAACCCCGAGGCTTTGTGGCCTCAGGGTTGGTGTGTTTCGATTCGGTCGAACCGACCCTCAAGGCCTCTTCTTCGCGCTAATAATCACGATGATGCCGGCATTGCCGGTAATGGCGACGAGAGGTTTGGGCGGTGTAGCCAACATACGATCCCCGGAAAATTGATCGCACGAATGGATCATCATGCAAAGATAGCGGGCGGTTAGTGGGGCGTCAAGTTGCTGGCGGCGAAGCCGCTTTAGCGGCCGGGTGTATTTTCAACCGCATTCGCGGCCGCTAAAGCGGCCCGGCTGCCCCACATTTTCCGCCAATTCGCGGTTGACCCGCGGCGCTGCTTCAGCTTATGGTGCGGACAGTAAGTAATCCCACCTTCGTCCGCCGCACACCCTACCCACCTGGCGGACCGTTGTACCCTTTCTTCGAAAGGAGCATGCTATGCGCAAATTAGCAGGCGCACGCGCTTCCGTTACGGCACGCGGAGCGTGCCCACGACGTGGTTTCACCCTCGTCGAAGTGCTGGTCGTGATCGCGATCATTGGCATACTGGTCGCGTTTTTGCTGCCGGCCGTCCAGGCCGCCCGCGAAGCGGCACGACGCATGCAATGCCAGAACAATCTCAAGCAGATCGGCGTGGCGATTCAAAACCATCACGACACGCGTAAAGCGTTCCCGATGGGCCGCAATCGTTGGGACCAGTTTGCGGTGTCGTGGGCGTTTTTCTTGTTGCCGTATATGGAAGAGACGGCGGTCTACAACAGTTGGGATCCAAATGCGAAGTCTTTTGATCCACAGAACGATCAGACGATGCGAACGCCGATCGAGACCTATGCGTGCCCGAGTCGCCGCAAAGCAGCGGCGGACCGGAATTTCGACAATAACGATTCACCGCCGCCCGCAGACGCCGTGGGCGTTGCTACGCTGTCGGATTATGCCGCGAATGCGGGAACTAAACTGATGACCGGCATGGTGGGCGACGACAAATCGGCAACCGTCTTCGGTGGTTACAGCCGCCTGGAAGCTGGGCCGATATTCAGCGGATCGCATATCAGCGCTCGCCAAGTGGAAGACGGCCTCTCCCATACAATCGCCGTGGGCGAGCGGCACCTGCCACCAGTGCCGGCCAACACAGCCGATGACATGAAAGACTTCGCCATCGGCGATACTGCAGCCATCCCGGGCGATACTCCGCACACCACGTTTCGTTGTTCGGAAGACGGACTGGCGACTGGTCTAGAAGATACAGATCGCGAGAAGTTCGGCAGCTCCCATGCTGGGGGAGTGGTTCAGTGTGTATTTTTAGACGGCCACGTGCGCGGCTTACGGCCCGATATCGCGGTCGCGGTGCTCAAAGCGCTGAGCACGATCGGCGGCGGCGAAACTGTGCCGGACAACGAATGATATCGGGCTCGTGCGGACTGGTCGCTTCGCGGGCCCGTCCGTCTTACAATGGGCGGATGCCAGCACTTAATCAGCGCGCGTACGAGCTATGCAACGCGATGGCCGCCGATGCGGAGCGGCTTGGGATCGCGGTCAGCATGCTTCCCTGCGGCACGCGGCTGATCGATTGCGGCGTGAAGGCGCCGGGCAGCATGGAAGCGGGCCGCCGGCTGGCGGAGGTTTGCATATCCGGTCTGGGGTCGGTCCGGATGATTGAAATCGACTCTGCTTACTTGCCGAGGAAGCGGGTGGAAGTCTCGCCGAATCCGACCGTTGCGGCATGCTTGGCATCGCAATACGCTGGCTGGGAAATTACCAGTGATGGCTTTTTCGCAATGGGCTCGGGGCCGATGCGAGCCGCCGCAGGCCGAGAGGAACTGTTCAATACGATCGGTCACCGAGAGCGGCCCGATGTGTGCGTTGGTGTGCTGGAGACTAGCAACTTCCCTCCGGACGATGTGTGTATCGACATTGCAGCCAAATGCGGCATAAAACCCGCCGGTCTGACGCTATTGGTCGCGCGAACGGCGAGTCCCGCCGGAATGGTGCAGATCGTGGCCCGCAGCGTCGAAACTGCTTTGCACAAACTGCATACGCTTAAATTTGATCTCGGCCGGATCGAATATGGTTTCGGAAATGCTCCTTTGCCGCCGGCGCCGAAGGACGATCTAACTGCGATCGGAAGAACAAACGACGCAATCCTTTACGGGGCATTTGTCGCCATTCTCGTTCACGGCGATGATGCTTCGCTCGCAGAGATTGGGCCGCACACACCGAGCAGTGCGTCGCCCGATTTCGGCCGTCCATTTACAGAGATTTTTGAGCACTACGGTCGCGATTTCTATCGGATTGACCCCGCGATCTTCAGCCCTGCCGCGATTACGTTCTATAACTGCGACACGGGGAACTCGTTTCGATACGGGCACATGGCGCCAGAGGTGTTGGCCCAGTCGTTTGGCAGCACGAGCTAAACCGCCCGCTGGTCGAGGGTTGTTGTCGCGCACAGCGCTATTTGAACTTGCCAATCTTGGCGATGAGATCGGCGGTACGGACGCTGTAGCCCCATTCGTTGTCGTACCAGCTCACGACTTTGAGCAAGTTGCCGGCTAGCACCTGCGTAAAATCGGCGGCGAAGATTGAGCTATGTGGGTCGCCGATGATGTCGGTCGAAACGAGCGGGTCTTCGGTATAACAGAGGATGCCCTTGAGCGGACCATCGGCGGCTTTCTTCATGGCCAAGTTCACTTCGTCCTTCGTGACGTCGCGGGCCATCACGGCCGTCAGATCGACGACGCTGCCGGTGGTCACCGGTACGCGGAGGGAGATGCCGGTGAGCTTGCCTTTGAGCGCGGGGATGACTTCACCCACAGCTTTGGCAGCGCCGGTCGAAGTTGGGATGATGTTCACGGCAGCCGCGCGGGCCCGGTACGGATCCTTGTGCGGGAAATCCTGCACGACCTGATCGTTCGTGTACGCGTGAACTGTCGTCATCAAGCCTTTCTCAATGCCGAACGTTTCGTGCAGCACCTTGGCGACCGGCGCGAGGCAATTCGTGGTGCAACTGGCGTTGCTGACGCATTTCATATCGGGCGTCAGCTTATCGTCGTTCACGCCCAGCACACAGGTGAGATCGGGCGGATCTTTGGCCGGCGCGCTGAGCACGACCCGTTTGGCGCCCGCTTGCAGATGCGTGTCGTAGCCTGCTTTGCCGTCCTTGGCCCGAGCGGTGAAGATGCCCGTGCTCTCGACAACAATATCGACCTTCATCTCTTTCCAAGGCAGCTCGGCCGGGTTGCGTACTTCGAGCGCGCGAATCTTCTGGCCGTCGACGATCAGGTTTTCCTTGTCGTGGCTGACATCACCGGGAAAGCGGCGATGCGTGCTGTCGTATTTCAACAACGTCGCCAACATCTTGTTATCGGTCAGGTCGTTGATGGCGACGACGTCGAACTCGCTCTTGCGAGCGAACAGATTGCGAAATGTGAGCCGACCGATCCGGCCAAATCCGTTGATGGCAACTCGAATAGCCATTGTTTCCTCTCTTACTCCGAAAGGGATGCAAAGATACGCGATTTTCAGTCGCGAATTATACAGGCGGAGAACGCCTGGAACAACTGGCCCGCTCACCCGGCAATGATGCGTTCGCCGCGAATGCTGGCGGCCGTCACATCGATGAATCGGCCTTCATCGGCAGCGTTCCCTTTCACTTCGACAGTCGCATAACGGCAAGACGTGCCGGACCAAGTCCCTGTCCCCTGCCCCGCGCATCCTGGATCCTTCGTTTCCACCAGCACGCGCAACCGCCGTCCAATCAGGCTGCGATAATAAGCGTCGCACAGTTCGATCTCTACGGCCGCCAGCTCGCGCGAGCGCTCTTGCTTCACGTGACTGGGCACTTGGTTCGGCATTTCGGCGGCCGGCGTGCCACGGCGCGGACTGAAGGGGAAGATGTGAACCTTGGAAAAACCAACAGCCCGAGCCGTGGCGATCGTATCGGCGAACTCGGCATCCGTTTCGCCGGGGAAGCCGACAATGATATCGGTCGTGATCGCCGGTCGGTCGAGCCGCTCCTGCACAAGTCGGCAGCGGTCGATGAATCGCTGGCTGCCCCATCGGCGGCGCATCCGTCGAAGCACGGAGTCGCTGCCGCTTTGCATCGAGATGTGCAAGTGCGGTGCGATTTTGTCAGGATACTCAGCCATCACATCGATCAGTTCGCGCGTGACCTCGGTGGCTTCGATGCTGGAAAGGCGGATGCGGAAGTCGCCGGGAAGCTGGGCCAAACGTCGCACAAGGTCCGAAAGCCGGACCCAATTCTTCCTTTGCACTGGCGGAGCCAGTGGCACCCGCCTCAACAAGCTTTTGCGATTCCAATCGACGCCGTAATGCCCGAGATGAATGCCCGTTAGCACGACTTCGCGATAGCCGCGATCGACCAAGCGGCGAACTTCATCGAGGATGTGCTCGACCGGTCGGCTGGCCAAGTGCGGCCGCACGTGCGGGATGATACAGAAGCTGCAGCGGAGCATGCAACCATCTTGCACCTTCACATACGCCCGATGACGTCGGCCGAAACCGCTGATGCCGGTGGGCACGTCGGTGACGCCGAATCGGCCCAACAGATCGGGCAGCTCGCGCTTGTCGGTGACGACTTGCGATACGCCCGGTAACGCGGCAACTTCAGCCGGCTCCCTTGTGGCGTAACAGCCCATCACCACGATCTTCGCGCCGGGGTTTTTGCGTGCAAGCCGGCGGATGGCTTGCCGGCTCTTGGCGTCGCCTTCGCTGGTTACGGTGCAGGTGTTGACGACGCAAAGCTCGGCCGGTTCTTGATCACGCGCATCTTCGTAACCGATGCTAAGCAGCCCTTCGCGCACGTACTCAGTTTCGTACTGGTTGACCTTGCAGCCGAGAGTGACAGTTCGCAGTTTCATCAAGAATCCATCGCGTCGGCCGCTACGCCGAATTTAATGCAGGTTGGTTGAGATTTGGCATTGCTGCCAACGCCAAATCATTATTGCGCGTCGATCAACCTGCCGATTCGATCGTGCTGTGCATGGAGCCGGTGCAGTTGCGGATGAGCTCATCCTTGCCGTAGGCCAGAATCTGGTCGCGCTTCAGTTCGGCGTGTTCCTTGGTTGTGGTGAGGACGATGACCTTGCCTTGCGTGTCGACAGTTTCGGCCATCTTATGGCACTCTTCGGGCGCGTGGCCGAAAAGTTCGTGAAGCATCCGCTCGACGTACTCGTACGAATGCGAGTCGCTGTCCCAGAGCACGACGTGATACCGGGGCACTTCGCGCTCCTTGCGTTGGGCCTTTTTCTTCGGTTCGGCAACCATTGTGGGCGCCTGCTCTTCTTCGGCGACGACGGTTTCTTCGGAATCCATGGTTGCACCTGCGGAAGATTTGTAGGGTGGGCAGCACCCGCTACGATTCGCGGTAACCAATGGTGGGCCGTACCCACCGTACCGCCACCTGCGGTGGCCTATCGGCTACCAACGCATTATATTGTACGCCCATTGGAACAACCAGAAAGCACCACCCCCATGGACAGCGTAAAAACATACCTCCAGTCGCAACGAAAGGCGTTTGAAAACGACCTGGCGGAGCTGCTGCGGATCGCGAGCGTGAGCGCCGATTCGCGTCAGCGGGCAGAAACCCGACGGGCCGCCGAATGGGTCGCGGCGCAGTTCAATGAGCTTGGGCTTGCGACGGAGCTGATCTCGACGGGCGGCCACCCGCTCGTGTACGCGGAGTCGCCCGCCGTGCCGGAGAAGCCCGTTGCCCTGGTTTATGGCCACTACGACGTGCAGCCGCCGGAGCCGCTCGAGGAATGGATCAGCCCGCCGTTTGAGCCGACCGTGCGAGACGGCAACATTTACGCTCGGGGCGCGACCGACGACAAAGGCCAAATGCTGACGCATGTGAAAAGCGTCGAGGGGTGGATCCGCACGGCGGGCAAGTTGCCATTGCAGGTGAAGTTTCTGATCGAGGGCGAAGAAGAGGTCGGCAGCGAGCATGTTACACCGTTTGTGAAGAAGCATCGCGACAAGCTGGCGTGCGATTGCGTAGTCATTAGCGATTGCGGTCAATTCGCGCCCGGCGTACCGGCGATCACGTATGGCCTGCGCGGCATCGCCTACTACGAGCTGCGGCTTCGTGGGCCGCGCCAGGATTTGCACTCGGGCACGTTCGGCGGGGCGGTGACGAATCCGGCCAATGCGCTGGTTGCGCTGCTGGCTGCGCTCAAAGGCCAGGACGGCCGCATCCAAGTTCCCGGCTTTTACGACGATGTGGTTCCACTTACCGAGCGCGAACGGGAAGAATTTCGCGCATTGCCGCTGACAGATAAAGACTTCATGCAGCAACTTGGCGTGAGCGGCCTGAGCGGCGAGGCGGGTTTTACGCCGCTGGAACGGCGCTGGGCGCGGCCGACGTGCGACATCAATGGATTAACGAGCGGATATCAGGGGGAAGGGGCAAAAACCGTGCTGCCTGCCCGCGCTAACGCCAAATTCAGCTTTCGGCTGGTGCCAAATCAAGATCCAAAAAAAATTGCCGCATCTCTGCGCAGGTTTCTCGAAGAGCGACTGCTACCGGGTATCGAGATGGAGCTGGTGGATCATCACGGCGCGCCGGGAGTGGTGATCTCGTTGGATAGCCCGTACATCCGTGCGGCGGCCGCAGCCATTGAAACCGGATTCGGTCGAGCGCCCGTGTATATCCGCGAAGGCGGCTCGATCCCGATCGTAAACACGTTTGCCCACGAGCTGGGGGCTGACGTGTTGCTGTTGGGCTGGGGTCAGAACGACGACAATACGCACAGCCCGAACGAAAAATTCTGCCTCGACGATTACCATCGTGGCACGCTGGCAAGCGCGCAGCTTTGGGAAGAGCTTGCGAAGCTAAAAACCAGGGATTAACCGCCGAGAAGGCAAAGTACGCGAAGGTACCGAAGTGACTTTGCATTTGCATTTCTTGGCGTATTTGGCCGTTCAATTTCATTATGCTTGATAAACGATTCATACTCGAGTATCCGCAAGCGGTTCAGGAGAACTGCGACCGCCGTGGCGTGAAGGTTGATGTTGCGCGGTTCGTGGAGCTCGAGTCGCAGCGGCGGCGGTTGCAGGCAGATGTCGAGGAGCTTTCGCGTCAAGCGAATTTGGTGAGCAAATCGATCGGACAGGCGAAGGACGATGCAGAGCGAAACGCGCGGAAGGATGAAGGGCGACGGCTACGAGAAAAGAAGGAGCAGATCGAAGAGGAAATGCAGCGGCTCGCGGCCGAGGCCGCGGTGATCCACAACGCGATGCCGAACATGTCGCATCCGGAAGCGCCCGTCGGCGGCGAAGATGCAAGCAAGGAGCTGCGTCATGGAAATGCCGATGTCCGGCCGCTGGGCTTTCCAGTGCTCGATCATGTCGCGCTGGCTGAACAGCACAATTTGATCGATTTCGAAGGCGGCGCCCGAGTGGCGGGGCACGGTTTTTACTTCCTTAAGTACGAAGCAGCCCTATTGGAACTCGCACTGCAACACTACGCGTTGGAAGTTTTGGTGCGCGAGGGCTTCACGCCGATGGTGACGCCCGATTTGGCCCGCGGCGACGTGCTGAAGGGGATCGGCTTCATTCCGCGCGGGCCGGAGACACAGATCTACAGCATCGAGAATCATGACCTGAATCTGGTGGCGACGGCAGAGATCACGCTCGGCGGGCTGTACGCAGGGCAGGTCTTGGAAGCCGAACAACTGCCGATCAAGTTGTGCGGGATCAGCCACTGCTTTCGCACCGAGGCGGGGGCGGCCGGGCGGGCGTCGCGCGGGTTGTATCGCGTTCACCAGTTCACGAAGGTCGAGATGTTCGCGTTCACTTTGCCGGAGCAAAGCGAGGACGTACATAATTATTTCCGCGATCTGGAGTGCGAAATCTTCGACGGCCTGGGCATTCCGTACCGTGTGCTCGACATCGCCACGGGCGACCTTGGCGGCCCGGCCTATCGCAAATACGATCTGGAAGCCTGGATGCCCGGCCGCGGCACGGCGGGTGAGTACGGAGAAGTCACCAGCGCATCGAACTGCACCGACTACCAATCGCGCCGGCTCGATATTCGCTACAAAGTGAAAGGCGAGAAGGGGACGAACCTGGTGCACACGCTCAACGGCACCGCCGTGGCGATTAGTCGGGCGCTGATTGCCATCCTCGAGAATTATCAGCAAGCCGACGGGTCGATTTTGATTCCCGAGGTACTTCGCAAATGGGTCGGCAAAGAGCGCATCGGCGGGAACGGGCGGTGAACTCCATCATCGGACTGAGTCTGGCGGCGCCTGCGCGTGGGGCCAGGGCCAGCAAATCCCGAATTCCGGAAATAAACACGATCGCCGGTTTACACTACAACCGGCAATTGGTGATCGTCGTTTCGAGAATCGCCGTAGCTCCGAGCCTTTCGAGGCGTTCCATGATCTCAATCACTTCGCTGCGTTTGACCATCGCGCGGATGGCGAACCAGCCGGTTTCTTCGAGCTTGGAAATCGTGGGCGATTCGAACCCGGGTGTGATCTTTTCCGCGTCGCGTAGCTTCGACTCGGGCACGTTGTATTCCAGCAGTGAATAGCTGCGGGCGATGACGACGCCTTCCAGGCGGCGGACGACGCGGTCGGCCAACGGTGCGTGGCGCGTCGTTGGGTTTTGAACGAGGGTGGCTTCGTACCGGCCGATCTCGTCGAGCACGACGAGCCGATTGGCGGCGAGCGTGCTGCCGGTTTCCACGAGATCGACGATCGCATCGGCCACGCCCAGCGCGATCATCACTTCGACCGAGCCGGTGAGTTCGACGATGTGGGCGGCGACTTGGCGGCGATCGAGATAGGCCTGCGTGACGCGTGGGAAACTCGTGGCAATGCGGCGGCCCGCGAGGTCCGTTGGCGTACGAATCTCGCTCTCTTCGGGCACGCAGATCGCAAGCTGCCAATTGCCCATCCCCAATGACAGCCGGTTAACCAGGTCAACGCCCGTTTCTGCAATGAGATCGCCGCCGGTGATGCCCATGTCGATCGCGCCTTCGGCGCAGAGGACGGGAATGTCGTCGGTGCGGAGAAACGTGATTTCGACCGGCATGCCGCGGACGCGGGCGAAGAGGCTGCGTTCCTGCCGCCGGAATTTGAGGCCGGCGGCAATCAGCAGCTCGGCCGCCATCTCGGCCAAGCGGCCCTTGCTCGGAATGCCAATGCGAAGGTTATCCGACATAGAGAGGATTCAGGATGCGGGATGCCGGGTACAGAGCCGGAAATCGAATGCTTCTACTAACGCCTTACGCCTTATGCCTTTTTGTTTTTTCCTCTAAACCAGAGACGCCGAAACGACGGGCAAGTTCGGCCTCCAGGTCGGCGAGCGAGCATTTTTGCTGCTGCATCAGCACCATCAGGTGGTACACCAGGTCGCCGACCTCGCGAAGAAAGTGTTCGCGGCCAGCTTTGCCGGGCTCGCCGGCGGCCTCCACCACTTCGGCGGCTTCTTCCACGATCTTGGCGCCCATCATCTCGACGCCGCCGGCCAGGAGCTGGCTGGTGTACGATTTCTCGGTCGGATTGGCTGCCCGGGCTGCGATCGTGCGTTCCAATTTATCGAGCGGTTGCGGTGCGTCGGTCATGAAGCCTCATCTTCCCCTGCGGCGTGTCGCTCACCAGAATAAACGTGCAGATAGTTTAGGTTTGATGTAGCTAAACTGCAAGCGACTGGCGGTGCATAACGGATATTGATGTCTGAATTGTTTGATGGTTGCTGGTTTCTTACGGGGGCCACCGCCGTCGGCAAGACGGCAGTGGGCATTGCGCTTGCGCGGCGGATCGGGGCGGAGATCGTGTCACTCGATTCGATGGCGATCTATCGCGGAATGGATATCGGCACCGCAAAGCCCTCGCGCGCAGCGGGCGGCCGTGCCGCATCATTTGGTGGACATTGTGGATCCGAGCGCCGAATTCAGCGTCGCCCAATACATCGAGTCAGCCAAGGCAGCGGTGGCAGACATTCGCTTTCGTGGAAAGGAATCGCTGTTCGTCGGCGGCACGCCGTTGTATCTAAAAAGCTTGTTGCGTGGTTTGTTCGATGGCCCGCCCGCCGATTGGCAGCTTCGGCACGACATCGAGGAAGAACTGGCACATGTCGGCCAAGCGGCATTATATGAACGGCTGGTGCAGGTTGACCCGGTGGCCGCATCGCACATTGATCCGCACGACACGCGCAGGCTGATCCGTGCGTTGGAGGTTTTTGCGCAACCGGCGAGCCGATCAGTCATCAGCAATCGCAATTTGAAGAAGGCCGGCCGGCGGAGCAGTGCCGCGTGTTTGTGCTGCGCCGCCGCCGCGAGGAGCTGCACACGCGGATCGAAGGGCGCGTCGAGGCAATGATCGAATGCGGACTTGTGGACGAGGTGCGCGGGCTCACGTCGAATGGTCGCCAACTTAGTCGAACCGCGCGGCAAGCCGTAGGCTACCGGGAGGCACTGGCGTACCTGGATGATGAATACGATCGCGAGGAAATGATTGCCCACGTCAAAGCCCGCACGCGGCGCTTCGCCAAGCGGCAGGGCACCTGGTTTCGGAGCTTGAGCGAATGCCGATTTTTAGACGTCGTGGGCGAGGTGGATGCGGAGGCCGTCTCCGAAACGATTGCTAAGCACGGCGCGGTCACTTGATGTCACAACGACTAAGCTCTGATTTGGCGGCCATGCTGGTGGTGGGAAGGTGTCGTCGCGGCGCCGTGATCGAAATGGGTTTCACGCCCCAAACCTCCCCCAAATCTAAATTGGCTACTTTTCGCGAAACTTCTTCGGAAACAGCAGCGAGCGCTTCATCTTCATGATCGAGTCGGTGAGGTTGATGTTTTTGGGGCAGGCGGCAACGCAATTGAACTGGGTGTGACAGCGCCAGACGCCGTTATCGTCGTTGAGGACCGCTAAGCGGTCGTCGACGTTGCCGTCGCGCGGGTCGAGCAGGCGGAGCATGGCGCGATTGATCGCAGCGGGGCCCAGGTACGCCTCGTTGCTGCCGACAATTCCGCACACGCTGTAGCAGGCGCCGCAGGTGATGCAGTCACGCTTGACCAGGGCCTGCTTGCCGAACTCGCTGTCGGGACGCACGATGGCGAGCTCTTTGGAGGCTTTGTTCTTGGGGTGCAGTGCCGGCCGGACTTTTTTCCACTTGGCGAAGAATGGGCCGAGATCGACGACGAGATCTTTCGCCACGGGAAGCGATGCAAGCGGTTCGATCGTGATGGATTCTGCGTTAAGCGTTTCCACGCGTGTCTGGCAGGCCAGCCGCGGCATCCAATTGATCCGCATGGCGCACGTGCCGCACATGCCGACGCGGCAGGAGCAGCGGAACGAAAGACTCGGATCGTGCTCGCGTTGAATGATGAACAATGCATCGAGCACCGTCATCCGGCTGTCGAGCTCGAGCGTGAAGTGCGCTGGCGCATTCGCATCGGAGCGCGCGAGCTTGAAACGGTATGTGGCCATGATCCGCCGGTTGAAAATCGAAAGTTGAACGTTTAGAGTATAACATAGATTAGCCGTCGTTTGATCCCGCCTTTCTCCCTCCTTTCGGCCGTCCGCCCGCGGTTATCTCCGGCCATGCGTTGTTTCATCATCTTGCAATTAGTATTATCGGTCGCTGCTTTCGCCTCTAGCGCTCGTGCGCAGCCACTCATTGCGGATACCCCGCCACTGACGCCGACGGAGGAGCAGAAGAAATTCCATTTGCCGCCGGGCTTCGAAATTCAACTGGTGGCACAGGAGCCGCAAATTCATAAGCCGATGAACATGAAGTTCGATGCCCACGGCCGACTGTGGGTAACGCACAGCTTGGAGTATCCGTTTCCCGCTAAGTCCGACGAAAAGGCCCGCGACGCGATCAGCATCTTCAGCGAATTCAGCGCGGATGGACGAGCGCAGAAAGTCGAGCGTTTTGCCGAGCACTTGAATATCCCCATCGGCGTTTTGCCGCTAAGCGACAAAGAAGCGTTGGCCTGGTCGATTCCCAACATTTGCCGGCTGGTGGATTCGGACGGCGACGGCGTGGCGGATAAAAAGTCCGTTGTATTTGGTCCGTTCGGAGTCACCGATACACACGGCGATCAAAACGCGTTCACGCGGTGGATCGACGGCTGGGTGTATGCCAACCACGGCTTCAACAACCACAGCCACGTCAAACTAGGCGGCAAAGGTCCCGACGTGCTCCACATGCAGTCTGGAAACACGTATCGCTTTCGACCAGACGGCACAGCCATCGAGCAGTACAGTTGGGGACAAGTGAATCCGTTCGGACTGAGTTTCGATCCGCTTGGAAATTTGTATTCAGCCGATTGCCACTCGTCGGCCGTTACGCTGCTGCTGCGAGAAGGTTACTACCAAAGCTTTGGCAAGCCGCACGACGGCTTGGGATTCGCGCCCGAAATAACGCACATCGATCACGGTGGCACCGGCATCGCCGGCGTCGTGTACAGCACGCTGCCAACATATCCGCCCGAATATCGGGATGTGCTGTTCGTGGGCAACGTGATCACGAATCGCGTGCATTGCGATCGACTGAAATGGACCGGTTCAACGCCGATCGTGAGCAAGGTCGAGAATCTTCTCACCAGCGACGACCCCTGGTTCCGGCCGGTGGACATGCAGCCGGGTCCGGACGGGGCGCTTTACCTGGCCGATTTCTACAACTGTATCATCGGGCATTACGAGGTCCCGTTGACGCATCCCAAGCGGGATCGCGAGCGCGGACGTATATGGCGAATTGTGTACAAGGGCCAGCCTAATGAACGAGCATCGGTTGAGCGAAAACACTCGATGCCGGACTTGCCGGCGCTCGATGCCGCTTCGCTTTTCGGCCTGCTCGCCGATCCGAATCAGACCGTCCGAGTGCTGGCCACGAACTACCTTGTCGATCACTTTCCCAAGGAAGCGGCCGCGATGTCGAGCAAGCTACTATTCAAAGATTTGGCTGGCAGTTCGCAGGACGACCTCCATGGTACGCCCGAATCGACGCAAGCTTGTCACGCCGTTTGGTTGTTGCAACGGACGTCTGGCATATCGGAACCCATAGGCCGCAAGCTTTTTACAACGAGCGAGCCGGCGAATGTGCAGGTTCATGCGGCTAAAGCACTCGGCGAGACGGCCGATTGGCGGCATTGGCAGTTCGATGTGTTGCGAGCCGCGCTGAAGGACGCGGACCCGTTTGTTCGTCGTGCTGCCGCGGAAGCCCTTTCCAAGCATCCGGCGATTGAAAATATCTCACCGCTGCTGGCGTTGTTGAACGCGACCGACCCGCAAGATGCGCAGCTCTACCACGAGATTCGCATCGCATTGCGCGACCAATTGCGAAGCCCCGCGGTCGCGGATCATTTGTTGACGCTCAACCTGCCGCCCAAAGATAGCAAACAACTTGTCGCATTCGCGGCCACGGCCCCCACCGGTCCGGCAGCGATCTTGGTCTTTGACGAAGCGCTACGCGGCCGCATCAGCGACGAAGTGCTCGCCAAAGCCCTGCCGTCGGCGGCCCGGTATGTCGATGCGACTCGCGTCGATGCGATGGTGGGTGTCCTGCAGAAAAGGTTTGCAGGGAACGCGATTCAAGAAATCTCATTGCTGCGATCGTTGGCCGAGGGCATGACCGAACGCGGGCTTCCGCTCACCGGAAAGCTGCGTTCGACCTTGAGCGGGCTCATTCGCACTACGCTTGCGGACGATTCGAAGATTGAATGGTACAACACGCCGTTAATGGGTTACCAGTCGACACCCAGCCCGTGGACACCACAGCGGCGAGCATACCGCGATGGGAGCTCAGTCCCGATGATGAGTTCGCTTCCGGCGGGAGGCGAGCGTTTGGGTGGCGTGCTTCGCAGTCCCGTGTTTAGACTGCCGGCCAGACTTAGCTTCTGGATGTGCGGACACAATGGACCGCCAGGCGAGAACGACCGGAAACAAAACTATGTGCGGCTGGTGCTGGAAGGCGGCGCCGAAATCGCGCAGCTATCCGCCGCGCGACGACATCGCACATCGCTTCGACTGGAACTTGTCGCAGTATGCGAACCAATCCGGTCACGTGGAGGTCGTCGACGGCATGACAGATCTGGATGGCTTTGCCTGGATCGCCGTCTCGCGCTTTGAGCCGGCGGTGATATCTGTGCCCAATCGTCCGATCGGCGAGGCCGGCACATATCGCGCAGATTTGTTTCGGCTAGCCGGGCAGCTTAAGCTGAACTCGCTCGCAAATGAAATGGCGGCTGCGGCCGAGTCGCCGAGCGAGAAACTCGTGTCTCGCTTGGGGGCTTGTGAAGCGCTACTGATGCTCGATCCAAATCGGGCGGTGCCGCCGCTAACTCGGATTCTGGCCGATTCGAGTGTGCCGACCGCTGCCCGCGAGCAAGCGGCACAGCAGCTTGGTCGCATCGATCGGACGAATGCCCGTGCCGCGCTGCTGGCACAATTGAAGTCGGCGCCGGAATCGGTGGCCGTCATCATAGGGGCGGGGTTGGCGGGCAACCGGGATTCCGCCGCAGCCCTGCTAAAGGAGATTCGCAATGGGCAAGCGCCGCGGAGCTGCTCAACGAGCCGACCGTCGTCGATCGCCTGAAATCCTCCGGTCTTCCCGATGTAGACAAGCAAACTCGCGAACTGACGGCCGGTCTTTCGCCGGTCGATAATCGCATCGCGAAGCTGATCGCCACGCGGCGTGCCGGTTTTCTGGCCGGTAACTACAGTGCCGAAATCGGGCGCGGCGTTTTCGCCAAAAGCGTCTGCGCCAACTGTCATCGAATTGGCGACGTCGGGAAAACGATTGGCCCTGCGCTGGATGGCATCGGCAATCGCGGTCTCGATCGGCTTCTCGAAGACACGCTCGACCCGAGTCGAAACGTCGACGTCGCATTCCGGACGTACACGATCGAAACCGATGCTGGACAGGTCCTTAGTGGCTTCGGTCTTCGCGAAGAGGGAGCAACCCTGGTCTATAACGACACCAACGGCCAGTCGGCCCGCGTGCCGCTGGCAGAAGTGGCGAGCCGCACGCAGTCGACACTTTCGCCGATGCCCGGCAATATCATTGAACAGATGCCGGCGAGTGACTATTACTCGCTGTTGGCGTATTTGCTAAGCCTGAAGAACAAGTAGCGATCCATGCGGCCGTGCGGCGCTATCGTTCAGCGGGAATGCGTCACGGTTGGGTGCGGATCGCGGTTGCCAGGCGGCGCCGTGCGTTCCGACGCGTAGTCGGTCACGCCAACCGCTGGCCGGTTTTTGTCCGACGGATCGATTTGGACCGCCGATAGGAACGACGGCCTCGGTGGTTTAATAATGTAGCCAACTTGCTGCAAATACTTGATCTCGGCCGCCGGTCGGCCAGGTTCGGCGTAAAGCTCCAAGCCGCCTTCAGTGTGCAGGCGCGGTTCGGTTGCCGCTTCCTGAAGGCTGCTGCCATCGGCGATTAGTGTTAAGAGGACTTCGAACACGGCATTCGGGATGCGGCGGCCGCCCACCGCACCGATTGCCAATGCCGGCTTGCCGCCCTTGAGCACAATGGAGGGGCACATGTTGTCGAGCGGTCGCTTGCCCGCGGCGATCGAGTTGAGCTTGCCCGGGGCCGGCTCGAACCGCGACATGCCGTGACCCAACACGAGTCCTAGTCCGTCCACGGTCACTTGCGCGCCGAACGCGTCGCCATGGGTGAGCGTCATGGCGACCGCCATGCCCTTTGCATCGACGACCGACAGGTTCACGGTGCCGCTGGCCGTGCTGCCGCCGGTCGTGACGGGCACGGGCCGCTTTTCGGCAATCGCCGTTCGGACTTTTTGGGCCGATTCGAGCGCGTACTTTTCGGACAACAATCGTTTGACCGGAACGTCCACGAATCGCGGATCGCCAAAAAGGCGCAGCCGATCGCCCCAGGCGATGCGCAGCGCTTCGAGCCAGGCGTGCGTTCGCGTGGGGCTATCCTTCGGCAGCCGATTCCAATCGGGCCCAAGAGCTTTTAGGTCGGCGATGGTTTGCAGAATGGTGAGGCCGCCCGCGGTGAGCGGCGCGGTGGCGATCGTGTGACCCCGCCACTCCATCGTCAACGGGTCAAGCTCGAGTGCGCGGTACGATGCCATATCTTCGGCCGTGACGAGGCCGCCGTTTTTCTTGAACGCGTCGGCAATCTGCCGGGCGATCGCGCCGCGGTAAAAATCCCAGACCGAACCTTTCTCGGCAAGCTTCTGCAGCAAGTCGGCCAGATCCGGATTGCGGAATGTGTCGCCCTTAGCGAGCGGCTTGCCGTTGCGAAAGAAGAGGCGGGCCGAGCCGGGATCGCGCCGCAGATTGGCTGCCGAAGGATCGAGCCAGAATTTGAACGTGGCGTCGAGCGGAAAACCATGGCGCGCATAGCGAATTGCCGGCCGCACCACGCGAGCGAACGGCTGCGTGCCGTACTTGTCGAGCGCCAGTTGCAGGCCGGCCAGTGTGCCCGGTACGCCAGTCGCGAGCCACCCGTGCACGTTCACATTGCCCTTGACGCGACCTTTTTCATCGAGCGGAAACATATCGGCCCGCGCGGCGGCGGGTGCTTCCGAATTGAAGTCGATAGAGGCGAGCTTGCCGCTGGGCAGGCCGATCGTCATGTGCCCGCCATAGCCCCCGACCCCGCACTTGGGCACGGCCACCACCCCCGCCACGAGTGCGGCCGCCACGATCGCATCGATTGCATTGCCGCCATCCGCCAACACGGCCATACCCGCGTCGGCTGCTTCCGGATGACCGACCACGAGGCCATGACCGCCGGAAGCTTCTCCGGCCTGGATAATCCGACTTGCTGCCAAGCTGGTTAGCGCGCCGCCGGTAATTCCCAAGAAGGAGCGTCGATCGAATCGTCTTGTCATAGTTTGTCGGAGCGAAAGGGAATCGGGCAAATTGCGGGTGTCACCGACCGATTGTAAGCATGTGGAAGCACGCGGTCGAGCATCGCACAAATCTGACGTGGCGCAAGGGTACTCGCTACCAGGTATCCGCCGGTCAGAGCGCATTCTGCTCGTGCACCGGCACCTTACGAAGCATGAGCAACTCGCCTGGCTCGACTTGAGCCTGCTGATGCTGCTGCGGTGATGCCAGGGAAAAGCCAAGACGCTCCAGTAGCCGCAGTGAACGTGCGTTCTCACGCTTGAGCACGGCGGACAGGCTGCGGACGTGATAGTGAGCCGCGAGTTCTGAGATCACGGCGCGGAAGGCCTCGCTCGCAAGAGTCTGGCCCCAGAACTTGCTGGAAAGTACGTACGCAACAGAGGCGGTGAAACCCGGAAAAACGGTGGCCTGAACAAAACCGATGAGCTCGGACGTGGGAAGGCGGATGACCCAGTTGAGCCATTGTTCCGTGCCGTCGGAAGAGCAGCGTGTTTCGAGCGCCATGAAGCGATCGCGCAACCACTCGACGGACGCAGGCGGCTCGTTCTCGTGCGCATAGATCGCTGGATCGCTCAGGACCTGGAACATTTCCTCCGCATGCGCGGCAACTTGCGGTTCCAGCGTGAGGCGATTTGTCCGAAGGATGTGCATGCGCGCGGCAGTAACCAAGTTTTGTTGGCCGCCTTCAGTTTAGCAGAGTGCATAGAAATAGGATCAGATCAAGTGATTGCTGATTGCCTTTTGCAAGACGCGGTCGATTTTTCGGACGTTGCAATTCTGTAGTTGGCAAAAGAAGTATTGTATGCGAACCGATCTTCGAGACGTTCTATTTAGCCGGTTTCGCCGAGAGTGCGGCCGCCATCGACGGGGAGGCATGTGCCGGTGATAAAGTCGTTTTCGAGCAGTGCGGCGACTGCGAGAGCGATGTTTTCGGGGCGGCCGGGGCGCCCGAGGAGGGTGCCGGCGATAGCGCGGCGGCGCTCGTCTTCAGCGAGACTTTCCGGCAGCAAGACGGGGCCGGGAAGGACGGCGTTGACGCGGACTTTGGGGGCAAGCTCGACGGCGAACATGCGCGTAAGCGTGGGGATTGCGCCCTTGGAGATGAAGTACGCAGCGTAGTTGCGATAGGGGCGCTCGATTGCCCACTCGCCAATGTTGACGATTGCGCCGCCTTCTGCTTGCTCGGTCATGATGAGGCCGGCGTGTTGGCAGCAGACGAATGTGCTGAGCGTGTTGATTTCGAAGAAGCGGCGGACGTCGTCGGCCATGACGGTGTCGAGCGGCGTAGGCGACCAAGCGGCGGCGCTGTTCACGAGCGCATCGAGTCGGCCGAAGTGGCGGCGGACGCGGTCGATCATGGCGCGGGTGGCGTCTTCGTCTCGCAAGTCGGCGCCGAAGGCGGCGGCGGTATGGCCAGCTTCGGTGAGCTCCGCGACCAATTCTTGCGCGGTCGAGCGACGTGTTGGCGTGGATGGCGACGGAGTAGCCGCGGCGGGCCAGTTCGCGGACGGTGGCGCTGCCGACGCGGATAGCACCGCCGGTGACGAGGGCGACGGGGATGTCAGTTGAGGTCGACATTGTGATTCGTTGCCGGTCCAATTAGCCCCCGGTCATTGACGGGGGGCTACATTATGATCATGCAAGTCCGTGGAATTTGGCGATGATGTCCCAGGCTTCTTTCGGCGTTTCGGCGTAGTTGATCAGGTCCAGGTCTTCATCATCGATGACGCCTTCGTCGGCCAAGCGCTGGAAGTTGATGATCGAGTCCCAATATTGGCGGCTATACAGGATGACGGGGATTTGTTGCATCCGCCGCGTTTGGCGGAGGCAGAGCGTATCGAACAGCTCGTCGAGCGTGCCGAAGCCGCCGGGGAATACCACCAGCGCTGCCGCTCGCAGCACGAAGTGAAACTTCCGCATCGCGAAATAATGGAACTGGAAGCAGAGGTCCGGCGTGATATAGGGGTTGGGTTCCTGCTCGTGCGGCAAGTCGATATTGAGGCCGATGCTTTTCGCGCCGGCTTCGAACGCGCCGCGATTGGCGGCTTCCATCACGCCAGGGCCGCCGCCGGTCATCACGTAAAGTTGTGGGCGGCCATCGGTTTGCTTGGCGGTCGAAACAATTCGGCCGAATTCCCGGGCTTCCTCGTAGAAGTGGCTTTTGGCCGTAATTCGTTCGGCGCGTCGAAGTGCGCGAGCTATTCTGGGGTCGTCCGGCGACTTCGTGGCGTTCAGCTTCGCCTCGCGAAGAACCGCGTCAGCTTGTTCGCGCGGCATGATCTGCGTCCCGCCGAAGACGACGACCGTTGAATCGATCTGATGCTCGCGCAAGAGCGTTTCGGTTTTCAACAGCTCGAGCTGCATTCGTAGCGGGCGGTTTTCTTTGCGCTTGAGGAAGTCAATATCGACTTCGGCCAGCTCGTAGCTGGGCGACTGGAGGATGGCCAGCCGATTGGCGGCGACGGCGTCGGCGAGGGAGGCGTCCGCGGCGGACGCGTCGGAGGTGGCTTGCAGCGGGTCGGGGTTATCCTCTGCGTCGGGCGGCGCGGCGAAGGTGGGGTTGGTGTTGGGTGGTTTATTTTTGGACATGGGATGGTTATGCGAAATAGATTCGGCTGGCGGCCGACGCTAAACGGTCGGTTAGCGCGGAACGGGGAGGATTGCCATTCCGATGAGGACGAATGCTAAGGCGAATATGGCTTCAATCAGTGGGTGTTTCATGGGGATGCGGCTTCCGCAATCGTAGCAGTGTCCCCGCAGCAGGAGCCAGCCTACGACCGGGATGTTGTGATACCAGCGAATCGGATGGTCACACTCTGGGCACCGCGAACGGGGAAAAACAAACCCTTCGCCCGTGCCGAGCCGGTCCCAAACGACGGTGAGAAAGCTGCCGACGCACCCTCCCAGGCAGGCGAACCAGAACATGGCGAGCCACCACAGCACGTCGGTCAGCAGTCGGTCTCTCGCCTGGAACGAGATGACGGTAATTGTCGGCCAATAGAACATGTAGAGAAGTTTACGACATTCGGCGCAGTGGCGTAACCGCAGCAGCAAGCCGTACGACACGCGAAGTTAAATGATCCCGTGGAGAGGCTGGCCCGGCGCTGCCAGGGCGTCGACGCGGCGCGACACATCGGGGTCTTCGACGAGCGGCGGGGCGTGGTGCGGTTTGAGGCGGGCATCGATGACCAAGGGGCCGCGGCATCCCCAATGTTTGTTTTTGATGTAGGAATCGACGCCGTCGATGTCGGTGGCGGGGTTGGTTCGCGTAAAGGTTACCCAGAGAAAGTTGCGGAGCGACTCGGTGACGAATTGGCTGTCGTCGACGATGACGATAAGGCGGAAGGCGGAGAGGGAGTGAAATTGCGGACTGCGAATTGCGGATTGCGGACTGGCGAATTTGGGGCCTTCGATTGCGAGGATGCCGGGGAGGATTACGCGCGGGTTGCGAAAGCCGGTGGGGAGGTGAAAGTCGTCTGGCTGTTCGGTTGCGAGGTTGAAGCGCGGGGGCCCGACGACGGCGATGACGAGTTTGGAGCCTGCGTTGAGTGCGGTGCCGGAGTAGTCGAGCGTATCGATGGTCGTTTCGGTTTGGAAGTGGAGGTCGCGAGTCCAGTCGGCGCGCTCCAGAATGTGGCGGAGGAAAGCAGCAACGTCGTGCAGATCGAGATGCGGGTCGTCGGCGTGGTTGGCAATGAGCAGGAACTTGGCGAGCGAAAGTTGGCCCTGGCCGAGGATGGCGTTGGATTGTGTGAGGAGTTCTTGCGGACGATGCGTTTCGCTGAACGGCCAGTAACGCTCGCTGCCGATGGCCAGCAGTAGCGGGTGGACGCCGGCTGCGTCGACGGCGTGTACGCCGCGAACGCCGGGCAGCAGGGTGGGGATGACCGGGCCGGTGAGTTCGTGGATGAGTTGGCCGAGGATCGTATCTTCTTGCGGCGGTCGGCCAACGACGGTGAACGGCCAGATCGCGCCGTCGCGATGGTAGACGCGTTCGACTCGCAGCACGGGGAAATCGTGCCGGAGACTGTAGTATCCCAAGTGGTCACCGAAGGGGCCTTCGGGCAGGCGTTTGTTGGGGATGACGGTGCCGCAGATACAGAAGTCGGTGTCGGCGTGGATAGGCAACGCACCCTCACCCTGGCCTTCTTCCTGAGCGAGAGGGGATTTGCGACGTCGCAGCATGCGAATTCGGCGGCCGCCAAGCGCACCAGCGAACATCAGCTCGCTCATTCCTTCGGGCAGCGGCAGCACGGCGGCCAGCATCATTGCGGGCGGACCGCCGACGAAAACGTTCGCACGGAACGGTTTGCCGGCGCGGATGGCCGCGGAATGGTGGACGCCGATTGAGCGCTGAATTTGATAGTGCAGGCCGACCTCGCGGTCTCGCTCATACTGGCCGCCGGAAAGTTGCACGCGATACATGCCCAGGTTGGAATGCGGCCAACCGGGATCCGTGACGTCTTCAGTGTAAACCTGGGGCAGCGTGATGAAGGCGCCCCCGTCATCGGGCCAGCTCACTTGTTGCGGCAACTGCGAGATCGTTGTTTCGTTTCCCGTCACAGCGGCGCGGCGCACGAACCGTGGAATCATCGATAAAGCATGCAACGGTGCGCTTGCATACCGCAGCGGTCGGCGGAAGCCAACGGCCGGATCGATCTTGAGCTCGATAAGCCGCCGCACGCGCTCCAGGCCATCGCGAAACATGAAGCGAGTTCGATCCATCGTGCCGAACAGGTTGCTGACCATCGGAAAGCGGCAACCTTTCACGCGAGTGAACAGTAAAGCGGGCCCCCCTGCTGCGCAGACGCGGCGATGAATTTCGGCGACTTCGAGGCGGGCATCGACTTCGGTTTCGATGCGGACGAGCTGGCCGGCTCGCTCCAGATCGTCGATACATTCGCGAAGTGTGCGATAGCCCATGAAAAAAGGATACAGGATGCGGGATGCGAAGGGCAGGGAAAGGATAACGACTTGTGCCCCTCCCCCCTGCATCCCGCATCCGGCATCCTATCTACTGGTTTTTCGCTGGAGTCGGAGGCCTTCTAGGCCGTGATAGGTAAGCAGCAGGGCGCCGGTGGCGGCGTAGTCGGTGAAGAGGTTGAAGAGGATTTGTTCTTCGCCGGGCCAGGGATAGGCGAAGACGACATCGAAATCGTCGGGCTGCAAATCCAGGTCGTCGTAGGCGGTTGCGCCGATGGTCGAGAGCCAGGCGAAGTCGTCGGGCGTGTTCAAATGGATTTCCGCGCCGCTCGGTAAGAAACTGCCGCAGGCGAATTGTGTTTCAAGCCGGTGCGAGGTGGCCAGGCTTTCTGCGATTTCGACGAGTGGCTGTTCGATTTCGATTCCGATGGAATCAAAACCGAGTTGAGTTGCGAGGCAGGCCACGACACCGATGCCGCTGCCCCACTCCAGAAAGCGGCGGCCGGTTGCGAGGTTGGCCGCTTGGATCCCTGAAAGTGCGCGATAGACGAGCTCGAAATCGCTCGGCACGAACGCGGGGATTGCGGCGCGCGAATTGTCTTCGAGCAATTCGACTTGCTGATTTGCATCGGACAGCAATGCTGCGACAGGTGCCGGGATCTGCACGTCATCGAGCGCGAGCTCAATTTCAACAAGCCGACTGGTTTGGCGCGTCTTCATACGCGAATCGCCCAGCCACGAAGCGACATCAGCCAGCACACGATCCACCAGAATGCGACCGTCAACAAGGCCATGTCGAGCGAGGCGAGTTTGGGATCGTGTATCCAGGATGTAAAGAGCGAATGGTAGATCCAACCATGGGCGCTTTCCGCGCCGATGTTTACGTGACTGAGCAGGATGGACAACAGACCGGAGCAAACAAATACAAAGATGGCGTTGATGCCGACGATTTCGAACAGTCGAGCAAGGCGGCGCCATTTCCAGATGTCGAACTTCATCAGGCAGCCGGCGAGAACAACCATGGCTAGTCCGCCGGTGAGAAGGACGAAGCTGCTGGTCCAGAGTTTTTTGTTGATGGGGAAAATGTAGTGCCAGCCTTGGCCGAGGGCGGCGAGAGCTAAACCGCAAACGGTGAGCATTGCCACGGTGCGGTAATTCACGCCGCGGCGCTGGATAAAGAGGCCGGTCCAATAGCCGAGAAGCGCGGTGACAATGGCGGTGGGTGTGCTTAGCAGGCCCTCGGGGTCGGTAACCGGATCGCCGGACCACATATGTTTTGGTCCGATCAGTGCGCGATCGACGAGGCCGACGACGTTTCCTTCGCGGGAAAGATTCTTCCAGTAATCGTGATGGTCGGGAAACCAAGCCAGCAGGGCCCAGTAGCCGAACAGGATGGCGATAGCGAGCGCGACTTGGCCGCGGACGGGGACATGGAGCACGATCAGCGACGCAAAGAAATAGACGATTGCAATGCGCACGAAAACGCCGAAGATACGCAGGTTGCTCAGATCGAACGTTTCGCCGTGGAAGGCGTGAATGGTTTTAAGCAGCAAGGTGGGCATCCAGCCGAGGAAGATCAACAGGGCGGTGCGGCGGAAGATGCGCCAATACACGGCCGGCTCCCATTTAGCCCCCGGCGAATCGCCGGAGGCTAAATACTTGCGGAGTGAGTAGGCCATCGCGGCGCCGACGATGAACAGGAAGAACGGAAAGATGAGATCGGTCGGCGTCCAGCCATGCCACTCGGCATGATCCAACGGCCAGTACTGGGATTTTTCACCCCACGCGCCGGGATTGTTCACGAGAATCATGGCCAGGATCGTCGCGCCGCGGAAGACGTCGAGCGAGAGGAGGCGGCCACCGCTGGGTTTCGCGGCGGACGTAGCAGGAGCGGGGGTTTGCATATCTGTACGCATGGCAAATCGTAATATACGCAAGGAAGGGTATTAAACCCATCCCACAAGACGCAACTGGTCCAGGGAGGGGAAAAATTGAATAAGCACCAAGGTGGCTTGCGAGTTATTGATTGCCGGCAGTAGCCTTTATAGATGAATTTGCGGTCACACGGGACCGCGTCGGCGAGATTCGCATGAGAGCCGAACACGCATCAAAGAGATCGTGCATCCAATTCTCCTTACGCGCGCTGTTGGCGTTGCTAACGCTCGCTGGCGTGTGGATGGGGTTATTCGTTCGGGATGCGGCCCGACAGCGGCGTGCAGTAGCGGCGATTGAAAAACTAGGGGGTAGCGTCTTTTACAGCGGCGAATGCGGACTCGACGGCAATCCTCTATTTGGCCGGCATGAACCGCTTCCCGTCACTTCGGCGATTCGCAATTTTCTATGCGCCCATTTCGGTGTCGATTATTTGGACTCGGTCGTGTACGTGGGACTGAACGGCCGGAAGATTTGCGATGCCGATCTCGCTAAGCTCGCGCCGTTGGACCACCTGCAGACACTTGATCTTGACTACACTGCCGTGACCGACAATGGCTTGAGGCATTTGGAACGATTCACACATTTGCGGCGGCTCTACGTGTCGAATACGAGTGTCACCAAAGAAGGCATTGCCAGGCTGAGGCGGGCGCTGCCACGTACATCCATTCAGGACAGCGTCGATTTTGATGAGCTGAGCCGAATGATCGAGTCGACAGTGACATCATCCAGCGTCTGGCAAGGAGCCGACCACGGTGATCCGAAGAGAGATTGAATGCGACGAGGCTTTGCATGCGACGCCCAAAAATTCACCGGTCGACCTTGGTTGTAGCACTCGGGATGCTGGTACCGACAATTCTCGTAAATGTGTCCGGAGAAATCGTATCACCTTTGGCCGGTAACTTCGGCGGCGGATACACCGCAGAGTACGTCCATGGTTGGCCGCAGGTGTATATGTATCGCAGCGTTGACTATGATTTTTCTAAACCAGGACCAGATTTCCCTGACATTCCGAAATGGAATGTGCCCTGGCTTGCGTGGGATAGTTGGCGGTTTTGGAGGGCAGATAAGCGAGTTCTCTGGGGTGGGTGCCTGATCTGTGACTTCCTAGTCGGGGCCGTACTCCTGCTGGGCATCACAGGTGCATGGGAATGGCGTCGACGACATCGGGCCAGAATCTGTCAGTTCAGCATAGGTGATCTTTTGACCGCTTTCACACTCGTAGCCGTTTTACTTGGGTGGTGGGGATTTGTTTCACAAGAATATGATCGAGAGAGTTTGCATGTTAACGTCCTGGATGAACCGAATGGAGCGTATTTGTTGGACAAACGCTGTCGCGGCCCACGTTGGCTGTCGTTACTGGTGGGCGAGTCCAATTTGCCTGAACGCTTCCAGCGTGTTAGTTTTGCCATACTCGCCAATGAAAATGCGAAAAAGTTGGATGGGTGGCTTCCCCATCTCAAGTCGTTGAAACACCTACAAGGACTTGAGGTCCGTGATTGGGCGGGGCCGCCACCCGTTAAATACTCCCATTTGAAATCACTGCCGGCGCTACGATACCTGTATATTCAGTGCGCCAATCGTGAACTCTGACGTTGAAGAGTTGACGTCGCTCGTCCAATTGCGTGAAATATTTTTCTGTGACTGGGAAGAGCAGAGTCCGCAAACGCTGCAGCACTTAGCTCGGGCGATGCCACGTGTAAAACTCGCAAGCACTTCGAACATCATCGACACGACGTTGGCGGAATTGAGCGATCACTGAAAGGAACACACGTATGGCGGCGAAAACGGTGAATGTCGGCCTCATCGGCACAAAGTTTATGGGCAAGGCACATTCGAACGCCTATGTGAAAGTGGCGAAGTTTTTTGATGTCGAGCCGCGGCCGGTGATGAAGGCGGTGTGCGGGCGGCATGCGGACGAAACGGCTGAGTTCGCCGAACGGTTTGGCTGGGAGAACTACGAGAGCGATTGGAAAAAACTGTGCGAGCGGCCGGATATCGACGTGGTCGATATCGCGTCGCCGGGCGGAACGCATCACGACATCGCCATCGCCGCAGCCAAGGCGGGCAAGCACGTGTATTGCGAGAAGCCGCTGGCGTTCAATTTGAAGGACGCCCGTGAGATGCTCGATGCGGCACGCAAGGCGGGCGTCGTGCACATGGTGAATTTCAATTACCGGGTTGTGCCAGCCTTGGCGCTGGCGAAGCAGATGATCAAGGCGGGGGAGATCGGCGAGATACGGCATTTCCGGGCGACGTACTTGCAAGACTGGCTCACTGATCCGAAGTTTCCGATGAACTGGCGGCTGCGGAAAGAAGCGGCCGGCTCCGGCGCGAATGGCGACTTGAACGCGCATCACGTCGATATGGCCCGGTTCTTGTGCGGCGAGATTGGGGACGTCGTTGGAATGAAGAAGACTTTTATCGGCGAGCGGCCGGCTGAAGGACGCTCGGCGGGATTGACGGCGACGGCAGGCGAAGGAACGGAAAAAGTCACGGTCGATGACGCGACTCTGTTCCTGGCGAAGTTTTCCAACGGCGCGCTCGGCTCGTTCGAGGCCACGCGGATGGCGCCGGGGCGGAAGAATTTCAATCGCGTCGAAATCAACGGGAGCAAGGGCTCGCTGGTATTCAACTTCGAAGAGATGAACGTGCTGCAGTTTTACAATTGTGCCGATCCGGAGGGACGGCGAGGCTTTCGCGCCATCATGGCCACCGAGGGCGTGCATCCGTTTGTGTCCGCCTGGTGGCCGCCGGGGCACGTGCTGGGTTACGAGCACACGTTCGTACACGCGGTGTACGAGTTGATGAGTGCGATCAACAAGAAACCGACGATCATGGCCGATTTCCGCGACGGTGCACGGTGCGTGGCGGTGCTGGATGCGGTAGAGGAATCGATTGAGGAAGGGAAGTGGGCAAAGGTGGAGACGGTGGAGTGAGATTTCGCCGCTTGAACCGGCACTGTTTGAGCGTGCTACGGACGTCATTCGTCGGCTTTTTTGAGTTGCGACTTTTGCTCGGCCGTTAGATGGTCGAGCTGCCGGACGAATGCGACGATCTTCCAGATGTCGTCGTCGCCGTGCGTGGACCCAAACGCCGGCATGCCAGTCATGCGGATACCATGCTTAATGATCCAGAACAGTTGGCCGTCGGTCCACTCTTTTGCTTCGTCTGCTAAGTCGGGTGCGGGCGGGTTGAGGCCAGCAGCGAATTCGGCCGGTTTCATTCCCGGTGCGCCGTGGCACTGGACGCACATTTCGCGGTAGTGATGCAAGCCGTCGGCGATGGCGGTCGCGTCGCTGGCGTGCGGGTTCTTTTCATCCGGTGCTCGGACGGCGACGCTGCGGTCGACGGTCCAACTGGCGAGGATCGTTTCCAGCGTGCCCGGTCCGCGGGAGGCGCCCATGTTGACTCCGCCAAGAGCAAGCACGATGAGCGGGAGACTAATGAGCACCACGATGCCAACGATCAATCCGAACGCGAATCGTTTCATATGGTCCTCCGAATGCGAGTGCGTCACATCTTTTCTTTGATGCCCTTTTTGAGCAGCCACCAGTTAACGGGGTAGCTGGTAAGAAAACCGGCCATCATGGCGATTTGCATCATGAACCAAAAGACGGGGCTTGTCGTTTCCAGACTGTGGCCGAAGATCAGAAACGTGGCAATCGCCATCCAGCCGTACATCCCTACCTGCCAGGCAGTGAGCGAAAGGGTGTCCGCCTTGAACGCTTCTACAATGCCTAATCCGGGGGACAAACCCTTCATCGGCTTGATCGTGAAGTATTGAAACAAGATTCCGAACGCAAAGGCGGCGATGTAATCGATGATCCAGGCTACGAAGATCGTGTGTCCGAACAATTCCCAACTCCAGCCGAAAAGGGCGGACGTCATCGCGAAATACATGAACCATTCAGCGACGATGTCGCCCAACGTGCAGCCGGCACCGCAGTGCGTGGACGCCATGCCGGCGGCCTGCCATTGAGGTTTCATTCTGCCGGGCGGCTTTTCGCCTGGAGATTTCGCTGCCATCATCGCGCGGTGCGTCGACAGCCGGCCAATTTTGTAGTAGGCGATCAGGCCCAGCGGCCCCGACCAGAGTATCGTGATCGGCCACACGGCATTCATAATCCACATGTGCTGGCGGTGGCCGGCCAAAATATCAATTACACACCACGTTGCGCACCCGCCGGCCACCAGCAACGAAAGGATCGAAATGTTAGCGAGCCAATATGGCATTGAAAAATGACGAAACGGTTGCGCGTTGGCCGCATTGATATAGCAAGCCCCGTCGCACTGTGCGGTCGGCCGACATGGGTCATCTACTTGCACGGCGAAGCGGACTTTACGTAGGATGGTGCAAAACTGATGCCACCGGCGAGCCTTCGCTTCGGGGCGGCCGGGAGCTTCCGTTAACCATCCTCGTATGCTCGACGCGATCGGCTGAATGTGCGCAGCGGAAGCGGCGCTGGCGCGGTCCGTCGGAAGGTGTTAGCTGTTAGCTTTTGGCCAGAGGGGACCGAGATGAATTACTCGCTTCGCACGCTGCTGCTCACTGCCGCAGGACTGTCGATTGTTTGCGCCAGCCTGGTCTATGCCACGCCGCTCATCGGTGACCTGTTTTACACGTTTGGGCTGTTGATGATCGCGTATGGTACGATCGCCGCGATCTATTTTCAGGGAAAACGCCGTGCGTATTGGGTCGGGTTCCTGATATTGTTCGCGGGGTATTTCTGCCATAGCGTCTGGCCGAGCGAAATACGCAGCACATGGGCGTATTTTCAGCGCAACGGGAGCATAGGCTACACAACTCAAGGACTGATTACGACGCGATTGCTGGCTGGCGCCTATGAAGGACTGCATCCATCATCCGCTCCATCGTCCGTCCCCATGAGGGGCGGGCGAACGGTATCGGGGCCTCAGACGGCGGGCCAATACATTGCCTTTATGACCGCGGGACACACCGTGATTGCGTTGTTTCTGGGAATTGGCGGCGGCGTGGTCGCACAGAGATTCGCGTCTCGATCGCTACAGAGCGTCAGGAAGCCGATTGAGAATTACCTGCGTGAGATTCAATAAGTGGGGCGACATCCGACTGTTACAACGGGAAGATCACCAATGACCAAAATCAAAACGGGCATTATCGGCACGGGCTTTATTGGGCCGGCGCATGTCGAAGCACTACGGCGGCTGGGATTCGTAGAGGTCGCCGCCGTGGCGGAGCGCGGCGATGAGTTGGCTCAAGCGAAAGCCAAGCAGTTGTCGATTCCTAAGGCGTACGGCGACTATCGCGCGCTGTTGGCCGATCCGGAGATTCATGTCGTGCACAATTGCACGCCGAATCATTTGCACTTCGCCGTTAACAAGGACTGCCTCGCCGCAAAGAAGCACGTAATTTCGGAGAAACCGCTGGCGATGACTTCGACGGAGTCGCGCGAATTGGTGCGGCTGGCGAAGGAGGCGGGGGTAGTGAACGCGGTCGATTTCAACTACCGCTACATGCCGCTCGTGCAGCACGCTCGCCAGATGTGCCAGGCGGCCGCTGACGTGGGCCGGATCTATGCCGTGCATGGCTCGTACTTGCAGGATTGGTTGCTTTTGGCAAACGACTGGAATTGGCGACTGGTGCCGGAGCTAAGCGGCGAATCGCGGGCAGTGGCCGATGTGGGCAGCCATTGGTGCGATTTGGTGCAGTTCATTACGGGAATGAAGATTGTGCGCGTGATGGCCGACCTGGTCACGATTCACCCCGTGCGCAAGCGGCCGAAGGTTGAGGTGGAAACGTACGCTGGCAAGGTGCTGCGGCCCGAAGATCTGGAAGACGTGAAAATCAACACCGAAGACTACGGCTCGATCCTGCTCGAGTTCGACTCTGGCGCACATGGCTCGCTCACCGTAAACCAGTGCGCAGCCGGGCGGAAGAACCGGCTGTACGTAGAAATCGACGGCGAAAAATGTGCGATCGCGTGGAACCAGGAGCGGCCAAACGAGCTGTGGGTTGGTCGGCGCGACGGGCCGAACCAGAACGTGCTCAAAGACCCGAGCCTGCTATATCCGGTGGCTCGCGAGTACGCCCATTACCCGGGTGGTCACAACGAAGGGTATCCGGACGGGCCGAAGAACTTGTTCCGCAACGTGTACGGCTTTATCGCCGGTGAGCGGAAGGGCGGCGATTTTTCGACGTTCCTCGATGGCCACAACGAGATCGCCATTTGCGATGCGGTGCTGAAAAGTTCTCGCGAGAGGCGGTGGGTAGAGGTGGAGTATTGAGGATGCAGACGGCGGGGGTGCGCGGGCGACTTCACCATCCTGCCGGTATTTCGCGATTCTATTGAGAACTGCGCAGTAAATGACACCAGCGGCTCATGCTGCTTGTCATTCCCGCGAAGGCGGGAATCCAGGGCCGAATTTCTGGATTCCCGCAGGCGCGGGAATGACGCATTCCGATTCCAAGGACCAATGGCCGCGCAGTCCCCAATAGTGCTGCTAGTATTGGTCTGGACCGGGTTACGTTGCAATTCGTAAACTTCGCGTCATGGGTGCGAAGCTGACGGTCATCATTCCGTGTAAGAACGAGCGCGAGAATATTGGCGCGTGCATCGCGAGCGCGCAACAAGTTGCCGACGAAGTGCTCGTGGCCGACTCGGGTTCGACGGACGGCACCTTAGAAATCACGCGGCGGCTTGGTTGCCGAATTATCGAACGGGAGTACGGCACGAGCGGCGAATTCAAGAATTGGGCGATTCCGCAGGCCGCGCATGAATGGGTGTTCATTCTGGATGCGGATGAACGGATCACGCCGGAGTTGGCGACTGAGATTCGTCGCACGTTGAGTGAACCCGAGCACGACGGTTATTGGGTCTATCGCCGCAATCGTTTTATGGGCCATCCGATTCGGTTCGGCCCATGGCGGAACGACCGCTGCCTGCGGCTGTTTCGACGCGATTTGGGACGATATGTGGGGCCGACCGATCATGCGGAGGTGAAACTCGTCAGCGGCACCGTGGCGCGGATGGAGGAGCGACTCATCCATTACACGTGCTCGTCTTATTCCCAATACTTGCCCAAACTTTCGCGGTATGCCGAGGTGCAAGCGCGAATTTGGCAGGAGCAAGGTCGGGCGGCCAGCTGGCAGCAATTGTTGCTGCGTTTTCCGTTGCGATTCTTGCAGGGGTACGTGCTGCGCCTGGGGTTCTTGGATGGACTGGCCGGATTGCAGGTGTGCGTGCTCGTAGCATATCTCTCGTGGTTGAAGCAAGCATGTTTGTGGCAACTGGAAAGGGGCCGCGATTGGCGCGATGTGGAAGAGCGCGAGGTGCGAGTGCCACTGGCTTTGCCAGTGATAGAAGCTGATCAATCGATTGAAGGCACTGCCGCAGCCAGTGGCGCCGGAAATGATATGCAAGCCACGCAAACCCGCCAGCGAAGTTTAAGGGAGATACGACGGCGGCTAACGCCGGCCTGGCTGCGGACGGACGCTCAGCGGCTGCGGCGGAATATTTTTTTTCGGCGGATGGGGATTCAACGCTGTTACACGCCGCCCATCATCACGCGCGATCCAACGCTGACCGTTCGTAGCAGTCTGCCCTTTGTTGTTGCGCATGAATTGCTGACAAATCCCCGGCTGACGTTTTTGCAAATTGGAGCGTTCGACGGAGTGGGAGACGATGACCTGCGCCAGTTGATCTTGCGCACAGACTTCGTGGGGTGCTTGTAGAGCCGCAGCCGAGCGCGTTCGCACGATTGCAGCAGACGTACGCGAGTGAGCCGCAGGTGACGTTGCTGCGGGCAGCAATCGCCGAGCGAGAAGGTACGCGCGATCTCTATTGCAAGCGAGGCGAGGCATCAATGGCCGCCTCGTTCGATCGCGAGCACCTGCGCAAGCACGGAATTCCAGCGAGCGAGACTGTCGTGCAACGAGTGCCGTGTCATACAGTTGAAAGTGCATTGCGCACCGCGGGGATGCAGCAGGTCGATCTACTGCAAATCGATGCGGAAGGGTACGACTGGCCAATTATTCGCTCGATTGATTTCACTCGGTTGCAGCCGCGCATCCTGCGATTCGAGTACCGACACATGCCGGCTCGGGACGCAGATGCCTGCCTGGCCTTGCTTGCCGCACGGGGCTACCGCTTTATCATCGAAACGCGCGATATCATCGCCGTTCTTCCGACCGGCTCTTCTGATGTGATCGCTACGGTCTCGCGTCGCATCGCGTGAACGCTCGGGGATGTGGCACGCCCAGAGGGTTCGCGACGGGCGTGGATGCCCCAGGATGACGGATCACCAAGTCCTTCGACGACTGCGGGCGTGCCACCCATCTTGAATGTTAGTTGTCTGCAATAGCGACGCACCAGGAATGTTTTTGGCCTCCAAATCGGCCATATTTTATGCGCATTTCCGCCAGTTCACTTGCGGGGGCTGGGCCACTCAAATACGCTGAAGGATTCCATAATTTGCCAACCACGCGGCGCGAACGGACGGAATCTCCGACGCAACTTCCAATACATGAGTGATCTCGCAGCACGAGTCGCCGGTCTGTCGCCGGCACAGCGAAAACTACTGGAGCAGCGGCTCAAGCGCCAGCGGCCAGCGGCCGAACCAATCGCCATCATCGGCATGGCCTGCCGCTTTCCAGGGGCACCCGATCTGCGCACTTTCTGGCGATTGATTAACGAAGGCCGAACTGGCGTTAGGGAAGTGCCGGCGGATCGCTGGAATGCTGATGCATTCTACGACCCGACGGGTGAAACGCCGGGTAAGATGTCGGTACGCTGGGCGGCCTTTATTGAAGGGCCCGACCAGTTCGACCCGCAATTTTTCGGGATCACGCCACGCGAGGCGGTGCGGATGGACCCGCAGCAGCGGTTGTTATTGGAAGTGGCCTGGGAAGCGATGGAAAATGCGGGCCGCCCCGCCGAGGAGCTGGCCGGTAGCAGGACCGCCGTGTTCGTGGGCATCGGCGGCACCGATTACTCGAAGGTCGGTGTGCCGTACGACGATTACTATCAGCAGATTGACGCTCACCTTGGTACGGGCAACGCGCTTTCGATCGCGGCCAATCGGCTGTCGTATGTTTTCGATTTTCACGGGCCGAGCGCAGCGGTTGATACGGCTTGCAGCAGCTCTTCGCTGGCGATTCATTTGGCAGTCGAAAGTTTGCGGCGCGGCGAATCGGATGCGGCGCTAGCCGGCGGCGTGAATCTGATTCTCACGCCGGAAACCACCATCGCGTTCTCCAAAGCGCGGATGCTCTCGCCGGAAGGCGTGTGCCGGCCGTTCGACTCGCGGGCCAACGGCTATGTCCGCGGCGAAGGATGCGGACTGGTACTGTTGAAACGGCTGGCCGACGCACAGCGCGACGGCGACAATATCGTGGCCGTGCTGCCGGCTACGAGCGTGAATCAGGACGGCCGCACCTCCGGCATCAGTGCGCCCAACAGCCGATCGCAATTAGCGTGTATTCAAGAGGCATTGAAGCAGGCCGCTTTAAGGCCGGACGACATCGATTACATCGAAGCCCACGGCACTGGCACGCCGCTAGGCGACCCCATCGAGATGATGGCGTTAACGCAGATCTTTAGTGCCGCGGGCACCCAGCAGCCGGTTTTGCCAGGTGACGGGTCGCCAGCGCGGCCCTGCTATGTTGCGAGCGTGAAGGCCAACGTCGGTCACATGGAGACGGTTTCAGGTGTGGCCGGATTGATTAAAGTTGTGCTCATGTTGCAGCACGAGCAAATTATACCGCAAACGCATTTTGAGCAGCTTAATCCACATATCAAGCTGGATGGTTCGCGATTGGTGATTCCAACCGAGCATATCGCGTGGCCACGCACGAAGGAGCGGCGCACGGCGGGCGTGAGTTCGTTCGGATTTGGCGGCACCAATACGCACATGATTGTCGAGGCACCCCAACCACGAGCACACGTTGCGCAAGACGAGTTGAGCGACCGCCCACTTCATTTGCTGAAGCTCGCTGCAAAAACGGAAGCCGCGCTAACGCAACAGGCCGAGCAATTGGCAGACTATTTGGACGAGCAGGCAGATGTCGCGGCGGCCGATGTTTGCTGGTCGGCAAATACGGCTTGGGCCGATTTCAATCAGCGGGCAGCGATCGTTGCCAAAGATTCGTCGGAACTGAAACAGCGATTGCGGACATTTAGCGCCGGTGACGCAACGTCTGCATCTGGGATCAAGCGAGGTACGGCTCGATCGATTGGGCGGCCGGGAGTGGCGTTTTTGTTTACCGGGCAGGGATCGCAGTACGTGGGTATGGGGCAAGGGTTCTTCGATTCGCAGCCCGTGTTCCGACAGGCGATCGAGGATTGTGATTCGATATTACGCGAATGTTGGGGGGGTGAATCGCTGCAAGACGTTTTGTATACGGCCGCTGAAGCGGCCCCGCCGTCTGCAGGACTTTCCCGGTTGGATGACACCCGATACACGCAGCCTGCGCTATTTGCGATTGAATACGCATTGGCAGAGTTGTGGATGTCGTGGGGCGTTGCGCCGGATATTGTGCTAGGCCACAGCGTCGGCGAATATGCGGCGGCGTGTGTTGCCGGGGTGATGCCACTCGAACATGGTCTGAAGTTAATTGCCGAGCGGGCCCGCTTGATGCAAAACGTGCGGCGGCCAGGCAAGATGGCGGTCGTGTTTGCGTCCCGGGAGCGCGTGGCGACGCAAATCGGGCACCCGGATGGCGAGGTCGTCATCGCCGTCATCAATGGTCCCGAGAACACGGTAATTTCTGGCGAAGCGGCCACGGTGGACGCGCTGGTGGCGAAGTTTGCGGCCGACGGGGTACAGGTGAAGCCGCTCAACGTATCACACGCGTTCCATTCGCCTCTGATGGATGAGATGCTCGACGAATTCGAAAAGTTTGCCGCGACAATCGAATATCAGCGACCGCAGGTGCCAGTGGCCTCGAATCTTACTGGGAAGCTGATGACCGAGGCGCCCACGGCACGGTATTGGCGCGATCATTTGCGAAACGCGGTACAGTTTGCGGCGGGGATGGCCCGCGTCGCCGAATCGCGGCCGGCGGTCATTATCGAAATTGGTCCTACGGCCAGTTTGCTCGGTATGGGCCGGCGCTGCGAACCGGAATTGGCAGCGGCATGGTTGCCGTCGCTTCGGGAAGGGCAGGATGATTGGCAGGTCATCGCCGGCAGCGTCGGCGAATTCTACGTTCGCGGCGGGCGAGTCGCCTGGCGCGCCTGGGATCAGTCGTGGCAGCGGCGCCGATTATTGTTGCCGAATTACCCGTTTCAACGATCGCGGCATTGGTTCACGTTCGATCCGTCGCGGAGGCGCTCCTGGGCGAACGAATCATCGTTTGCGGCCGGGGCATCAACCAGTGACCACCGCGCTCATGCGTTGTTGGGAATGCCACTTTCCACGGTTTGGACGAACAGGCTGTTTGAATCGCGGCTCAGTTCGCGTTCGCCCGCGTACCTGGCCGACCATCAGGTGCAAGGCTCCGCGGTCACGCCGGCCGCCGCGTACATTGAGCAAGGCCTGGCTGCTGCCGACGCGGCTTTTGGACCTGGCCGGCATGGGCTTGCAGATGTGGCGATTCAGCAGGCTATGTTTCTGCCGGACGAAGTGCGGCGTCGCGTGCAGGTTTCAGTCGCGCCTGAATCGGGGGGGGAAGCGACCTTCGAAACGTATAGCCGGCCGGAAGATGAGAACGGCAGTTCAGTTGCGTGGACTCTGCATGCGCGGGGTGCGATCGTACACGAATCGAGAGTGCGAGGAGGCGACTCGCTCACCGAAGCGGGCTCGGCGGACGAGTACATCCGATCCTATTGACTTGGATGCGGTGCGCGGGCGAGCGGTCACGATTTTGTCGAGCGATGCGTTTTATCAGCTCATGGCCGAACGCGGGTTGGCATACGGGCCTTCATTTCGCGTACTGGGCGAATTGCATCGCGGCATCGAAGATGCCGTCGCCCTGGTGCAGATACCCGAGCCGGTGTTGCGCGAGGCGGCCGCGTATCGCCTGCATCCCGTGCTGGGCGATGCGCTGTTGCAAGTCGTAGCGGGGGCCGTGCCGCTTGAAGAGGATGGCTCGTTCAGTCCGTTCACTTACATGCCGGTGGCAATTCGCAGCGTTCGCATGTTGTCGTACATCGACGATTATCGGCAGCCGTTATTCGTGTACGCACAGCGGACGAGCAGCGACTCCAGCCCCAGCCCGGAACGAGTCGAAGCGAATATCTACCTGACAAATGCGCAAGGCACGGTGATTGCGGCTTTTGAAGGCGTGCAAGTGCAGCGATTAGGTCGAAGCGGAGCAACCGATGCGTCCGTCGATACGAGTCGCTGGCTGTACGAGGTCGTGTGGCGCGAGGAGCCATTAGCGGCCGCGGCAAATGCACCGAACGAAACGGGGATCGACAGGAGCCCGACGACTGATCGGTGGCTGATCTTTGCTGATTCGCGCGGCGTGGGTCGAAAACTCGCCAGTCGGCTCGAATCGCAAGGCCACTCGTGCATTCTCGTCGAACCGGCCGAAGAATTCGAATCAACCCTAAGCAGCGAGAAGAACGGCCAGGCGAGCCACCGTGGCCGCGTCAGAATCAATCCGCGCGACGAAGGGCATTACAAGCGGCTGATTGACGAAGCGTTCGATTCAACCAAGCGGACGCGTCCGGGCGTTGTACACTTATGGTCGCTGGATATCTCGGAAGAATCCTCCCCTGCCCCCTCCCTACAAGAGATGAGAAACGAAGGGGGTCGATCGCTTGGTTGTGGCAGTGCATTGCAACTCATTCGAGCCTTATCGCGCGCGGAGCTGCCCGGAGTGTCGCCGCTGTGGTTCGTGACGGTCGGTGCGCAGCCTGTTCCGTCTGAGGTTCGTAACGACTCGTCGCCGATTGCCGTTCACCAATCGCCATTACTGGGCTTCGGACGCGTTGCTGCGTTGGAACTACCTGACCTGCGGCCAGGGCTGCTGGATCTCGATCCGACTGACACTTGGCAACGATCGGACGATGCTGCCGCCGACATCTTCGATGAAATTGCCGCCGACAGCCGGGAGGGTGAGGTGGCCTATCGCCACGGCAAACGATTTGTCGCTCGGCTCGCGCGGAGCGAATCGATCATTTCGGAATCAGGGAAGAGCAATTCGGTTGCCATGGCGATTCCCAACGGTGCCTTTCAACTTCGTATCACGCAAGCAGGTTCGCTGGACCCGCTGAGGTTCGCTCCGGTTGAACGCGAACCGCCCGCTCCGGGGCAAGTCGAAATTGAAGTCCGTGCCACGGGGCTCAACTTCAGCGACGTGCTGAAAGCATTGGGTTTGTATCCAGGGATTAAGGATAGCATCGTGCCGTTGGGCATCGAGGCCTCCGGCGTGGTAACGGCTATCGGCGAAGGGGTACGCCGTTTCAAGGTCGGCGACGAAGTATTAGGCGTGGTACCATACGCGTTTGCGTCGCACGGTCGCACGGCCGAGTACGCACTGGTGCACAAGGCGAAGTCGATCGATCACGATGCAGCGTGCACCATTCCGATCACATTTCTGACGGCTTATTATGGCCTGGTGCGGCTTGCTCAATTGCAACCGGGCGAACGGGTCCTGATTCATGCCGGGGCGGGTGGCGTTGGTTTGGCCGCCATTCAAATTGCTCAACAGATTGGGGCCGAAGTATTTGCCACAGCAGGAAGCGACGCCAAACGCGATCACTTGCGGTCGCTCGGCGTGAAGCATGTTTACAACAGCCGCTCGACGGCGTTTGCCGACGAGATCCTCGCCGATACCGATCGGCAAGGAATTGACGTTGTTCTCAATTCGCTGCCGGGCGAAGCAATCACTAAGAGCCTTTCCGTATTACGCGCCTATGGCCGATTCCTGGAAATCGGTAAAACCGACATCTACCAGAACCGCATGATCGGCCTGCTGCCGTTTCAGGACAACCTCTCGTACTTTGCCATCGACCTGGACCGCATGCTGCGGCAGCGACCCGATTATATTCGGGAGCTGTTTGCCGAAGTGATGCAGCACTTCGAAGCCGGGCAATATCGGCCGCTCGAGTTCACGCGGTTTGATGCCGAGAGCACAGTTGATGCGTTCCGTTACATGTCGCAGCGGAAGAACATTGGCAAGGTAGTGGTAGCGATCGAGCGTCGAGAGTCACGGGCCGCGAGTCGAGAGCCAGATCAAGGCATGAGACCCGGCACACGGGTTCGCGCCGACGGCACCTACTTGATCACCGGTGGTACGGGCGCGCTGGGTTTACTGGTAGCAAATTGGCTCGCCGAGCAGGGGGCTGGCACGATCGCCCTGTTATCCAGGCGCGGCCAATCGGCCGTTGACGAGCAATCGCTCAATTCGATTCGCGAAAGGGGCAGCCAGGTAATCGTACTCCGCTGCGACGTGGCGGACGCCAGCTCGCTTGCTGGCGCTCTTGCACAGCTACCGCCGGAAGGTCCGCCGCTGCGCGGTATCGTACATGCCGCTGGTGTGTTGGCCGACGGCATATTGACCGAGATGACGCTGGAGCAGTTCGATCGGGCCATGGCGCCGAAGGCCCGCGGCGCGTGGAATTTGCACACCGCCACACATGACGCGCCGCTGGATTTCTTCGTTCTGTTTTCGTCGGTTGCCAGCGTGCTCGGCTCGCCGGGACAAGCCAACTACGCGGCCGGCAACGCGTTCTTAGATGTATTGGCACATGCCCGCCGCGCACAAGGCCTGCCAGCAATTGCGATCAACTGGGGGCCGTGGGCGGGTTCCGGCATGGCGGCCGAGGGTGGACGCGATGAAGCGATCAAATCGCGCGGAATGGCGCTGATCGAGCCAGAGGTCGGCCTGGAGCTTCTCGGCCGGTTGATAAACTCCGATGTTGTGCAAGTTGCCGTGATGGATGCCCAATGGCGAGAAATGTTGCGACTGTTGGGCTCCCGACGACCCGCATTACTCGCTGACGTTGCGGCGGAACTGCAAGAACGGGGCGACGAGAACAATGTTGGTCGAGTCGATCACGCGTTCCGGCAGCAATTGCTCGATGCCGACGATGCCACTCGCGTGTCGCTCGTGCAAGAATACATCCGCCAGGAGCTGGCGCGGATCATGGGAATCGAGCCGGCGAGCCTGGAAACGGACCAGCCTCTAAGCACGTTCGGACTCGATTCGTTATTGGCGTTGGAATTGAAAAACAATCTCGAAGGCCGCCTCGATTTCACGCTGCCGATGGCCACGCTGATGGAGGGGCCGAGTATCGCCCGGTTGGCCGCGGAAACGGCGCGATTGTTGGTTGCTGGGAGCAGGTTGTCTGCCGAGCCAGGTTCCGGCGGGAACACACCCGCGGCCGAGAAATGGTCGCCACTGTTGGCACTGCGATCATCGGGCACCAGGCCGCCGCTCTTGCTGCTGCCAGCGCTTGGCGGCGACGTACGTTGCTACGCTGATCTGGTGCAGCGACTGGGTGAGGAACAACCGGTGTACGCTTTCCGGCCACGCGGAGTGGATCAGGATTTGCCGCCGCACCTGACAATCGACGAAATGATTGAGGATTATTTGGCGGCGGCGCGCGAGCTGCAGCCTGCGGGACCGTATTATTTGGCCGGCTGGTCGGCCGGCGGCATCTTTGCATTCGCCCTGGCCGAGGCCTTGGAACGTGCTGGCCAGGAAGTAGCCCAGGTGGCGATGTTCGATGCGCCATTGCCGTCGATCTGCAGTAGCGTGAATGTGGCGGACGATGCTCGATTTCTCTGCGACCTCGTGAACTTTGCCGGTCGCTTTTCCGGGACCGATTTTCAGATAAGTTACGAACAGTTGACCCGGCTCGCGCCGGATGACCAGTTCCCAGCCGCCTTGGCCGAGGCACGTAGAATTGGCATCGTTCCAGCCGAGACGCCCGAAGCTTTTGTTCGACGCTTAGTTCGCGTGGGCGAAGCCAACGTCCGCGTGCTTCAGGGTTATGAGCCTAGCTCGTTGACGACGCCGATTCGATTATTCGTGCCGGTATGCAAAACCGCGCTGGCGGACCTTTCGGGCGTCGCGCCGCCTGGCGAAGAGGACCTTGGCTGGTCGAGCCGCATGGGGCAGACCGTCGAACTTCATGAAGTGCCTGGCGACCATTTCACCATGATGCTTGGGGAAGGCGCAGAATACATTGCGCGGAACTTGGAACGGCATCTTGTGGCTGGCGCCGCAGCGAAAAGTCCAGAGCCGCAATCTGCGGCACGCTGATACGGCAATTCGCCGCTATGTTGGGCAGGTGCAATCGAGCCGTTGCCGAAGTTTGGAAATGGCTGCCTCGAACAACCGATGCCGTACGAAGAGGTTTGTCAGCTCGCAGAGCTGCGTAAACAGGTCCGTATGCGATCATTCGGATGAATCGTTAACGAGTGAGATAGATGTGCAAGCCGCGATCAGCCGTCGGGCATCCGATTTGTTCAACAATCGCCTTGCGAAGTGTGAGGGCCAGTCATTCCTTTGTATTCGTCAGCGCGACAAGCACGCGCGATAAATTACGAGTGATCGCGCTCGTGATATGGAAGCCGAGCATTCCCAACATAATCAGCGAAAGGAGCAGTGGGCGGAAAGTCTTGTTGTCGACCCTGCCGAAGATGAGCATCATCATCGCGGCGACAAGTGGAATCAAAACGGCCAGCAACTCGATGCGGCCAAGTTGTCGAGAAACTGGTGCGAGCTCGCTACGCGCCGTTTCGGTAAATCTCTGCGCATCGCGCCACAGCCCAGGATAGAGGCCACGCAATACCACGAATTCGACGCCGCACAGCGAATATGCCAGGGCAATAAGACCCGACAAGCAGAATGAGGCGACGAAATGGGCGGCAATCGAAAACTCCAAGCCTGTCGTAAGCTGAATCGCGACAGGAAAAATAAATCCGCCGGGGAACCAACCCAGGGCGGTTAGCGCGGCGATCCAACGCGGCAACCGCAAAGCCCGCTGGCGTGCCGCCGTAACTTCGCATTCGGCCAGCCGGACGGCGCCGGTCAGTGCGTTCCAACATCGCCAGACTGGCCACACGGCGAGCACGAACGCGAGAATCGCCAGCGGATAGACGATTGCGTTGTAGCCGAAAACCAATTGCTTGAATTCGCTTTGTTGGGCGGCGTTCAGCGCGCCAACGATTTGCGTCGAGTTGTAGGCGATGTTGACGATACTAGCGGCCAGTTGGGGAAGAACGACCAACGCGATCATCCACCAAAACGGTTGCCGCAAAATCGGCGCGACCATCGCCGGCACGCGCGGCCAGTGCCGCTCCGACTCGCGCTGCCGCCGGCAGCCATCGAGCTGCTCGGCCAACTCCGCGCCACTAGCAAATCGGTCGCTCTGGTCTGGCTCCAGACAGCGGCCGATCGTACGCTCCAAAGTCATCCGCGCGCCTGGAAGGCCCGGATTGCACACCGGAGCGGCGCTGCGCCGTTCACTCGACATCGCCCGCAGCGTATCGGCCATTTTGGCTTTGCGGTCGACAAGCGGGAAGCTGATTCGGCCTTCGAGCAGCTGCTGCAGCACCAATCCCAACGAGTATAGATCGGAACGCGCGGTGACGGCCTCGTGGCCAGTCGTGTCGGTTGGGTTGAAAGCGTCTAAATGCTCCGGCGCCATGTAAGCAAATGTGCCGCCGAACATTTCCTCGCCGCTGGGCTCGCTGCCGACAGGCTGCGACGAAATGTTGAAATCGGCGAGCATCGGCTGGCCATACGGGTTGACCAGGATATTGGCCGGTTTGATGTCGCGGTGTAGCACGCCATGTCCATGGGCGAAATCGAGCGCTTCAGCCAGCCGGCGCCGAACCACGCGGTAGCTTCCACGGCATCCATCTGGCCGAGCGCCTCGCGATCGTGCAGCGCTGAGGGATCGAGTGCCGCCGGCAGCGAACCGGCGCGATCGATGAAGCTGAGCAACTCGGCGCCAGTCCAAGATTCGGCCGCCGGCGAGCCGTCGGCTTGGGCCGAACGCGCCGCGTGCAGCATGCCGATCAGCTTGTCCAGCCCGATGCCGGGCACCAGTTGCATGCACAACAGCCGTTGATTGAAATCGGTATCGACCTTCTCCGAAAAGACCTGAACAATGTGCTGGTGCTCAAGTCGCGCCATCGTGCGGCCTTCGCTGCCGCGATTGGCCGAGATTTTGAGGGCAACGAGCCGATCGAGCGATACCTGGCGAGCCAGGTAGACATGCCCGAAAGCCCCGCGGCCGAGCAGACGGACGATTTCAAAATCATCGACCTTCGCTCCGGGCAAGAGGGCCATGGGGGCTTTATCGCGCAGCGGGCGCTTTTCGTTTGGCCGCAGCTCAATCGTGGAGGCCGACTGCGGTGCCGCATTGGCCGGCGGCGAAGGTGCGCGGAAGCTGGGCGCCGGCATTGTCACCGATTCGGCAAGGGCGACGTCCGATTCTTCCTTGGATGATTCAGACTCGACCAGGACAACATCGGATACCTGTTCAGGCCCGTCTGATCGATGCAATGTGGTCTCCGCGCCCGTCCTGTCATCGGTTCGATCTCCAGCAGGATCAGCGCAGTCGCGATCGGATGGCGGAGTCTCACCCTCGGGTACATTCTTTACCACAGAGTACGCTCCATGGTTCACTTGTCTTGGCCCCGGCGCTTCTCGAGCGCCGGCCGGCAGTAGTCGTGCAATTCCAAGTCGATTAGCTCCTGCTCGGCTTCTTCGAGGGAACCGTCGGCAAGGGATTCGGTTACTTCGTCGAGCAGCAATTCGCCGAACAGCTCGCGGGAGCGGTGCAACAGCACGCGAACCGCGCCGGCATTGATTGGCTTACCCAGCTTTTCGCTCAGCCCGGCAGCCAGTTCGGGCGAGCGCAAGTCGGGATGGTCTACGCGAAAACGAAGCACGGTATGATACGGCTTACCGGATTCGCGTTCATCCTCGGCGAGTTTTTGCCAGCAGCGTGCCAGAAGCTCGTCGCGCCAACTGGTGCGAAACAGTGCGTCATCATCTTCTGCGGTTGCGGCATTGGCTTCCGGCTCCGCGATGTTGGAATGCATGGGCGTCTCGCGGCCGCGTTTTTTAGACCGCCGCTGATAATCCACGATCAATCGGTACACGATGGTTTTCACAAACGCGCGAAACCGTCCTCTTTCGGGGTCCGCATTGCCAAAGTCACCCCGCACGAACTTCAGAGCGAACTCCTGAAAGACTTCATCGGCGGCATCGTCGTCGCGGAGAGCGGAGAGGGCATATCGGCGAATTGCCCCGCCGTAGCGGTCGAGCAATCGCTGCTGGGCGGATTGCACGGCCGTGTGATTGCCATGGGCCTCGCGGACCATCGACCAAGCGGTGGCGATGCGACTGATGTGGAGATCGTCATCATCCATTGAGGGAAGTCCTTCGGGCACGCTGAGACGGGGCCGACTCGCTTCATTCTAACCGGGCACCGGTTGGCTGCATGGGTACTTTGGGCCAAAAACGCCGCGAAGACTGTATCGGCTAGTCGTTTTCGTTGATAACGTCCCGTTTCTTCTGTAAAAGTGCCTGACGCATTAGCCGGGTTGATTTGCGGCCTGCCCCGCGATCGCATCGCTAGCAATTACAGAATTAGTGGGACGCTGCCTTTTCGTTCGCCGCTCGCCGCCAATTTCCGCTGTGGCCGCCGGATTTTTCTTCGAGCTGAATCGGTCCGATGGACATGCCGCGATCGACGCCCTTGCACATGTCGTAGACGGTAAGCGCGGCGACCGATACGGCCGTGAGCACTTCCATTTCGACGCCCGTTTTGGCCTCGACCTGAACGGTTGCCTCGATGCGGAGTGTTTGCTCATCGGCGAATGTGAAGTCGATGGTCACCGATTCGATCGGCAGTGGATGACAGAGTGGAATCAGCTCGGCCGTGCGTTTGGCGGCCATGATGCCGGCGAGTCGGGCGACTTCGAGCACGTCGCCTTTGGCGACCCGCTTGTCTCGAATGACGTGCAGCGTTTCGGCGGCCATCCGCACCAGCGCGCTTGCCCGGGCCACGCGGCGCGAGGTTGGTTTGTCGCCGACATCGACCATCCGGCTGGCCCCCGACGAGTCAAAATGGCTCAATTCGTCCATGGGGATTCTTCTCGGTGAGCAAGTTTCCTGTCGGACTGTGCCTGGTTTTCGTGCGGATTTCCGGGCGGCGTATACCATTTTCGCAGCGCGTCCGCTACGAGAAACACACCGCCGACCAGCACGCCGGCAAGGTAACCAGAAATCGCGCCGCCAATGAGTCCATAAAACACAATAACCACGAAAAGCGGCTCGAAGAAAAAGTGGGCCACAGAAATTCCCAGAATGGCAAGAATGACCGTTAGCGTTATGGAGCCGGCTACGATCGACACCCCACGCGGATTGGCAACGTCTTTGTAAAAAGCCTGGGCAGCGGCCACAACCGTTACGAGTAGGCCGATGGCCACTTGTGTGATGGGGCCGTAGTAATTGAGCGCACTCATTGCGCCGAACAGGAGCGAGTATGCTGCCGTGACGACGAAGATTGTCGCCAAGTCGAAGCGGCGCGGCGCAGAGTACAAGTCCGACGTCTTGCTTGGATCGAAGAGCACTTTCCGAACCTTGGGCCAGACGGGCTCTAAGGGTGGCTCGTTAATCTTCGACGTATGTTCACCGGCAGGAATGTGTATGTTTTCGAGTCCAAATGCAAGGATTGCCGCCCGATTCTTGGGCGGCAATGTTTCCCACAACCGGGCGATCAGACGCATTCGATCGTCCGGGTCAAGCGATTCAGCCAATACGACGGTACCCGTAAGGGTGGGAGGGGATATTGGTTTGGGAGGATCCTCTATCGATTCCGAACGAGACACGGGCGATGCGGGCGTCTCTGTTGCTGAAAGTGCGTCGATCCGGTTCCGGTCTTTATCGGTCCGCTGTCGAATCGCGGCGCGGCCGGCCTCGTGAAGCGCAAGCCACTCGTCTGGAGATCCGGCTTCTTGGGCGCTGGAAGTCATACCCGGCATTCTAGCCTGACGGCCGGTCAGCGGCGAGCAACAGGCAAAAAGTGGCCCGCAAACCCCTGGATTCACTTGCAGCAGATTGCGGCCGAATCATCTATCGAGCGGATTCCGGCAAATCGTCAAATGATAAGGCGCCAACGAGCGGCAACTCGACGAACTTACCCCCGTCGCTGCAGCCGGAGTATGTGACTCCCCACTCCGCGGAAAGATGTTTAAGCAGCCATTGTTCGCTATGTCCCTGCTCGCGGCGAAAAAAACCGAGGCCTGCATACGAATAGTCGTAGTATTCCCGCTCGACTTTGACTTTAAATCGATAGCGCTCGCCAGCCGGCAGCGGCTTGACGACTCGAAAGTCGGTACGCACAAGATTATTCTTGGCGTCGTAGACCACGCACTCGAAGGCTACCAGGCAATCTTTTTCGATCGGACCAGCCCCGACGGGGTTGGTGAAATTGATTTCGAATTCGCCGTCGGGACCGGGCTCGGTCAGCCTTGGATCGCACTTGTGCGGCCGCCTGGGAAAGTGCCGCAACTCCGTGGCGCTCAGTTCGCGAAATCGGATATCGAGACGATCAAGTTGCGGCATGAACTCACGAGGGATGTGGAAACTCGCGCGCTCAATCTACTGCGCTGCCATTTGTACGCGCCCCAATCGATTTCCGCAGGGCCCATTCTGCCGTCGCCGGACAGTTCCCATGCGTGGTAGAGCAACTTCCCATTGCGATCGAGAGCGCGCAGCTCGGTGCAAATCTCGCGGTCGGGGTCCAACGCACCCACAAATTCGAACTCCGGCTTGATGAGCAAGCGCCCGCCAAATTCCGAAGCACGTATTCCCCAGATAGTCAAATAGGGCGCGGCGAATTTCGGTCGGAGCGTTTGGTTTAATGTCAACGTCCCGCTGAGCGTCAACGCGGATTCGCCTTGTGCAGTGAGAGAAAACGAAATCGAAGTGGGTAATTCAGGCTGCGGTCTGGATTCTACAGCGGAGCCGACGGTAAAGCGCACGAAAACGATTGCCACGCTAACGGCAGCCGAACGAAAACACACGCTCATCCCGCCCTCCGTTTTAGCGATGTGAAGTGCGAACGAGCGATTGTAGGCAGTTTCACGGCCTGACGGGATAGCGATTCGCCTCCGATCAAAAAGCAAAGGCCCGGCTGCCGTAGGCAGCCGGGCCTTTTGCTAGTGCGGGTGAGGGGCGACGGAGGACGGGAGTTCTCCGCCGCCACGCGGTCGAATCGTTCGACCGACCCAAGTCGTTATGTAAACCGCGGCACATGGCCGCGGGTTGCTAGACCAATTCCTTCTTCGCACCGATGAGCGTCCGCAGGCGTTCGGCCAACAGGGCGGCGTCGAACGGTTTCTTGAACGTCTCGTTGATGCTGGAGCGATCGAAGTTGGCCGTCGAGCTGTCATCCGGCAGCAAGGCGATCAGGATCGTCTCGCCGAACTCGGTGTTGCGGCGCAGGTTTTGGCAAATCTGCAGCGCTTCGAGCTGGCCGATCGAAAAATCGACAATGATGCAATCGGGGTGGAAGCTTTCAGCCTGAATACCTGCTTCGAAGCCACTCGCTGCGGTAGAGGTGCGGAACGACCGCTCGACGGGCAGCTCGCGCTTGAGGTTCTCGATCAAGACCTGATCCTGGGCGACGATGAGGACTTTCGCCATGGCCTCGTCTTCCAGGTCGCCAAGGGGCATACCATGCTCCTTGAGGAACTTGATCAAGTATTCGCGCGGGATGCGTCTGTCTTGGGAACCGGGAATGCGGTATCCCTTGAGTCGGCCTGAGTCGAACCACTTACTGACCGTGCGCGGGGCCACTTTGCAGATCTTCGCGACCTGACCAGTAGTAAAGACCTTCATCGGGCTCTCCAATTTGTCTTGCTAAGTGTCCGCTGAGTCATCGGCCGCAATCGCGACGTCCGCCGCGGCCGATCGTAATGTGCTCTGCACTTGTGTCGGCGGCCCGCGCAACTCCCTCGCGCTCTCGCAATGCAGCCGTCGAACAAATGCCTGGGTCGGGCATTTCTCAGCTCTTAGCCATTAGCTATTAGCTGCTAGCCAGCGGGCGACTTTCGCCGCTGGCTAAGAGCTAACAGCTAACCGCTAACAGCATCCGTTGGTCCGGTCAGGTCCTTCTGATCCGTTCCTGGGTTATTCTTGGCATCGGCTAGCAGTGCAGGCGGAGATCGGTCAAAACCGTTCGATTTTCCCGAAGTGGACTAAGCAGCCCCGAACAATCGGAATAAACGGTTTAACCGGACCCGCCGGCTCTGTTGCGCACGAATGCGCAATGTTCAGGCCGAGGACGTGCAGGAAGACGCTTGCCACCCCGCGGGCCGCTGACGCGGCTTCGCTCGGCGCAAAGTCTGAGGTGGGACAATGTTGGCAGGCTCCCCCCTGCGAACCATCTCGCCCGTGGTACGTGTCACTGACGATGCCAGTGTCGCGACCGCATCTCGGCTGACACTGGCACAGCCAGTGGCACTCGATGGCAAGACGGCCCATCCGATAGATAATTTCGATAAGAACGAGCGACTAACTTTAGGAAGTTTCAATAGTCTTGACGGGAGAGCGGATTGAAGTGCCTTTGCCCGGCGAAACAGTCGTTAGGAATTTACGGCTTTACTCGCGTTTAGAGCGGGCGAAAGGCAGCCTACGGAATCCGGGGCGAGAGTCATCGTGTCCCGCCTCATGTACCCCGCATGCAGCATCCATTGCCAGCAATCACGCCGCGCGGCGTAGCGCGCTTTGCGAAATGTGCCCGTCTTCGCTAACGTCCTCGAACCGGACGGAAACGCGCTTCGATACGCCAGATTCTTCCATAGTGATGCCATAAAGCGTATCGGCGCCGGACATTGTCTTTTTCGAATGCGTAATCACGATGAACTGCGTGAACGAGAGAAACTCTCGCAGGACGGCAACAAAGCGGCCAATATTGGCTTCATCCAGCGCGGCATCCACTTCGTCCAATACGCAGAACGGGCTGGGCTTGCTGCGAAACACCGCCAGCAGCAGCGCAACGCAGGTAAGTGTTTTTTCACCACCCGATAGCAGCGAGATGCTGCAAGCTTCCTTCCCCGGCGGCCGGGCGATGATTTCGATGCCGCACTCTAAAACGTCATCGGCCTCGTCCACGACAATGTCGGCCTCGCCCCCGCCGAACAGCCGGCGGAATAATTCTTGAAAGTGACCGCGGATCGTCTCCAGTGTGGTTAAAAAAAGCTGCCGGCTTTCGACGTTGATCCGCTGAATAATTCGCTCCAACGATGCTTTGGCCTCGACCAAATCGTGGTACTGATTGGAGAGTTTTTCAAAGCGGATTTCGAGTTGATCCAGTTCGTCGAGAGCGTCCAGATTGATGGCGCCGATGTTGTTGATTTGATCTCGCAGCGCGGCGATTTCCCGTTCCACTGTCGTCCGGTTGAAATCCGTGGTTTCCGTTCCTTGCTCTCCGCTGGCTGCTGCTTGCTGCAAATCGATGCCGTAGTCATCTTGCATCCGTTCACACAGGGTTTGGCATTCGTGGTGAAGTCTGTTGGCGGCCGCATCTACTTTGTGCTGCTGGATTTGTAGCGCAGTGAGTTGCTCGCGGCGGGATCGAATTTGATCGATTAGGGCGGCCCGCTCGCGTCGAAGGCCTTCGTCGGCAGCCGCGTGCTGAGCTAACTCCTCGGCGTGGTGCTGCCTGGCCTGCAGTAGCTCGGCGACGGTTTGCCGACCAACACGCATCGCTTCATCCAGCTCGACAGTTTGTGCCGTGCGAGCCTCGAGTTGTTGCCGCGTCTCTGCCAATAATTGATCCCGTTCCAGTTGGCTTCGCTGGGCCTGCTGCAACTGATCGCGTAACATTTCCACGCGCTGCTCACATCGGGCGAGCGCGATTTGACGCTCCGTGGCCGAGGCCTGTTCTTGCGACTGCCTATGCTCCAGCTCGGCTAATTGCTGTCCGGTAGCCCGTAACTGCGTTTCGAGTTCATTGGCCGCCGACTGGTTCGCAGCTCGTTCTTGCAGCTTCGTTTCGATCTGGGCTCGAATCGATGCGATTTGCTCCGCGGCGAGGCTGCGCTCCTCATCAAACCGGCCACACTGATGAATCGTGTGTTCGAGGCGTGCGGCGCAGGACGCGGTTTGGCGGCGGATTTCAGTCAATTTGCCGGCAGCCATTGTATAGGCTGCCACTGACGCTGCCACGAGCAATTCTTGTTCTGCGCGCTCTTTGTCCAGTCTCGAGTAAGTGGCAGCTTGATCGGCGAGTTGCCGCTCCAGCTCGCGGGCTTGCTCGCGACAAGCGCGAAGCTCGCTTCGACGCGAGAGCATCCCGGCGGCCGCTTGGCGCGGGCCGACAATGAGCGCGCCGTCGGCGGCCAGAAACTCGCCGTCGCTGGTGACGAACTCCAGGCCGCGGCCCGTTGATTGGGAAAGCCGCAAAGCCGTGGACAACCGATCGACTAGCCACGTGCGGCCGAGCAACCGGCGCACCAGCGGCTGATATTCAACGGCGGTTTCGACGAATCGATCCGCGCGACCCATGACGCCCGGTTCATCCGCCAAATCGACGTGATCCAGGGCGGTAACCGTGTGGCGGCCATCCAACGACAGAAAGCCCACCCGATCGGCCAAACGCAACGGGTTGTCCCCAAGCCACTCTAACAGTCCGTTGGCCTGCGAGAGCACGATGAATTGCGTCCGCTCGCCAAGGGCGACTTCGACGAGGGAAGCGGAATCGACATCGACGTGGAATAAATCGGCCACAACGCCGCGAACTTCGTCGGCCGGGCCCGCAGGCGCGCCACGCAGAAGGCGAAGCACGTCCTGCACGCCGGTTCCCAGCCCTTCCAAGCGATTCTCCAATTCAGACAACACGGCGATCCGCTCTCGAACTCGCGTTACTTGCGCTTCCGTGCGGCGGTGGTTCGCGTCTGCTCGCGCGAATTCACGGCGGACTTCAGCGAGCCGACGTTCAGCCCCGGTGAGCGACGCGCGATGCTGCTCGGTTTGGGCCGCTACGTCGACTTCCATTTTTTCTGAGGGCGCCAATTCTGCGGCTAGCTCATCGCGCTGCCGCGCCGATTCAACGAGGCGCGATTCAGCATCATTCAAGGCGGCATTCGCCAGAGGAAGGTGCGTTTCGAGCACTGCAACCTGGTCAGCAAGCAGCTCTGCGGCACGCGTGCGTTCGGCAAGCGTGGCGCGAATCGGCTCCTGAGCCGAAAGAGCGTCCGCCAATTCGCGTTGAGATTGCTCCACACGCGCAACGTGTTGCTTGCATTCGGCGTCGGCGGAGGCCAGCTCGGTGTCGGCCACAGATAATTGCAAAGCCGCATCGCGGAATCGCTCGTCGTTGCCGCCCGCGTGAGTGGTCATGCTTTCTAATTGTTCGCCAATGCGGGCGATTTCCCGCTCAAGCTCGAGCCGGCGGGACTGCTGGTTATCGACGGTAGCCTGTCGGACCGCAATCTGTTCACGCGTCGTCGATGCTTGTGCCTCGAGCTCGCGGATTTGTCGGGCTCGGTCCTCGATTCGGTGCTCGACTTCCTGGCACGTGGCTTCGTCACGCTGCAATACTCCGCCGCACTCTTCGAGGCGTTGCTGCAATTCGGCCAACTGCGATTCCCGCGCGGTAAACTGCCTGGTGAACGCACGCCAATCGACCAAGGCGGCTTCCGTGCGAAGCAGCCGCAATCGCTCGACGCATTCTCGATAGCGCCGAGCCTTGCCGGCCTGCAATCGGACGCTCCGCAAGCGGCTTTCTACTTCATCCACGATGTCTGAAAGGCGCAGGAGGTTCTGCTCGACTCGTTCCATGCGACGCGTCGCTGCGGTTTTCTTGATTTTGAACTGGCCGATACCTGCGGCCTCTTCGAAGATTATGCGACGTTCACGCGGCGACGACTGCAATAAGGCATCAACCTTACCCTGTTCAATGATGCAATAGGCTTCGGTCGTAATGCCGGTGGCGGCCAGCAATTCGCGAATGTCGCGCAAGCGACAGGGCTGGCGATTAAGCAGGTATTCACCCTCGCCGCTACGATATACGCGACGAGTGACGTGAACCTCCTTGGCGTCGATCGCCAAGCGGCCTTCCGCGTTGTCCAGGGTGAGCGTGACTTCGCCGGTGCCGGCCGGACCCCGCGAGGCGCAGCCATTGAAAATGACATCGATCATTTCCTTGCCGCGCAGGGATTTGGCGCTTTGCGAACCAAGAACCCACTTCACGGCGTCAACCACGTTGGACTTCCCCGATCCGTTCGGCCCGACGACGACGCAGACGCCGCGAGGAAATTCGAACCGAGTCCGGTCCGCGAAGCTCTTAAAGCCGAAAAGTTCGAGGGCTTTGAGCATAACGAGCAGGGAGTAAGGGCATGCAGCGGTGGGCGAGAAGGAAAGGCAGAATTCGTGACTCCCTGATCCGTGCTCCCTGCCAGTTCACCTCGGCCGCGCGAAGAGGTCGGGTAACGGCGTGGCCACTTCGATCGCTCTCTCCGGGTTCGCGGCGGTGTCGGCCGGCTTGTCTCCGTCGTTGCGCAAGTCGTCAGCGGGGCGGTCGTATCGCCGGCCCGGCTGCGGCAGGGCATCGACCTCAAAACGGCTTGGGAGCGCGCCGTCGGTCTTGGCCTGTTGTAGTGCCTGGACCACGTCCGGATAGGTTCCACCGAGTGCAACGATGGCGCGAATTACGTCGTCCACTCGCGGCGGCACCACTTGCTGCTTCGGTTCCGCACCGGCCTCGAATCGACTCACCGTGATCTGGTCGCCCTTCAGACCGTTGACGAGGATGGCTTTGCCGGCATCGAGCATCAGCGGCAGTTTGAATTGTTGGTCCCTGCCAAACAGGACGATCTCGGGCAGGTGACTTTGGGTAACGTGCACCATATCTGGCCCAGGCACGTCGAGCACGTGATAGTGGAATTGGTCGCTAAGATTCTCGTCATGCAGCAGGGGATCGTGCTGATTCATCGCCCACAAAGCGCGAAACGCCCCGTAGCGGGTTTCGGCACTAGGCACTTCCAGCAGCGAGCGGAGCGCGTCGTACGCCGTGGCATCGTCCATCGCGCTCAGGGCGGCCAATGCATTCACGCGGAACGCGGGCTCCTCGCGGGCGACGGCTGCCAATACGCCGACGGCGGATGTTTCATCCAAGTAGGCCAGGGCTTCGGCCGCATAGAATCGTACTTCGAGATCGTTCGATGCGAGGTCGTGTTTGAGCAATTCTTTTGACTGATCGTCGCCGATGGCTTCCAGCCGGATTGCGGCACTGGCCGACGTGAGCGGATCGCCCAACTGCTGTTCCAGAAACATGAGCCGCGCTTGCAGGGATCGTGGCGACTCGTTGATCGCCACATTGCGCAACACTTGCATGTAGCGCGCCACGTTGTCCTTGTAGCGTTGGTGGATCATCACATCGATAAATTCGCCGGTCTTTGGCGTCGCTACACCTTGTTTGCGCCCATTGACGAACGTATAAAAGCGATGATTAATTGCGTGGGCGATGTCCTGGCTAACGCGAATCGATTGATGTTCGTGGGTGATCACGAGGCCGAGCGGCCGCGCTTTCAGCGCGATGCCGCCGCCCAGAACACGGCCCCGGGTAGCCAGGGCCGGATTCTTCTTCGGATCGGCCGATGGATCCACGAGAACCGGCCCCTCGGCAATACCTAGCACGTGCCCTTCGCGAACGGTATCGCCGAGCACGGCCATTTCGGCGAGGCGAGTCGAGAGTAGCCAGCCATTGCGAATGCTCTTGGTTTCGCTCTGACCTGGAATCTGGACTTCAACGTCGAATCGATCGCCTTCTTGCATGCCGGGACGCAAGAAGGCGCGAACGAGCACCATGGATGTATTGGTCGAGGCGAGCACCTCGTTGGGGTTAGCAACCTCGCGCCGTTGCATTTCGTCCAAAAGGGCGGCTCGCTGCGGTGTGGGCGGTGGATCGGAGCCCGTGCCATCAAGTCCCGTTACAAGTGAGACCGCTTCGATCTTGACATAACTCATGCCGTAGGGATGCGTGTACTCTGAGACGTACCTGACATCCGGCATCGGCGGCAGGTCGATACGCGCCTCGGGACTTTGCGGCCGCAAAATCGGTCCGCTACATCCGCAGAGCACGATGGCGGCCGCAAGGAAGCGCGACACGCGGCAAGCGTGGTCGTTCGATGTGCGACGCGTCATCACGGGGCACTCCCTCGCCGATATTGATGCCATCTTGGCCACGATCGCGGTAGGCTTACGGCTGCGCGTCGTGCGCAGCCCCGCGCTTAGCGACAGCGGTCGATCGAAACATGGCAACGGGTCTGGCCGATCGGCGCGCTATCCAAGCTGGCGGAGATTAGTGGCAACGCTGCAAGTGGTCAAGGTGGGCCAATTGAACGACTTGCGCTCCTCGCAGCAGTTCGCAGCGCGGCTAGCACTGCTGGCTAAGCAGCGGGAGCCCACGATAGCGATGAGAGGACATTGCTTAAGGCGGATCGTAGCCACCCGGATGAAATGGATGACAGCGGCCGATTCGCCGCAAGCCGCGCCACGTGCCGCGAACGGCGCCGTACTTCTGCACGGCCAGAATGTAATACGCGCTGCAGGTGGGCTCGAAACGGCAATGGCGGCCCATAAGCGGGCTTAACGTCCATTGATAGACTCGCGCCGCTGCGATTAGGAGCGTACCAGGCAGTTGCCAAATTTGCCGCGCCGGGCGAGTCATGACGAATCCTTCTCGCAATGCTGTGCCGCCCGTTCCATTTTGCTTTGAACCCGAGCCAACAAGGCCGGAATGGTTTCCAGCAATTGGCTAAGCTGGGGCAGAGATTGCCCGCGGGCGACGCAAACCAGGTCGAGTGGCGGCAAAGTGTGTTGCGTCAAGCGGAAAGCCTCGCGAAGCAGCCGCTTCCATTGATTGCGTTGTACGGCACCGCCAAGGCGGCGAGAGACGGTTAATCCCAGGCGAGGATGGTCGAGGTCGTTCACGGCGCAGTAAAGCACGATCGAGTGGTCCGATGCCGAGTTACGAGCAGCGAATACGTGTTCGAATTCGCACGCGCGCAATAATCGCATGTGTTTTGGAAATCGATTGGTCATTTGATGCGGTGGGCAAGGCCCACCGACGTGCCACGACGGACACTTTAAACGCGTGATGTCCACTCCACGATTATGTTTCGACCTTGGTATCTTTTGAGGCTGTATCGAGCAGCATGGTATCCCCGGTTTTACTCTCCGGGAGAATTGTTAGCGGCACGTCGCGCGACCGGCGCGGTTCGGCTGAATCGCTCCCTGAAACTCGGTGTTCGGGCGCTGGCGAGCTAGCCGGCGGACCCAGCGACCGCCGATCATGGCGAACGTGACTAGAAACAGGCCGGTGAGCGTCAAGGCGAGCAGCGCCATGACAACGGCAGCGCGGAGCGGCGGATCGAGCCGCTCCAGTACGGGGCCGTCCGTTTGTTCTACTGCGAGCAGCAGCATGCTGCCGACGTCGATCATGCACGAGCAGATCACCATCGCAACTCCGATCGTGGATGCTGCTGATAGCGGTTCGAGATGTCGGCCAGTTGGTGGCCCTCCTCATCGGAAAGCTTCTCCGGCAACACAATTTGGATTTCGGCGAAAAGGTCGCCCGCCGGTTGACCGGCCGGGCGCACGCCATGTCCTTTGATCCGCAATCGCTTGCCGCTGGATGTGTTGCGCGGGACCTTCAGTTCGATCGTCCCTTGCGGCGTGGGGACATCGATCGTGGCGCCCATAGCGGCTTCTGCCAAGGTGATCGGAACGCGAACATCAAGCCGATTGCCGGCACGGCGAAATTGTGGGTGCGGGCTGACATGGATTGTCAGCAGGATGTCGCCGGACGGCGCGTCGCCTGTTCCCGGTTCACCCTGGCCGCGCAGACGAATTTTTTTACCGTTGTCGATTCCCGCGGGAATCTTGACTCGGATCGTCTCGAGGTTCCCATTTTGGCGTTGCACGGTGAGTGCGGCCTCGCCGCCGAGGACGGCCGTAGCAAAGGGCACGGTAAGCTCCGACTTGAGATCGTTGCCGCGAGCCGTCCGCGTAGCCCGCCGCCCCCCGCCGCCGCGGCTGAATTGTTTGAACAAGTCGGCGAAGCCGCCGCCTTCAGCTTCAGCGGCGCCCCCACCGCCAAACAAGTCGTTCAAGTCATTGACATCGAACGGATACGTTTGCGGCCGGCTGCTGGTCGTGTAACGCCAGGTACCGGGGCCTCCTCCCGTGCCAACCGAGTCGAAGTCGCTGCCGAACTGATCGAAGCGCTTCCGTTTGTCCGGGTCGCTTAAAACTTCAAATGCCGACTGGACGTCTTGAAACTTCTTTTTGGCGGTGGCGTCGTCCGGGTTCATGTCCGGGTGATACTTCCGCGCAAGTTTGCGATACGCCTTTTGAATTTCCTCGGGCGAGGCGGTCCGGGAAACACCGAGCGTGGCGTAATAATCTTTGGCCATCGAATTCCAATGTCACGGGCGTGTGAATCCGTAACTCTCTATTCTACGGCATTTGGCCGAAGTGCAAAATCGCCGGCCGCAGGCGAGTCGTGGTATAGTTTGCTTCCTAAGGCCCGCGATCGACCGATCCGTAAGCCCACAAGGTCAACTGGCGTCCGACCGGGCGGCGGCTCGATGCTAAACTGGAAGGGAGACAGCGATTTCGGCGCCGGGTCGCACGACCGGAAGAATTGCGCAGAGGCGCGGCGAACGCGGAGATTGATGAGCAAACGAGTTTTCGATATCAGCCGGGCGTAGTCGGGCTTGTGGTGGTCTTGTCCTGTTCCACCGGATTGGCCGCGCCGCATTCCGATGGAGAACTCCGGATCGAAGTTGTCGATAGCGCAACCGGTCAGCCGCTTGCCGCGCGAATGCATTTAAAAACCGCTGCAGGGCGACCGGTCAAGTTACACTTGCCGGGCTCGGCCGAGTTTGGCGGGCACTTTTACATCGACGGCAAAATCACGCTTCCGCTTCGCGTGGGACGGTACACGTTCGAGCTGGAGGCGGGACCCGAGTACCTGACGCAAAGTGGCCATTTCGAAATCGCGCGCCACGCCGACGACTCGAAGCGCATCGTAATGAAGCGCGTTACCGATCTCGCGAAGGAAGGCTGGTGGGGCGGCGATTTGGATGTACGGCGCAAGGCGAACGAGATGCCGCTCATCATGCGAGCCGAGGGCCTGAGCGTTGCGCCCCTTAGCGAAGTCGCACCACAGGATGATTCGTCGCGGCTCGAGCTGGAAGGCCGCGTTATCGCGCGCACTCCGTACGCTTGGGACCTGCCGGTGTGGCTGGCAAGCGGCAGGTTGGATGCGATCGCATTGATCCATCATCACGCGCTTCGCGGCGGCGTTGTCGACAACGAAAACGACGGCCGCCCGCGCGACAAATCGTTCTATCCGGGAGCGCACGGTAACGGCCGCTGGTCGGAAACCGTGTATTACCACGCTTTGAATTGCGGACTGCGGATACCGCCAGTGGCGGGAAGCGGCTCGGGCTCCAACGACAATCCGGTGGGCACGAACCGCGTGTATGTATTCTGCGGCGAGCGGTTCTCGAAAGCCGCTTGGTGGGACGGACTCAAGGCGGGTCGTGTGTTCGTCACCAATGGCCCCTTGCTGCGGACCATAGTTGATGGCAAGCCGCCGGGTTATGTGTTTCACTTGGCGGCGGGTGAATCGCTAGATCTGGAAATTGGGCTCAATTTGGCGACCAGTGTGCCGGTCGAATATCTGCAGATTATCAAGAATGGGAAAGCGGAAGCAGAGGTCCGACTGGCAGATTGGAAAGATCGCAAGGGTCGATTGCCGACCATGGACTTTGATGATAGCGGCTGGTTCCTGGTGCGGGCCGTGACCAGTAACCCAAGGGTGTATCAGTTCGCCTCAAGTGGTCCGTATTATGTCGAAAAGGCCGGTCGGCCGCGCGTCAGCCGCGCTAGTATTCGGTTCTTCGAGGATTGGATTGATATTGCGATAGCGCGCTTCGGCAACGGGCCCATGTCCGAGGCAGAAGGTGATTTGGTGCTAGCAAAATGGCGAGCCGTCCGTAAATTCTTTGACAAGCTGAAGGCTAGCGCCAACGCCGATTGATTGTGTGGATGTTTTCCGCCTCGCTGGCATTCACTAGTATCGCTGCTTTTTGCCGAAAATGATGTAGGTCCCTTCTACCGGATGGGGCCTCAACATACTTGTCATATCCCGTAGGTCCCGCTCAACTCGCAGGAGCTACGTTCGCTGGGGTTCGCGATGGGTGGAGTGGCTTATAACGTCGTTAGCATGCTCGATGGAGCAGCCGAGACGAGCGTATACTCCTCGCTCGATGGCCCGATTGAATCGCTCAGCTTTTTGCGGCGTTCGCTGCTATTCGCGGAGCTCGCCAATCTATCGTATCTATCACGAGCTGAAGCAGGGCTGCTGGCCTACCGAATCGGTTTTCCGGAAATCCGCTTCTACGACCACGACGGCGCTCAGGCATACATTTTCGCAAACGACGACGATGCGGTGGTAACCTGCCGGGGTACGGAACCGAACGATTGGAACGATGTTCGAGCCGACCTCGACCTCGGCAAAGCGGTGGGCGAAACAGTCGGATGGGTTCATCGGGGGTTCAAGCGCGAGGTCGATGAGCTTTGGCCCCGGTTGGAACAAGCTCTTGTGAATAACACGCGGACGCTTTGGTTCGCGGGCCACTCGCTGGGCGGCGCGATGGCCGCCATTTGCGCCGGGCGGTGCCGGCTGTCGTACATTCGCTCGAATCCGCGCGCGCTATTCACGTACGGTGGCCCGCGAGTCGGCAATCGACGATACGTGAATTACGTGCAACTTGAAATCTATCGCTGGGTGAATAACAACGACATCGTAGCGCGCGTGCCACCGGCCTGGCTCGGATACCGGCACACGGGACAGGAAGTATATCTGAACGCCTACGGTAAGATCCGGCGCTTAACCGGTTGGCAGCGCGCGAAGGACCGGTGGCGCGGCTTCGTTCGCGGATTACGCGAAGGCCGATTCGATTTCTTTTCCGATCATTCGATCCGCCGGTATATCGAGCACATTCGCGCAGCGGTTGAGGAAGAAGAATCGGTCACATTGCGGCCGGCATCGGCAAGTGTTCCCTTCCCCGCGTGGCGCGCCGCGGCGTAACCCACGAGTCCACTAACGCGAGGCCGAGTGTTTCTTGCTCTTGCGCTTAGCACGGTCGCGCGTCGGTTCGCCATTGCCTTGGGATAATTCGGAGATGGCCTCGAACGAGAGCGGCAGGTGTTCGGCCTCGGCTGAGGCCGCGTCGCGGGAAGCAGCTAGAACGAGCAGCTCATACTGGCTGCGATGGACCGGGCCACCTGCCGCCGTTGCCCGGGCATAAGTCCCGTCCGGCCGCAAAATGCGCGTTCGACAGTTATCACCCAAGTACGGGGGAATGACGCTCTCGACAATTCGCCGGCGCAATTCTTCCGATTCAATGGGGAACATTACTTCCACGCGCCGCGCGAAATTGCGAGGCATCCAATCGGCGCTGCTGAGAAAGACCTGCTGCTTCGAGCCCTCTCCGAAAACCAGAATGCGGCTATGCTCGAGAAAGCGATCCACGATGCTAACGACGCGGATGTTCTCGGAAATGCCTGGCAGTCCCGGCCGCAAACAACAAATTCCGCGAATCAACAGGTCGATCGGCACTCCGGCCTGGCTGGCCTGATAAAGCGCTTCAATCGTGCGGCGATCCACCAAGGAATTCAACTTGGCGACGATTCGCGCTCGCTTGCCCTCCAGGGCCCGCTGCGCTTGTTCGTTGATCAGCTCGATCGTTCGCCGCTTTAGGTCGCTTGGCGCCACCACAAGCTTCTGCCATTGATGGTTCTGCGAGTAGCCCGTGAGGAAGTTAAACAGTGCTGAGACGTCGTCGGCCATCACTTTGTCGGCTGTGAACAACCCGAGATCGGTGTAGACGAGCGCCGTGTTGGGATTGTAATTGCCCGTGCTGAGATGGACGTACCGCCGCACCTTTTTGCCTTCTTTTCGCACGACCATTGCCAGCTTGCAGTGCGTCTTGAGGCCCATGAAGCCGAATACGACGTGGACGCCGGCCCGCTCCAGGTGCCGCGCCCAGGTGATATTGTTGGCTTCGTCGAACCGCGCTTTAAGCTCCACGAGCGCGGTGACGTGCTTGCCGTTTTCGGCCGCCTCGGCCAACGCACGCACGATCGGGTTGTCGCCGCCGCTCGTGCGGTAGAGCGTTTGCTTGATAGCCAACACTTGCGGATCGCGGGCTGCACACTCGATAAAATCGACCACCGGAACAAACGACTCGTAAGGGTGGTGCAACAGGATGTCGCGCTCCGCGATTTCCGCGAATAAATCGTCGTAGTCGTACAGTCCGACCGGATCGCGAGGTACGAACGGCGGATCGCGCAAATCTTTGCGATCCACGACCTGCACGAGTTCATGCAAGCACGTCATATCCAGCGGTCCCTTGATCTCGTAGACTTCGTTGTAGGCGCTGCCCTCCGATTTCGTGTCGTAGTGCAGCTCTTCTTCGGTCACCAGCATTTTCAAGACGCCGGGGTTCATGCCCGACGAGATTTCCAGCCGCACCGCCTCGGTCCGCTGCCGGGCACGAAGGCGCGATTCGATCGACCGCAACATGTCGTCGGCTTCCTGCTCCAAAAGGTCGATATCCATATCGCGCGTGAGCCGGAAGGCGGCGTGATCGACAATGCGATATCCGCCGAACAAGTCGTGCAATCGGCTCGCGATGAGGTCCTCGAGCATGACGAAGTTCTGCTTGTCGCCCTGCTCGACCGGAACGAAACGCGGCAATACCTGCGGCACCTGTACGACGGCAAACAGCCGCGACGGTCCGATGCCGGCAACCCGCTCGAGCATCGCCGCCAAGTACAATCCACGGTTGTGGAAGCGCGGGCTGGGATGGCTCGGGTCGATCGCCATTGGCGTGAGCACCGGGAATACTTCTTGGCGAAAGAATTTATCGAGCGTCTTCACGCCCTTCGCGTCGAGGTCTTTCATCGCGTGCAGGGAAATGCCGGCCTTCGCCAGCGCTGGCACAATCGACTCGTTCCAGCATCCATATTGTTGTGCGACAAGTTGTTCCGTTCGGCGGGCGATCCGCTGAAGTTGTGCGAGGGGCTTCAGACCGTCGGCCGGTGGGTCTTGCGGCAGCATTTCATCGAACGCCTGCTCTCGCAGCCCGGCCACCCGAACCATGAAGAACTCGTCCAGATTCGAGGCGAAGATCGCCAGAAACTTCATCCGCTCCAAGAGCAGATTGGTGGCATCCTCCGCCTCCTCCAGCACGCGCGCGTTGAACTCCAACCAGCTCAACTCGCGGTTGATGAAGTGTTCGGGAAGAAACTGGGGTGGGACGGTACTCATACTAACAGTTTACCACACGGCTAATCGCGGCCGAAGGATGCGCAACTCGCGGCAAATGCGGGGTTTCAATGGCGAGCTACAATCATTGCCACGCTGACTGTTTTGTTGATTCGTCGGAGCGATAAATCTTGCCAAGCGGCGCGACGTTGTTCGTCTCTGTTCGCCAAGTTTCACGCTAGCGCGCCGTGCTTCGTTGTAATGTGTGGAGACGTTTTCGCGATTGCCGGAATGAGATTTCCGATGGCGGCGGCACTGAGCGATGAAGATACAGGTTGGTGTTGTCCAGTCCCGTGCGGAACCTCAAAACGACTCAATATCCGCGACATATTTTCCGCCCCGTCGGCCGATTTTGCATGCTGGCTGAACCTCGATTCAGAGTAGCCACGCTTTGCGACCTCAGAATTCAGAATGTGGTCTTTCCGGACGTGCCGTACGACAGGCCGACCACCGCCATCGCTGCACGCGCCGTATTGGAACATGGTTTGCGACGCGAGTGCCGATGGCCCAGCCGAAAAACAGGCGGCATCGACACGGATAGGAGAACAATAATGGCGAAATTTTTTGTTGGAATAGGCGTGGCGTTGGATAGCGTTCTTTCAAGCCTTTCGTACCACGGCAGTCATGGCACGACGTGGCTGCCACTCGTGATTGGCGTTGTGGCAACGATGCCAACCGTTGGCGGCTGGGCGGTCGACTTTGCATATGGTGATTCGCCACACGGTCCGACCTTGTGGCATATTCACCATAACGAAAACGGCGATGACTTTGCCAGTCGGTAGCAACCAAAGGCCCGGGACGCGTCAGGCATAGCCTGACCTACTTTTCCCCAACCGACGCCACCTGGGCCGGGCCGACGCTGACCGAGCGTTCTTTTGATTCGTTCACGCTGGGACCGATAAGGTCGGTGAGCTCCTTTTCGTCGAGGACTTCGCGTTCTAAAAGCGCGTCGGCAAGTGTCGTAAGCTTATCGGCGTTTTGCTGCAGGGTGCGCTTGGCGAGGTCTTCGGCGGCGTGGAGGAATTTTTCTACTTCTTCGTCGATGACCTGGGCCGTGTGCTCGCTGAACTGGCGCTCGTGCTGGGCGATCTCGCGGCCAAGGAACGGATGGTCCTCGCTGATATGATAGGCCACCGGGCCCAGGCGCTCGCTCATGCCCCAGTGCGTGACCATACGACGCGCGAGGCGGGTGGCTTCTTGTAAATCGCTTTCTGCACCGGCGCTGTACTGATCGAACTGAAGTTTTTCGGCGGCCCGGCCGCCCAACAGCATCGCCAGCCGCGACTGCAAGTCGTGTTGCGAAATGTTGTATCTCTCTTCCTCCGGCACGAGCTGCGTAACGCCCAGCGCGCGGCCACGTGGCAGAATCGTAACTTTATGCACGCGATCACAGCCGGGAGTGAGCCAGGCCAATAACGTATGGCCGGCTTCGTGGTGAGCAGTGATGACCTTCTCGTCTTCGGCCAACACTTCTTCGCGCGGAACCCATAAGAACTTTATCGCGGGCGTATTCGAAGTCGCTCATGCCTACCGCGCTTTGATCGCGCCGGGCGGCCCACAATGCTGCTTCATTGACCAAGTTGCGGATATCGGCGCCGGTCATGCCCACGGTGGCGCGAGCCAGGCGATCGAAATCGACGTCCTTGGCCAGCGGCACGCCACGGGAGTGAACTTCAAATAACTCGCGACGGCCGGCGAGCGTTGGTCGGTCGACAGTAATGTGGCGATCGAAGCGGCCGGGCCGCAACAACGCCGGGTCGAGCACATCGGGCCGATTGGTAGCCGCGAGCACGATGACGGTGCTGGTCGGACTGAAGCCGTCCATTTCGCTGAGGATTTGGTTGAGCGTTTGCTCTCGTTCATCGTGCCCGCCACCGAGACCAGCGCCGCGCTGTCGGCCGACCGCATCGATCTCGTCAATAAACATAATGGCCGGTGCGTTCGTTTGGGCAGTTTGGAAAAGATCGCGTACACGGCCGGCGCCAACGCCCACGAACAACTGGATGAATTCCGAGCCATTGATCGAAAAGAACGGCACACCGGCCTCACCGGCCACTGCCTTGGCCAGCAGCGTTTTGCCGGTGCCGGGCGGGCCCATCAAGAGCACGCCCTTCGGCACCCGTGCGCCGAGCTTATGGAACTTGGTCGGGTCGCGGAGGTATTCCACGATTTCTTGCAGGTCCTTCTTCGCGTTTCCCAAACCGGCCACGTCATCGAACGTAATACGCGGCCCTTCGGTCGGATACCGTCGCGCGGGGCTGCGCAGCACGCCGGGCAGCATGCCGCCGCCGAGCATCTGATCGCGTGCCCGGCGGGCCATGCCCCAACCGCCGATAATCAGAAACACTAACAGACCAAGCCACACGAGGAGCAGCAGGTCGCTATAGTTTTTCGGTTTATGAAATTGGATCGACTGCACGCCCGCTTCGCGCCATTGGCGCACGAACTCGGGATCGACGTTATCGCTGGGCAGCGTAACCCAGAATTTCTGGTTTAGGCGTTCGGGCTCGCTTTTGGCTGCTTTGCCACCCTTCGCCGACACTTTAGGACTTTCCGTGGGCGGCAATAACGGAGCTTTGACAAACTCGCCGTACGCGATTGAGCCGCGAACATCGATCGACTTCACATTTTTTGCTTGAATTTGAGCGTCGAAAAAAGTGAAGTCGATTTCTGAGCGATCCTCGGCGAACCACTGCGACGCCAGCACCGCCAAAAGAACGAACAGCAGGCCAACGGTCCAGGCTACCGCCGCCGGCGGCCGCAGACGAGACGGAGCCTTGTCCTTGTCTGAAGGCGGCGGTGCAGGTTGCGGAGTCGGCGGCACAGATAAATCCGAAGGGCAAAGATGGCGAATGGAGCCGGTCGGCCACGGAGCGCGGCAAACCAGTGCCTCATTCTAATCCGCGTGGCCGCGAGCGACGAGACCGCCATCGTGGCACCGTTTGTGAGAAACGGCGTAGTTCGCACACTCCGCGCCAGAGAAATTTGCTTCGCGGCGAGAGGCAATTTTGCCAAGCCGGTTATTGTTTGGATTCCGACTTGAGCCTGCCGTTTTCGTATACTTGCACGGTCTTTTTCCCGTCCGCGAACCAACGCGTCGCAGTGCCATTTGGTTTGCCATCGGCGTATTCGGCTTCAATCAGTTTCTGGCCTTTTTCATCCCACTCCATGACTTTGCCATCGCGCTTGCCATTTTTGAAACTGACTTGCTGCTTTTGCTGACCGCTGGGAAACCAAGTTTTCCATACACCGTCTTCGCTACCGGCCAGGTAATGCTCCTCGGTCAGCGGCTTCTTTCCCGAGTCGTCGTAGGTGATCCAATCACCATCGCGCTGACCGTCCTTAAAGCCACGCTTGGCCGCAAGCGTGCCGTCGGCCCGGTACACTTCCCAACTGCCGTTGAGCTTGCCATCCTTATAAGTTACCTTCCGGTTTAGCTGACCATTCTCGAAGAAATATTTCCACTCGCCCTCTTGCTGGCCTCTGCGAAATTGGCCGTCGATGAACACTTTTCCATTCGGATGATATTCGCGGTAAATGCCGTTGGCCGCCAGGCTATTGTCAGAGTAATGCGACACTTCGCGCTCCACGCGCAGCGTTTTGCCGTCGTCGTACTTTTCGCGCGGTTTCGGTGGTGACAACGGTCGACGCCGCGGCAATCTGCTCCGGCTCAGGCAAGAATATCGGCGGTCCCTTGTAGGGCTCGATCTTCGTGGACAAGTCGTCGGAAGCAACTGAGTCGGCAGCCATGGTCTGCCCGCACCAGGCGACAAGGCTCACCATAAGTGCCGCGACGAATCGAACGCTTTGCTGGCGGTAACCAAGGAATAACTTCATCCACTACGCTCCGAAAGAGATTGGCCCACGATGGTGGCCGTACGGCCGGTTGACTGCAATGAGGTCCCAATTTCCTCAATATTACATGAGATTGGAAATTCGTCTACCAGTCGCCCTTACGCACGGCGGATTACAGCGGTTCTGCCAATAGGACTGGCGAGCCCAGCCGGTCGGTTGGCTGGCCGCGGCATGCCGAGACACACAATCGAAATTTGGAGACACTCCGCCGCGTGTATTGCTTGGCTCGCGACACTTACTGTCTTCGCCAGCCATCGTGCAGCACGGAGGCCTTCGGCACGACGAGAATGCCGTCCAACATTTCCCAATTTTCGCCCGCAATTCGTTGCAGTTGTTGCGGATCGCCGATGACCTGCGCGCGGCGCCGACATGACAATTCTTATCAACGATGGCATTTTCGATTACCGTCCCGTCGCCGATGCCGATGGGCGGCCGGCCGTGGGCGCGGTCAGCCGCAAGCTGGGCCGGCGTTTCGTAAAAGTCCACGCCCATGATCACCGAATTGCGGATCGTCACATTCCGGCCGATGGGGCAGCGCAGCCCGACGACGCTGTTTTCAATTCGAGTTCCGCTTCCGATGATGCAGCCGTCGGCCATCAGGCTATGATGCATTGAGAGACCGTCCGCCCGCGTCGGCGGCAGTGAGCGCGTTCGCGTGTAAATCGGGGCCGTGGCGGAAGCCAGCTCGAACAGCGGATTGGGCTGCGCGAGCCGCAGGTTCGCGTCGTAGAACGAGCGGATCGTGCCGATATCCTCCCAGTAGCCGTCGAACACGTGGAGTTGCACGCGGCGCGAGCGTATCGACGCGGGGAACACTTCCTTACCGAAGTCGCGGTAATTGGTCTTCTCGAGCGCGGCCAGGAGCGAATTGCGATCAAACAAATAGATTCCCATGCTGGCCAGGCACTCGCGGCCGCCCGACTGAATACCGCGGGCTTCCAGCCAGGCGGGGTCCATCGCAGCGTCGTTCAACTCGCTATTGGACTGCGGCTTTTCCAGGAAGCCCACAACGCGGCCGCTGGCATCGACACGCATGATACCCAGCGATCCCGCTTCGCTGCGATTGACCGGTTTAGCGGCAATCGTGACGTCGGCGCGTGAGGTCGTGTGAGTTGCCAGCATTTCGCGATAATCCATCCGGTAGAGCTGGTCGCCGGAAAGAATCAAAACATATTCAATACCGGGCTGAGTCAGATGGCGCAAGTTTTTGCGCACCGCGTCGGCGGTGCCCTGGTACCAATCGTGCTTGTCGTCCTGCTGTTCCGTCGTTTGCTGGGCGGCGAGGATTTCGACGAATCCGCCGCTGAAGTTGTCGAAGCTGTACGTTCCGCGGATGTGGCGGTGCAAGCTCGTCGATTGGAATTGAGTGAGGACGTAAATCTGATTGATTTCGCTGTTGATACAATTCGAGATGGGTATATCGATGAGCCGATACTTCCCGGCCAGCGGCACGGCCGGCTTCGAGCGGTAGGCCGTTAGCGGCAACAGCCGCGTGCCGCGTCCGCCGCCCAGGACCAAAGCTACGACGTTTTTCACGTCAAAATCCCTCTCATCAACAAGGAGAATCGTGCAAAATGAAATTTGCCGAAGCAGTTACGGCAGCCCAGGCACTCGACATTTTATTTGCAATTTGCATGTTTCAATCGTTAGAGCCTATTCCAGAACCATCAGCCGAGAGGGGGACAGGCACGTTTTGCTCCGAAGACTCCGCACGACCATCGCGGCGATGGTGTCCAGCCAATCCCCGACGGTTCTGGGGTACGCTCTTAGCCTTTCACCACGAAATTGATTAACCTGCCCGGAACCGCAACTACTTTCAGGATCTGCTTACCATCGAGCAATTCTTGTACCCTCTGCTCAGCCCGAGCGATGGATTCCAACTGGGCGGCATCAGCACCAGCACCAACCGTAATTCTTGATCGCAGCTTGCCATTGATTTGAACGGGCACTTCGACTGCGTCTACTTTAGTCAGCGACGCGTCGAACTCCGGCCACGGTTCATACGCCAGCGATTGGCGGTGCCCCAGTGCATACCAAAGCTCTTCCGAAATGTGTGGTGCGAACGGCGATAGGAGCAGCACGAACTTCTCCAGCACCTGGCGAGGCCGCTCACTCGCGGTGGTGAAAAAGTTAGTGAACTCCATCATCCGTGAGATTGCCGTGTTGAACGCCAGATTGCGAATATCCTGTGTCACCGCTTGAATCGTTTGATGCAACACGCGATTTTCTTCAGCGGTCGGCGGGCGATCGACGATCGCGGCGTTAAGCTGCATCGCCTCCGCACGCTCGTCGATCACTAATCGCCACACGCGGTTCAGGAAGCCGAAGACACCGTTGACGCCTTGCATGCTCCAAGGCTTTGTGGCTTCCAGCGGCCCCATGAACATTTCGTAGAGCCGGAGCGAATCGGCGCCGTACTCGGCGACGATTGCATCGGGGTTGATCACATTGCCCCGGCTCTTGGACATTTTCTCGTTGTTCTCGCCCAGGATCATTCCCTGATTGACCAGCTTCTGGAACGGCTCGGGCGTCGAAACAATCCCGCGGTCGTAGAGCACCTTGTGCCAGAATCGCGCGTACAATAGATGCAGCACGGCATGCTCCGCGCCGCCGACGTAGAGGTCTACCGGCATCCAGGCCTTTTCGATTCCGGGATCGACTGGTGCCCGATCGTTCTTGGGGTCGAGAAACCGCAGATAATACCAGCATGAACCGGCCCACTGCGGCATCGTGTTGGTTTCGCGCTTGTAGCGCTTGCCGTCGATCACTGGATAGAGCCAATCATCGGGCGCTTTATCTAGCGGAGGTTCCGGCCGGCCGTGCGGCTTGAAGTCGTCCAGGTGCGGCAAGTCGACCGGCAGGTCTTTCTCATCGACTGAGCGCACGCAGCCCGTCGGTTTGCCGCTCGCGTCCAGCTCGTGCAGAATGGGAAACGGCTCGCCCCAGAAGCGTTGCCGCGAGAAGAGCCAATCGCGGAGCTTGTAGTTGACGGTCTGGCGTCCCACTCCGACCGCCGCCAGGTCGGCAGTAATCTTTTTCTTGAATTCGGCCGTGGGACGTCCATTGTACTGTGCCGAATTGATCGCAATTCCTTCGCCCGCATAGCAGCGTTTGCCGGCCAGCACCTCCTCGCGCTCGGCTGCCGACACCGTACTACCGGGGTCAACGACCGGTTTGATCGCCAGGCCATATTGCCGGGCGAATTCGAAGTCGCGCTCATCGTGGGCAGGGACCGCCATGATCGCGCCGGTGCCGTAGCTGACCAGCACGTAATCGGCCACCCAAATCGGAACCGGTTCGCCGTTCACCGGGTTGGTCGCGTAGCTTCCCGTGAAGACGCCCGTCTTTTCCTTCGACAGCTCGGTGCGCTCCAGATCGCTTTTCTGCGCCGCAGCCTCGCGATACTGCTGAACTTCCTGCGCACACTCTAGCTTGGTAAGTCGCTCGACGAGCGGGTGCTCCGGCGCGATCACCATATAGGTTGCACCGAACAGCGTATCCGGTCGCGTTGTGAAAACCTTCAAGTGTTCGCACGTCGTATTTTCGACGAGCATGCATCGCGATTGGCCAAGCCAGCGAACATCTTCGGAGATCACCTGCTCCGTGTCCGGAAGCGGAAAATCGACTTCCGCGCCGGTGCTGCGCCCAATCCAGTTTCGCTGCAGCGCTTTGATGCCTTCGGACCAATCGAGGCCTGCCAAATCTTTTTCCAATCGGTCGGCGTACGCGGTAATTCGCAGCATCCATTGCCGTAGCGGCATACGGACCACGGGATGGTCGCCGACTTCACTCTTGCCGTTGACGACTTCTTCGTTCGCCAGCACGGTGCCCAGCGCCGGGCACCAGTTCACCGGCGCTTCCGTTTGGTAGGCGAGTCGATGCTCGTCCTGATAGCGGCGAATCGCGTCGACTCCCCGTGCGCGTACCTCTTCGGGAATCGGCAGCTCGCTGATCGGCCGGCCACGCTGCTCGCTCGAGTCAAACCAGGTGTCGTAGATCTTGAGGAAGATCCACTGCGTCCAGCGGAAGTATTCTATGTCGGTGGTGGCCAGCTCGCGGCTCCAGTCGTATGACAATGCGAGCATCCGGATCTGTCGGCGGAAGTTGGCGATGTTTTTTTGCGTCTGAACCCGCGGGTGCTGGCCCGTCTTGATGGCATGCTCTTCGGCCGGCAGGCCAAAGGCATCGAACCCCATCGGGTGCATCACGCTCACGCCCTGCATCCGCGCCGCCCGGCAGACGATGTCCGTGGCGACCCAACCGAGGGGATGCCCGACGTGCAGCCCGTCGCCACTAGGGTAGGGAAACATATCGAGCGCGTAGAGCTTCTTCGTACCCGGCTTCGGCAGGCGCGGCGCGGCAAACGTTTGGTGCGATTCCCAATGCGCTTGCCACTTGGGCTCGATCGTGGCGTGGTTGTAGCGGGGCATGGAGGAGCAATGAGGATGCAGCGGGGCAGAGCGGATGAGATGCTATTGTGGCGGTTGCGACCAAGTGCGGAAAACTTTCCGCAATAGAGACCCGTTATCCTACCCTGCGCAGGAGGCTTCGCCAACGCTAGCGTTTGGCGGGCACTCGTTCGTCGATGAGTCGCCGTTGCCAGGATTGGGCAAGTTCGAGCGCTTCCTGCGGCTCGATACCGTCGAGATCGGCGGCACGGATTTCTTCAAGGAGCGGGTGGTCTTCGCGGCCAAAGAGTGTGAGCTGCCAGTGGCGGCCGTCGGTGCGCGTCGTAGCGTGTTTAGATTCGGCCTGGCGGCCGACGCTAAACGGGTCGTGCGCTCCGCCGTTGGTGACGCGTTCCGACGAACAGTGTTGTGATTCGAGTAGTTCCAGGACCTCACGGGCCCGTTCGTTCACCGCACGCGGCACGCCAGCAAGTTGGGCGACGTGGATGCCATAGCTCTTGTCCGCGGGGCCTGGCACGATCTGGTGCAGGAACATCACCTTGTTTTCCCATTCCTTGACGGCCACGTTGAAGTTCCGCACGCCGGGGAGCTGCTCGTCGAGATCGGTCAGCTCGTGATAGTGGGTCGCAAAGAGCGTGCGGCAGCCGATATGGTCGTGGATGTGCTCCACAATGCTCCAAGCGAGCGAGAGGCCATCGTAGGTGCTTGTGCCGCGGCCGATTTCGTCGAGGATCACGAGGCTGCGAGGTGTGGCCGTGTTGAGGATGCGAGCCGTCTCGGTCATCTCGACCATGAACGTGCTCTGGCCGCGCGACAGTTCGTCGCTGGCGCCAACGCGGGCGAAGATGCGATCGGCCACGCCGACGGTTGCCCTCCGGGCCGGCACGAAGCTGCCCATTTGAGCCATGAGCGTCAGCAGTGCGGCCTGGCGAATGTACGTGCTCTTGCCGGCCATGTTCGGACCGGTGATCAGAAGGAGCGAGCCGCGAGGGGCCGGGGACGCGGCTCCGTCGACACTCGCTCCTCGCGCCTCGGTCCTCGCGCCTTCGTTTCCGCTAATCGCTTCGCATTGCACATCGTTCGGCACGAACGTTCCCTCCGGCTCCGTTATATCGAGCACTGGGTGTCGGCCGGCTTCGATATCGAGCACGGGTTCGGCGACGACCGTCGGCCTCGCGTAATTACGCGAGCGGGCCAGCTCCGCAAGACCAGCCAGCACATCGAGCTCGGCCAGCGCATCAGCGGTTGCTTGAAGTCGCGAAGCGGCAGCGGCTACCATGTTGCGCAGCTCGACGAATAGTTCGAATTCACGCTGCTGGAGTTTCTCCTCCGCGGCAAGCACCTTCTCCTCGTATTCCTTGAGCTGCTGCGTAATGTAACGCTCGGCGTTTTTGAGCGTTTGCTTGCGGATGTAGTCGGCCGGCACCTTCTCGCGATGCGCATGCGAAACCTCCAGGTAGTAACCGAACACCTGGTTAAAGCCGACCTTCATGTTGGCAACACCGATCCGCTGGCACTCGGCGGCCTGATATTGGGCCATCCACTGCTTGCCGCCGGCCATCAGCTCGCGCAGCTCATCAATCTCCGCGCGATAACCGGCGCGAATGAAGCCGCCGTCGCGCGTCGTGAGCGGGCAATCATCAACGAGTCCTTGTCCTAGCGGACCGCGCACGTCGGCACACAAGTCGAGTCGATCTTCGATCTGGCGCAGTAGCTCGCTGGTACGGCCCGTGAGCTTCGCCTTTACTCTTGGTAAACTCGCGAGGCTTCGGCCGATACAAGCTAGGTCGCGGGGCGAAGCGCGGCCGGTTATGACCCGGGCCAATAGTCGCTGAATATCGTAAATCTGCCGCAGTATTTCCCGCAATTGCTGCGTGACGGCGGCGTTGGCTACAAGCTCCTCGACGGCGTCGAGCCGGGCATTGATCGTAGCGACATCGCTGAGCGGGGCGGCAAGCCAATCGGCCAACAATCGCGCGCCGAGACATGTCACCGTGCGATCGAGCACTCCCAGAAGCGAGCCCTCGCGCCGGCCATCGCGCAGCGTGGCAACTAATTCCAGGCTGCGGCGTGTCGCGGGATCGATGGCCAGCCGATCGCTCGACGAGTAGGGCACGAGTCGGTTGATATGAGCGAGCGATGCTTTTTGTGTTTCGGCCAGATAGCTCAGCACCGCGCCTGCTGCCCGTAATGCGACTGCATCCGCCGCGCCCGCGTCGGCATCGAACCCAAAGCCCTCGAGCGAGCGCGTGCCGAAATGTTTGGCCAGCGTCTCATTCGCGGCCGTGCGTCCGAATGTCCAGGCGGGACGGCGCGTGATGGAAGCGCCGTTTGTCCAAGCGGCGGGCAGCGGTTGAGATTCATCGCAGATGAGCAACTCCGCAGGGTGGATTCGCGCCAGTTGGTCGACGACTTGATCGGCGGCGAGTGCGGCGGCGTAGAAGCGACCGGTGGAGACGTCTACCCAGGCAATGCCCGCCAGCGGAGCTGGCGGCTTGGGCGTGGCTGGTTGCACGATTGCGGCCAGGAAGTTGCTTGATTCCGGGTCGAGGAGGGCGTCGTCGGTAAGTGTACCGGGCGTGACGATCCGCGTTACCTCGCGTTTCACCAGGCCCTTCGCCTCGCGGGGATCTTCGACCTGCTCGCAAATTGCGGCCCGGTGGCCGGCCGCGATGATCTTGGCGAGGTACGAATCGAGCTGGTGGTGCGGGAAGCCGGCCATAGGCACGGGGTCGTCGCCCTTGTCGCGACTGGTGAGGGCGAGGCCCAGCGTGCGGGCCGCCGTCTTGGCATCGTCGAAGAAGAGCTCGTAGAAGTCGCCCATGCGAAACAACAGCAGCGCCTCGCCCGCGGCCCGCTTGGCCTCGTGGTACTGCTGCATCATGGGCGATAGAGGCATGGCACACGACTCCTACGTGTCGCGGTCCATGCTAGCAGAGTCGAGCGCGTAATCGTCGAGAGTCGGGAGCCAGAAACTATCGAGGTCTTGACCCCGACTCCTACTGCACCAACTCCTCTTCTTCGTTGATGGCGTTGAGATCGATTTCGCCACGGTCTTCCAACAAGCGGACGACATCGACGATTTCCTGCTGCTTGGCCTCGACGACACTCCGCTTGGCTGGTCCCAAGTATTCCATTTCCTCGCGTAGCGTTTCAGCCGCCCGCTCGGACATGTTTTTGAGCACCTTCTCCTTCAGCGTGTCGCTTGCGCCCTTGAGGGCCATCGCCCATTGGCTGGTCTCGACGTTCTTGAGCACCGTCTGGATGTCTTTGTCCGTGAAGCGGCCAATGTCTTCGAAAACGAACATCAGGCGGCGGATTTCATCGACAAGCTCCGGGTCTTCGGCGGCAAGACTATCGAGCAGCGACCGCTCGGTGGCTCGGTCCGAGACATTGAGCATTTCGGCCACGGCCTCCACGCCGCCGGCGTTCTCGAAGCTCTGGCTCATGACGCTCGACATCCGCCGCTCCAGGCCTTTTTCCACCTCGCGAATGATTTCGGGATTGGTACGCCCCATGGTCGCGATGCGGCGAATCACGGGGAGCCGACGCGACTCGGGCAAGCCTGCGAGAATCTCGGCCCCGAAATTGGCCGGCAAGTGGGACATGATCAGCGCGATCGTTTGCGGATGCTCGTCGATGATGTACGTCAACAGGTTCTGACTATCGACATTCCGCAGGAACCCGAACGGCGTGGCCTCGATCGATTGGCGGATGTTCACCAGGGCGGCGGCGGCGTTGCTGCCCAGGGCCTTCTGCAGGAGCGACTTGGCGAGCTCCAACCCGCCGCCACGGCCACCCATCGCCGGATTGGCTTCGGTAAATTCCTTGATGACATGCTCCTGTTCGTCGGCGGCAATCGCCCGCGTGCGGGCAATTTCCAGCGATACCTGCTCGACCAGCTTGGGGTCAAGTTTCGACATCAGGTCGCTCGCCTCCTCCTCGGGCAAAGTCATGAGCAGGACGGCGGCGTTGTGGATGTCGGACATGAGTCGATGGACCGATGCTAGCGGAAGTGAATGTAGACGGTGTGCGGTGAGTCGGTGCGCACTTCGGGCGCTCGACATATCGGCGCGAAAGGGCTGATTGCTTGAGAAGAAGTGCCGGTTATGTAACTATTTCCGACAGTTAGCGGTCGGCACTCTGCCACCGCCAAGCCCCAATTTGCCCGTCACACTCGTCTAGTTCGATCTGCAACCGATGGACGCAACTGGCGGTTTCACCCAATGACGTTAGCAACCGCTCACCGATGTAAGCGGCCAATAGCTCCGCGGTGGTGTTGGCGACGGGCAACAGCCGGCAATCGCCCCTTGGAAATGTCCATCGACGATCAGAGAATGTGGCCGTAACCTCGCGACCATCGTCCTCGATTCGAATTTGCGGGTGGTCTTTCGGCAACAGCACGAAGTGGTCGAGCTCGGTGGTGATCTCGCGAAGCTTGGCGCGGACGAGCAGAAAATCGATCACCAAGTGGTTCTCATCCAGAATCCCATCGATTTCGGCGGCGAGATGATAGTTGTGCCCGTGGAGCCGTTCGCAATTGCCGCCGAAGGTGATGAAATGGGCCGCGCTGAATACGTGCTCAGCCTTGGCGATGCGAACGTGAAATGATTCGGGCACGCGGGCCTCCGGTGTAGTCATCTCGTTGGGCGAGAGGCAAATCATCCCGCGCAGCGCGGGGGCCAACCCTAAAAACTCACCACACATTCCAGTGTAGCCGACCTTCGCGCAGGAGCACAAACAGGCCGGCAGCGATGAGGTCGGCCGTGGTTCCCGGGTTACGGCGATGGCCGTCCGCACGCAACCAACGATCGAACTCGGCGAGCGATTGTTGATAGGCTGTCTCGCCGGGTAGGCCGGCGTTCAATACGTCCGCCGCCCGACCGCAAGCTTCGTTGGCCAACTCCGCCCCGCACTTGCGCTGGATCAAGCTATCGGGGCAGGACGCCAATTGACGCACGTGAGCATGGATGATCGCGCATTCGAGCGGCAGATCGCGCGACAAGCTTTGTTCGATCCACGCTGCCGTACCGGTGAAGACTTCGGCAAAATCATTTGCGTACTGCCGCGCTACGAGATCGCGATCGGCCGCCATCCGCATCGCCTCGACCAGCGTTAAATCGGGCCGCGCATCTGCAAACACATCAGCCTTTGTCGCTCGCCCAAGACCACCTGCGCCCGATAAACGAATTGCTTCGTAGACAAGCCGCGTGTCGTTGCTCGTCACCCGCGTAAGCGCGCCGCCAATACCTGCTTCCAAAGGTTCGCTCGCTGGCACGGCGGCCAGCGGAGCAAGCAGCAAAATTGTCCCCAAGTTTGTATTTGTCCGCGCGGCCAGGCGAGTCGCGCGTACGGCGTCGAGCACAGTCTGCCCGACGCCAGCGATCGCAGCGAGTGCCAAGCAGGGGCCGATCACGACTGCGCTGGCAACAAACGCGCCGTAAGTGGTCACATCATCAAAACTCGCACTTGGATGGACGTTGCCGGGCTTGCGCGCCGTAGCTTCGTAGAGGCAGGCAAGCGTGGCGGCCGCGCCAACGCCAAATGGGTTCACGCTCGGAATGGTCGGGTGCATTTATCAAGAGGGTACGGGTGACGGTTCGTCGCAAGAAAGTTTTGGACGATGGCGATCGACTCGTCCGGCGCGTCCTCGACGACCCAGTGTCCCACGTCACCAAGGCGATGCACGTCGGCATGCGGCCAGGCTTTAATGAAGCGCTCCAGACAATCGGGCCGGAAGCACCAATCGCGCATCCCCCAAATGAGCGCGACGGGCAGATCGGCGAACCTCGGCAGGCCGACTTCGATGGCCGCCAGCATCTGGAGGGTCGCATCGGTTTTGCCAAGAACGCCACGCTCGGCAAGGTCTGAGTCTGCCGCCGCGACCATTTGAAACGATGGCGAGCGTCTTGGAATGTCGCGCACGAAGCCGTAAACCGAGCGGCGGTTTGACCAGTTGTCGTATGGCGCGAGGTAACCGGCTGCGACCGTAGGTTCGAGGGCTTTACGCCGCGCGAGCGTCATCCGCAGCGCCGCGCGGCTGAACAAGTTGGCGCCTTGCACCGCGAGGCGGCCGATGAAAGGAATGCGGCACGCTCGGATTCGCCACGGAATGTACCGCGGCGGGAATGCGCCTGTGTTGAAAAGCACGATCCTCTCGAGTCGCTCCGGCGTGCGGAGCATGGCGCCCAGGCCGATCGCGCCGCCCCAATCCTGCGCGACGAGCGTGACGTGGCCAAGGTCCAATGAATCGACGAGTGCGCACAAATTTTCAATGTGATCATCCAAACGCAGATAGCGCCGCGGCTTCTCGCTAAGGCCGCAGCCAATGTGATCCGGCGCGACGCACCGGTAGCTCGATCGCAAGGCAGCGATCAGCCGCCGCCAGTGGAACGACCACGTGGGGTTGCCATGTACGAACAGCAGAGCCGTGTTCGTCTTAGAAGGGGCATCAGCCACCATTGATGCGTCGCTAGGGTCGACAAGACCTACCGTTGTTGGGCCTTCGTCCAGGTAGTGCATTCGGCCGCCAGACGCATCAGCCCAGTGCGACCGGAACGGGTACAAGCGCCGCCAAGCATGCGGGGTGGATTGGGCCGCGTGAGACATACTAGAAGCCGAATGTCAGATACGGGATACTGGAACTTGAACATTCAGCATCTAATATCCGACACCGAATGCCTAGTCTACCGTGCCTAGCCTGACTGTCGAGAATTACGTCAAGACGATCTATCAGCTCGCGCACCGGACCGAAGGCGGGGCGGTTGCCACGGGTCAAATCGCCGCTGCGCTGAGCGTGCTGCCGGGCACTGTAACGAGCATGCTAAAAACGCTCGATGAAAGTAATCTGGCCACGTATACGCCGTACGAAGGCGTGCGGCTCACCCAATCGGGCCGGGGCTTGGCTCTAAGAGTACTCCGGCGGCACCGGCTAATCGAGCAATTCCTGAGTCAGACGCTGAACCTTACCTGGGACGAAGTTCACCAGGAAGCAGAGCACATGGAGCACGCGGTGAGCGATTCGCTCATCGATCGGATCGATGCCTACTTGGGCCATCCACCGACCGATCCGCACGGTGACCCGATCCCGAAGGCGGACGGCACGATGGCCGTAGCGGCCGACCGGCCATTGGTCGAATGTTCGACCGGCGACCGATTTTACATCGCGCGCGTCATCGACCAATCGCCCGACTTCCTGCGCCACCTATCGCAGATCGGATTAGCCATTGGGGCTCAGGGATCACTTGTGGCCAACGACGAATCGCGAGAGAGCTTGACGATTCGGCTTGGCAGTAGTGAGAAAACGCTTTCGCGCGACATAGCCGCGAAATTGATGGTGCGCTGAACTCAAGCAACGGTTTCTATATCGCTTCCGCTGGGCCGATCAGCGTTCAATTCTGTCGCGGTGCCCGCTCATCACACAAGTCCCCACGGCGAAAGTTGGTGGGTCATTCTGGGTGAGGTCTGCTCGCTCAGCGTGCAGAAATCCTCTCGCGGAGCGAGAGGACAACACTTATTGTGGCAACCTTTGACGACTGGCAACGCCGGGCGTACAACTGAAGAGCAGTCCAACGTGCGGCCTCCGGTGAGGGGCCTCTGCAAAGGGGGCCTTGCGAACCTGGTCAGGGTGGAAACACAGCAGCCATAAGCTTGCGTCTCTTTGTGTGGAGGCCTCTCACCGGTGGTCGCAAACGGGAAATTGAATAATGCAACTTAAGAATTGAAAATTGCCGAAATTCAAATGTGCAATTTGCAATCTCTCATTGCCGCGTAATATGTCAAGTGTTTCCATTCAACCCGCGACGCCGGACGACCGATCCGCCGATGGCCGGTACACCGTCATTGCTCGCCGGTATCGACCGCAATCGTTTGACGAATTAGTAGGGCAGGAGCACGTCGCAAGGGCGCTTCAACAGGCGATCGCCAGCGGGCGGGTCGGCCACGCTTATCTGTTCACCGGAGCCCGCGGCGTTGGCAAGACATCGGCGGCCCGCATTCTGGCGAAATCGCTCAATTGCGTTCTCGGGCCGACGCCCGAGCCTTGCAATACGTGCGATGTGTGCCTGCGTATCACCAGCGGGGATGATGTGGACGTGATTGAGATCGACGGCGCCAGTAACCGCGGCATCGACGAGATTCGGCAACTGCGGCAGAACGTGGCCGTGCGGCCAAGCCGCGTGCGCTACAAAATCTACATCATCGATGAAGTGCATATGCTTACCAAGGAAGCATTCAACGCACTCTTGAAAACACTGGAAGAACCGCCCGAACATGTGAAATTTATCTTTGCCACAACCGAGCCGCAAAAAATTCCCATCACGATTCTTTCTCGCTGCCAGCGGTTCGATTTTGCAGGGATCAGCGCGGCGGCCATCCAGGCGCGGCTGGGTCAGATTGCGGCGGCGGAGGGCGTGCCCATTGAGCCTGAGGCTCTGCAAATATTGGCCAGCCGGGCAGCGGGCTCGATGCGCGATAGCCAATCGTTGCTGGAACAACTGCTGGCCGTCGGCCGTGAGCGAATTACCGCCGACGATGTCAATCATCTGCTTGGCATCGCGCCCGCAGAGCGGCTCAGCGCACTGGTTCGTCATGTGGTGGCCCGCGACGCATCCGCCGCGCTGGTCGAACTCGACGCCACGATCCAAAACGGCGTGGAGGTTGGCCTGCTGTTGGATCAACTCGTCGGCTATTTCCGCGATGTGATGACCGTGGCCGTCGGCTGTCCTGCCGATCAAATGCTTTATGCGCTGCCGGCACAGGCAGACGAAGTCGCACGAGTTGGCCGAGAACTTGGTGTATCGACCGTTCTGGCAATCGGCCAGGTCCTCGATCACACCGCGGCGCGGATGCGTGTCAGCATGCACGCTCGAACTCTGGTGGAGATGGCCATCGTGCGAATCTGCCAACTTGGTGAGTTGGATGACCTGTCGGCTTTGGTGGCCGAATTACGTGGAACGACTGGCGAGCGGTCGGACAAACGAGCGGGTGGGGTCGAGTCTGCGCGCGGCGTTCGAGCCCCCAACACAGTGGCGAGCGATCCGCCTCGTACGTCCCCGCCCGCAAAAAAAAACGCTGAACCGCGAGTGACGCCGAGCGCCGTCGAATTTGGGAGCGCGTTCGCGACAGCGAATCGACCCCCAGTCTTACCGGCGCGCGTACCGATCGCAACGCATGCAACTGCCGAGCAATTGGTTCAGCGCAGCGACGCAGCGCATATTCCGGGCAATTCAACCAATCCGGCGAGCGAGGCGGCCGGAGATATTCAATCGAACGAGTCAGTGTTGGCTCAGTGGCAACGAGCGATGGCGACGGGCGGTCACGCGAAACCTGCGGCCGCGGCCCCGCGGATGTCGCGGCGGGAGCAACTCGCCCAAATCGCAGAGCAGCCGTTCGTTCGCAGCGCGATGGAGCTTTTTGATGTCGCGCCGGGTCAGTTGCGCTACACGCCGCCTGAAGGCGAGGTGAATTGAAGCCGCCGGCAGACGCTTCCAAGTCGTGCTGCTTGCCTGCGAACGCTGCTAGTTAACCTCAACACAACGGTCAAAAATAATTTTCCTGGAAATGCAAAACTCCATCCGCTCGCGACATTTACAAGGTGATTGATTGTGTTCAAAGGTCTCGGCAACCTGGCCAATATCGGCGCGCTTGTGAAGCAAGCCCAGGAAATGGGAGGGCGGATGCAGGCGCTACAAGAAGAACTGAAGACCAAACGGGCCACCGGATCGGCTGGCGGCGGACTTATAGAAGTCGATGTGAATGGGCTGGCTGATGTGCTGGTCGTGCGAATCGATCCTTCGCTCATGGAGAAAGGCGAGCGCGAAATGATCGAAGACCTTTTGCCGGCCGCGATTAACGCCGCTCAAGCGAAGGCCAAGCAAATGCACGCTGAGGCCATACAAGGATTAGCCGGCGGTCTTCCGCTGGGCGGATTTGCCGATATCTTGTCCCAATTGCCCAGTTCTAATCCGGACGCCGGCAAGTCGTAATGGGGCGGGGGTGTTCTCAAAAGTCTCCGCCGATTTCGCGATAGCATACCATCTTTAGCGTTCTATTTCCAGTAGCGCAATGGAAGTCCGCACGCTCCGCGGCAGGTTTTCCGCTCGCGGAGCGAGCCGGCCACGCCACGGGCGAACGGAGCGATTGGGCGATCGCGGCCTTCCCCGCCTGGCGAAGGATTTTGCCGTTCATCGGATTTGAGGTTCTGAAGCTAGATTAGAATAGTAGCTGCCGGTTTGACCTCGTTCGCTAGCCAGCGGTATGCTAGAAGCGCTTCGGAAACCCATACCGGTGCGTACCCAATATCGAGCTTATTGATGCGACTATCCCTCGGCCAACAAATGCAACTGGCTCAGAAGCAGGTGCTTGCACCGCGGATGATCCAGTCCATGGAAATTCTGCAGTTGCCGCTGATGGCGTTACAGGAGCGCATCGAACAGGAAATGGAAGATAATCCGGTGCTCGATCAGGTAGAGGTCGATGCCGACGAACCGGAAGTAGCCGCCGAACAAGAAACGGGCAGCAGCGTGGCAGACACTGAACGCGAACTGGTCGTTAAGGACGATCGCAACAACGAGGACGACTTCGAACGGCTATTGAACATGGCCGAGAATCTGCCGGATGACTACGAGGAGCGTAGCCGGCCATCGATGAATCGTATCGAAGCCGAAGGGGATCGTCGTCACGACGCGATGGCCAACATGCTGGCCCGGCCCGAAACGCTAGTTGATTACTTGCATCACCAGCTTAGTTGGTTCGAGATGGATGACGCCGTGCGGCGGATGGCCGACCGCGTCATATCCAGCCTGGATACAAATGGGTATTTGAAAACGCCGCTCGAGGAGTTATTGCCGCCGCTGGCAGGCGAACAGAACGGAGACTTGCAATCCTACCGCGCCAAACAAATGGCGATCGCGGAAGAGGCGCTGCGCGTGGTGCAACGACTCGATCCGCCGGGCGTTGGAGCGCGGACGCTCAAAGAATGCTTAATGCTCCAACTGATCCCGGGGATGCCGGACTACGACGAGCTGCGCACGCTCATCGAAAATCACATGGAGGATCTGGAGAACAATCGCCTGCCGCAGATTTCGAAGAAGACGGGCATGTCGATTGAGAAAATTCAGGAAGTGTGGCAAGAGTTGCGTAAGCTCAAACCCAAGCCAGGCGCCGACTTCAACTTATCGACGGTTCCGAGCGTCACGCCGGATGTATTCGTGGAACGGAACGAACAAGGAAGCTACCAAATTCGGCTCGAAGATGGCCAGTTGCCCTCGCTCTACATTAGTCCCTACTACCGCAAACTTTTGCGCGATGAAGGCACGAACGCCGAAACACGCGAGTACATCAAGCGTAAGATCAACTCGGCCCAATGGCTGATCGAATCGATTGAACAGCGCCGCAGCACCCTTACGCGCGTGTCGCAGGCGATTGTCGATCATCAGACTAAATTTCTTGACGACGGCCCGGATCACATCGAGCCGCTCAAGATGCAGCAAATCGCCGACAAAGTCGGTGTGCATGTGACCACTGTGAGCCGAGCGGTCGATGACAAGTGGATTCAAACACCGCGCGGCATCTTTCCGCTGAAGCGATTTTTTGTCGGCGGCACCACGACTGCCGATGGCGAGGAAGTGGCCTGGGATCGGGTGCGAATCAAGCTGCAGGAAATCGTCGACAACGAAGACAAGACCAAGCCGCTTTCGGATGACGCGATCGTCGAAGAATTGGCGAAAGAGGGCATCGACGTCGCTCGCCGCACCGTGACCAAGTACCGCAAGGCGATGAACATCCCCAGCTCCCGTGGCCGGCGCGACTGGACGAAGGGCGGGAAGTAATTCGGGGCAAGTGGTCCGATGCTAAAGAGAACTTACACTGCCATTATTGAGCGTTGCCCTAATACCGGCCTTCTCGTCGGATACGTGCCCGGCTTTCCAGGCGCACATTCACAAGGCGACACGTTGGATGAGCTATCCGACAATCTAACGGAAGTCGTCAATATGCTGTTGGAAGATGGCGAACCGCAGTTAGAGTCTGAATTCGTCGGCACTCAGGCACTGCAAGTGGGCTGACCTAATGGCCAACCTACCGGTGCTCAAGCCAGACCAGGATAGCAAGATCGCTTGGTCCAGCATCGCTGGCAAACTGGCTCATGGCGAAATCCCGCGGATTGCGAAATCGTACAAATCGGCGATTTGTTTGGGCGTTGTTTGAGACATATTCGTAAATCGCTTCACGAGCGCACCCATATCATCCACAGCCGCTCCAGCCAACAGGCGGAATTTGTGCTCCAGCAGCCGAGGCAGTTCGCTCGCATCGGCCCGTGCGTGGCCTTGCGGGTACATCACCAGGCCGCTGGAAAGCGGCCCAAGTTTCGCGTGCGAAACCTCGACCGTGGTCGGAATGCCATCCGGATAGCGGCGGTCGAACTCGGGGCCGCCGTGGCGGAAATCGATTTGCTGCATTAATCGGCGCGTGAGTGGGTGAAATAGGGCCGACTCGTTCGCGGCGTAGTCGGACGGCGCGAGCATCAATTGGCGCCAGCCGCCCTGACCATTCCAACCGGCGCGTCGCGCTTCATATGCCTTGCGTAACACCGTGGCGATGATATACAGCATCGAATGGTCGGCGCTTTGCCGAGTTTTGGGGTCGCGCTTCGCGGGGTCGCCGATAATGCTAAATGCCGGCTCATAGATCAGGATTCGGACATCAAGCAATTGATCCGGGTCGTCCAACATCGTTGGCTCGGCAGCAATCAGGTCGATGATGGCTTCAATAGCGCCGGCCGATTGGTGTTCGTACAGGCCCAGCTTGAAGTGCATACCCATCACGGCGAAGTCGTCGCCCTCTGTTGCAAGTGTGAGATCGAATGGGCTGGTATCGGCCGTATCGGGCGGCTCGAAGAGGCAGAAGATCGCTTGTGGATTGCGGAAGATATCGGCCGGTCCGAAGAATCCTCGCATCGCTCGCCGCATACTGAGCACCGCCGCTTCGGCGCTAATCGCGGCGGACGCGCCCTTGGAATCGGAAAGCTGATGGCCATGGCGAATGGCGCGAAAGGGAATATAGTGCGCCAACACCAGCCCAATCGCCGACTCGATTTGTTCTGGTGTCGCTCCCACCACTGCGCCATACACGGCCGCTGAGGCGATTGCGCCGTGAACCACATGATCGATCTTGTAATTCTTAAGTGCGAACACTTCGGCCAGCCGACCGCGAATTTCATCGAGCGTGGCCATCGCCACAAGCGTCTTTCGCCCATCGAAACCGGCGATCTGGGCGGCGGCCACGGCAACGGGGTAAAAGTCGTTGTGCCCAAATTCGCCGGCCGCGGCGCCGCGCTGCGGGTTGTAGCCGAAGTTCGTGCCGTTGGCGTCCCATTCTCGCACCGCGGACGAACATGCGAGAACGGCCTTTTCCGGCGCAACAAGCGCGCTGCCGCCGAACATCGGTACGCCGCCAAGCTCGCGAGATGTCAGAAATTCGAGCGCTTCTCGACGTAGCACCGTGGGGGCGTTCGCACGAGCAGCGAGCCGCACTGACGCCGCACGCCACACTATCGAGATGAAACTGCTCGGTTTTTTTGAGTACCGCCTCGCTGGGGCCCGGGTGGCGGCCCCCAATTATGTCGAGCGCGTACTGCCCGATGCCCCGCGCCTGGTTCGTGTCACGCGCCAAAGTAACGAATTGATTGGAAGTCGGCTTGGCCATAGTCGTCGGCGCACTCCGTGTGCCGTCACCGCATTTGATTGTCGCGATTGAGCCAAGAGCAGCTACGGCACACGAAGTGTGCCTGCTACAATGCCTCGGATTATCGTCGCCCGACGTTTGAGGTCAACCACCTTGGATATGCCGGCACCACACATTCCGCCACAGGTCCAAGCATTAAACGACCTGCTCACTGCGCACCAGATCTCGGTTGCCCACGAGCAGGTGGAATTGCTCGACACCTACCGCCGGCTGCTCTGGTCATGGAACGAGCGGATGAATCTTACGCGGCACACGACTTTGGAGAAGTTCGTGGCCCGCGACATGGTCGATAGTTTTGAACTTAGCAGGCTACTGGGCGCAGCGAACGGGTGCTAGACGTCGGTACCGGCGGCGGCGTGCCGGGCCTTGTGGTCGCAATGCTACGGCCCGATTTGGTCGTAAACCTGTGCGAATCGACTCAAAAGAAGGCGCGGGCCGTCGAAGCGATTGTCGCGGATCTCGAACTACCCGTTCGTGTCTATCCGAATCGGGCCGAGGAAGTGTTGGAAATCACCACATTTGATGCGCTAGTCGCACGTGCCCTTGCGCCGCTGCCAAAAGTGCTCGGCTGGCTCTGTCCACATTGGGACGCATTCGATCGATTATTGCTGATCAAGGGACCCGCTTGGGTCGAGGAACGCGCCGAAGCCAGGCGCCTCGGCTTGATGCGAGGGCTCGAGCTGCGTAAGGCGGCAAGCTACGAAACGCCGGACACCGGCGCAGAGAGCGTCATAGTCGACATTCGTCGGACATCGAATTCCGATTAAATACAGCGTTATCGGGTGCGCTGCCCGCGACTTTCACTTACTCGATCACGCTGGGCAATGACCACTCTCTGACACTGCTCCATAAGAATTAGAGGGTGGTTCAAAACCGGAAAAGAACGTACATTAGTAACCGGTTCTCGCACGAGTACCGAAAGACACAAATTCGCGACACAACTTTATGCAAGGGGAATCATCGTGGCAGATCAGGAAAAGACCGGCTCCGCAGCCGATGCCGATCAACCTCAACCGGCGCAGCAAATGCAACGCGTCGAAGTCACCGACAAGCACGCAATTTCGCTGTATGCCAACTTTTGCCGTGTAACCGGCACGCCGGAAGAATTAATCCTCGACTTCGGCTTGAACGCACAGCCGTTTGGAGTGCCGACCGAGCCGGTGGATGTGAAACAGCGGATCGTGGTCAACTACTTCACCGCGAAGCGCATGCTGCAAGCGCTACACATGTCGGTCCAGCGGCATGAACAGGCGTTTGGCGTGCTGGAGACAGATGTGCAAAAGCGCGTAATCGGCGGCCGCGGCGGCCGGCCGCAGGCAGGATAGCAGGCGCCGCGAGCTCGAGCGGCAGCCCGGAAGCAGCGCGCCATTGTCGCCTTGTGCGTCAGACCTACAGATTCCGTGGAATGAAATTCAAGTCGAGCGCGAGCATGTAAAGCATCACGCTGACGATGAACACAAACCCAGCCGTGTGCAGTGCGACGACGAATTTTTCATTGGCCGGCCGACCGCGAATGCCTTCGTACGCCAGAAATACCATGTGACCCCCATCGAGCAAGGGAATCGGCAAGAAATTAAGCACAGCCAGATTCGCACTGAGCAGGGTTAGAAAAATTAACAGCGACGAGATGCCTTCCGCGGCATACGCGCCGGCCGCCTTGGCGATCGTCACGGGTCCACCCAGCGCGGTTATGGGCACCTGAGTTCCAAGCTTCTTTAGGAAACTGAAAACCATCATCAACCCGTCGGACGTTTCGTCCCAACCATAGCGCACTTGCTCTGCAAAAGAGTCCGCCTTGCGGATTCGTTCGATAGGTTTAAACCAGAAACCGTGCGCGGCGATGAATGCGCCCTCAGCCGTGACCGGCGCAAGCTTCACGTCTCGCGGCTCGGAATCGCCGCGCTGGATAGTAAACTCAACCTCAGTGCCGGAAGGCGTGAATTGCACAACATCCAGAAGCCGCGGCCAATCCTCGTTGTCTGCTCCCAGCTTGATTAACAGCGGCTGTGGCGTTTTGCTGTCGTCGGCATTCGGAAGAATGATTTTCGCCTGGATGATCTTATCTCCGGGCGCCACCGCGGCCCCCACGGCAGGCGTGTTCGGCGCGACTCGCGCCACTTCGTTTTCGATACGATAGGCGATGCCGATTTCATTCGCCGCCATGGGCGTGCCCGGCGACCGGGCGGGAATTGTCATGTTCATCAGGCTTGCCAGATGGGGCGTCACTCGAACCTTGATTGGTTCCGCTGGGCCATCGTTCGTCGGTCTCTGAAGGGTGATTTCAACTTCGCGGCCGGCCGTTGCCGCGCGACGCAAATAGTCGGGCAGCGTTTCCGCATCCCAGGACTCCAGTGGATTCGGTCCTTCGCCGAGCCGCTTTCCATCGATCTGTTCAATGAGGTCACCAGCGGCAAGTCCGGCAGCCGCAGCCGGTGAACCCTCGCGTACGGCAGTGATCGGACCCATTTTCAAGGTGAAGTTGAACCGGCGCAGCGGTTGTGCCGGCACTTCGAATGTCAATTGCTGGGCTTGCTGATCCGCGGCCGCCGCATTGTTATCGCGGTCTTTAGCCGCCTCTTTAGCACCTTCTTTTTGAGGACGGCGAACCGCTATCTGCAACGCTTTTTCTGGTTGTTGAGCAAGTTGGATCGAGAATTCTCGATAACTTGACACGGGGACGTCGCCCACACGAATGACTTGGTCACCATCCACGAACTTCGCCTCGCCGCTGGGCACCTGGTCTGCGGCTGGCTCGATTAATTTCGCTTTCTGGGCAGCCGAATTATCCACAACGGGCGGATCGCCGAACAGCGTTAGTGAGAACGGCATGCCGATGCCAATCGTTGCCAACCGACCGGCACTTTGCTGCGGCTTAAGCGTAATATCGACAATCTTACCATCGGCCGCCCGGCGGACCTGGCATTTGATGCCATTCTTCAAATCGCCCAGTGTGACTCCGCCTCTGAGCTGGATGAACGTTGGATTCGACCGGTTGCCGATCCGCACGATCTCGTCTCCCGGCTCGATGCCGGCGTGCCACGCCGGTGAACCGGGCACAGTTTCGGATACAATCGACGGCAGATAGGGAACGCCCATTCCGTAGGCGATCACCGCGAAGATGAAAGCGAAGATGACGTTCATGATCACGCCGGCCGAGATGATTGCCATGCGTTGCGGTACGCTCTTGGCGAGGTAGCTGCGACGATCGACGTAATACGTTTCGCCATCTGGTCCCGTGATAGGGACGGCATCGGCGCTGTGTGCTTCGATTTGCGACTGTCGCATTTGCTCGGCGATGTGGGCGGGATCATCGTCCTGGCCGAACATTTTGACATATCCGCCCAACGGCAGGATGCCGATGCCGTACACGGTTTCGCCGCGGCGCCAACTGAGCTTGTAACCGCCGATGTCGAAGCCGATCATGAATTTTTCGATTTTAACGCCACAAAGCTTGGCGACGAGAAAATGCCCCAATTCGTGTACGAAAATCACCGCTCCCAGCCCGATGGCGACTTTGAGAACAACGCTAATCCACCAGAAAAGGTCCGACCAGCCAATCATTGCGATCAAGTGCATACCCAACGTGTAACCTCCTGCCTGGCCCAGCGGTCGAGATCTTCGAGTCGCTCGAGCGTCGGTTCGGCATCGAAATGGTGCGCATCCAGCACGCTGCGGCACGCTGGGACGATTTCCGTAAAGTGTAGTTCACCCTGCAAAAAGGCCTCAACGGCCGCTTCATTGGCGGCATTCAGCACGGCGCCGCTCGTTCCGCCGCGACGCGCACAATCGTATCCCAGGCTCAAGGCCGGGCAACGCTCGGGATCGGCCGGCTCGAAATCCAATCGCCAACCCTGCCGCCAGTTTAGCCGCTCGGCAATCCCGTTTTGGCGATGTGGGTATTCCAACGCGTACTGGATTGGCAGCTTCATATCGGGCGGGCTAAGTTGGGCCATTATCGAGCCGTCAATGAATTCTACAAACGAATGCACGAGCGATTGTGGATGGATGACCACTTCGATTTGCTCTGCCGTCAAATCGAACAGCCAGCGCGATTCGATGATCTCCAGCGCTTTATTCATCATGGTGGCCGAATCGACCGTGATCTTGGGGCCCATTTCCCACGTGGGGTGAGCCAGGGCGTCGTCTACCGTAACCTGCCTAAGCTGATCGATCGACAATTCGCGAAATGGCCCACCGCTGGCCGTCAGCACGACACTACGAACTTCTTCGTGCCGGCCGGCTTGCAGGGCTTGAAAGATAGCGCTATGTTCGCTATCGACCGGCAGGATCGCGGCGCCGCGTTCGCTCGCCAGGCGTTTTACAAGGCTGCCGGCCATCACCAGCGTTTCCTTATTCGCCAATGCGACCGTTTTCTTAGCGTCCAGCGCGGCCCACGTGCTGCGTAAGCCGGCACTGCCAACGATTCCGGCCAGCACGATATCCACTTCCTCTGCCGATGCCACTTTCGCCAGGGCTTCGGGCCCCGTGACGAGCTCGGTACCATCGGGCAGTGATGCCCAATCGAATCGCCGGGCAAGGGCATCGTCGGCCGCTACAACCCAACGAGGTCGGAACTGCCTCGCCTGCTCCAGCAATTGCCCGAGCTTGCCGTGCGCCGACAGAGCGATCGCCTTAAGTCGGCCACTGCTAGCGGCGATCACTTCCAACGCATTTCTGCCAATGCTCCCGGTTGATCCAAAGACAGCTACGTTCTTTACGGCGACAGACATCGGCCATTCGTGGCGACGGAAAAGTGTGGAAGCGGCATTGAGGGCATGGCGGGTAAAATGGTTACCCTAGAAACGGTCGAACGGCCGCAGTATCGGCCCGCCGGCCGACTCACGCCGACACCGCAAGGTATGGTTGTCAAAGTGCCCGGCGGCGACTATGGGCAGCAAAGGTTACCGTCGCGGCCCCGATAGGCACGGCGGAGAGGCCATTTTAGGTAGGATTGAACAGGCCAGCAAGTCGAGCCCCATTCACAACGCGGGGGCCGCGAGGCGTGCGATTCGTTGTTTTTTCGGACCGCTGCACCTACGATAAAGTTTGTCAGGCTGAATGTGCCGACGCTTCGAGTTAGGGCAATTGACTCGCTAAACGGTGTATTCGCTCTCCTCTCGCTTACGTAATCTTCCAGAAGAAACAAACTGCTTTTTGCCCGTACCTATGGATAAAGAACAAAAACCACAATCGACAAACGATAAGCCAGCGGAAAAGAAGTCGTCGCCGCAGGGCGGAAACCTTGTCTGGTACATGCTTGGGCTGGGCGTGCTGCTGCTGTTAATGGTGATGATGTTCAATAGCAGCAGTGGACTTACACTTGGTTTCAGCGACCTTTTAAAACTGGTCCAGGTCAGCGGCAAGGATGGGCCTGGGTATATCGATACCGTTGATGCAAGTAGCGCTCAGCCGCGGCGGATGCGTATTTCCGATCTTTCTAATGTCGTTGTGGGCGGGTCCACGGTGACGGCGAAAGTGACTCGCCAATACTTTAAGCCGGCCAACGCCGGAAACGCGAATAAAGATACGGAATCCGTACCGGGCGGCGAGAAAGAAAAAGGCATCGAGCTTCGCGTCGATCGATCATCCGACGAGCAACAATTGCCGAAACTCCTTTTGGCGAAAGGTATCGATTGGCGTTATGCTGGCCCGGCGAATCCGCTTTATCAATATGTGCCGCTGCTGCTCATGACCGGCCTGCTGGTCATGCTGTTTGTGTTTATGCTCCGGCGGATGGGCGGTGCCGGCTCGCCGATGGCGTTTGGACGCAGCCGTGGAAAACTCTTCGCGCAAGAAGATATTGAAATCACTTTTGAAGACGTCGCCGGCATCGACGAAGCGGTTGATGAACTTCGCGAAGTCGTCGAGTTTCTCAAAACGCCGGAAAAGTATCAGATGCTGGGCGGCCGCATTCCCAAAGGCGTGCTGCTAGTCGGCCCGCCAGGAACAGGCAAAACGCTCTTAGCCAAGGCTGTGGCCGGCGAGGCGGGCGTGCCATTCTTCAGCCTCAGCGGTTCGGACTTCGTGGAAATGTTCGTGGGCGTGGGCGCGGCCCGCGTTCGCGATATGTTCCAACAAGCAGAGCAAAAGGCGCCCTGCATCATTTTCATCGATGAGCTGGATGCCCTCGGCAAAACGCGCGGCAGCGGCAACATTGGCGGACACGACGAACGCGAGCAAACACTTAACGCGCTGTTGGTCGAAATGGACGGCTTTAATTCGAACAGCGGCGTGATCGTGATGGCCGCCACCAATCGCCCCGAGACATTGGATGCCGCGCTATTGCGCCCGGACGTTTCGACCGGCACGTGCTCGTGGACCGGCCCGATGTGGCCGGCCGCCAGGAAATCATCAAAGTCCATCTGGAAAACATCAAGGTCGATACCGACGTGGATGTTAAAGCGCTGGCCGCCATCACAAGCGGTTTTGTCGGCGCCGACCTGGCGAACATGGTCAATGAGGCCGCCCTGCTCGCGGCTCGCAAGGGCCGCAAGGTCGTCACGATGCCTGACTTTAACGAGGCGGTCGAGCGCTCCAGCGCGGGGCTGGAAAAGAAAAGTCGCATCATGCAGGAGGACGAAAAGCTGCGTGTGGCCTTTCACGAAGCCGGCCACGCGCTCGTGGCCTCGTCGTTGCCAAACACGGATCCGGTACACAAGGTTTCGATCATCCCGCGTGGCCTGGCTGCACTGGGTTACACGATGCAGCGTCCCGAGCAGGACCGCTTCCTGATGACCCAAAGCGAATTGGAAAGCCGAATCCAGGTGCTGTTGGGCGGCACGGTTGCCGAAGAAATGACATTCAATGACATTTCCAGCGGCGCCCAGAACGATCTGGAGCGGGCGACCGAGATCGGTCGCAGCATGGTGATGGATTTTGGCATGAGCAAGCTGGGGCGGATCAATTTCCGCGACTCGAATCGCAATCCGTTCCTGGTCTCCGGGCTGGATTCGCCGCGTTCGCAATATCACAGCGAGCATACAGCTCGAGAAATTGACCAGGAAGTAAAGCGCATTCTCGACGAAGCCTTACAGCGCACGCGGCACATATTGGAAAGCCGCCGCACCGCACTCGATGCAATTAGTCGGCAACTTATCAAGCAGGAAGTGATCGACGCCGCGGAGCTCAAGCGCTTGATCGAAGAAAACTCCTCCAGCCCAATGATCGTGCCCGGAACGGAGGTCGACGGCAAGCGCCGGGCAAGCGCGGCGCCGGCGAAACCGGCCAAGGACATCGATGCGTCGGAAATGGAAAAGGCCGGCGGCGAGTGAGCCGAGGCAGCTGTGATAGCGGAAGCGGACGGACTGCTCAATGAGCCTGCCACTAAGGCGTTTGCAGCTTTTCTCTGAGCAATGATTCGACTGCGGTGCGCTGTTTCTCAGAAACAACGGCATCGCATCGAAGTTCGACGCCGCGTTGATCAAGTCCATAGAGCGTGAGAGCGTCGCGATCGGGGTCCCACTGTTCGTGGACGTCCGGCCAGCGAATGAGCCGCCTATCCCATAGAAGACCCGCCTCGGATAGGCGGATATCGCGGCCCCACCACCAGATTACGACGCTTTGTGCCACTACGATTGCTTGCACAATTGCGCTTAACCGCACCGCGGCCAACAACGCCTCCGCAACAGATGTGGCGCGGGCCGGCGCCCGGCGATCCCGTACAAGCTCGCAAGCCCCAACACTGCGAGAATGCCACACAGCAGGTAACGATTGATCACTCGCCACAGCGGATTCATACCGTAGATCGGTAAGCGCATGATCGTCCGACCGGCAAGCTTCTCGCTGCGAATTCGCCTGTTGGCCGCGAGCAGGATCCAGACTACAACGAGCATCGACCATCCGACCCACGCGACCGCCACTCGAGCTTGCTGATCGTGCTCAAGCCCGCGGACCAAGCTACCCGCCACAGCGGCAATCAACGCTACCGGGACTGTCACCACCAGCAACGTCCGCATGCTAAATCGGACATCGGTTGACTCGAGTCCCGTCCGGAGATCGTCGCATGAATCCGACATTTTCCGATTCCCATGCCCGCGATCGAAAGCGTTCGATGCCTGCCATTGTATCTCAGGCAAAACGTAGACACACCCGCCGCGTGCAATCAGAATGGAATCACCGCTATTTAATTTCGCCTGCTTTCTCCGCGATGCGCATCCCGTGTCTCAATTCCCCAAACATTCATGCGCCGCCTTCCGGGCAGAAGCATACGTCGGCGTGGGATTGGCGATGCTGATCGCCGCCGTCTGCTGGCCGGGTGCGCCAATCGTAACGGCAGTGGCGATTGTTTCTCTCGGAGCAACTGAAGCAACGCTCGCGCGATTTCGCAATACGACCGCGCTGCTGCCGATTACGATCGTACACGGAGCGACCTATGCCGGGCTCTACGGCCTGTTCGTGAGTGCAACGCTACATGCGGCTGGCACGACTCCAGCGGCCGCGGGTCCATACGCTGCGGTGCTAGACATAGCTGCCAGCGTGTTTCCCATGGGCCTCGCGGTGCGGCACATTTCAAGCGGCCTGCTCCGACCAAGTAGGCCGAGGCGATAATCGCCGCAATCCGCGCAATCGCAGTTTCTAGCGTCCATGGTTTGCAGCGACCGCGGCAACTGTTTGACCTTGGCCGAAATTGACCTACGTTTGAGTTGGAGAGGCCGCAACCGGCCGCTCCAAACATCGTTCGCGCACCCCTAGGCGTGGCCGGAAGCCGTTGCCGTATGTGCCGCCTTGACGCGGGCGATGCCTCCTCAGCCTGAACTTGTCTAACTCGGCTGCTTCGGACGGGCAGTCACACTACTCGCACCGCGCTCCCGGTACGCGCGTTGGAGGCTCGACGTGAGTAAATCACGAAGCAGTAGCCGCTCGCTTCAGTACGAACCCCTTGAGTCGCGCGAGATGTTGTCGGCAACCTCGCTCAAGAAAGGCGTACTGAAGGTCAAAGGGTCTAATTACTCGGACGCCATCTCCTTCAAGCAAACCGCTGGCGTTATCACAGTTTCGGTTAATGGTGCGACCAACTCGTATGCCGCCGATCTAGTAAATTCGATTCAGATAAAGGCCAAGAAGGGCGTCGATGTGGTGTCGTTCGATAGTTTAGCGAACGGCGGAACGCAAAGCCTCTCCGAGTACATTACCCTCCAAACAGCCAAGAAGGGAACCGCGCTAGTTCATCTAGCCAATGGACACGACGCGACGCTGCTCAATGGCGCCAAGCACACGCTAGTAGTATCCGCTCTTGGAAACGTTACGCTGGACGGGCACGTGCTGAGCTGGGACACTCCCACCCCAACACCTACGCCAACGCCGACTCCGGATCCGGATCCGGATCCGCCCAACTGGTTCGACTCACACGTGGTCGATGCGGCGCTCCGCAGCTTGGGACACAATCTTTACACCGACGGCCGCATCGACCGCAACGACATGATCTCCATACTCCGGAGCGCCGAAGACGGCGGCATTATTGATGCGACCGAGCTGGCTGATCTCCAAGGGATTGTCACTAATACGGCGCTGTTCGGCTCGGCCGATTATGTCTGGACGCTTTCGAGCTACATCGTCTCTGGCAACACGGCCAATGCGAAGTACCAGGGCCAGACGCTCGGCAATTTGACGTCGGGTTCCTCATCCGCCCAAATGGAGAAGCTGGTCGACAAGTGGTTTTTAGGCCTCGACCATCCGACGGCAAGCGGCACGTATCGCCAAGTAGCCGGAACGTTGTTCGTGGGCGGCGCCGCGTACACCGACATCCACCAAGGCGCCTTGGGCGATTGCTACTTTATGTCGTCGCTCGCGGAAACGGCGTTGAAGAACTCCTCCGCCATCACCAATATGTTCGTCGTCAATGGCGACGGGACCTATACGGTGCGGTTTTACAACAATGGCAACGCGGCGTACGTGACCGTCGATTCGTATCTGCCAACGACCAGTGGCGGTGCGTTGATGTATGCCGACTACGGAGCGATGTACAGCAACTCGGGCAATGAGTTGTGGACTGCCTTAGCGGAAAAGGCCTATGTGCAGATTAACGAAATGGGCTGGCTGCGCGGTGGGCTGCCCGGCAACGGACAAAACTCCTATTCGGCGATCGAGGGTGGTTACATCTTCGCCGCGCTAGGACAAATCACCGGCCAGGGCACAGCCGCATTCGCCATGACGGCCGGCGCCACAAGCTTTACGACGTTTGTAAATGCCTATAACCAAGGCAAGTCAATCGGCTTTGCTTCCATGACTTCGCCCGCATCGAGCCAGGTCGTGGGGAACCATGCCTACGCAGTCGTGGGATACAACGCGACGAACCAAACCATCACCCTGTTCAATCCGTGGGGCATCGAGTACGGACTGGTGACGATGACCTGGAGCCAGATTCAGTCGAACTTCTCGTACTTCGACCGAACGGCGTAAAAGGCGGGAAGCGAGGCGGGGGAGCAGAGATTTAGAGCGGCGATCAGGTTTTCACGCTTCTTGCTCCGCGCTACCCGCTCCGAGTTCCATGCTTTTCTCTTCGCCCCAAAGCGTAAGGACCAAACGCCGGCGGCCGCCATGGTCGCGATGTTCGCAGAGGTAAATCCCCTGCCAGGTGCCAAGGCATAATTCGCCCTTGGCCACGGGAATCGTCACGCTGCTGCCCAACAGGGCCGCCTTCACGTGGGCCGGCATATCGTCGGGCCCTTCCACGGTGTGTCGGTGAGGGAAGTCTTCCGGGGCGATCGCCGAGAACGAAGTTTCAAGATCGGCCGGCACGTCGGGGTCGGCGTTTTCGTTAATCGTCAGCGATGCGGACGTGTGCTGAATAAACACGTGAAGCAGACCAACGCCGACCCGTGCTAGCTCCGGCAGAGCGGTCTGAATTTCCCGGGTGATGAGGTGAAATCCTCTCGAATGAGCGGGCAGCGTGATGGTGCGGCGGATCCACGGCATGGCTCAACGACCGGTGCGGGCTTGAGGTCACCCGGGAAACTGTCCCACAAAAAAACTTCACTTTCGCGCGAACCTCAGGCACCTGACTAGCATACTAACTAATGGTGGAGTGCGACACGCACCTCCCGATTTGTGTTCGATCAGCGCACGCAGTCGGTCCTATTTGCGCAAGCCGCAAGGTTTTACGACAAATGGTCCTGCCGCCGCTTGGATTTGGGAAACGTTTGATTAAAAAACTTGACATTGGTGCGAAGTCGACAATAATCGGGTGATAAAGCGGTTGAATGACTGCTGGGCCGGCCTCCCACCGAAGTCACATCCCACCTGATTAAACTCGGCCGGCTACCGGAAGGACTCCCCTTGATTGCGGCAACCGTTGGATGTCCGCTCCACGCTTATCAACGTCCATAGGCGATTAAACTTTACGATCTTAGGAGTCGAAAACTACCATGCCCGATCCCACCCTCAAAAATGTCTTTGAGGCGATCCTCAAATATGGCCACGATGAGGATTTCGCCCCGAAATGTAACGAAGCCTTCAAGGCCACCCAGGCGCCGGCCGGCACCCGCGAAAAGCTCGAAGTTCTAGCTGACCGCGTTCGCCGCGGTGAACCCCTGTGGCACGACGACGACCGTGCGGATTACAGCGGCCTGACCGGCGCGATCCGGCCTCGCGATTGACGCGCCGTTGGAACAACGGGCCAAACGCATTGGCGCCGTCGCAGTTGCTTAACGTGACTGCGACGGCGTTGTTTTTTTGCACCGCTGCGATTTCCCCTTTCCGTTAGTGCGGGGCCAGGGGCGGGTGCGAGTCGAATCGCGGGGCGAGGCGGTCGACGACGAGGCGGCCGATGTTGAGCGAGGCGGTCGCCGCTGGGGAAGGTGCGTTTTCGACGTTGATGACGCGGTCTGTCTCATCGATCACGAAATCATCAACCATCTTCCCATCCGGGCTCACCGTCTGCGCGGACGCCGGCGGGGGCCCAGTCGAGGTATTCGGATTTGATTTCGGGCAGGAGGCGTTGCAGCGCGCGGACGAAGGCGCGTTTGCTGAAGCTGCGGTGCATTTCGTTCAGGCCGATGCGCCAGTAGCGCGTGGCCAGTCGCCAGAAGCCGGGATAGGTGAGTGTTTCGGTGAGGTCGCGGAGGTTGACGGTCGTATTTTTGTAGCCTTCGCGGGCGAAGGCAAGGACGGCGTTGGGGCCGCATTCGATCATACCGCTCATGCGGCGGGTGAAGTGAACGCCGAGAAACGGGTACTGCGGATCGGGGACGGGGTAGATCAGCATTTTCACGAGATGCTGGCCTTCAGGGCGGAGGGCGTAGAATTCGCCGCGAAAGGGAACGACCAGGGCGGATGGTTTGGCGCCGCTGAGGCGGGTGACGCGGTCGCTGTAGAGGCCAGCGCAGTTGACGATTTGTCTTGCCGCGAATTCGCCGGCTGCTGTTTCGACGATTGCCCGATTCGTGTCGCGGCGGATGGCCGTTGCGCGGGCGGAGGTGACGACGCGGCTGCCGCGCTCGGCGATGATGTCGGCGAGTCGGCGGGCGACTTGGCCGTAATCGACGACACCGGCTTCGGCGACGTGGATGCCGGCAATGCCGGTGGTGCAATGCGGTTCCAGTTCGCGGATGCGTTCGGGGCCGATGCGGGTGCAATTGACGCCGTTTTGCGGGCCGCGTTCGGCGAGCGTTTCGAGGCGCGGCATCTCCGACTCCTCAACCGCGACAATAATCTTGCCGCATAACAGGAACGGAATTGCTTCGCGTGTGCAGAAATCCTCCATGGCGGCTTTGCCGGCACGGCAATTCTGCGCCTTTAGCGAGCCGGGCCGATAATAAATGCCCGAGTGAAGTACGCCCGAGTTGCGGCCGGTTTGATGCTTGGCGACGGTGTCTTCCTTTTCGAGGACGGTCACCGTTTTGTCGGGGAAGCGTTCGAGAAACCGGTACGCGGTGGCGAGGCCGACGATGCCGCCGCCGATGATGAGGAGATCGGAGTCAGGAGTTGAGTTTTGCACGAGGGGATTCCGATTTTGAAAAACGAGCCGATTTGCGGTATGATTGTAGCATGACGCGAATCACAGTAAATGAAAGCCTGCTCAGCCTGTTGGGTGCTGGTCAAGATGAGGCTGAGCTTTGTGACGCCGCGGGTCGGCGAGTCGGCTATTTTCTGCCCGACGCGGTTTACCGCGAATTGGTGTGTCGTTGGGCCAATACGCAGGTGACGGACGAAGAATTGGAACGGTGTCAAAAGGAAACCGAAAGTTACACGACCGCAGAAGTATTGGCTCGTCTGCGAAATATCTAATGTACACCGTTCGTTGGAAACGGACCGCTCTTGATCGTCTGACGGAGATTTGGATTGGTGCGTCGGATCGATCGGCAATCAACTCCGCGGTTGAGGAACTCGACCGACTCTTGGCGTTGCGGCCGCACGAAGTGGGCGAATCTCGATCCGAAGACGTTCGCATCGTGTTCTGCCCGCCGGTGGGTGCGTTCTTTGAGATTGATGAGACTTCCGACATGGTCCAAGTGTTGCGGATCTGGACGTTTTGACGTTGGAAGCGCCGACTCGACCAGAGTGAGGCCGATTCATTAGAATTAGTGGATTGTCCGGCGACGCAGCATCAGCCGGTTGTATTCTGACCTCCGACCTCTGACCTCTCTTTCCGCCATGTTCGAAGCCCTTCAAGACGGTCTTTCTTCCGCGCTGAAGACGATGCGCGGGCACGGGAAGCTTAGCGAAGCGAACATGCGCGACGGGTTGAAGCTCGTCGAGAAGTCGCTGTTGGAGGCGGACGTGAGCTTTCCGGTCGTGCGGAAGTTCATGCATGCATGTAACCGAGCAGGCGGTCGGCGAGCGGGTGCTCAAGTCGCTCAATCCGAGTCAGCAGGTGGTGGGAATCGTCTATCAGGAGCTCGTCGATTTGATGGGGCCGGTGGACCATTCGCTGCACCTGAAGAGCCCGAACGATGTGACCGTGCTGATGATGTGCGGGTTGCAAGGCTCCGGCAAGACGACGTCCACCGGCAAGCTGGGGCGGATGCTCAAGGCGCGGGGGCGGCGACCGTTGTTGGTGGCGTGCGACTTGCAACGGCCGGCGGCTATCGATCAGTTGCACGTGCTGGGCGAGCAGCTTGAGATTCCGGTGTTTTCGGATCGGGCGCAGAAGGACCCGGTGGCCGTGGCGCAGGCGGCCGTGCGCGAGGCGAAGAAGAGCGGCGTGGATACGGTCATTCTTGATACGGCCGGGCGGCTGCACATCGACGAAGAGCTGATGGCGCAGCTCGAGCGGATCGATCGGCAGGTTGTGCCGCAGCAGGTGTACCTGGTCGTCGATAGTATGACGGGCCAGGACGCCGTCAACAGCGCGCAGGTGTTCAACGAGAAGCTCGAGCTCGACGGCGTCATCATGACGAAGCTCGACGGCGATGCCCGCGGCGGGGCGGCGCTGTCGGTGAAGCAAGTCACCGGCGTACCAATTAAGTTCATCGGCACGGGTGAGCATCTCGATGCGCTGGAAGAGTTCCATCCCGACCGCATGGCTGGGCGCATCCTTGGTCAGGGCGATCTTCTCTCGCTCGTCGAAAAAGCCCAGCAGGAATTCGATCAGGAAGAAATGCTGCGGCAAGAGGAGCGGCTCAAGAAGGGAGAGTTCACGCTGGAGGACTTCCGGAAGCAGCTTTCGCAGATCGGCAAGTTGGGCCCGTTGCAAAAAGTAATGGGAATGATCCCCGGCATGGGCGGCATGCAGGAGATGATGGGCGACATCGATCCGGAAACCGACATGAAACGGCTGTTCGGCATCATCGATGCAATGACGCCCGCCGAGCGCCGCAATCCGACCAAGACGATTGACCAACCCCGGCGGCGCCGCATTGCCGCTGGAGCCGGAGTCGAGCCGCACGAAGTAAACGATCTGGTAAAGCAATTCGACGCGATGTCGCAAATGATGACGTCGCTAGCCGGCAAGGGAATGCGCGAACGGTTCAAAATGCTCAATGAGCTGAAGAGCGGCCTGATGCAAAATCCGAACGGCATGGCAAAACAAAAAATCGGCACCGGCAAACGCCTGACGACCAAGGAGCGTGCAAAGCTTAAAAAAGAGCGCGAAAAGGAAATGCGACGGCGAAAACGAGAACAAAGGCGAGGCGGTGGGAGCGACGGAAACGGCGAAGTATGATCGGCGCGAAATTAGAAATGCAAGCAAGGAGACTCATCTATGAATACGTGCCACATTCGGCGCCGTATTAAACGGACGACACTCTGCGTGATCGTGGCCGCATTCTCGCTTATGTCGGCTACCGACCCGGCGGGGGCGACCCAGCGGAATTACGGCATACTCAGCAACCAAAGCAGTATCGCCGTTTCCGGAGATATCAGCACCTCGGTAGGAACTTCATCGATTCATCCCCAAGGCGCCGGGAGCTTATCCACGACCTACTCCGGAATTATCAAAACCGATCGCGCCGGCAACAACCTTGCGTTTCTCTCCGGCAGCGTCATCGATGCGAATACCAATGGGAATTGGCAACCGCTGGCCAATGGATCCGATGGTTCGGCAGCCGCCGACTATGGGGGCAAAGCGACTTTTCTCATCTTCATCACGGTGAACTTCGCGGGGCGTAATCTGGTCGCCGGGTTGACCAGCGGTGCGCTGCCCATCGACGCGGGCGGCCATTTTGATCTTTCCACGACGAACGTGATGTTTTCGAATGGAAGTATTGCCTATCGCAGCTCGACCGGCGATCCGGCCGCGTCCAGCTCGATTATAGGAAAAAGCGGTGCGCTTACCGGTTCGGGTTCATTGAGCAGCCTTATTCAAGGCTCATTTACTACCGAAACGCTAACCGTTCCAGTCAACTCGTCATTCCTACTCCAGCCCGATGACGCGACAACGATCAATCTTAGATTGACGGGCCAGTTGGTCGCCACCTCCACATTCGTAACGCCGCTACCGGGCGATTACAATCAGAACGGCATCGTCGATACGGCCGATTTCGTTGTCTGGCGCAAAAAACTCGGCAGCGGCGTATCGCTGCCGAATGATGATACAACCGGCGTAGCGTCCGACGACTACACGCGATGGCGCGGCCATTTTGGCCAAACGCTCAGCGGAAGCGGTAATGGCTCCGACTTCGTTGTTGGCAGCGCGGTGCCAGAGGCGTCGAGCGTAACGTTACTGATTGTGGCGATGTGTTTAGGCGGCGTTTGCCGCCGCTATCGATGATGAAAATGATGAAGCTCCGCGGCGCACTCTTTACGCTACTTGTACCTATTGCATGCGGCGCCGCCCACGCTGAGCTGCCGCGGCAACAAACCATCGCGTCGAAGGCCAATAGTCTGGCCGAAACAGGAGTGCGCGCACCGCCCGCCGATCTCGACAAAGGCCATCGCGTGCTCCTCAAACACGGGCTGCAGATTCAGGCGCAAGCGTTTTATCAGGCAGCCGACGTTGGCGTGAGCAACTACAAATTCGATCCAAAACGGTACCTGGACGCAAATTTCACGGGTATCAACTGGCATTATCGCCCCATTAATGCAGCCTTCGCGGCAGCAAACCCCTCGTTCCCTTGGGGCAAATGGACGAGCGTCCCCAACGCGATTACGCCCGAGGAGCGGCCCTACGCCGGCAACTTGGTGGCGCTTCAATTCGGCGACGAGCAAAGCCTCGACGATCCTAAATTTCGCGCCGATTGCGTAAAGTGGTTCAACGCGGCCCGGGTGAATTTTCCCGATACGATTCTCTATACCAACCAGCTCGCATTTAACGCCACGAACGCGAACCTCGCCGCGTACATGCGTGAGTCGCGACCCGACATGTTGGTGATGGACTCCTATCGCTGGCGGATTGGGAATGTCGAGGGCTCTTGGAATCTGCTGAGCGACTTGCAACGCTATCGCAAGTTCGCGCTTGCGGGTAACGAGGGTACCGGTAAGCGGCCGATACCTTACGGCGTCTTCCCTCAGGTATTTCATGGCGAGGACAAATATCGCGATCCGTCCGAATCGGAGTTGCGCATGAATCACTTCGCCGCCTGGGCGCTGGGCTATACGTGCACATTCGCCTTTACTTACAACTATGGCAGCACCGCGCTGTTCACGCCGGGATACGACACGAACCATCCCACCGCGATTTATAATCAGCTCCGGGAGATCAATCGAGAAGGCCGTAATTTGGGGCCGGCGCTCGTGCGACTTGTAAGCAAGGACGTGCTATTTATTCCCGGCCGGCACAAGGATGGAAGCGGCAAGGTTGTCGATAACCGCGTACCCATCGATATGTTAAGCTGTCCTTCCGGATTCAACAGCATGGTGAAAGACAAATGGAGCCGCGGCGTCGAAAGGATCACCAATCTTGGCTCCAAAAACGACGGCCTCAATGGCGATGTCCTCTTCTCCTGGTTTCAAGTGCTGGACGAATCGTTCGATGGCCCTGCGTCTACCGACGAGTGGTACTTCATGGTCACAAACGCCCTGGTCGATCCAGGGGGTTCCGCGGCAGAAACGCGCCAGACGATCGAGATTAATATGGCCAAAGAAGCACCTCCCCAAGTTCAGCGTCTCAATCGCGACACCGGTGAAATTGACGTCATAGATCTGGAGACCGTTCCCAATACAGACGGTCGCCGAAGACTGAGCGTGACGCTGGACGGCGGGACGTCCGATCTATTCAAATTCAATACCGGCGCGCCGTTTGTCGGTACACGCCCGAAACAGCGTACGTCGGCCGTTCGATGACAAGCTTGCGCACATTAATCGCGGCTATTCTGATTCTGTCGGCCTCTGGCGCCGCTCGATGCGAATTCACGCCGCGGCAGATCATCGAATCGAAGACCGACCTGTTGGGCGAGGCGGCCCTGCATGCACCAGGAGGTCCGAGTTTCGAGTTTTTTGCTAAGGCGCTGCCGCCGCTGCGGTATGTCGATGCGCGGTACAAGCAATACCCGATTGTAATGGCCGCGCCGCGGTCGCTGGTAAAAAGTAAGCTGCTCAGCAACGGCGGCATCATCAATCCACTGGCCCGGCGGTATCAATGGGTCGGCGAGGCCGGCATCCCGTGGCACGTGACACTCGGTCCGCGGCATCTACCGTTCGGCGAGGATCTCACCAAACTTGTTGGACCGCACTATGCCGAGGGTTATTTGCCGATTGTGCAGCTTGAATACGCAAGCGATGACGGCACGTATCGCGAGGAGTGTTTTGCCGCGACCGACCCAACACTTGCCGCGGCCGGAGCGATTTTTGTGCGGTTCGAGTTTCCCGGCGCGGACCGCGGCCGAATCGATGTCGAAATGGAAAGCCGTAATGAGTTGCTGACCGGCGGCGCCGAGCGGCGAATCGTTCCAGACCCGTCGCATAAAGTCCGCCTGGCGTATGATGACAATTTCGATTGGCGTGCTGCCCGCTCGTGCCTGATGAGCAAGGAGAAGCACGCCGCGGTCGCGTACATCGTTGTCTTCACCAATTCGGTAGACGCATCGGCCATTCCCGCCAATCGCGAGCAATGGTATCGGCAGCAGCGCGAAACATGCACCAAAACATGGAACGATGTGCTATCGGCCGGCACCAACGTTAGCGTGCCCGAACCATACGTGAACAACGCGTGGCGGTCGCTGTTGGTAGGGACGTACATGATCTACGCTGGCGAGCAGCTCAACTATTCGGCCGGCAATCAGTACGCGCGGAAGTATGCGCACGAATCGGGCGAGGCGATGCGTTCACTGCTCTTGTGGGGCCATGAAAAAGATGCGGCGGAGTCCATTCCGCCGATCTTCAAATATCGCCGCGGGAATATCGAGTTTCACGACGGCGCCTACAAACTGGAAGGTCTCGCACATTACTATTTTGTCACACACGATGCCGAACTGGTTCGCAAGACGCGCGACCTGTGGCAGCGCGAGATCGACCTCATTGTGAAGTCGCGCGATGCGGCCACTGGCCTTTTGCCGCGCGAAAAATACTGCAGCGACATCGAAACGCCGGTCGTCTCGATCAATGCCAATGCCAACTGCTGGCGCGGCCTGCGCGACATGGCGCTTGTGCTCGAAGACATCGGCGATACCGAGCAGGCGGAAAAGTTGGCTAAGACCGCAGCCGAATATCGCAAAGTCATCCTGACCACGATCAATAAGGCCATGGACCGCAGCGTCGATCCGCCGTTTCTGCCGATCGCGCTCGGCGAAGAGCCTGTGCACGATCCAATCACGGGCACGCGACTCGGCAGCTACTGGAACCTCGTGATGCCGCAGGTGCTCTTTTCCGGCGTTTTCCCGGCTAATTCACAAACGGCCAGCGACATCCTGCGGTACATTCAAACCCGCGGCGGCCTGTGCATGGGCATGGTTCGTTGCCAAGCGAACCGCGGCGCCTGGGTCAACGTGCAGAACATCAACGAACTCTACACCACGCGTTACGTGCTGGCCCTGCTGGAGCGCGACGAACCGGACCGCGCACTGGTGACGTTCTACGGCAAGCTGGCCCAGGGCATGACTCGCGACACGTTCATCGGCGGCGAAGGGGGCGGCATCGAACCGCTCGACCCGCTCGGCCGCCAGTTTGGGCTGCCGCCCAACTCGACCGCAAATGCCCATTTTCTGCTGATGCTGCGTTACATGCTCGTGCAGGACTACGACACGAACGACGACGGCCGCGCAGACGCGCTGCGACTGTGCTTCGCCACGCCGCGGAGCTGGCTGGAGGACGGCAAGGAGATTGTCGTCGAGCGGGCGCCGACGCAGTTTGGCAATGTTTCGTTTCGCATCAAGTCGGATCTGAAGCACAACCGCGTCACCGCCGAAATCGATCTGCCGCCGCGCGCTTCGGCGCATACACTGATTCGCTTCCGTCTGCCGCCGGGCAAGCAAATCGCCTCGGCCAAATTTCCAACCGCTGGTCCGGAAACGCTCGACCTCACCGGTCAACGCGGTCATTGCAGCGTCGTGGCAATAGTCAAATGAGTCGCGTCTCGGCCGCGTTTTACACGTAGGGACGAACGCCCTGAGATCTTGATGTCTCTCACACAACGATGCACGTCACGCTCAACGATTGGATTCGACAGGAAGCGATTCCATTCTCCGCCGATTCGCCCGAGGACTTCAACGCCGCTCTCGATTCGGTCATTGCCTCACTGGGCGAGCAAAGCGGCGGCGATTCGGTGGAACTGCTCGGCTTTGGAGAAGCACTCCACGGCGGAGAAGACATTCTCATCCTGCGCAACCGGCTCTTCCAACGATTGGTGACGGCGCATGGCTACGGTGCCATCGCGATCGAAAGCAGCTTTCCGGCGGCGCGCGTAGTGAACGAATACATCGCCGGCGGAAAGATCGCGGCGTATGACGATGTGCAGGACCGCGGGTTCGGTCACGGGTTCGGCCAACTCGAGGCCAATCGTGAGTTGGTCGAGTGGATGCGGCACTACAATGCCGATTCGTCTCATAAACTGAAACTCCGATTCTACGGCTTCGATATCCCAGATGCCGCGACGGGATACGCCAGCCCGAGAGCGGTGCTCCATTTCGCTGTCGATTACCTTTCCTCGATGGATAACGCCGGCACCCAGGCGCATCGCCAGCGAATCGATTCGCTGCTTGGCCAAGACTCTGAGTGGGAGGACCCTGCGGTGTATGTGGACCCCAAGAAAGCCGTGGGACTTTCGCCGGCCGCGGCGGCGCTGCGGATCGCGACGGAGAATCTCATTACAGAATTCCGCATTCGGCGGCCCGAGTTGATCGCCAAGAGCGGGCAGGACCAATATCGCCAGGCGCTTCAACATGCGTTGGTGGCGCGAGAGTTGCTAAATTCCTACGCTGCTCTGGCAGGCAACGGCGGGTACGCGGTTCCTCTCGGCATTCGCGATGCATTGATTGCGGACAATCTCGCGTACATCGTCGCCCGCGAGCACGAACGGGGTAAGGTCCTGGCCTTCGCGCACAACGGCCACCTGCAGCGCGGCAAGTGCGTCTGGCAAGTATTGGGGCAATGGTGGCCGGCCGGATCGCATCTTAACGATATGATGGGCTCACGTTACGCCGCGATCGGCACGGCCTTGGGCGTTTCCGATGCGAATGGGATCGGTCCTGCCGAAGCGGGCTCGCTTGAGGCCCTGCTCACCGCAATGCCGGGCCCCACGAGATTTATTCCGACACACAAGGGCGAAGGTCTGCCCGCCGCGGAGATCGGGGCGATTCCGACTCGCTCGGGCAGCATGAAGAATCCGACCTACGGGCCATTGACTGCGCAAAGCATGACCGATTTTGATTGGCTGGCTGTTCTGGATTCAACCACGTATACGCGCGGCGGACGACCCTTGCCAGCTTGAATTGCCAACCCGAAGCTCATTATAGGATGCAACGTGATCGCAAATTCGGATTATTACGTCACACATCTGGAATGTTCACTGAAGGGCGATCGCTACAAGGCGGGCGAACTTCATAATTTGTCCAACGCCAATAAGCCTCTGCTTGTTCGGTATGATCTCGACCGGATTGCCGACTCGGTCACCAAGGCGCAACTGGCTGCGCCGCCGGAGGCCATGTGGCGTTACCGGGAATTTTTGCCGATTCGACGAAACGAAAACATTGTCAGCCTGGGTGAAGTTCGCACGCCGCTCGTTGAGTGCCGCGAACTTTCGCGTCGGCTCGGCGCGCGTCGGCTCATCATCAAGGACGAAGGCCGGCTGCCGACCGGTTCGTTCAAGGCGCGTGGGCTCTGCATCGCCGTGTCGATGGCCAGGGAGTTGGGCGTTCGGCGACTTGCCATGCCGACCAATGGCAATGCGGGCGCGGCAATGGCGGCGTACGCGGCCCGGGCAGGGATCGAAGCGTTTGTCTTTTGTCCGGACGATACGCCTGCGGTCAACGTCGGCGAAATCGCGGCTCAGGGGGCCCATGTGTGGCTGGTCAATGGTCTCATTACTGACTGCGGCCGGATTGTTGGTGAGGGCAAGCAGGCGATGGGATGGTTTGATGTTTCGACGCTCAAGGAGCCGTATCGCATCGAAGGAAAGAAGACGATGGGACTGGAATTGGCCGACCAGCTTGGCTGGACGCTGCCGGATGTGATTTTCTATCCGACGGGCGGCGGAACGGGTCTGATTGGCATGTGGAAGGCGTTCGACGAGTTGGGCCGCATTGGCTGGATCGATGAGAAGCGGCCAAGGATGGTGGCCGTTCAGGCCTCCGGCTGCGCCCGATCGTGCGCGCGTTCGACGAGGGACTCGACCACGCGCCGCTGTGGAAGGACGCCCACACCGTGGCCTCCGGGATTCGTGTTCCGGCGGCAATCGGCGATTTTCTCATGCTGCGCGATCCGGGAGTCGAACGGCTTTGCGATCGCCGTTGATGATGATGCTATTTTGAAGGCACGCGATGAAATCGCCAGCGCCGAGGGGTTATTGACTTGCCCAGAGGGAGCCGCGACCTACGCCGCGTACAAGAGTGCGCTGGCCAGCGGTCGCGTATTGGCCGACGAGTCCGCGGTATTATTCAACTGCGCGATGGGAGTGAAGTACCCACTTCCCCCCGTGACCAAACACCTCGATTGCCATTCGCCAATCGACTATGAGCGTTTGGACGCTCGGTAACGATGCCACTTTGGTTTCTCGTTCGACTTTCGGCCGCATTGACCGCCACCGCGTGGATTCCGCTGGCGATTCAGCCTTCGCACGCTACTAATCGGCCTCAGTGCTGATTGCCGTACTGCTTGGAATTCAGGCGATTTCCAAACAGCCCGTCGCCGCACCAGACTAGGGCTTGTCAGAACGGCCCCATTTCCGGCAGAATGATGAGTTCCCCGGGGTTGAGGAGTAAGGCCACCAAGCCGAGGTGGACATGGGGAAAAATGACGAATGTCGAATGAATGCATTTTTGTTCAGTTCCGATTTCATTCGTCATTCCGTCATTCGCCATTTAAGTATTTGGGAGCAAATTTGTGTCAGTCCGTATTCGCATGAAGAAGTTGGGCCGGGCCCACCAGGCGTTTTTTCGTATCTGTGCCGTCGATAAGCGCGCACCGCGTGATGGCCGCGTGCTGGAGGAGCTTGGCACGTACGACCCGCGCGTGCCGGAGACCGATGCCCGCGCGATCCTCAATGCGGAGCGCGTCGATTATTGGTTGAGCGTCGGCGCGCAACCGTCGGACAACGTGGCCGTGCTCATCAAGAAGTACGGCACGAACGGAACGCACGCGGCCGCCCAAAAATCAGCGTTGGAAAAACTGGCACAGCCGAAGTCGGTGCCCGATCCGGGACCGCCGGCCAGCCTGCCGAAACCGAAGAAGCAAAAGGACGAAGCCGCGCCGGCCGCCAGCGTGGTAGCGACAGCGGAAAAAGAGGTTGAAACGCCTACCACGGAAGGCGAGGAGGTAGCAGCGGAAGGAGCATGAAATGCAAAATGCAAAGCGAAACTCCACGTTCGACATTGAACATTTTGCATTTATAATTTTGCATTTTCGGACATTATGCGCATCGATGTCCTGACCCTGTTCCCGGAAATCTTCTCCGGCTACCTGGGCCAGAGCGTGTTGAAGCGAGCGATCGACGCGGGGATTGTCCGCGTCGAGATCCACAACATTCGGGATTGGGCGCACGGGAAGCATCGGCAGGTAGACGATCGGCCGTTTGGCGGAGGGCCCGGCATGGTCCTGCGGCCCGAGCCGGTGGTGGAAAGTGTCGAAGCGGTGCAAGCGCAGGGCGATGAGCCGGGTCATTTGATCTTGCTCTCGCCGCAAGGCCGCCGGCTGGGCCAGAGCATTGCAACGGAGTTGGCCGGACACAAGCGGTTGGTACTGATTTGCGGACGATATGAAGGCGTTGATCAGCGGGTGATCGACCTGCTGCGGCCGGATGAAATTTCGATTGGCGACTACATTTTGGGGGGCGGCGAAGTCGCGGCGATGGTGGTCATCGACGCGGTTGCCCGACTGATCCCGGGCGTATTAGGCGACGAGGAGAGCAACAAACAAGATTCATTTTCAGGCGATCGACCGCTGTTGGAGTTCCCACAGTACACGCGGCCGCGGGAATACCGAGGGCTACCGGTGCCAGAGGTTTTGATCACCGGTAATCACCCGGACATCGCGCGTTGGCGCGAACAACAGCAATTGGCACGTACCCGCGAGCGGCGGGCCGATTTGCTGGGTGAGGGCGCTGAAGAACGACGTTCAGACGTTTGACGACAAAAGAAACCACGACGAGCACGACGTAAATGTCACGCTTAATCGTTCTGTCCGTCGTGGTGCAAAAGGCAATTTCATACCGATAGGAATAAATCATGAGCCAACAAATACTCGACCTTGTCGAAAAACCGAGCCTCAAATCGGAGGTTCCGACCTTCGCTATTGGTGATACGGTTGACGTGCACACGAAAATCTTGGAAGGCGACAAGGAGCGCATCCAGGTATTCACGGGCGTCGTGATCGCCCGCAGCGGATCGGGCAGCCGCGAGATGTTTACCGTGCGGCGAATTGTGGCGAACGAAGGCGTGGAGCGAAAATTCCCGCTGCACTCTCCCAAGGTCGAAAAGGTGGAAGTCGTTCGCAGCGGCGAAGTTCGGCGGGCCAAGCTGTACTTTCTGCGCGATCGCGTCGGCAAGTCGGTGCGGCTCAAGGAACGACGTCGCGAGAATGCGGAGTGATTTTGACCAGGAGACAGCAGAGAACATTGCAAATTGCAAAGTGAAAACTGCACATCGCAAATTGATCAGAAAGCTCTGCCAATTTTTCCGGTTTCCGATTCTCGATCATTTTCTTCCATTGTTTCCTCCGTTCACTCCTGTTCAAGATGCCCTGGTTAGCGCGGATCCGTGAGTGGTTCGCCCAGCGCTCGCGCGTGAAATCGCTTGGCGATCGTGGGGAGGAGGCGGCCGCCAAGTTTCTTAAGCGCCAAGGCCTGCATATTCTGGCACGTGGCGTCGATTCGCCGCTTGGCGAGCTGGACATCATTGCCGTCGATGGCCGCACGGTCGTGTTTGTCGAAGTAAAGACCCGCCGGTCCGATGTTGCGGGTCATCCGACGGAGGCTGTCGATTCTCGCAAAGAGCGGCGGATGACGCACGCCGCGCTGGCTTATCTCAAAGCTAACCGACTGCTGAATTGCGAGGCCCGTTTCGATGTCGTAGCGATTACGTGGCCGGAAAATTCCCGCCGGCCGGCAATCGAGCATTATAGGAATGCGTTTTCTCCTGTGGGGTTTGGCCAGTTTTTCAGTTAAAGCGCCGGGGGCTGCCCGTGCTTCGGCGGCTCGCTAGAATGGAGGTGTTGCGCACCGCGCTCAATACAATTAGGAAAACGTTACCAGGAAGGTGCCCGAACATGGTTAAGCATATTTTTGTCACCGGCGGTGTCGTCAGCTCGCTCGGTAAGGGTCTTACGAGCGCGTCAATTGGCATGCTGCTCGAAAAGCGCGGCCTCTCGGTGCGGATGCAGAAGCTCGATCCGTACATTAACGTCGACCCGGGCACGATGAGCCCCTATCAGCATGGCGAAGTTTATGTGCTGGATGACGGCAGCGAGACTGATCTCGATCTTGGCCATTACGAGCGGTTCACCCACGGCCCGCTTACGAGAGATTCCAATTATACGACCGGGCAAATCTATCTGTCGGTAATCAATAAGGAGCGGCGAGGTGAGTTTCTGGGCAAGACGGTACAGGTGATCCCGCACATTACGAACGAGATCAAGAGCGTGATCGCGAAGCTGGGCGACGATCGCAATGAGCGGGTAGATGTTGTCATCACCGAGATCGGCGGTACGGTGGGTGACATCGAGAGTTTGCCTTTTTTGGAGGCCATTCGCCAATTCGCACTCGATGTCGGCAAGGAGAATTGCCTCTACATCCACCTCACGCTGGTGCCATACTTGAAGGCGGCTAAGGAGCTCAAGACCAAGCCCACGCAGCATTCGGTCGGCCAGCTCCGTCAAATTGGCATTCAGCCCGACATACTCATTTGTCGCACTGAGCATTCCCTGTCACGCGACGATCGCGAAAAGATCGCCCTCTTCTGCAATATTTCGATCGATGCGGTGATCGAGGAAAAGGACAAGGATTTCTCGATCTACGAGGTGCCGCTGAGCCTTGTGGACAACAACCTGGATCGCCTGATTGTCGATAAGCTCGGGCTTAAAACAGCAGAGCCGGAATTGGAAGATTGGCGCGAACTGTTGCTGCGGTTGCGCAATCCGGATTGCGAGATCAGCATCGCCATCGTGGGCAAATACGCGGAGCACCACGATGCTTATAAGTCTATCTACGAGGCGCTCGACCACGCGGGAATCGCGCACAAAGCCCAGGTGCGCATCGGCCGCATCCGCAGCGAAGAAATTGAAGCCGACGGACCCGAACGATTGCTGAGCGGCTACGACGGCATCCTGGTGCCGGGCGGCTTCGGTGAACGCGGCATTGAAGGCAAAGTGACGGCGATACGTTACGCCCGCACGAAAGGCATACCGTTTCTCGGGCTGTGTCTCGGAATGCAGTGCGCGGTTATCGAGTTCGGCCGCAATGTTTGTAATCTGGCCGGGGCGCACTCGACCGAATTCGACAAAAACTCGCCACACCCGGTCATTTGCCTGCTCGACGAGCAGAAGACGATCACGAACAAAGGGGGCACGATGCGGCTCGGCGCAGCCGGCGCGCCTGGAGCCGGGCAGCCTCGCGGCCCGCTGCTACGGCAGGACCGACATTTCCGAGCGGCACCGTCATCGGTACGAGTTCAACAATGTGTACCGCCAGCAGTTCGCCGCCCACCGCATGCGATTCTCGGGTACCAGCCCGGATGGCTCGCTCGTGGAAGTCATCGAGTTGCCGGAACACCCGTGGTTCCTGGCCGTGCAGTATCATCCGGAGTTCAAATCGAAGCCGACGGCGCCGCAACCGCTTTTCGCCGGGTTTGTCGGCGCGGCGGTGCAGCGCAACCGAGGTCGCGGCGCACCGCCGGCGGCAAAGAAATCTGCGGCCCACGAACAATCGTCGCCCGCGGTAAAAAACCGGGTATAGGGTTAAGCCGGATTTCCGCCAGCGGGCGCTTGCGGCGTAAGCTATCGCCGCCGCCTCACACCAGCAATGAGCAACCCGGCCAGCGACACAAGTGCGATGGTCGCAGGCTCGGGAATGCCCGGAATTGATTTGAGCGCGTACATATTGAGGCCATTGTTGCCGGAGGCCGACACGGCCCCGTTGATGCTGGAGATCTTCCACCAATCGCCATTATCCGCGGCAACTGTCAATTGGTTGGGGCCGCTAACGGTAAGGCCAGTGCCACCAAATGAGTTGTTTAAGGCGGGATTAGGGATCGTAAAGCTGACGGCGCCGGTGTTCGGATCGGATGCGTAGATGACGTTGTCGTCAAGTTGCCACAGATAGGTTCCGTCGTACGCTAAGCCCTCGACGGATGGTTGACCTGGAATGGTGTTAACGAGCAGTCCGTTGGCCGGATTGCGATATTCGATGTTGTTATTCCAAATCGCCAGCAGCCCGTTGACGTATTCCATGCCCTGCAGATTCGAAATCGGAGCCGACCAGCGAAATTGCTCGACCCCACTAAAATTGTAGGCGATGACCTCTGTGCTGAAGGGACGGCCCGTGTAGATGAGCGTTCCATCGGTAGCAATGCCGTTCGGCACAGTCGATCCGGCCGGAAAACTCGAGAGGTCGTTGAGACCGTTGTCCAAGAAGTGGACGGAATTATCATTCCATGTCCCGGCCACATAAGCCGGCTGCGCCATAGCTTGATTGGCCAGCCCCACCAGCAGGAGAGCCATCGCGATGTCCCGCCAACCTACCAATAGATTGACAAAGGACCTCATCCGAGTTGGAAAGTCAGTCATTAGACGTACTCCGCGGAAGGTTTCGCAGATACAGCCTCTGCGATTGGCATGAGCAAACCGAGTTAATATGTGTTGGCCGTCAAAGAAAGTCAATAGAATTAATGGAAAATTTGTTACACGTTTTCCTGTGGAGGAGTGTGGCGGAAAATTGAGGTCTTTTAGCCCTGAGTGAGAATGACCATGGCGAACGAAAAGAAAATCATCGTCGACGAGGACTGGAAGTCACAAGTTCAAGCGGAAAAGGAAGCGGCCGCCAAATCGCGGCCTGCTGCTGCGCCGCAAGCCGCTGCGCCGGCAGCGGGCGAAGCCGCGGACGCACCCATGCCGCCCGCTTCGTTCGAGTTATTGCTCACAACGCTGGCGACCGAAGCGCTCGTGGCGCTGGGGCAAGTGCCGCATCCTGTCACCGGAAAGGCTCAACCGCAGCGCAACCAAGCGAAGTACATAATCGACACGATAGATGTCTTGCGTCAAAAGACCGAAGGCAACCTTACCACGAACGAGCAGCAGGTGCTCGACAGCCTGTTGCATCAGTTGCGAATGGTATTCATCCAAACGGCCGATCCATCGACAAGCAGCGCGGCCTGGCCGACGAGCGATTGATTGAGAAAACTGAAATCCACACCCAGCCGGCACGCCGCTGGCAACCAATGCCAGCCAAGCCGCGACAGGTCACTTGCACTCCCCTCCGTTTGACGACGGCGGGTATTATGCGGCACACGTTTCCGCGCTGGGTGTGGATCCTTGTTGCTAATTGCTCGCATGCGACGATCGCTTAGCGGCATAAAATGATTGCCGTGGCAAACATGGCCGCCGTATTGTGCTCCCCGCGCGGCGCACGATCAAGCAAGTTTCCGTCACATTGGCTGATTTTTCTCGAGTTTAACTTCTAGCATTGCTAGCATCGGTTGCACTCACAAAGCGCACCTTCAAGCGACGATCTAAAGTGGTGAACTCCTCGTTTTTTCTGTATAGATTCGTCGCTCATTTTGCGGCGCGGGGTGAAGCCTAGCGCTATGCGGCGATGCATGGCGGAGCTTCGATCCGCCCGATCCTTCTCGTCTTTATTGCCGCCAAATCGCCGGGCCGTTTATCGATCAGTGCCTCACCGTCCTACGAATGACGATCGCGTGGTAATAACCGGCATCGGGCTGGTTACGGCTATCGGCCGTTCGCGAGAAGCGGTTTGGCAGGCAATCCAACGCGGCGACAACGGCGTCCAGCGACTGGCCGGGGTGCCGGGCATTCCCGACGGCTTGATGCTTGGCGCAACGGTCGATATCGACGGCGAATTTCCAGGCCAGCTCAAAAATATTCCGCTTTGCCGGCAATCGGCTGCCGAGGCGCTGGCCGATGCCCGCATTCACTTTGCCGGCATCGACCGCGATCGGTTCGGCTGCTCGATCGGGGCTCACATGGGCGACACGGATTTCGTTGTCGAGAAGCTGGGACTTCAAGAAGAGCTCATTCCGCCCGGCAAGTGGCCCTGGTGGCAACAATGGCTGCCGAACACCGCGTGTGCAGTGGTGGCGCGCGACTACGACCTGCGCGGCCCGCGGCTTAGCAACTCCACAGCCTGTGCCAGCGGTACGATTGCGATTCTGAAAGCGATTCGCGCTATCCGCGATGGTCAGTGCGATCTCGCGCTGGCCGGCAGCTCCGAAGCGATCCATCCCTTGTTCGCCGCTGGCTTTTACAACATGGGTGTGCTGGCCGATCATACGGATCCTGCGCAGGCCTGCCGGCCATTCGACACGCATCGCAGTGGGTTCGTTATGGGCGAAGGGGCTGCTATGTTTGTGCTCGAGCGGTTCGATCATGCTCGAGAGCGCGGCGCCGCGATATATGCCGAAGTGCTTGGCGGGCGCATTCTCAACGACGCCCGACACGTGACCAGCCTCGATGCCAACAGCGACGCATTGACGGAGTTGATCCGCGGCACGCTGCGCACTTCGGGCCTGGTGCCACGCGATGTCGCGTACATCAATGCCCACGGCACTGGCACAAAGCAAAACGATCTGCTCGAAAGCCGCGGCATCCGCGCCGCGTTTGGCCGGGCAGCTAACTCGGTTTGCGTGAGCGCGAACAAGTCGATGCTCGGCCACCTGGTGAACGCCTCGGGCAGCGTCGAGCTGGCGATTACGGCGTTGGCACTGCGCGATGGATTTGCCCCGGCGACTTTAAATCTCACCGATCCCGATCCGGAATGCGATCTGGATTGCATTCCCATCTTCGGCCGCACGCAGCCGCTGGAGCATGCGCTGAAACTCTCAATCGCGTTTGGCGGCCACCTGGCGGCCGTGGCACTTCGCCGCTGGACGGGGCGCGACGCACGTCAGTCCCGCATCCTCTATCGCAACGCTGCGTAGATGCGTTCGCATCCGAGGATGGTCGTTTTCCTTACTCTGGGACGGCGGCATCTTGCCCTCTGCGCTAAAATGCCATCGAATACTCTGAGTACGTTTTAAAGCACTCCTCGGAGGCAATCCATGAACGCCAAAGATGCCGTTCGCACTACGTTGACCATCGCCGACTTTATGATGGAAAGCTACGTTTCTGACATTACGCCGCAAGAAATGTTGGTGCGACCCGTGCCGGATGCTAATCATTTAGCCTGGCAGCTTGGCCATTTGATTTCCGCTGAGACGCGGCTCGTCGAGGCGGCGGTGCCCGGCTCGATGCCGGCGCTTCCACCGGGATTTGCCGAGCGTCACACGAAGGATACGGCGAACAGCGACAACGTGGCCGATTTTCTCTCGAAGGATGATTATTTGAGCCTAGCCAAATCGGTTCGGGCCGGCACGTTGGCGGCACTAGAGAAACTTCGTGATGCCGACCTGGACAAGCCGGTGACTGCACGTGTTCCGCCGTTCGTCAAGAATGCCGGCGATTGCTTCGTTACGGTCGGCACCCATTGGGTGATGCACAGCGGCCAATGGGTCGTTTTGCGCCGCAAGTTGGGCAGGGAGCGGAAGTTTTAGAGCCTATCCCAGAACCGTCGGGGACTGGCCGGGCACCATCGCCGCGATGGTCGTGCGGAGTCTTGGGAGCAAAATGTGCCTGTCCCCTCACGGATGGCGGTTCTGGGATTGGCTCCAAGTATCGCATGGAGATCGTATGACGCGTTTTGGAGTTGTCTTTTCCGTATTGCTCATCATCGCGCCCCGCCCGGTTGCCGCCGACGATTGGCCGCAGTGGGGTGGACCGCAGCGCGATTCGGTGTGGCGCGAAAACGGGATCGTGGATAGCCTGCCGGCCGTCGATTCGAAGACCGGCATGCTGCCGCGGTTGTGGACAGCGAAGATCGGGTCCGGTTACGCGGGACCGGCCGTGGCGAATGGTCGGGTATTTGTGGCCGACCGCATGGCGGACCAGAAGTTGGAGCGCGTACTGTGCTTCGACGCAGAGACCGGCAACGAAAATTGGAAGCACGAGTATGAGACACGTTACACGATCAGTTATCCGCTCGGGCCGCGGGCGACGCCAACCGTCAATGGCGATTATGTCTATACGCTTGGCGCGATGGGAAACTTATTTTGTTTCGAGGCTGCGACCGGCCGCATTATTTGGCAGAAGAACTTGCCGACCGATTTTGGCACTGATGTGCCGGCATGGGGGATGGCGGGCGCGCCGCTGGTAGACGGCGATCAGTTGATCGTGCTGGCGGGTGGGAAGCCGGGCGCGATGGTAGTGAGTTTCGACAAGAAAACGGGCGCCGAGCGTTGGCGGGCGCTTGACGGTCCAGAGCCTGGTTACTGTCCGCCGGTGATTCTCGAATACGGTGGCCGACGAGAGCTTATCGTTTGGCATCCGCAGGCCGTCGTCGGCCTCAACCCGGTCGATGGCAAGGTACTCTGGGAAGTGCCCTTCGCCGTAAAATCGGGGCTCACGATCGCGACGCCCCGCAAGCTTGAAAGTCGGCTCTTTGTTACCAGCTTTTACGATGGCCCACTGATGATCGATCTCGGCGCGGACGGCGCCTCGCCAAACGTGTTGTGGCGCACCGGGCCCAGTAGCACGGAACGAAAGAATGACAGTTTGCACTCCATCATCAGTTCGCCACTTGTGACGAAAGACTGCATTTACGGCGTCGGCAGCTATGGCGAGATGCGCTGCCTCGACGCCAAAACAGGGCACATAGTTTGGGAAACTTACGACGCTACTGGCCACGATCGCTGGTGGAACGCTTTCCTCGTGCCGCAGGGCGACCGAGTCGTCATTTGTAACGAACAGGGCGAAATCATCTTCGCCAAGCTTTCGCGCCAGGGCTACAAGGAACTCAGCCGCGCCAAATTGATCGAGCCGACGCAGCCGATTCTACGCCGCATGACGGTCTGGTCGCATCCCGCATTCGCCATGCGCAGCGTCTTTGCCCGAAACGACAGCGAATTGATTCGCGTAAGCCTGGCACAATGATTGGTTGCCGCTGCAGATTAGCCGGCGACGAATATTTTTATTGGCCCCTTGATCCGCTCGACTACCACCACGCGCCTGCCGATAATAGTGCCAACCATGTCCACATCCCGCACTCCGTTGCAAATCGGCATCGATTACCGCAACACGCGCGAACTGCCGCGCGACCAGGTGCTGGCACTTTACTGTGCGCTCGGTTGGACATCGGCTGAGAAGCCGGAGGCGCTGTTGGCGGCGCTGGCCGGGTCGCATGGCTTGGTAACCGCCTGGCATGGCGATCAATTGGTTGGCCTCAGCAACCGTTTAAGATCGAGCCGCTGAGGTGAAATATGAATCCGCGCCGATTAAATCGGTCGATTGCGAAAGACGACTCAAATCAATGGCTCGAGTATCGAGTTCGACAACGGCGAAGTCGGTATCTACGATTGTGCTCCATTGCTAGATTTCGAGTGTGTTTAGAGAATTGCGAAGATGCCGGTTACTTCAAGCAAGCGCGGGCCGAGGCGGGAACCGAAGTCGTGGCCGCATGAGCAAGACATCTGCCCCGATACGCTCTACGAGGACGCGAAGAAATTTGCAACCGGGAGCAGATGACCACGTGAAATCATGACCATCGGTTGCGGCTTTATATTACGCCGGTTGTAGCTCGGCTTTGCGTTCCGCGATCACTTCGGCCTGGATACTTGCCGGCACCGGGCGGTACTTGGCCAGCTCCATCGTGAACGTGCCCTGGCCTTGCGTCATCGAACGGAGGTCGGTCGAGTAGCCGAAGGTTTCTGCCAGCGGGACCTCGGCGGTGATCTTCGTGATTTTGTTGATCATGTCGGTCGACATCACGATACCGCGTCGGGCCGAAATGTTGCCGACCACCGTGCCCTGGAATTGTTCCGGCACTTCCAGCTCCATCAGCATGATCGGCTCGAGGAGGGCCGGCTTCATCTTGGGGAACGTTTCGCGGAAGCAGTTCTGGGCGCAGACCATGAACGCCATGTCCGAACTGTCGACTTCGTGGTGCTTGCCGTCGTTGAGATCGATCCGCATGCTGACGACCGGGAAGCCGGCCACCGGACCCTTCGCCAGCATGTTGCGGAAGCCTTTTTCGATGGCAGGGATGAAGTTCTTTGGAATGCGTCCGCCAACCACATTGTCGACGAACAACAGCTCGCCTTCGGCCGCTGCCATGTCTTCCTCGGTCATCGGGCTCATCTTGCCAACGATGTGGGCGTACTGGCCGGAACCGCCGGTTTGCTTCTTGTGGGTGAAGTCGAACGCCACGGGTTTAGTGGCCGATTCGCGGTAGCTCACCTTCGGTGCGCCGACCTCGACCTCAACGCGATATTCGCGGCGAATCCGCTCGACGTAAATCTCGAGGTGCAGCTCGCCCATGCCGGCGATGACGGTTTCGCCCGTCTCCTCGTCGGTCATAACCTGGAACGTCGGATCCTCTTTGCGGAACCGCTGCAGGGCCTTGCTGAGCCGATCGGCGTTGTCGCGTGACAGCGGCGCGATCGACATCTTGATCACCGGCTTGGCCACGAAGATATTTTCCAGCGTGCAGTACTTCGGCTCGCTGCAATAGGTGTCCCCGCTCGCGCAGTCGATGCCCATGATGGCTACGATGTCGCCGGCCTCGGCCGAGTCGATTTCCTCGCGTTTCTCGGCGTGCATCTTAACGATCCGGCTGAAGCGGTCCTTCTTGCCGGTCCGCTGATTGAAGTAGCTGCCCCCCTTCTCGACTTTGCCCTGGTAAATCCGCGTGAACGTCAGTTGGCCGAACTCGTCTTCGACGATCTTGAATGCCATACCTACGAACGGCTTGTTCGGATCGGGCGAAAGCTCGATGACCTTGCTCTGGTCCGTCGGATCCTTTCCCTTCGAGGGCGAATCCAGCGGAGTGGGCAGATACTTAACGATCGCATCCAATAGCGGCTGAACGCCTCTGTTGCGATACGCCGTGCCCAAATAGACCGGCGTGAATTCCTGCTCGATCACGGCGTGCCGAATGACGTCGTGGATAACCTCTTCAGAGATCACTTCTTCGCTGAGGAGCATTTCCATCAACTTATCGCTGTACATGGACAGCGATTCGAGCATGTGGTGGCGGGCCGCTTCCGCCTCCTTGGCAAGCGCCGCGGGGATTGTCTCCTCGCGCACCTTCTCGCCATTGGCGCCATCGAAGTAAATCGCCTTCATCCGCACGAGATCGACAACGCCCTCGAACTTCTCCTCGCGGCCGATGGGAATCTGCATCAGCATGGCGTCGCACCCGAGCTTCTCTTTGAGCTGCTTTACGACCGACTCAGGGTTCGCGCCGGTGCGGTCCATCTTATTGATGAACGCCAGCCGCGGCACGTGGTACCTCTTCATCTGGCGGTCAACTGTGATCGATTGCGACTGCACTCCGCCTACCGCGCACAGCACTAGAATCGCGCCGTCCAGTACCCGCAGGCTGCGCTCCACCTCGACCGTGAAGTCGACGTGGCCCGGCGTATCGATGAGATTGATCGTATGGTCCTGCCACTTGAGCGTGGTCGCGGCGCTGGTGATCGTGATCCCGCGCTCTTTTTCGAGCTCCATGTAGTCCATGGTAGCCCCGTCGCCGCCGCCGCGGACGTCTTCGATCTTGTGGATGCGTCCGGCGTAATACAGAATCCGCTCGCTCAAGGTCGTCTTGCCCGAGTCAATGTGTGCGGAGATACCGATGTTGCGTAGTTGCTTGAGGTCCATGGCTTTGTCTCGCCGGCACCAACTGGTGGCTGGTGGTCTATAGTCGCTCACTAGTAGTAGCACCGGCCGTAAGGCCGATGTTTGAACAATAAAGGGAACACGCTCCGCGACGGCTAATCGCTGAAGTCGTGAGGCCGGGCGGGAACTTCCATCGCAATGCACGCGCCGAAGCTTACAGCGGCGTTGGCCGCCGGCCTATGTTACAGCACGTTTTGCATTGGAAGGGGTCTCCAAATCTAAGGGGTCGCCCGTAGGTCAGGCTTTCGCCTGACAAGAACAGTCCGGCCGCCCGGGGCGGCCGGTCCTGAAAACGGTGGGAGAACTATGTATAGTAATTGGTTCCGTCGGTTAGGCCAGCCCAATTTCGTTAATTTTTGGCTCAGTCGTGACGATCCATAGGCCAAAAATGGCCCAAAGATAGCAAGTTTGGCGGCTATGCGGTCGCTTGCCGCTCGCAAGCGAAGCGGCGTGGAATCGGACACTCCAACTCCATCAATACTGCGGGGACAGGTTCACTTTGCCGATACTTCCGAGCTAAATGGGGCCCTTCCCCTTCGTCCATCAGGAACCATGGATTTGAACAACGACGCTTCTAAACCGCAGCCGGAAAAAGGGCAAGAGCAACCGTCCGCCGCACCGCAGCTGCCTCCAGGCGAGTTTGTCCGAAACTTGCAATCGCGTCTCACAGAGACGCGACCACCCGAGCACGGTGGCGGTCTGACGGAGCGGCATCCATGGCTGACGTTTCTGCTCCCGTTTGTCATCTACATGCTCGTCGGTTCGTTCGAGCCAGCGGCGCCAAAGCCGGCCAAAATCCTGCCAGATGGCAGTTCGCTACCGGCCGTCAACCAAAACTGGTTCGGCCTCGAATACCACGACTACCCGCTAGTCTACACGGTGAAGATCACGCTAACCATCGCGGCGATGCTGTTCGTCCTGCCCGGCTACCGCCAATTCCGGTTTCACATTTCGTGGCTGGCAATCGGCGTCGGCGTCGCAGGCGTTGTCTTCTGGATCGGCCTCTCGCAATTGGGGCTCGAGCAGCGGCTCGTCGAGAATCTCGGCCCGCGCAGCCGGATCGTCGGCTGGCTTGGACTCGCCGAACGGCCATCGTATAACCCACTCGACGAACTGGCCGCGACGCCAGCGCGGGCCTATGCGTTCCTGGCTCTTCGCTTTGTCGGACTGGCGCTCATCGTGCCCATTATCGAAGAATTCTTTCTCCGCGGCTGGCTGATGCGTTACGTGATGTCCGATCGGTGGTGGGAAGTTCCGTTCGGCCGTGTGACAACATCCGCCGTCGTAATCGGCATCCTTGTGCCGGTGCTCTACCACCCAGAAAAGCTCGCCGCCCTCGCGTGGTTCAGCCTCGTCACGTGGCTCATGGTCCGCACGCGCAATATCTGGGACTGCGTCTCCGCCCACGTCGTAACGAACCTGCTGCTGGGCCTGTACGTCGTCACGCAGCATCAGTGGCAACTGTGGTGAGCCCGGGATGGGCGCGGCGCCCGATGAGCCGTTGACATCAAAATCGATACGGAATCACTCTTGCTCCGAAACTGCCGAATGCGAGTGGCGTAGACACTCGCCTACGTGGAGCGCTCAAACGCGAAGTTGTTGACGTAGCCGGACGGCAGGCGGTCCGAATTTGGATCGAGGTGCTGATGCATGGCCGGGTCGAATGCGGCAAGCGGATGTCGCGTGCGATGGCAGAAGAAGCTGCCGGTGTAGCCGAGCGATTGGAGTAAGTTGAAGACGGGGCGGACATCGCCATCGGGGCGGTGGCGGGCTTCACATTCGATGAGGATTGTTGGATGATGAGCTTCCAGTGTGCGTCGCGCGCCTTCCAGAACCGAAAATTCGTGGCCCTCGACATCGATCTTGAGGAAGTCAGGCCTGCGGCCAGCTTCATCATTGCCACCGGCCTTACGCCCCGTATTTTCGAAGAACTCGTCGAGTGTGGTCACATCGACTGTGACCAGGGAGGAGGGGGCACGAAGCGGGGAGGCCAAACTACTTTGCCGGACCCCGCTCCGCTCTACTCGCTCGTCGCTCCTGTTTTCCAGTGTGGCGGCATGTGTGGATTCCGGCGTCGTATAGAGGGGCATTTCGCCGCACTTGTTCGAGACAGCCGTCGGCAGGAGCACGACGTTGCCGTAGTGCATGGCCGAAAATGCTTCACGCAGGTAGGCCACTTGGCGCGGTTGCGGCTCGAAGGCGTAGACCGTACCACTCGGTCCGACGGCGCGGCGCATCCAATACGTATAAGCGCCTTTGTGGCATCCGATATCCACGGCGACCTGCTCCGGCTGCAAGCTGCTGCGAACAAACCGGACTTCCGCGGGATCGACCCGAAAGCGGTAGCGATAGGCGCGATAAAGATAGCGAAACCGGGTGATCATGCAGGCTGCATTTTCGGCCGGTTCGCGTAACGAACGCAATGTCAAATCGCAGAGAGAAGGAGCAGTTTAATTTTGCTCCGCGCACTCCGCAGAATTGGGATAGCTCTCCTGTGTACCCGCGCACGACGAGAGCCTGGCCGCTTTCGCAACCAGGCTCTAGCGCTCCCCCCAAAGATAAGGATGGAGCTAGGAGCTAGGAGCATGAAGTCAGAATCTCCGACTCCCTGCTCCCCGCTCCCCACTCCCCGCCGCGTAACCGGTTTGCAGTGCAATGCGCTCGACCGGCGCGATACGATAAGGCTTCGCCTGTTGATACATCACGAGCCGATCTTTGTACGAGTCGCGTTCGTCGGCGGGCGCCAGCTCGATCGCTTTGCGGATCGATTGCATGGCAGCGGTGAAGTCGCCGGCGCTAGCCTGGGCGGCGGCAAGCGAGTCGAAACTCACGGCATCCTTGTGGCCGCTCAGCTCGATGGCCTTCTTGGCTCGCTCAACCGCCAATTCCGGGTTGCGGACCGAGCTGTCGGGACATGTCGCCAGCAACCATGCGGAACCACAATGCGCCTGGCTCGATCTCGAATCGATTTGCAGAGCGCGGTTGTATTCAGCAAGGGCATCGGAATAACGGCCGATATCAGTCAGCAAATCGGCGCGGCAGGCAGCCGCGTAGGCGTCGTTCGGTGCGAGCTGTACAGCGGCATCGTAATGCCCGGACGCATCCTCCATTCGGCCGAGCAACTGGCAAACCCGTCCGCAGCCGCGATGGGCCACCGCCAGATTAGCATCCAGCTCGATGGCACGGTTGTAATCCTGCAGAGCGGCATGCAGGTTATTCGCCACCATAAACAGAGCGGCCCGATTCGAATACGCCTTCGCATATCGCGGATTGAATTGGATTGTGCGGCTGAAATCATCAAACGCTCTTTCAAACTGGCCAGCTTGAGCGAGAAGCACACCGCGATTATGCACGGCGCGCCAACAAGTGGAATCGGCCCGAATGGCGTCGTCGAAATCCAGAATTGCATCTTTGTCCTGCCCCGCTTCGGCCCTTAGCTGGCCGCGACGATTAAAAGCCCACGCCGTGAGTTTGTTGGCATACTTGGCCGTTTCGGGACTGCAGTGACTGGCTTGGGCCCGCCGGCACGTTTCGATGATTCGGAAATAGTCTTGTTCACTATTCGCGGTTGTGCTCCAGTCGTGAGCCTGGACGACAAGCTGGTCGGCTGGCGATAATGGCGCTCGATGTCCGGGCACTGCAGCGACAGCGGCCGATGCGCCAACGGCGGTCGGTACGGCAACCGCTGCAATGGCCGGCGTTGTAGTCCACGGCGAGACGCGTGAAGTATTGCGGTCTGCCGGCGCAGCTGCGGTTGGGCGCGTGGCAAGCGGCTGCGGGTAAGGCGCTGCGGCTTGGCGGATCGGCTGTTGTGGCCGACTGGCTGCGTTTCGAGCGGTCGGGTTGTTGCTGGTCCCGGCAGACTGCGGAGCGGCGCTCACGCGCGACGGCACGGAGCGGCCGGCGGCGGTTTGATTTGCTGTGCGCTGCCGCATCTGGTCTGTGTTATTTGGGCTCGCTTGATTGGATGCCGACTGCGACGGGTGCGTAGAGGTCCGGTTGGTCGGCGTCCGCCGGCTAAACGGCAGCTTGGGAAAATGCAATGGCGCACCATGAAATAAGGCGCCGTTCCTGTGATTTGGGTCGGGTTCGGACGGCTTAATCGCCGTTGCGTTGGGCTGCGGGCGCGAGTCGTAGTATCCGGCTTGCTGCACAGAGCCGTCGACGATGCGGCCGTTGTTCTGTAGCGCCGGCGACGCGTCCGTGGTTGCTACCGCCGCGCTGTCCCCGGCGCGAGCAGTAAATGGGACTGCAGTCTGGCAAACGAAACCTGCCAATACAACTATGGGGAAGTAGCGTGCAAGACGCATGGCTAAACCCATCCAACTTAGATTGAGTGAATAGTCGCGATTAGGGGCGGAAAGCCGCGGCAGAGGCGATTCTCGCTGCTGCCTGGCCTATAAGCATTCGCTTGTCGCTGTCTATCGACCGGCGAGCCGGCTCAACCTAACTGGAACTACCGAAAAACTCAGCAAAATCGGCAAGGTCTCACCAACTTTCCTACATTTACATGTGCGCGCAATGATATCGACGAGAAACGCACTGTGGTTCTAGCGGGCGCAAATCGAAGCAGAAAGTAAAGCGCTATTGCGATGAACTATCCGACACGGTGGGGTCCGATGGCGACTCGTGCGACACGGCGCGTACGGCCGTCGGTGCCGAGATAGCTCGAAACGCCCGGCCGTGCTGATAGAGTTGCAGCCGCTTTTCAAGCGATGGCACTAGCTCAGGGGGTGCATTAGCCAGTGCTTTCTCTTGGATATCAATCGCCTGCTTGAACTGTCCCCCGCTAGCGCGAGCAGCGGCAAGCGTGTCGAGAATCAAGTAATCGTCGCCGGGAGAAAGTTTGGCGGCCTGCTCCGCAGCCGTAATCGCCTGCTGCGGATTCTGTAATTGCGGATTCGGGCAAGTAGCCCGCAGCCATGCCAAGCTGCGATAAGCATCGGCCCAATTCGGATCGATGTCTACGGCCCGCTGAAAATCGGCGATCGCCTGTTCGAAATTGCCATTTTCCGCTGCTAGATTTCCGCGTTGCGTCATGGCATCGGGTTCGTTGGGTGATATCTCGATCGAACGGTTGAGGTCGATCAATGCCTTGTGAAAGTCGCCCAGCCGTTGATAGCAATAGGCCCGCCCTCGAAAGAGTTGAGAGTCGTTCGGCAGACTCTCGAGGGCTTGGTTGTAATCAGCGACAGCTTCATCCATTCTGCCGAGAGCCGCGAGCAACTCCGCCCGGTTCCGATAGGCGACGGCCAAGCCAGGGTTGAGCTCGATGACGCGATTAAAGTCGCGAAGTGCGGCGGCAAATTGGTGTTGTTGAGCGAGCGTAACCGCGCGGTTGTGAATGGCCAACGAACACTTCGAGTCCAGCGAAATCGCAATTTGGAAATCGTGGAGTGCCTCGTCGGTTCGGCCGGCGTCGGCCTGCAATTCGCCGCGACGATTGTGTGCCCAAGCGGAGAGCCGACGCAGTGACGATGACAATTCCCCGGCCGGACCTCCGCGCACTCCGCGATCGCATAATTCGATGACGATTGATAAATCTTCAATTGAGTTGGCGGTTTTTGCGGAATGCTGGGCCTGTTCGAGCCAACCTTCGGGGGTGTCGACGCAATCGGAAACGATTGTCGGCGATAATTCGATCTTGCCCGAGGGCGTATTGAATGAGTCCAGCGAAAATGCGTTCACTACGCGATCAGCACGAACGGAATCAAGATCTGGAGATAGCGCAATAGTTTGTTCAGCCAAACCCGCAGCCTTTAATGGCGCCTCGAAGACAGCCGGCTCCCTAGGCAAGGAGCGTAATTTGGTCGAAATGGCTTCATTGGTTTCGACGAGAAACCATGTTGGTTGCGCGAGCGATTTGGGCGTAAACCGGATCGTGTCGGGCACATTGACCAGCCGTGAGTAGAACGTCGGGTCGGTTTCTTCGCGGGCGGCGGCGCGGTGCCGCAATTCTTCGGCCGCGGGCAATTGGTCCCACGGGGCCGTATTTGGTTCATCGGGCTGTGTGGTAAGCACGGCTGATTTGATTGGCGATGGTTCGTCGTTGGCGATCTTCGGACGTTGCCAGCGACTCACAGGGCCCGGTCTCAAGGAAGTGTCAACGGGCGGCGACTTCGACATGGCCGCAAACGGATTCTGATAGGTGATCGGACCACGGCGCGAAGTCTGCGGCTCTTCGGGCACGATGCGCGGCTTCGGCTGGGACGATGCGAACGGATTCTCGATGACCTGGTCCGGCGCGGTTACTTCAATCTCGCTTTGCGCCAATGACATGCCGGCCCCCAGCAGAGCGATTCCGGCCATTCCGAGAAAATACGCGCACCGTGCGATGTGTGACAGCTTCCTTGCCATCGTTTCCAACTCCAATGTGTTTTCGGTCCTTGAGCTAAGCCGCAAGCTTGCGTTACGATGTCTAGCTCAACATCTATCGAATTACTCCCGTGGCTCGGTCATCTTCCAGGGGTCGAGCACATCATCGAGTTCTTTGTCGGGAAGCACTTTGCGCTCCCGACATAATTCACGAATCGTTTTGCCGCTTTCGAATGCATCGGCGGCCAAAGCGGCAGATTTTTCGTAGCCGATCTTTGGCGCCAGCGACGTCACCATCATCAACGATTGTTCGATCAGCTGCCGGCAGCGATCTTCGTTGACGACGAGTCCCGAGAGCAGCTTGCTAACCATCACATTCGAAACGTTTGCGAGCAGCTTCACCGATTCCAGAAAGGCGTCGATCATAACGGGCATGGCGACATTCAGCTCGAACAGCGAGCCGATACCACCCAAGCCGGCGGTGCTGACGACGACGTCGTTGCCCAACACACGGCACACAACCTGTACCACCGATTCGGCAATGACGGGATTGACCTTACCCGGCATGATGGAGGAGCCGGGCTGAGTGGCCGGCAACGAGAGCTCGAAAATGCCGCATCGCGGGCCGGATCCGAGCAGCCGGATGTCGCTCGCAATTTTGGAAAGCGAAACCGCGATCGTCTTCAGTTCGCCGTGGGCTTCGACGAACGAGTCCTTGGCCGCCTGGGCCTCTGGATGATTGTCTGCCTCGGTGTACGTCCCGCCGAGCTTATTCGAGAGTGCGACGCAAACTTTGGCCGCGAAAGACGGATGCGTGTTGATGCCCGTGCCGACAGCCGTGCCGCCGATCGGCATGTTTTCTTCCAGCCGTTTGAGTGCCCGGCTGGCGCGAATCGTCGCGTATTCGGCCTGGGCCGCGTAGCCGGAAAACACCTGGCCAACACGGATCGGCGTGGCATCCATCAAATGCGTGCGGCCAATTTTTACAATCTTGTCCCATTGTTCGGCCTTTGCGGCGAGTTCGTCCTGAAGCCGCGCGAGGGCCATGATCAATTCCCGGCCAATCGCCACGCTGGCCGCAATGTGCATCGCCGTGGGAAAAGTGTCGTTCGACGACTGGCCCATGTTGACATGGTCGTTCGGATGTACGGCCCCTTCCTTGCCCTTCGCGCCGACGCCAAATCCCAAACGTTGATTCGCCAGGTTCGCGATCACTTCGTTGGCGTTGGTGTTGGTCGATGTGCCTGAGCCAGTTTGATAGATGTCCACCGGAAAATGCGAATCATACTTGCCCTCGGCGACATCTTCCGAAGCCGCGATAATGGCGTGCGCGCGTGTCTCGTCGAGCTTGCCGAGATCGAGGTTGGCTTGGGCGCAAGCGGCCTTCAAATATCCAAATGCATGGATGACGGCGGCCGGCACCGGCTCCAGGGCGACAGGGAAATTCTCGATCGCTCGTGCGGTGGACGCGCCGTACAAGGCGTCGGCAGGCACTTGCATCTCGCCCATCGTGTCGCGTTCGGTGCGGAAGGCGCTCATGGATGTTACAACCCCAGCTAGCTAGAGATAAAATCGGGGCAATGATACCGACAAGCATTCCCCGACGGAATGGTGAATCGCCCCGTTTCTAGAGCAGTTTTACTGTCAACGATAGCGTTTTTGGGCGCGTGCGTTAAGATGGTCACAGGATGAACAACCACGGCCGCCAGGTTGCAAGCATGCCGACAATTCTCGACAAAATTGTTACCACGAAACGGGCCGAAATTGAGCGCGCTAAGGTGTCAGTGCCGGAGGCGGACTTGCAAGCGCGGCTGTCGGATGCACCCGCGGTGCGCGATTTTTTTACGCCGCTAGCGGCTGGCGGGCCGATCAAACTGATCGCGGAGGTTAAGAAGGCCAGTCCCGCAGCGGGGCTGATTCGCAAGGACTTCGCTCCCGTAGCGATTGCCAAGGCTTACGAATCTCATGGCGCGACGTGCATCAGCGTCCTGACGGATGAGTCGTATTTTCAGGGCCGGCTTGAATATCTATCGCAAATTCGCTCGGCGGTCGGCCTGCCCGTGCTGCGTAAGGATTTCATCCTCGACACGTATCAAGTGCTCGAGGCCAGGGCGGCCGGGGCAGATGCGGTCCTGCTGATTGCGGAGTGCCTGGACGATTGCAACTTGCGGAAACTGTTTAATGCGACGTGCGATTTGGGCATGACGCCGCTGGTCGAATTGTATCAACCCGATAATTTGCAGCGGGTTTTCGATGCGGGGGCGACGCTGATCGGCGCCAACAATCGAGATTTGCATTCCTTCGCGGTTGATCTGGAGCATACGATTCGGATGCGCGAGCGAGTGCCCACCCAGTGCGTGCTCGTTGGCGAAAGCGGCATCCAAACACACGAAGATGTGCGGCGATTGGAAGCGGCCGGTGTGGATGCGATCCTAGTGGGCGAGTCGTTGATGCGCGAAGCGGATATAGGGGCGGCCGTAGATCGATTACTTGGTCATTGATTCCAGGTTGATGAATTGATGAGCGAATTTATACAAATCACGACGTCAACCGGGACGCGGCACGATGCCGAGCAAATTGCGTCTGAACTCGTGTCGCGCCGGTTGGCTGGATGCGTTCAAATCAGCGGGCCAATCGCCAGCACCTTTCGTTGGCGGGGCAAGGTGGAAACCGCCGAGGAATGGGTGTGCTCGATCAAGACAAATCGGGCTCAACTTGAGCCGATTCAGAAGCTGTTTGCCGAGATTCATCCGTATGAAGTGCCGGAAATGATTGCCATGCCGCTCGTGGAAGGTAGCGACGCGTACTTGGAGTGGCTCGGCGAACAACTGGGCAACTAAACGACAACATCGCGTCGAAGCAAGAGTTTTATAGATGGGCGGTTTCACGTTGCGGGCGCCCGTCTTCATCCGCGACCCCGTGGGCCAAAGCCGCGTAGCGAAATCGCCAGCACTACTGACGTAGTATGTTCAGCGGCGGCGTGTCGCCATCTTTTGCGCGACCGGCTTGTTGCGCCAGCCGCTTCTATCTGATTTAGGCCGTTGTCTCATTTTGGCAACATTCCGGCCTCCGCCTAGCCACAGATTTTGACGGCTCTAGCGGTCGTATTCATTTTCATCCCAGACTTTGTTTCTTGCGCAGAGTTTATAGCTGTTTATCTTCATTGACATTTAGGCAGGGCAACTAGCATGGAAGTTCTACGCAGTTTACGTAGTCCGTATCTTTTCACACGTAGTTCACAGCTAGCAGCGGGCCCTCTCGCCCCCGGCGCAATTGACAAAGGCACCCCTGTCCATGCACCCGTTGAAAAGCCTCCGCCGTTTGTTGCTTCAACCAAATCGCAAAGCTAGCCCCAGGCGAAATAGTCGATGCCGCTACGGGCGGACTCTCGCTATGGAAACGCTTGAGAATCGGCAAATGCTGTCGATTACGCCGCTGCAGAACATTTCGACCTCGCAAAATGCGGGCGAAAAGCCACAGTCGAAAATCTTCGAGTATGCCGGCCAATGGTGGACCGTGATGCCCAATTCGTCGGGCACGTGGGTGTACCGGCTCGATGGCACCAGTTGGACACAAACAGAGCAGATCTCGACCAACAAGAGCGTTCATGCCGACGTTAAGGTAGTCGGCGATTTGGCGCACGTGCTTTTGTACTCGGGTACGAGTTCAGAGTTCGCGACACTGCAATACGATGCCGCAGACAATCAGTTCGAAGCCTGGTCGCTGCAGCCGAATCTGGTGAATATATCGCTTTCCAGCGGCGGCGAAACTGCGACGCTCGACGTCGATTCCACGGGCCGCATCTGGATTGCCTCCGACTCAAAGTCCTCGGTCGAGGTTCGCTACAGCGACGGCCTATATACAAATTGGAGTGCACCGATCACCGTCGCCTCGGGAATCACTAGCGACGATATTTGCTCCATCGTCGCCATGCCGGACAACGAAATCGGCGTGATGTGGTCGAACCAGAACACCAAACGGTTTGGCTTCAGCGTGCATGAAGACGGAGCGGCGGCGACGGCATGGTCGGCCGACGAGGTACCGGCCGGCCAATCGGCATTGAGCGTCGGCCACGGAATGGCAGACGACCACATACACCTCGCGGTCGCTTCGGATGGTACGCTGTACGCCGCCGTGAAGACGAGTTACGACAAGTCTGGTTACCCGAAAATCGCCCTCCTGGTGCGGCGGCCGAACGGCACGTGGGATAATCTTTACAATGTCAGCGGTACCGGCACCCGGCCGGTGATCGTGGTGGACGAGGCAGCCGGCCAACTGATCATTGCCCGCACGAACGGAGACCACTCCGCAGATATCGTTTACAACACGTCGCCGCTCGATAATATATCCTTCAGTCCAACGAAGGTGCTCATCGCTGGCAGTCTCAATAATGTCACCACCACTAAAATAACATCGACGGACCAAATCGCGTTCCTGGCCGATGGGAAGAGTGTGCTCTTTAGCTTTGATACAACCACGCCGAACCTGCCGCCAAGTGTGTTCGCGGGCGCGGACACAACGGCCGTTGTGGGCACACCGGTCGCGCTTTTGGGAACCGCTTCGGACGATGGCCAGCCCACCCCCACTGTGCTGCATACGTTGTGGACGTTGGTTAGCGGCCCAGGCTCCGTCACGTTTGGGAACAATTTACTTGCGAGTACGACCGCCACATTCAGCGCAGCGGGCACTTACGTGCTGCGACTCTCGGCCGACGATGGTCTGCTGACGCGATCGGATGACGCGTCAATCGTCGTTTCGGCAGCATCGACCAACGAACTGGGCGATCCACCTCCCACGCCCGGCGACACTCCCGAGCAGATCGCCTTCCAGAACGGGCTGTTTCCGAATGTGACTTATGCCGGCACGACCGACACCACGATTTCCAGCAAGAAATCCACCCGCAACTATGGAAACGACACCAAACTCAGCATCGACGGCAAGCCTGATGTGGCGGGGCTCTTTAGATGGGATGTATCGGCGATCCCGGTCGGCAGCACGGTGCAATCGGTCTCGATCGAGTTCTACGTCACCGGTTCGAGCAAAGATAGTTATGAAGTTTACGCGTTGCAGCAGGCGTGGGACGAACTGTCGGCCACGTGGCAGCAATACTCCACCGGAAACAATTGGGCCGGCGCCGGCGCGAGCGGCAACGGCGACCAAGAATCGGCCGTGCTCGGGCAATTAAACGCCACCAGCAAAGGCGTCTATAGCATCAACTTGAACGATGCCGGCGTGTCGGCCGTTCAGGCCTGGATCAACAATGCAGCCGACAACTATGGCATCATCATCAAAGACTACGCCGTCTCAAAAGCCGTCACGGTCGCCACAAGCGAAGCGAAAACCGCGAGCCAACGGCCGAAGCTGATCATCAACTACACGGCGCCACAGGCTGCCAACAATGCGCTTCTGGTGGGCAATCTCCCACCTGTTGTCGACATCGGGCCGAGTCTGACGGCTATCCACGATCAGCCGCTTCAAATCAGCGGTACGATTAGCGACGATGGTCAGCCTGCCGGAACTGAGATGCTGACAGCGCTCTGGACGAAGGTTAGTGGCCCAGGAAACGTTACATTTGCCAACGATCAGGCGGCCAGCACGACCGCCCAGTTCAGCACCGCCGGAAGTTACGTCCTGCGATTGACGGCGAGCGACAGCTTGCTCACCGGGTTCGACGAAGTAAGTGTCTCGGTGAGCTGAGCAGCCGAACGCGACGACCCTTTGGGTGTGCCTTCTATGGCGCGCTTTGCGTAATGTACCGGGTTCCATCGCCCAAGGCCCGGGGGAAGGGCTGCTGGGTCGAAATGGCCGGCAGAAGCTTGTTTTGCGCGCAGCCTGAAATGATCCGGGGGCTGTAGGACAAGAGCGGGATTAGCGGGCGCGAGGCTGAAGTTTTTTGAGGTGCGTCAGCAGTTCCTCTTCGTCCGCCTAGCCTTGCAGCTACAGCGAGACGGTTTCGAACGTTCGCTGCGTCGGCTGGCCGCCAGTCCACCGCCCCAGCAGCCGGCAAGCGATGATCGCACAGTAGGTCTGAATCTCGATGCCGGCACGGGCGGTGCCGCCAGGGTGCGATAGCCGAGCCATTTTCGGGGACGCGCCCTGAGACGGGGCCGCGAACGCCCCGGCTTGCTTCATTCTAACCGGGCAGCCGCTGGTTGCGGCATGGGGTGCCTTGGGCCAAAAAATGCCGCGGTGTTTGACTGTTTTTGCCGCCTTTTCGGCCGCTTTAGCTGGCCGCTGTAACAAGCCGCCGCCCGGCCGTAAGAGAAGGGTGAAGCGGGGCAACGTCGCTCCGCGAAACTAGGTGTTTCTAAACCCCATTTCTCTACAGGAGTCATAAAATGACAACTTCAGCGACCAGATTGATTGCAACTTTGGCGACAGCAGCCAGCCTGATGACGGCCAGCGCCGCGTTTGCCAAGAACGGCAATGGCGGCAACCAAAATCACAGTATCCACAGTAGCGCCTTGAAATTCAACCTCGGTGGCAATTCGCAGAAGGTCAAGAGCTTCAAGTCTGACAACTATAGTTGTCACAAGCCTTGCTACGACGGTCACTGCTATTCGAATTACAAATGCTATTCGAATTACTGCTACCCAAGTTACGGTTGCTACTCTTACTATGGTTGTGTACACCCGGTTTACGGCTGCCAGGCATATGAACCGTTTCATTGCAACTACTACGTGCTGCCCGGCGACTCGTGCTACACGATCTCGTTGAAGGAATATGGAACCAGCTCGAACGCGAACTATATCGCCCAGTACAACCGCCTGCCGATAAACGCGGCCTTGGTTCCCGGACAACAGTTAATGCTGCCGTCGATCAGCGCCATTGGAACGCTTGGCGCATCGAATGCTCCCGCTGCAATGGCCGATTTCACGGGCACGATTGGCACGGCCTTCTCGGCTCCGGTCAATACGACGCCATCCTTCGCGATGCCCGCCTCGTTCACGTCACCTGCCAGCATCACGGCACCTGCAGTCGAGCAGCCCCGCACGAAGATCGCGGTCGGCAGCACGCTGCTGGTAGACGGTCAGGCCTTCGGCGACAAGCCAGGTGTTGCCCGCCTGCGTGTCAGCGGACTGTCGCTTCCGGTCGAAGTGCTCGAGTGGAGCACCGGCTCGGTGAAGATTCGGCTCCCGCAAGTCGAGCTCGCCAGTGCCACGGTTGGCGACATCGAAGTATTGCGGGCCGATGGCAGCCTGGCGTCGAGAACCGCAGTTGAACTTACAACCGCCAACGCACAATTGGCCTTCGGCAAGTAGCACCTGCTTTGACCCCTCCCCGGAAACGGGGAGTGGGTTTTAACAAGGAAAGCTGCCTATGAAACAATCACCTGCGAACTTCTTACGCGAACGCTCTCTCTCCGATACCTCCGCAAACGCCGCCTGCCCAGTTTCCTGGGCAGGCGGTTTCTGTTTTGCGGTCAAAGGTTGTGGGCGACTGGCCCGCTCTTCAACGAGCACGAATTCGCCGCAACTAGCTAACAGGCTCAAGAATGTCGCTGACCAATTGAACCGCAGCCACATCGAAGCCGCCACTCCACAAGTCGGTGTTGGCGAATACCAGATCGTGCCCCGAACCGCTCGATAGGACATCGTGATCGCCATCGTCGAAGACGGCGATGCCCGGCTCGAGCAAGCCGCCAGTATCCGTCAAGTCTGCCACGCGGTCGTTGAAACTGGCTGACGACGTCCAGATCGCCATGATAGCGTCTAAGGCGGCGGTATCCGAGTCGTGGGTGGTCCAGCCTCCGATCAGAATGTCGTCTCCCGAGCCGCCGGTAAGGACGTCGGTGTCATCGCCGCCGATGACCAGGTCGCGGCCCTTTCCGCCGACGATGACGTCCGCCCCGTCACCACCAACGAGGATGTTATTGCCGGGACCACCGACGAGCACGTCGTTTCCGTTGCCGCCGAAGATGGTGGTATTTCCGCCGCCGGCCGTGAGAACGTCGTTGTCCACGCCGCCGTCGATAGTGGTCGGCGTCGTGATCGAGTTCGCCACCGCCACGATATCGGAGCCGGCGTACACGCGGACGTAGAGTTGCGCGACGCTTGCCAGGTTGAAATATACAGGCGTAAAGTTGTTAATGAACGATGCAACGATTTTGAGCTGGCTGCCGCTCTTGCTGATAGTGACGATGTCGTTCTGATTGGTGCCGACGATGTGCAGCGTGTTGCCGACCAGCGTGGCGCCGACTCCCAGCACGGTCACTTGGGCCGTTGCTACCGTCGACGTTCCGCCGTCGTTGTCGCGCACTCGAGCCTTTACGTTCAGCGTGCCGGCCGTGGCATACGTGTGATTGACTGTGAACGAGCCGCCGGATACCGATACGGTCTCGTCGAAGGTGCCATCGCCGTTCCAATCGATATCCACTTGGTGGGTATCAAGCGTACCGGGATCGCTATAGGTGCCGGTAAGCGTCGCCGGCTGGTTGGCATCGACCGCCGCTGTGATGGTGAGCGAATCGATCGTCGGGGCGACGTTGTTCACGGTTACCGCAACGCTGCTGGCGGCAGAATAGGTGCCGTCTTCGTCAGTCGCGGTGGCGCTGATCGTGTAGCTCGCATCGCCATCGGCATATGTGTGCGAAGCACTCGCCGGGTTGCCGCTGACGACCTCGGTGGTATCACCCCAGTTGATCGTCCACTGCGCGATCGTATCGTCGCCGGGATCGGACGATGACAGGTTGAGTGTATAGGGCGACCCTTCGTCAACGTCCGCAGCGCCGCTGATAGCGAGCGTCGGGGCGACGTTGTTCACGGTTACCGCAACGCTGCTGGCGGCAGAATAGGTGCCGTCTTCGTCAGTCGCGGTGGCGCTGATCGTGTAGCTCGCATCGCCATCGGCATATGTATGCGAAGCACTCGCCGGGTTGCCGCTCACGACCTCGGTGGTATCACCCCAGTTGATCGTCCACTGCGCGATCGTATCGTCGCCGGGATCGGACGATGACAGGTTGAGTGTGTAGGGCGACCCTTCGTCAACGTCCGCAGCGCCGCTGATGGCGAGCGTCGGGGCGACGTTGTGGACCGTTACCGCAACGCTGCTGGCGGCAGAATAGGTGCCGTCTTCGTCAGTCGCGGTGGCGCTGATCGTGTAGCTCGCATCGCCATCGGCATATGTATGCGAAGCACTCGCCGGGTTGCCGCTCACGACCTCGGTGGTATCACCCCAGTTGATCGTCCACTGCGCGATCGTATCGTCGCCGGGATCGGACGATGACAGGTTGAGCGTGTAGGGCGATCCTTCGTCAACGTCCGCAGCGCCGCTGATGGCGAGCGTCGGGGCGACGTTGTTCACTGTGACCGCGACGCTGCTGGCGGCAGAATAGGTGCCGTCTTCGTCAGTCGCGGTGGCGCTGATCGTGTAGCTCGCATCGCCATCGGCATATGTATGCGAAGCACTCGCCGGGTTGCCACTCACGACCTCGGTGGTATCACCCCAGTTGATCGTCCACTGCGCGATCGTATCGTCGCCGGGTCGGACGATGACAGGTTGAGTGTGTAGGGCGACCCTTCGTCAACGTCCGCAGCGCCGCTGATGGCGAGCGTCGGGGCGACGTTGTGGACCGTTAGCGCAACGGTGTTGCCGACGGGAGCGGTACCAGTGCTGGTCGTGATGGTGGCGCTGAATAGTGTAACTGGCGTCACCGTCCGCATAGACGTGTGTAACGCTGGTCGGGTTGCCCGGAACGGTTTGTACGCTGTCGCCCCAATTGATCGTCCATTGCGTCGTGGTTGGATCGCCGGAAGCCAGTGTGAGCGTGTAAGTGTCGCCTTCGTTCGTGTCGGCGGGGCCGGCGATCGATTGCACAACCACGCCCGACTCGTAGCGGGCCATGACAAATTTCTCATGGCCGTCCGGCGCCAGTAGGTAACCGACCTCCAGAATCTTGCCGTCCGGCTGCAGTGTCATGTCCGTTCCGATGGCGACGCCGATCGTACCCGGGATAAAATCGCTGATCCGCGTTTGGACTTTTCCGCCGGTGCCGAAGGTCGAGTCCAACGAACCCGTAGTGTCCACGCGGCCAAGCGCAAACGTATCATTGTCGTGCCCGCTCGATAGACTGGCAGATCCGGCAATGACGTATTGCCCATCGACCTGGACGGCGACCGCCCGGGCGATATCCGTCTGACCAAAATTGATGCGCAGCGTGCCGGGCGCGGAAGAAAGTGAAGGTGACGGAACCGGATTAAACGTCGTGTCGAGGATGCCAGTCGACAGATATCGCGCTGCTACAAAATCGTTCCCATTGGCAGTAAAACCACCGAGGAGAATCTTGCCGTCCGACTGAATGGCGATCGAATTAGCGTTGTCTTGCGCCGGACCGGTGGGCACGATATCGGTGTCAACCTTGCCGCCCGTGCCGAACGTGGGGTCGAGAACTCCGTTGGTGTCGAAGCGCGCCATGGCGAAATTTTGCGTGCCGTGCGTGGCGTAGCCCGCGGCGACTATTTTGCCGTCGGACTGAATCGCGACGCCGTTGGCGATGTCTCGGGCGCCGAAGAAATCAGTCTGGACTTTACCGCCGGTGCCGAATGTGGAATCGAGGGTACCATCGGTATTGTATCGAACCACGCCGAAGTCAAATTCGGTGAAAGAGCTCGACGTTCGCACGTCGCCAGCCACAACGATCTTATTATCCGACTGTATGGCGACGCTATGCGCCTGGGCCCCAAAATTGAGTGTCCCGGCCGACCACGAGGTGGTGACTTTGCCGCCGGTGCCAAAACTGCTATCCAATAGCCCGCTGGACGTCAGGCGGGCCACGGTCCAACTATCTAATTCCGAGGCGTTTGGGCCGTCTCCAACGACGACGATTCGTCCCATCGAATCGATGGCCACATCCTGGCCATTGCTCGAGTCGCCGCTGACATTGAAATCGAACGTAATGAACCCGTCGGGAAGGGAATCCGCGTCGGCGCCATCGACGCCAAACGTCGTATCGAGCGAGCCGTCGGTATTAAAGCGGGCAACGAGAAAGTCGTGGGCGTTATTGCTGAGTAGGTCTACATAGCCGGCTGCAACGATCTTGCCGTCGGCCTGGGTCGTAACCGCGTTAAACCGAACGTTGGCCGTGGATGGCAGGCCAAGATTGCCGATCAGCACGCCGTCGAGATCAGCCGGGTCGAACGTGGTATCCAACGACCCGGGACTGGCGAGCACCAGGCGCGGCTCGAGCCGCTCCATGCCAAGATCAACGTTGCGGCCGATATTGTTTCGCCGCCGCGATCGGGCCTTGCGACGGAGAAGTTTTCCGGATTTCCGATGGGTTGAAGGCGAACTCATCAGTTTGCGCACCATGTGTTGTACTCCAATTTCTCGATTGTGTGCTCCCGAGACGGTCGCGACGAGAAACGCGATATCCCTGCTAATTTTCAAGTGCGTCGCAGCGCCCCGAGCGGCTGTTTCCATGCGACGCGATAAAAGTCCTCAGCACAAAGCCCAGAAACCTATCCCGCCAGGGCAGGCACTGTGACCGAACAAGCTAAGCGAAAACGGGCAAATGCGAATAGAGAGGAATCGACGGCGCCGCCGCGCCATCGAGTGGCCGGGCCTGACGTTAGCGGGGCCGGCTGGAAAAGTCAAGAATTATTCCGAGAATTGCGGCCCCAGCGGGAAGACAAATTGTCGCGAGGCAGATGGGCTATGGGGCGGGTGATGGCCCAGACGCACGCTGCTGACAGGCTCCATTATTTTTAGCCAAGTGGAGCCAAAGAGTTTGACACGGCTGCCCCCTTTGGTTACCGTACTATTACGGTAGTACAGTTTCCGGAGCCTGGCAATGTTACTTCACCTCGACGTTCGCAACGGACTGGCCGTATACGACCAAATCGTTCGGCAAGTGAAGTTTGCCGTCGCCGATGGGGCGCTGCGCAGCGGCGAGCTGGTGCCAAGCGTGCGCGAATTCGCGCGCGAACTGACCATCAATCCCAACACAGTCGCGCGTGCTTATCGGCAGTTGCAGGACGACGGCGTGCTGGAGCCGGTCCGCGGAACGGGACTCTCGATCGCGGCTGCCGCACGCCGGCAATGCCAAGCGGAACGCACCAAGCTAATCCGGGCACGGTTGCGGCTGGTTCTGGAAGAAGCATTGCACAGCGGCTTGGATGCGCACGACATCGAAAGTCTGATGCAAGATGAGCTAGCCGGCGCCCGCCGCGGCAAACACAAGTGAATAAAGACTCGGTTCGAAATGGGGCCTCACATGTCCGCAGTTGTTGAATTGCTTCATGCGACAAAACAGTATGGGCGCAATACGGCGCTATCGGATGTTTCGTTGGAAATACCGCCGGGAGTCGTGTTCGCATTGCTGGGCGAGAATGGCGCCGGCAAAACGACGGCCATCCGGCTACTGCTTGGTTTGACCGAGCCAACCGAGGGCGCGGTGCACGTGCTTGGGCTCGATAGCCGCTGCGACGGTCTGGCGATTCGCCGCCGTGTTGGATATTTGCCCGAACGGCCGACGCTCTACGAATGGATGACGCCCGCGGAAATCGGTTGGTTCACGGCCGGTTTCTATGCCGATGGTTTCGAGCACCAGTTTCGCACGCTGGTGTCTGGGTTTCGCGTACCACTGGATCGCAAGCTCAATCAATTATCGAAGGGGATGCGGGCCAAAGTTGCCCTTTCGCTGGCGATGGCTCACCAACCCGAGCTGCTGGTGCTCGACGAACCTACCTCCGGACTGGATACGATGGTCCGCCGGGAGTTTCTGGAGAGCATGGTCGATATCGCTGCCGAGGGCCGCACCGTGCTGCTATCCAGCCATCAAATCGGCGAAGTGGAACGCGTGGCCGACATCGTGGCAATCTTGCACTCGGGCCGGCTTCTTGCAATCGAACGGCTGGATCAAATGAAACAATCGACCCGTCAGTTGACCGTGACCGTCAACGACGCCACGGCCCCATTGCCCGCGATTGCCGGCCACACAATCTATCAGCGGCGTCACGGCCGGCAATGGGATGTGCTCGTTCGCGGCATCGACGCCGCCGATCTGGAAAGACTGCAATTTGCCGGAGGGATCGTCGCTGTGGAATCTCGCACACCATCACTCGAAGAGATTTTTGTAGGTTATATGACACAATCGCCGGGGGCCGCGCCGCTGGCATCGTCGGCCACGACGAATCTGGTTGGTAACCGCTCGGACGATGGCTGAGCGGCCGTCGGGGTGGGGGCGCAAGTAGATTCGGCCTTGCGGCCGATGTTAAACGCTGGTGTCTGAAATGAGCGCTGCGATCGACATGATGAATACCGCCCACGCGGATTTACGCGGCCGAATGATTCTTTGGCGCTTCGTGTGGAAAGAGTTCCGCATGCTGCGCGGGCTGTGGCTGGCCGTGGCGGTCTTAGGCCTGCTGGTCCAGTGCGCAGAGAGGATGCTGTTGCCGTACTCGTCCGATTTCCCGGCGATCTTGTTTGTCACTGCCCTGGCGGCCGCCGTGCTCTATGCGGCCGGTGCCGCTGCTACGGCGTTTTCTGTCGAACACGAAGAAGAGACGTATGAATTTCTGGCCCGGCTGCCGGCGGCGTGGTGGCCCGTGTTTGTCGGCAAGCTGCTGGTAGGTGCCATCAGCGCCGTTTTGTTGGCCGTCTCGCTGTCGATCGCCGGCTGGGCGGCATGGGGTTTCAGTCGATTGGGTGGACCAGATGCGCCTACGGCGTGCGGCGTGCTCGGTATCGCAATATTCGAAGCACTGGCATGGGGCACGTTCTTTTCGCTGGTGGTAAAACGCCCATTGGTTGCCGCCATTTTGACGCTCGCTGTCGGCGCCGTTGCCGTTAATCTCGCCGTAAATGCATCATCCCAGTACGCGGTTGCTAGTACCAATCCGCGGGCATACGTGGACGCGGTTCCGTTGCGATTGGCGATCGTTGTGGCAGTGCTTGCGTGTAGTGCGCTGGTTGCCCATCGCTGGCTGGCAGCCGGCGCGCGGCCGGCGCTTCGAGCACGACTGAACATCCATAACCCATCTGTCGCGCTCCTGAATCGCGTTTTGAGTCGGCTCGGTCGATTCGGCATCATTGCAGATCGCGGCGTGCGGCGGCGAATGTTGGCCCGGCTATTGTGGCAAACGTGGCGCGAGTCGTGGAAGCTGCTGTTTCTACCGCTTGCTGTCGCGTTGGCGTTATTTGTGGGAATTGCAGCTCTGGTCGGACTCGTGGGATTCACGTATCGGAATGACGAACTGGTTGAATTTCTGCTGGCCTCAACGCCGCTCTTTGTTCCCGCCTTGTATGGTGCGATGGCGTTTTATGCCGACCAGCGGCGCGGCAACTATCAATTTCTGGCCGAGCACGCCGCCCGTCCGCGCTACGTTTGGCTGGCTCGCCATGTGATTTGGCTGGGCTCGCTAGTTGCCGTCTGGTTACTTTTGATGGGCATTTGCGTGGCATTCATGGGAGCCCTCATCCGGCACAGCTTATGGCGATTTGTTAACGATTACATCCACTGGGGAGCGTTCCAGTATCCCGGCGCTCCGGATATCGTTTACGACCTCGCAGATGGCTCGAATTACGTGTTCCGCCTGGCAAGTCTGGCTTCATTCGGCGGACTCGTGGCCTACAGCATTGGCCAGCTTTGCTCGATGGCGCTGCGAAGCGAGATCCTGGCGGCGTTTGTGGCGCTGCTGCTTTCTTTCGTCGTCTGCGCTTGGGTCGCCGCTTTATTCGCCTGGCAGCTTGGCGGGTGGATGTTCTTACTGCCTTTGTTCGCCGGTTTTATGCTGGCCACCTGGCTCCGCGCACCGGATTGGATCGCCGGGCCGAATTCGTTGCAAGCTTGGTCGAAGCCGGCGCTGGCGATCCTCGCGCCGCTCGGACTTATCGCAACTTTGCTCCCGTCCGCGCGACTAGCTCAGATTCCCACGGATTTAGTCGACCGTAACATGCCTTATCAGGTCGGTCATGCAGACAATGCTCACGCCATCGCAGCCAAACTCCACGCGTTTCAACAATCCGACACGCCGTATGCCCGCGAGACGGCCGATATGTACATCCGGGCCGCTGAACGTCCGCTGCCTGAAAAGAACTTCCTCGCGCCTTGGGAAAAGCCGGAGTACCTCGAAGAGACGGCCGTCCTGGGAGGCATCGACGAGGCCAAAATCCCGGCCGACCAACAGGAGGCGTTTCAGGCCGCCAAGAAAAAACAGCTCGAGCTGATTGAGAAGGCAAATGCGGCCACCATCGGGCTGGCTATTAAAGCCAGCGAGCGGCTCGCGTGCCACTTCGACTTCGATTCGCGAATGATTGGCATCCGTCCAATCGATCAAAACCGGCAGTTCGATCTTGTCCAGTCGTATCCTTTATACGGCAAACTGAACTCCCTGTTGACTAGCGTTGCCCTTGCGCCGGCGGCGCCGAACAAACCGATCGATGGTTTATTGGCAGCTCTTCGCATGAGCGCCCATCTGCGCAGCGGCCAGCCTTCTATCATATTTATCTATCAGCTCGCAAGGGAAAGACAGATCTTGCAGTGGATCGGCCAGTGGGCTGGACAAAAGGCGCGGACGAAAGACGAACTTCGCCATGCGCTGCAGAAACTGACCGCTCATGATGCTTCCAGCCCCAAACCAGCAGACGCCTTGCTGGCCGACCACCAGCTCGTGCGCGACGTATTGGTGGGAAAAGATGTGCCGCTCATTCTGGCTCAGCAGCCGATTCCACTGCGCGACTATCTGGCGTTTCTCGCCAATCAGTTGCCGTGGGAACGCGAGCGGGCGCTGTTGGCGCTGGACCGTATCACGCTGCGAAACATTCAGGAGGTTAATGAAGTGACATCGCACGTCGGTAACCAGCAGCCGCGTGAACTCGGAGCGAGCGATGTGCGTCGCTGGCTGCGGCCGCGAGGTGGCTTGCCCGAGTTGTGGGAAATCGAAGAGCCGGCTGCCGCGACAAGTTATCTGGCATCACTGGAATACAAAGCCCGCGTTTCAATTTCCCAGCTGAACCGCGCTTATTGCGACAACGAAGTTTGCCGCGCGCCGAGATGCTGCGGATCGCTTTGGCGATGTATCGCCTCGATCATAAGCAATATCCAGCGCGCTTGCTCGACCTTGTGCCCGAATATCTGACGCAACTGCCCCTGGACCCCTATGCGGGCCAACCCTTCCAATACGAGCCGGCCGGGCTTGAGCTCCCGTTGGATCAGTCGCGCGAAGAGGTCGCCTTCCGCCAAAGTATCCAAGCTCATACGCCGCTGTTCTGGAGCGTGGGCCCCGGCAATGCCAGATTAAAGCAGATGCAAACTACGCGGTTTCAGGCTGCCGATGAGAACAACCCGGAGGGCGAAGCGCGGCTGGCGGCCGAACCGGTGTGTGCCTTCATCAGCGAAGACTCGCCGTGGTCGGGCAGTGAAGCGTTTGCATTCCCGCTGCCAAAATGAGCGTGGAAGCTGATCTGCAGCGACCAATCGCCGCGAGCTAGAATAGAAGGTGCCGACTAGCGCTGCGCGGCGAATAATTCTAGCGGTTAAGAAGGACTGTCGCTTGCGCTGCGAACTGCTTCCGAACCGCCCAGATTGCGCCCCCATGACTGTTGTCGTCCGTGCCATAGGTTTCTTTGCAATCACGCTGATCGCGGCCTGCGCGATCGGAGCGACTGCATTGGAAAAACGCTCGACTGAAGACGGCGGATCCGCCAGAGCTTCGGCCGGCGACGCCGCCGAAACCGTTACTTTTCGTCAAAAGGGCAAACAGCACAGGGTGCAAGCCCGCGTGATTGTCGAAGCCGCGGACGGCGGCATTCTATTCCAAGGTGTCGATGGCATGCTGTGGTCGGTCGAACGCGACGAGTTGCAGAGCCGCGAACTTCTGGACGCGCCGTTCAAGCCGCTTACCGCTGCGGAACTCTCCGCCCAGTTGCTGGCCGAGTTGCCTGCCGGCTTTCGCAGCTACACCACGTCGCACTATGTGGTGTGTTACAACACGTCTCGGGCGTATGCCCAGTGGACAAGTTCGCTGTTGGAGCGGCTTTACAAAGCGTTCACGAACTATTGGCAGAAACAGGGGCTTGACTTGCACGAGCCGGAATTCCCGCTGCCGGTGGTCGTTTTTGCAGAGCGGCAATCCTACGATCAGGCCAGTCGCGACGATCTGCCCGCCGGCACGGGCAACATCATCGGCTTTTACAGTCTACGCTCGAACCGCATCAACATGTTCGATTTGACGGGAACCGAGGCCGTTCACGAATCAAGCACCGGTCGCCGCGGCTCGATGCGCGAGATTAACCAGATGCTCTCACAACCGGCGGCCGTGCCGCTGGTGGCGACCGTCGTTCACGAAGCGACGCATCAGATCGCATTCAACTGCGGCCTGCAAACCCGCTATGCCGATATCCCATTGTGGCTGTGCGAGGGGATGGCCGTTTACTTCGAGGCGCCCGACCTGGCGAGCAGCCGCGGTTGGCGTGGCATCGGCCGGGTGAACTATCCCCGGCTCGAGAAATTTCGTGAAAACCTTTCGAGCTGGCACGAAGGTTCGCTCGTGGAAATGATCCGCGACAGCCGCCGCTTTCGCGACCCGCGAACCGCCGTCGATGCGTATGCCGATGCATGGGCGCTGAACTATTACCTGATCAAGTACGAACCGAAGGCGTATGCTGAATATCTCAAATTATTGGCCCGGAAGCGCCCGCTGATCGACGACGATCCGCAGAAGCGGCTGGCCGAATTCCGCGACCATTTCGGCGACCCTCACAAGCTCGAACAGGACTTCTTGAAGCAGATGTCGCGCGTGAAGTGAACAGAAAACGCCGGGAGCAGGAGAAGCGGGGTAACCTACGCTTCGCGGTCGGACATGCTGGAAATGACAGGGCGGGCGAAAGGGTCGGTTGATCTCACTTTCGATAAGAAATTGAAAATCAACGTGCTCCCACTAAGACAAACGGCGCCCAGTACTTTGGTATGGAGCCGCGCTCAGGATCGTTGCGGATGGCGCGCTTCGCACGATGAAGGGCCGCCGCATAGTCAATCTCTGCTCCCGCTTGCCGTGCATAGCGAATGGCGTTGAAAAACGATTTCATGAGGTCGGTGGTTGCCCGATCATCGGTGCTCCACTGACTGCAAACAACCCGTCTGGCACCTTGCTCCAGGAATGCTCTGGCCATCGAAGTACCGGCTTCCAGCGGTCGCTCGGAACCGACGTATGTCTGGCAGGCACTAAGCACGGCCAAGTCGCAGTGCGAGAGATTCAGCGCGTAGATTTCTCGCAATTGTAATAGGCCGTCGTTCTGGGAGTCGTTGACATCCTTGCCAGGCGTGAACACCAAGGCCCCAAACAAGTTGTCGTTCTGATAGTCGACGCAACCGTGCGCAGCAATGTGTACGAACCGGCTGGCGCCGATGTGTTGCCGAACGGCCGCTTCCGTCGCGGCCGCCTGAACCAATTTCGTGCGGCTGGCAGCCGGCAAGTTGTCGAAACTTGCATACACCGAATCGCACTCTTCTTCTGAATGAGTCAATGGCACGAATCCAACCTTCTGATTCGAAATTTGACGCAGCAGATCTTGCCACGCGGGGATCTGATTTTGGCGGACAGCGGCCGGATATGCCGGATTTCCCACGGTAAGCACGCTGTCGCCAACTTCTTCCCGCTGCGCTCTACGCTCGGTGATTCCGGCCAACACCGATAGCGACGGTCCGTAACGGATCGGCGGCAATTCATCGATCACGTAGTGAATCCGCCGGTCCTGCCGATCTTTAGATTCGGGCAGTAATAAGGATTCGAAAGGCAACTGATGCAAGGCGCCATCCGTAACGATCAGCAGATGCTGAATGGGGCTAACAGATGTTTCCATAACCTGTTTCCGAACGAGCGGCCGATTTGATTGCTCGGAATTCGAGACTGGATTACTCAATCGCTTAAGCAGATCGCTCGGCAGCAGGCATTCGGTCAAAGCGCGCTGCTCGGCGCGTCCCCAATCGCGGGTAGCCCCCAGACTTTCGATCCATTCAATGTGGCGGCGCACCGAATGGGCAGTCGCTGCGCGCGATAAATCCACGTCTTGGGTTGTGCCAGGTAACCGATGCCGCAAGCGGTAGTATCGAATCTCTTGCCCCTGATGGAGAACGACGAACAGATGCCCTCCGCCGATTGGCGTGATATCAATCCCGGCGTGGGAGGCGCCCGCGTCTAAAAGTTGCGGACCGTCGAGATGATACATCAACAGAGCGGTATCCGAATCCAGAATTTCACGTATGTGGGTGTTCCAGTCGAAGGGAATTGATTGATGCTCGTTGCCGGCCGTTTGACGCCATCCGTCGATTTGTTCGCGGAACGTGCGGTTACGAGCGAGGTCGGCTACCTCGATCGCGCGACGAATAAATGCAAACCCTTCAGACGCCCGGTCGAAGCGGGCTGCATCGGCTTTGCCGACGGCAGAAGCCACATACAAATCAACCAGTAAATCGTAGGCAGGCGCATAGCGGGAAAAGAATTGAGCGCGCTGCAAGCGGACCTGCGTCGTGGAGCTGGCGGGACGCTCTGCTTGCCGCACGGCGTCCTCTAGCAAATCAATTGCCCGTTTACGGTAATCTGCCGGTGTCGCGTCGGCGCTTGCTAGATTAGTTCCTTGCGTGCCATCGGAAAGGAGTGATTCCAGGCGTGCAATTTGGCTGTCAACCGTCGCCAATAATATTTGTAACCGCGCCGCCAGGTACGATGCTTGAAAGTGCAAACTAGGGAGCGCGGTCACTGCCAGCTCGTCTTCGGGAGCCGCATCCATATGCCGGAACAAGGCGACCGCACGATCGGCATACTGCGCTGCTTGTTGCATCGCGGTGCGGCGCTTCAGTTTTAGGCCCAGCAACTCGTCCGCCTTCGTTCGGGACACGATGCCGGGCCCATGGCTGGTGGCGTCGGCGCCTTTTGCAGGCGCCGCAGCGATGGCGTCGATCGCACATTGAGCCAACTGCATGTAACATTTGGCTGCGGTTTTGTCGTCCTGTTGTTGCTCGCAGTCGTGCACCAGGTTGGACAATGCCTTCGCTGCCGATTCCGGATCGCCGCGCATGCGCAACAGCAAAGCGCGTAGGTACCGATAGGGCAGCGCGGCGGCATTGTGGCGAGTTGCGTTTTCGTCATTCTTCACACCGGCCAACGGCTCGGCCCTGTCTAGCGCCGCTTCTGCTTCGGTTAATGCGGCGCGAACGGATGCGTCTTGGGAAGTCATCCGGTGCTGTTGCATCAGGTCGCGGGCTTGGGCGAGCCGGACAGACGCTTCGGCCAGGTGATAAGCCAGCAAGTCGCCATTGTCGTCGAGCTGCTCGCGCAACTGCCGACCTTCGCGGACTCGATTGGCCGCCTCGCTGTATTGTGCCTCTGCCTTGTGCAGTAGCGCGCGATAGACCTTTACGCGGCTTAACACAAGCAATGTTTGCTCGTTTTGACGGCGCAGCTCGGCCCCGCGATCGTCATCGCGCTTCAGTTGTTGGTCGGCGGACGTAAGATACTTAAGTGCGTCGCCGTATTCGCCCAAGGCAATCGAGGTGACGCCAAGTGAATTCTCAATGCGCGCGACGAGCAGCGACTGGTCGCGCCGCGAAATTGGATCTTCGCCAACCGGCATCTCAGCAACCAGGCTGTTTGCTTGAAGTGCAAATCGATAGGCGTCCTTTGTCTGATCGAGCGCTCTGAGCATCTCTGCCAGGCCGATAAGGGCGGCAGCTCGCAATTCTCGTTGAGGCTGTGGATTTGCCTCCCAATAAGCGATCAGGTCACGATAGATGGTTGCCGCCCGTTCGTGGCTCACGCGGTCGTCGAGCGACGCATAGACCGATGCCTGAGCGCGCTTCGCCTCGTAAAGCGCTGGATCGGTCGCCAGCAGGTACTCCGATCGTTCCGCGACTAACCGGTCCGACACTCTACCGAGAGCGGCGATCAGCCGTTCATTGTTTTTGCCGACAGGCGACAGCCGGAGTGCTTCGTAGACGCGCTGCAACCCGCAAAGAGCCACGTCGCGATATTGGTGTGCCCGGCCGGATCGATTGCTTTCGCCCGGTCCGCTCGCGGCCGGCGATGTGTTGTTGGCACGATCCAGCTCGTCGGCGCGGCTTGCCAACTGTTGATAGCATTTCGCTGCCTCCTGCAAGTTCTGTACGGCACTCATCGGCATCGGCGCCGGCCAGCTCGAATCCGCTGGATTCTTGCTGAGTTGGATCTGTGCCACGGCCTGTGCCAGCTCGGCCTTACGTTCGTGGAGTGTGCCTTCGCGGCGCAGCAACTTGAGGAAATCATCGCTTCCAATGGCGCGCTGGCGTTGGCCGTTCAAATCCACGGCGAGCGAATTCAGTGTGCGATCTTCGGCCGCCATCGCCGTCTGCCGCGCCGCATTGTCTGCCGATACCTCGGCGAGCGTGGCCTGGCGGCGATAGCAATCGGCCAGTCGCAGTTTGAGTTCCGCCGATTCGCCCGCATCATACGCCGGTAAAGACCCCTCGCGAACCAAAAGCCCGATCGCCTCATCGATTCGATTTGTGTCCAACAGGCGATTCGCGGCAAGCGCGACGACTTCGAACCGCTGTTCCTGTTGAAAGTTCGCCGGCGAAAACACCGGCAGCTGGGAAGTTCCAGGTGCAGCATGCGCCACGCGCGCGGCATCGGCGCCGCCCTTACTTGGCACGCGCCGCAGGGCATCCGCAATGCGCCAACCTTCAATTGCAAGCCGAGCGTTGCTCACGTTCGCGGTTGCGTTGCCGGTAAACGCTCGTGTAGCCTGGTCGAGTTGTCGGCGCGCCTCATCGACGAGTCCGAGCGCCAAATTACTATCGGCTAGAATGAGAAGCATTTCCGCATCTGGTTGCGGCGACAATTGAATGTATCGCTCGGCCGCACGGTCGGCCGCTACGTAATCGGCTGAGCGGTGATACACCTGGGCGAGGAGTCGGGTGGCCGCAATGATTTCAGGAGTGGAACCTTGGTCGCGATTCGTCGCGCCTACCATGCGCTCGAGGATAGCGACCGCCGGGCGATACGCGCCTTCGTCGTATAGTTGTTGGGCGCGAATTAATTCTGCCACCGAATCGTTCGAGCGCACCGTCTGCCCCGTGGTCACATGCGCCATCGCCAGATAAATCGCGACAGCACGCATCCAGACGCGATTGTGATAACCGTCGGAACCCATCTTAGCGCGACCTCAGTTTTCGAGCAAACTGCATCCATGTGTATCGCCCTTTCCAACCCGCCGCTCCCAGCAGCAGAATCGCGACGAAGCTCGCAAACCATTTCCAATGGTTGATAAACAGGTCGGGGATCGTCGAAGCGGATCCGCCGGTGCTCGCGGTGTCTTCCGAGTGATCCACCGGTTTCATTCGCACGTCGGCAATTACACCGGTCTCAGAGTGATCCGCGAAACCAGCAGTTTGCGCATTGTCTTGGGGCGCAGCTTGCGTTGCAGCCGTTTTCGAAGCGTCCGCAGCAATCTGCTGCGGCGGCTCGTCGCCCAAATCGACTACGAGCATCTCTGGGTCGACAAAGTCGAGAAAGTTGGCCAACACAACAGCCTGATCGACATCACCGGTTGCCAAGGCGGCGTCAATCGCCTGCGGCGATCCTACTGACAAGCCTATTCCCTGGTTGCGGGGGACGCCGCCCCCCGCGCCTGGCTCTGCCCTGGTGACGACAATCGAAATAAGCGGCCGAGGAATAAGCAATAGCGACGGCTGCGCCGCGAGGGGTGGCAACGGCAACGCATCGACTAGTGGGCCGGCCTGGGGGATTGGTACCGGAGGATCCGGCAACTGTGCGGTTGCGGTTACTGTGATCGTTACCGTCGCTAGATTTGAGACGTTGCCGTTCTGATCTCTCACCGTATAGGTAAAGCGGTCCTCGCCGCCAACAAGCGAGGTTGGCGTAAACGTAATTGCCCCGGTGATTGGATCGATGGTGACGACGCCATGCGCGGGCCGATCTACAATCGTAACGGAAGTCGGATCGAGCAGACCCTCCGACGCACGGTCGTTTGCCAATGCGTCGATTGTTATGGGTTGGCCAAATGGGGTCGAGACGATGTCGTCGAGCGCTGTAGGGCCCGTCGGGCCGACCTCTCCGTTCCTCACCTGAAAGCTATATCGCCCCGGCACGCTGCTGTCGCGGCTGTAATATATCAGTCCGGTGGCGGGATTATCGTTGGGAAACGCGCCATCCATATCGGAGCCCGGCAGCTCGAAGGAGGTAGTCGAGCCGTTGGAATAGCCAATCCGCGCAGAACTTCCGCCAAGTCCGTTGGTACCACTGCTGGCATCGCCTGTTTCCCATTGCAGGGAAAGGTAGTTGAATTCGAAATCGAAGTCTCCTGGCGCTATATCGGAACGGTCAATCAAAACGAGTTGAAAGGTGTTGGTTTTGTCCGTATGGCTGCTGAAGTAGCCGACGTTCGACCAATTGACGGCAAACGCGGCATGGCCCTCGACGATATCTTGGCCGTACGTCACGGACCCGATTCCGCGAGTATCAACGTCGGCCCAAAACGGAGCGATGATGACCTGAGCAATCGCCAGCAAACTGGACGGAGTGAAGGTGGAAAGCGCTTGATCGAAAGTCACATTACCGTTGTTGTTCACGAACAGTTGTGAATAGATCGAACCGAAGAAGTTGATATCAAATCCAATCGAAGCCGGGCTCGTTGAACCATCATCGTTCGGGTCCAATGCACCGCCTTGAATGAAGCCTGGATTGTTGCGTACAGCAGAATCCTCAAACGCACCAATATCGATTCGACCGTCGCTAACGCGGCCGAACGGTGCGCCGCGTTGATCGAATTGCGGCACCGGGCCTTCGATGCTGGCCACCGCGTCCGGATCGCCGGAATTGATGGCCGGGCTACCGGGCAGCAGCGCTTGAGTGAACGTCGGCCCGCCATTGTCGGCGAGCGGGCCCAACAGTGGATCGATTGCGCCATCTGTGGTGCCGCCAATGAAGTTTCCGTTGCTATCCGGTGAATCAAGACCGGTTTCTAGTAACCCTTGCTCGACGTTGAAACCGATCAGCGAATACATTAGAGTCAAACTGCCCGGGATTAAACCAGGCGTGATGGGATCCTGCAGTTGAGGATTCGGTTCGACACCAAGATCACTATCGTAACCCCCGGAATCTTGGTTCTTGGCGATAATCGTATCCGTGACGGTGGCTGCACCGCTAAAGAGTTTCAGCCCAGCCGTTCCATTTGTCTCGCTATTCACCGTTCGGTTTTCGACGATGGTTGTGTGCTCGATCGATACATGGCCGTCGACGTGCGCGGCCACATTAATGCCGCCGCCGTCCGTCCCAGCGTCATTTCTTGAGACGGTGGAGTTACTCACAATCATCTCACCACTGCCGGCGGTGAAGTGCATTCCACCGCCAAAGTCCACGGCGGAGTTATTAGCCACGAGGCTGTCATTAATGGCGATAGACGATCCGCCTTCAAGAAGCGTCCGCACTCCGCCGCCGATGTGATCAATTGAATTGTTCACAATGTCCATGCGCTCCAGCACGATCGTCGAGCCATCGGCTCGCAGTTCGGCGCCGCCGCCATAGTCGGTGCCGTGGTTTCCTGCGACTCTCGAATCCTGTAACACGACGTGCGATCCGTTGTTGGCGTCGATACGGACGCCGCCGCCACCTTGACCGGCTTCGTTGTCGAGAAACATGACATTTCGAATAGAAATATCACCGCCGTCGATCGATGCGAACAAACCTCCGCCATCGTCCCTGGCGGAGTTCTCGCGAATCGCGCAGTCTTCCAACGTGAGATTGGCAAAACTGAGAATGGCCCCCCCTCGTCCAACAACGTCACCGCCCGTCAAGCTAACCCCAATGATCCCAACATTACCGGCTGCGGCCTCGATCTGGAAAACTCGACTCCCGTCGCCGTCGTTTTGATCGTCGCCATCTTCGAGCGTCGAACCGGGCGTCGGATCGTCGCCGCTGGCGTCAATTGTTAAAAGATTTGCGCCGGGCCCCCGTATGGTCAAATTTTTGTTGATGAGCAGCTCTCCGTGCGTCAGTGTGATCGTGCCGGTCACGCTGAAATCGATGGTGTCGCCCGGCGTAGCGGCAGCAATGGCGTCGCGCAGTGAAATTCCGCCAACAGCGACACCATCGCTTTCGTCAACGAGTGTGTTGACGGTAATCGACAGCATCAGCCGCGATTCGAGCGCCTCGAAGCGGAGGGAGCGGAGGTGATGAGATTTGAGTCGCACTGGGAGTAGTCCCAAATACGTATTCGTTTACTTAATAATTACAATGCCTTGCCCTCGTCTGTTCCGGCTTTCATTCTGTGTACCGTTTCTCCGTTCTAGTTCACGCGGAAGACAATTGCCTGGTAGTAGCAATCCCATTTTTTGAGAATTGTGCCCAGCTGGCCGAGGCGGTCGGCATCGATCTCCGGCGCTGGAGGTGCCGGGGCGCCGCGAGTTGGGCCTTCGCGCGTGATGCGCGGGTGTCCGGTCCGGCCTACTGCGCGGTCGCCAAGCCAATCGGTTGCGGAGTTCCAATCGGCGTGCTCAATCGTATCGGCCTCCTCGCTTGTGAGCGGCGTCGGTTTGGTGAACGCGATGACCAAGTGTTTGCCGGAACCGTTCGGTCCCATTTCCTCCCAGGGCGATTTGTCGTCAACGGGCGGCTCCTGGATGGCGAGCTGTGGTGTGGCGAGCGCGTTCTTGTTTATTAGGCGGACATGGCCATTCGGCCGGAACCAGACGACATACATGTAGCCGCGCTTCGGGATGTCGGCATTGATTTGCAGCCGGTCCGTGGATTCCAAATGGTCGGTGTCGAGATCGAGCACGAACGGTTTGCCCTGTTTGTCGAAAGGCTGAATTCGGAGTTCGAGGTGCACTTCCTGCGGGTCGATTCGCGCGATCGATGGCGTTGCCGATGGGCCGGCAGCCGCCGCGTCCGCGGCAGGCCCGTGTTTGAAGGCGGTCAGGCCAATCGCGCCAAAGACGACCAAGGCCAACACCGCGGCTGCGGCTCCCAGGGCTCGCCAGCCTGGCAGCCGACGCCCGCGCTCGCGAACGGCTGCGCAAGTCGCATGCCATGTCGGCGGCAGTCGTGTACCGAGCGGTGGGCGACTTGGCGAGCGCCTTAAAACAAATCCGCTCCAGCTCCGGCGAGATCGAGTTATCCAGCACGCGCGGCGGGGCCGGATCGCGCTCCTGAATTTCGCGAAGCATTTCCTTGTCGCTGTGGCCGGTCCACGGTGCGCGGCCGCACAGCACTTCGTACAAGATCACGCCAAGCGAGAACACATCGGATTGGGCGGTGGCCCAATGGGAGTTGCACTTCGCTTGCTCCGGACTCATGTAGCGAATCGCCCCGACGCGGCTGCGGTCCCCCTTGTGCCAGAAGTGGTTGTCGAGCAGCGCGAGGCCGAAATCGACAATTCGCGGTTGGCGGCGGCCATTGCACTCCGTCAATAATACATTCGACGGTTTAACATCCCGGTGAACGATTTTTTTGCGATGCGCGTAATCCAGCGCGTCGGCGATATCGGCAACCCAACCGATCGCCTCGGCGCGTTCGAAATCCTCCTGCTTGAGCACGGCTTGCATCGACGGGCCCGGAATGTGCTCGTAGATCAGTGCGATGGGCAGGTCGTCGCCCTGATAAACATCGAGCAGCGTGACGATGTGCTCGTGCCGTAGCGCGGCCGCGCTTTGAGCCTCGTGCAGGAAGGCTTCTCGCTGCTCCTGGGAAACTTCCATCCAAGTACGCGGCACTTTGATCGCCACTTGCCGCCGGGCCAGCGGGTCATAGCCCGAATACACACGGCCGAAAGTTCCTGCCCCCAACAAATCAAGCACTTCGTACTTGCCGATCTTTCGTGGCGCCGGTTCGTCGGCGGGCGGCAGGCTGCTGAGCACGGAAAGAGTTTTGCTGTCGATCGACGTCGTCGACCGCTGGGCTTGATCGAAGACGCTCCGTCCGGTGGCCGACGAAATACTCGTCGCCATTAGCTCGCATAACTCCTGCGAGACCGAAAAATAGTTGCGCAGCTCCGTGGCATGTTGCGGGTGGCTGGCGACCAGGGCGTCGATATCGAGCGGCTCGCCGCCGTCGATGCGCGTAAGCACGTCCGCGAGCAAGATGTCCAGATCGCTTTCGAAGTCTTCAACAGCCGGAGAAATGTCTTGTTCGTTCAACATGGCTCGCAATCCTCTGCAAACTCATTGCCTTATTTACGCCGGCGATTGCGCACGCCGTGCCGCCAACCGCCTGGGGCCGACCCGATTCGTGCCCCGCTACTGTCTAAGGCACGATCCGCCCTGGAATTTAGCGCTTGCCGGGCAAAATTTCCCAAAAAGATTCCCCGTTTAACCACCAATCGCCCCCCTCCCCCCCGCTGATTCTAACCCACATGGCTGGCACTGGCGAATCGCTCGCGGAGCGCGTCCTGGCCCCGCCGCAGCAGACCAGCGACGGCCCCCGGAGTCTTGTTGACCGCCGCGGCAATTTCGCTCAGTTTCATGCTTTCCATATACCTCATGCGGACCACGGTGGATTGATCCTCCGGCAACGCCTGCAACGCGGCCGCAAACCGCAGAGCCGCCTCGCCGTTCATCACCATTTGGCTAGGCGACGCCTCGCGGCCCGTCGGCTGCGTCCAGGTAATCGTGGCCGAAGCACAAGCCCCGTCCAAATACTGCTCGCGGCGCAAATCGCGGATCGCCGCCCGGTTGTCTCGCACCTTGTCGGCGATATTCCGACGCAGCATCTGCTTGAGCCAGGCCGACAGCTCCGGCTCGGTGGACCCGCGAAAATTCTGTATGCCCCGCACCATTTCCAGCTCAGTTTCCTGCACAATATCCGATGTATCGACCCGCCGTTCGATGGCGCGGCCAAGCTTCATCGCCGCGACCGTTTGCAGAAACGGCCGATAGCGGGCGCAAAGCTGGCTGAGCGCCTCGCGGTCGCCCATCTGGGCTCGCGATATCAAACGACCGATTTCGTCGTTCAAAGGATCCATGGCAGCGAATGGCCAACGATCTCGGGAATAGAAAAGGGGAACGGGAGCCGGTTTGCCGGCCGCAACCGCAAAACCCGCAATCTACTGTTTTAACTTGGCTGGGAAGTGGGGGGGAGTATTGCCCCCAGGTTTTTCCTGGCTGGCGAGGATTTGCCACCTTGAAAACAGCCGGTGGCGGCAAACCACGGGCAATTAGGCCGCGACGGCCCATCCGCCAGATTTTCCGGCGGCGCGCAACTTCGACGCCAAGGCGGAGCCTCTTCTAGTAGCGAGCTTGGACCCCTCCCTACCGCATAGGAAAGGAATAAAAAATGATACACTTCACTATCCAAAGCCGAGTCAATCGCCTGTCCCTGCAAACTTTGGCCATCGTGCTTGTTTCGGCCGGTGCGGCCGCCGCCCAATCGGATCCCAATGCAAACACTGATTTTCAAGGACCCTATTATCAACCTGCGACTCCTTATCCGGTCGAGATGGGATTCACCCAGCACCATTCGTCAACGGTGATCGAAGGCGCTCAACGTGGCCGGGCCGCTGTCATCCAGGCCTTGGGCAACTACCAACTCGACGAGAGCCAGGCCGAGATTCTTCGCGAGCAGGCTCGGGCGCTGGATCGGGAAAACTGCCTGAAGCAGACTCGGGCTCTCCATGCCCAGTTAGAGCTGTGGAGCAACGCTCGCATCCAGGGTCGCGAGCAGCATGAGGCCCGCGCCGCCGAAGGACGAATCAAAATTGCCGCACAGCGCGCCACGGTTTATCGCCAGGCCTACCAGCTATCGTCCACCGAGTTCGATGCGAAGACCGGCGCAATCACCTGGCCGAGCGTTCTGCAGGACGCCAGGTATCAACAAGTCCGCGAGCGTGTAGCGGAACTGTTTCGGATGCAGCTCGGTTACGGTGATCCACAGCCGACGACGACCCGGGAAATTGTACAGAAGGTCGAAGTCCTGCGGCGGGCCTTGCGAAGCGAAATAAGCAACCTGCCAAAAGACCAATATTTGGCCGCTTCGAAGTTCTTGATCGGCTTGCAACTCGAGGCCGAATCACTCGCCGACGCCGCCTGACGAATGGGTTGCCTCTCCCCTCGCTTCCCGTGGCCGGACGTTCACGCGTCTCGCCACGGGAATGCTTTTGCGCAAATGCGGTTCGCAAGTGCCGGCGCCTTCAATATTGGAACCGTAGCTCGCGCCTGTCGACGTTCAGAAGTTAAGTGGAAAGAGAAGGTAAATCGGGACGGGGTTTCGCCGGCCCCGCCACGAAGGTAGAATTAGCCACAACCGCCGACGGGATAAACGCCGTATTATCGCTCCCTTAGCTCAACTGGCAGAGCAACTGACTCTTAATCAGTAGGTTGTTGGTTCGAGTCCAACAGGGAGCACTCTCTTACGCTGCAACGGTTTGTGACGGTTAGTGAGGTGCTGAAAGATCGAGATTAGGGCCAAAAGCTGCACACGAATTGCGATTTCCGCAATTTACAAAGTACAGTTGCACACCCTATCCCGAGGCACCCATGCAAGTTTCTGACCTATGGTTCCGCGAGCAAACTGGCACCTTTCACGTCACCATCGACGGCAAGCAGCACAACCTCAAAACGGCTGACAAGCCCGATGCGTTCATCCGGCTTGCCGATCTTCTCAGGATGCAGCCGAACCTGGACCTGCACACGATCAGGGATAAGTTCCTGGCGGGCATGGAAGGCATCCGAGCGGCGGGAACAGTGGGCTGGTATCGGTTCATGCTCACGGATCGGGAAGGATTCAAGCTGCCGAATTGGAAGCCCGGCGAGATAACCGATGATGCTGTTCAAAAATGGTTGAGTAGCGTTCCAGGCAATGGCAACACGAAAAACGGAGCATTGCGGGCGTTCATTCGGATGCTCAATTGGGCCGTCGATCATAAGTTAATAGAGGCGAACCCTATCAGCGGTATTCAGCGTCGATTAGACGGCGTGCTGCCGGGTTATCAACCCCGCGTGATTGCCCTGACCGAGGCAGAAGTCAAAACAATTCTTGACGCAGCACGAAAAGATTTGCACAGTGTCTTATACGTGCTGTCGGAAACGGGCGCACGTCCATTCGAGATTACTTCGGCAGAAGCCAAGCACCTGAAAGATGGCGTACTGGTGCTGCCAGTTGAACGCGCTAAGAGCAAGAAAAAAGAACGTCGCATCGTTCTGCACGATAAGGCACGCGAGCTAGTCGAAAAGTTGGCTCGCCATCACAAGACCGGCAAACTATTCCGCCGTCAGAACGGGAGGGCGTGGGATTCGACCAGCTTGTCCCATGCCTGCCAAGATTTAAGCCGCGAAGTGAAGATCGACTTCAGCGCTTACGCTTTCCGCCACACTTACGCCACTCGGCGTGTGGAAGCCAAAGCGAACCTAGCACTGATTGCGGCTGCGATGGGAAACAGTGTCGAGATGGTCGCAAAGGTGTACGCCCACCCGGATGCGGATTCCATTCGAGACTTGAACCGGAACACTTGACGCTGGCGGGCTGCGGCAAACGTCTGTAGCGGTCTAGCTGAGTATGTCCGCCTCGACTCTCGCGAGTGCTTTTTGGAGCAAGCGTCGTGATTCTAGCCGGGCAGCGTGGGCCGCTTCAACATCCTTTCGGATTGCTGCCTGAATCTTTGTGTCGGCCAAAAGTATTTGAAACTCCTCGATGGAATCCTTACGTAATTCGATTTGGCCGGATGATCCCGTCCACGCGCGCTCTGTTTGGAGATAACCGAGCCGAGAATTTAAAAACGCAGCTAGGTACACCGGATCGAGACCAGCTTCTGGTCTCAAAATGGTGACATGGCTATCGACGACTGCTTCGTAGTCGTCAAGGTAGCACTGACAGCGCCCGATGGTGATATAGCCCGTTGAGTTCAGCAGAACATCGAGTCTTTTTATTTTGCCTTTCTGTCTGGTACTGGCAACAAGCTCTGAGGTGGACCCCATCAGTTGGACAGATTTTGGGGTTGAATAAGGTAGTGGGGCTGGCGGCCCGCAAGACCCTCATAGGTCTTGCGCGGCCGCGGCAGCTGTTTAACTATCTGATGTACTAACCAGCTATCAACTTGTTGTGCGCGATTTCAATTCGTTTTTTCGTCCGGCGGCTGCCCGCCGCTTGAGCCTCGATCACGATAAACTTCGGCCGGCGTGCGGTAGCCAAGAGCCTGGTGAATTCTTTCGTCGTCGTAGAGGCGGAAGTACGCGGCCAGTGACGCTTCGGCTTCCCAGCCGTCGGTGTAGTCGCGCAGGTAAATCTCCTCGTACTTCACACTCCGCCACAGCCGCTCGATGAACACGTTGTCGATCGCCCGGCCGCGGCCATCCATGCTGACCGCGATGCCGCGCGATTCCAATCTCGACGTGAACGCTGCAGCCGTGAACTGGCTCCCTTGGTCGCTGTTGAAGATCTCGGGCTGGGCCTTGGACAGCGCCTCCTCCAGCGCTTCGATGCAAAAGCTTCCCGTGAGCGTGTTCGACAATCTCCACGAGAGCACGTAGCGACTGTACCAATCCATCACGGCCACGAGATAAAGAAAGCCATGCCGCAGCGGCACGTAGGTGATGTCGCTGGCCCACACCTGGTCGGGACGGGTGACCTCCACATTCCGCAGTAAATAGGGGTAAATCTTGTGCCCGGCGCCGGGCCAAGTCGTACGCCGCTTGGGATAGATCGCTTCGATTCCCATCACCCGCATCAGTCGCTGAACGCGCTTGCGATTGACTCCCAGCACCTTCGAGAGCTTCCGGCTGCCGTAAAACGGAGTCCGCAAATACTGCTCGTCGATGCGCCGCATCAGTGCCAGGTTCTCCGCTGATTCGCCGGCCGCGCGGTAATACCACGTGCTGTGCGCGAGCCCGAGCAAGGTACATTGCCGCACGATCGACAGCCACTCGTGTTCCGGTTCGATGCATCGCCTCAATCCTTCAGGTGAGCTCGGCAGCTTTTTTTTTCAACCACTCGACTTCCATCTTCAGCCGGCCTATCTGCTCATATAGCTCTTCGTCACTGGCCGCGTCCTCGGCAGCGCGCTTGCTGCGGCCGTCTTCAAACAATGCGGCAGCACCTTCCAATAGCTGCTTCTTCCAGGCCGTGATCTGGCCCACATGGACTTCGTACTCAGCCGCCAACTGAGCCGTGGTCTTGTCGCCGCGGCATGCCGCCAGTGCTACCTTCGCCTTGAATGCGCCACTGAAACTTCGTCGCTTCCGTGTCATCGACCGGACTCCTCAAAGGCCATCCCTAAGCAGGGATTTTTATACCTTATTGGGCTGTCCAGTTTTTGGGGTCCACTCAGGAGTCGTCATCGAACATGATTCCATGTCGATCTTATCTGAATGAATCTGTTGGCTATTGATAACGTAAATTGAGCCATTGGCGTCATAAGCGGGTTGTGCTCCGCGCTTGGCACGCTCTGTCAACCAGTCACCGAGGCGAACAACTTTTCCGGCTTTCTTAATTCGCTTGAAGAATTCATCGAACTTGGGATCAAATCTGTCCGCATCGAATCGGGAATCTTCTTTTAGACGGGAATAAGTTGTCTCAAACGTATGCGTGTCGCCACCGACATACGTGGGATCGCGGATAATATCAAACATTCCCATGAATGCGCTACTCCTGCTGAAAGCCAAGCCGTTGTTTCTTTGCAAACTTTATGAAACTTCTGGCAACCTCATCCAAATCGTGCTCAACAACGGGGTGACCGTGCGCATCAAGCTGTAGAGAGCGGGACGTATCACGTCGAAAAATGTAGTTTCCGTTGCTCGTCTTACCACCGCGTCTGCTAATAGCCATGAAGATAGGGTAGTCATCTTTCTTGGGGTTTAATGGTCCCGCAGTACGGTCATCATTCCATGTTTGAAGGAACAAAATACTTGTCTTAGTATTCGCGTGCGGCTTGAAGGTGTTCATGTGCAAACTCACCACAGCCAGCAAGCGCGCGTACCCTGAGGTGGACCCCATCAGTTGGACAGATTTTGGGGTTGAATAAGGTAGTGGGGCTGGCGGCCCGCAAGACCCTCATAGGTCTTGCGCGGCCGCGGCAGCTGTTTAACTATCTGATGTACTAACCAGCTATCAACTTGTTGTGCGCGATTTCAATTCGTTTTTTCGTCCGGCGGCTGCCCGCCGCTTGAGCCTCGATCACGATAAACTTCGGCCGGCGTGCGGTAGCCAAGAGCCTGGTGAATTCTTTCGTCGTCGTAGAGGCGGAAGTACGCGGCCAGTGACGCTTCGGCTTCCCAGCCGTCGGTGTAGTCGCGCAGGTAAATCTCCTCGTACTTCACACTCCGCCACAGCCGCTCGATGAACACGTTGTCGATCGCCCGGCCGCGGCCATCCATGCTGACCGCGATACCGCGCAATTCCAATCTCGACGTGAACGCTGCAGCCGTGAACTGGCTCCCTTGGTCGCTGTTGAAGATCTCGGGCTGGGCCTTGGACAGCGCCTCCTCCAGCGCTTCGATGCAAAAGCTTCCCGTGAGCGTGTTCGACAATCTCCACGAGAGCACGTAGCGACTGTACCAATCCATCACGGCCACGAGATAAAGAAAGCCATGCCGCAGCGGCACGTAGGTGATGTCGCTGGCCCACACCTGGTCGGGACGGGTGACCTCCACATTCCGCAGTAAATAGGGGTAAATCTTGTGCCCGGCGCCGGGCCAAGTCGTACGCCGCTTGGGATAGATCGCTTCGATTCCCATCACCCGCATCAGTCGCTGAACGCGCTTGCGATTGACTCCCAGCACCTTCGAGAGCTTCCGGCTGCCGTAAAACGGAGTCCGCAAATACTGCTCGTCGATGCGCCGCATCAGTGCCAGGTTCTCCGCTGATTCGCCGGCCGCGCGGTAATACCACGTGCTGTGCGCGAGCCCGAGCAAGGTACATTGCCGCACGATCGACAGCCACTCGTGTTCCGGTTCGATGCATCGCCTCAATCCTTCAGGTGAGCTCGGCAGCTTTTTTTTTCAACCACTCGACTTCCATCTTCAGCCGGCCTATCTGCTCATATAGCTCTTCGTCACTGGCCGCGTCCTTGGCAGCGCGCTTGCTGCGGCCGTCTTCAAACAATGCGGCAGCACCTTCCAATAGCTGCTTCTTCCAGGCCGTGATCTGGCCCACATGGACTTCGTACTCAGCCGCCAACTGAGCCGTGGTCTTGTCGCCGCGGCATGCCGCCAGTGCTACCTTCGCCTTGAATGCGCCACTGAAACTTCGTCGCTTCCGTGTCATCGACCGGACTCCTCAAAGGCCATCCCTAAGCAGGGATTTTTATACCTTATTGGGCTGTCCAGTTTTTGGGGTCCACTTCAAGTCAGCGAAGAATGGGAGACCGGAAAACGTTACGTGACCTTCGAAACCAAGTGAGGCCGCCCAAAGTCACTCAGACACTTTTACAGAAGAAACGGGATGGTATCAGCACCGAATGATGGTCTCGACGATTGCTAAGGTGGCTGAGGGCATGAAGCAAAAGTAGCTACGCCCAAGACTTACGTCAACGGCGAAGCCTCACCGAGCAGAATTGCCAAGGGGATGCCGACCACAAACAGCGGAGCCGGGGCTGTTGCTCCAGTGAATTAGGCTACACCAGCAGCCGCCGAACCGTGTTGGCGTGGAACGTGCCGCTACCCTCACACGTTACGTGGCCTTGCTCGGTCAGCTTGGCGGCAATCGTAGCGTAGGATAGCCCCTGACGGCGCATGGCTCGAATATCATCGCGGAGCACTTCCCGCAGTTCATCGTGATCGTGCCGGCGCTTATCGACGCTGGCGGCCACCACGTCGGCGTCCATCATCATGTAGGTCAAGCGGCGATAGCCTTCCAGCGGATGCTCCCAGTGGAAGGCCACGATCGCCTCGCGCTCCCAGGCCTCCAGCCAGTGATCGCGGGGCACGAGCCGATTGTGCTCGTTCACCTTGCCGTAGCGCTGGCGCCAGTCGTAGAACTTGCTCATGCCCACACCGATCCACTGCACAAGTCTTGTGGAGGAGAGCTCCGTCCGCTCGCTCCACTTCTTCACGTAATCGACCACTTCATCCCGCACGTCGTGCATCACCCAGCGGCCCTTCAGATCGCCCCATCGAGTTTTTTTAAAAGGACGTTCTCCTCCATCAACTCGGCGATGACCTCATTCTTGGTGGCCAGCTTGGCCCGCAGCGCTTCGACCTGGCGTTCGGCGGGTGTGGGGCCAGCGCTCTTGGCCTTCCGCTCAAAGGCGGCCGCTCCGTTTTCGAAGAGCTGCTTCTGCCACAGGTAGAATTGGGTCGGCTGGATGTGGTGCCGGTCACAGAGGTCGGAGATCGGCACCCCATCGACCACGTGCTCTTTGACGATGGCCACTTTTTGCTGCGGGCTGAAGTGCCTACGCTCCCGTGAATTCGATCCGTTCTTGGCTGAGTCCATGGAATCCTCCTTCGCTTCGCATTATGCTAACGCCCGCGAACGAAAATTCCAGTTCCGTCTGAGGCAGGACAATCGGGCAGGCCAAACGATCCTTAGTACTGTGTTCGCCATATATCGGAGCCGGACCATGCGACCGTATTCGCAAGCATGTGGCCCTGGATACGCTCGAAGTGGCCATTCTCACAGATTTGTCTCGTGATAACATGCTCTCTGGCGGAATCGACGTTGCAGCCTTAGCGGCACTAGTAGTCGACGCACCGCGCATGACCGTACGGTTTCTTCCGAGCCTGCATGCGAAGGTTTATATTGCAGATAATCAGCAAGCGATAGTTACTTCTGCCAATATGACGGAATGGGGACTTTGTCGAAACTTTGAGTATGGAGTTAACATTCGCGACCGTGAGACGGTAAGCGTCGTTCGTGAAGACGTGCTCCAATATGCCGCGCTCGGTTCCGAGATTAATGCCGAGAAGCTTTCGACGTTTGCAACAATTGTCGGCGAACTGAAAGTCATGATGAAGGCGGTCGAGCGGGCGGCGCGAACTCGCATACGACGGCAATTTGACGAGCGCATCCAAGAGATGGACCTTGAGGTTTTGCGGGTGCGAACGTCCGGAAGGACGGCGCACGCAATTTTTGCTGACACAATTCTGCATTTATTGCGAAAAAGACCGATGCGAACGGTTGAACTACACGCTTCTATTAAGCGAATTCACCCTGATCTTTGCGACGACTCGGTCGATCGCGTCATCGACGGACAGCATTTTGGAAAGAAATGGAAGCATGGAGTACGAACTGCTCAGGCGTTTCTCCGGCGTCGTGGCAATATTCGACTAGTTGATCAACGTTGGCAATTGGCCGAGGAGGCGGAATAAATGAGACGGCGAAAAAAGTGCGAATCGTGCCAAGGACAGGGGTTATTCGTGCCGGCCCAGCCCTCGTGCCGCATAAATGCCAAAAGGCGCAATTGGCTTGTGGTTGAACGATGCGATACGTGCGACCAGTATCCAGACGACTTGTCGGCTGCGCTAACGCGGTATCGCGTTGCCGGATGGTTTCAGTGTCAGGATGGAGGATGGCACGCGTTAGCACAGACCAGCAGCCGTCTACGTCTTTGAAATCGGAAAGACCAATCGGGAAATAGCCGTTCCCTTTCGACCAGACCAATTCATCCATGCGGTGCACGCAAGCGAGCTTCACAGATTTGGCCGCCAGCCAGGGACCTTCGAATTGCTGCAATGAGCCAGCGCACTCGAGGAGATACCGCAAGAGGATTTGAGCGACCTACCAGGCAACAGAAAACGAATAGTTCGCGTCGTCAGCCAACTTTCGCGCAACGCGAATTTCCGCAAGCAAGTAATTCAAGCATACGACAGTCGATGCGCCGTCACACGTATTCAACTGCGCCTTGTGGACGCGGCGCACATCCTGCCAGTAGGAGCTCCAGGTAGCATCGATGACGTTCGCAATGGACTATGCCTCTCGGCTACTTATCATCGTGCATACGATCGAGGATTGATTTTTTTGGATGACAAATTACACATGCGCCTAAACAATCAACGACGGGATTCCCTCGGCCAACTGCGTTTGGTCGGCGGTATTGAACAATTTTGCAAGCCTCTAGGACGCATCCACCTGCCGCCCGATAGGTCCCAATTCCCAAACGTGACGCTCATAAAAAAAGCGAACCGCTTTCGCAATATTTCGAGTGCGGATTAAAAGAATCAGTCGGCCAACTTATTGCCTCTGCAAAGACTTGTCTTCATTTGCAGGAGACCAGCTTGACCAGATTTCAGCCCCGGGAGAGTGGAAAGGTGCCAGGAACGCTTATGAAAGCAGCCCTGACACTTTTTCCCTCGCGGTTGTCTTACTTTATATATCTGCCTCCATGCGCATTAGCATAATACGCACCGCTCACGTTCCACAAAAGCCGGCCGAATTCAGAATCGACAGCGTGACGCGGCTGTGACAGTGGGCCGGCAGAACCGAGCCAGTGTCTGCGTGATGAGAGAATTACCGAACGGGAATGCGCAATCGTAGTACGAATTACATTTCCACACACGTCTCCTCTTGAATTCATATTCCGGCCGAATTCATTGCGCATTGAACGGAACGTTTGCCTAGCGCCCATCGCTTTTAACAGCCGCCGCCGCGTGGTATCCTGGATTACATCGTTGCGGCTTCACCCGGCGGAAAAAGTTTCGTAGCAATGGGCAGATAGACCATGTCACACATGCATCGTCGCAGTTTTTTGCAGTATTCTGCCGTAGCCGGCGCCGCGCTGGTCACCAGGCCGCTCCGAGCGCGCGGCGTGACCGAACGGCTGAATATCGGCTTCATCGGCCTGGGAGGCCGCAGCAAGGAGCTCCTGCCGAAGTTTAGGGAGCTGTCCGACGTACGGATCGCTGCCTTGTGCGATGTCGATGAAGAGCGTCTCCATCAAGCGGCGGACAGTTATCCGGGCGCCAAGAAGTACGGCGACTTGAGAAAGCTGCTCGACGATCGCGACGTCGATGCCGTCGTCATTGCCACGTGCAATCATTGGCACGCGCTGGCCGCCATCTGGGCCTGCCAGGCCGGCAAGGATGTGTACGTGGAGAAGCCCCTGGCCCACAACCATTGGGAAGGCCAACAATTGGTTCGCGCCGCGCAAAACAAGACCGCATCGTGCAGATCGGCACGCAGCAACGGTCCGATCCTTTGCAAGCCGAGCTAAAGCAATACCTTCACGAAGACAAGAAGCTGGGCGCGATTCAATACGTACAAGTTTGCCGCTTTGGTCCGAGGGGACCCATCGGCAAGCGTTCCACGCCACTGGAGATTCCGAAAACGGTGAACTACGACCTGTGGCTTGGGCCGGCCCGCGATGAGCCCATCTATCGCGACAAGCTGCATTACGATTGGCATTGGGATTGGAACACCGGCAACGGCGAGTTGGGCAATTGGGGCGTCCACGTGCTGGATGATGCCGTGAACGTTGTGCTTCTCGATCGTTGTCCGTTTCCTAAGCACATTGCTGCTGCCGGTGGCCGACTCGTTTGGCACGACGCCGGCGAAACCCCAAATGTCTGCTTCGCCTATTACGACACAGGCTCGATCCCCCTGCTGTTCGGGCTCAGCAATTTACCCGATGGCCCGCGAAACAAACACGGCTTGAAAATCGACAAAATGGGTACCGGATACGTCGTTCACTGCGAAGGTGGTTATTACGCCGGCGGTCGCGGCGGCGGTTCCGCTCATGCCCGGGACGGCAAAGTCATTCGCTCATTCACCGGCGATTCCGGCGCGGGTCACCAGCGGAACTTTGTCGATGCCGTGGTCGCCCACGATCGAAAGCGGCTCAATGCGGAGGTGCAAATCGGCCATCAATCGACCGCCTGGTGCAATCTGGCCGACGCCGCGCAGCGAGCCGGCCGCCATTACACGCACGACAAAGCGGTGGCGATCCGCGACAGCTTCGCACCGTGGGGCGCCTTGGTTGAACACATCGAGCAGCACCTGGCGCGCAACAAGGTGGATCTCAAGAAGTCGAAATTCCGGCTTGGCCCAATGCTCGAATTCGATTCCGACAAGCAGCAGTTCGTCGGCGAACAAGCAGAGCATGCGAACCGCTTCCTGCATCGCGAATACCGGCAAGGATTCGAAGTGCCGGCGATCGCGTAACGGCGTGTTCCGGTCCATCTGAGCGCAGCGAAGAAGGTGCTATGCGCTGCCGCCGACCGTTCGCATTGCTCAAGTCGACAATTTCGCAACTCCGCGCCACCAATCGCGCTCTTGAATCAGTTGTGCCACGACACTGATCGCGATTTCGCCCGGCTGGTTCGTGCCGATGTCGAGCCCTATCGGACAGTGAAATGTGCTGGCCCGCTCGGCCGGAATTCCGGCCGCCGCCAGTTCCTTGAGCAGCACTGCCCGCTTGGCCTTGCTGCCGATAACGCCTAAAAACGGGAACTTGCGGTCCTGACGGAAAATCTCTTCTAGAATCGGACGGTCGGTGGCGTGGCCCATGGTCATGCAAATTACAAATGCATCGTCGGGCAATTCGGCGACGAGCGTACGTGGGTCGCTGCGCTGAATTTTCCGCAGCCGCGTTCGCGCCGGAATGCGATCGAGCCATTCGGCTCGCGGGTCGATGCAGGTAACACGGCAATCGAGCTTGCTGAGACAATCAACGAACGCGCTCGCGACATGCCCGGCACCGAACACCACAATCCGCCACTCGCTGTGGTTGTACGTTTCGAAGAACAGCTTTACCGAGCCGCCGCATGTCATGCCGACATCCCGCTTGAGGTTCCACTCGACGAGCTCATTCAGCGGCGTCTGGTTGGCGGGCTGCGCGAGCATCCGGCGGGCGTGCTCAAGCGCCTTGTGCTCCACTCGGCCACCGCCGACGGTGCCCGTGATGAGCTCATCCGCCGTGACGAGCATTTTACAGCCGGCGTCCTGCGGCGTGCTGCCCACGGCCTGGACCATCGTCACGCACACGAACGGCATGCCGCTTTGCGACAGCTCGGCCAGTCGTTCGACAAATCCATGCGGTGTAGGCATATCAAGCGGAGGATGGGAAGTGTCGAGACAAGAATCAGTTTAGCGGCGGCCGCCAGGCCGAATCTAGCGCCGCGATTTTATTCAACCGAATTCGGCGCCGCCGCCGACGCTAGAGACGCGTGTGCGGCGGACTGCGGGATGTTCACTTCCCCGAGGCAGCGCAGCATCTCTTCGCCTGTCGCCGGTAGTTGCAGCTCGGAGGCGGCGCTCGGGCCGATGTATGCCAGCGCATTCTTGGCGGCCGCCCACACGGAGATCGCCAACATTAACGGCGGTTCGCCCACCGCCTTGCTGCGATAGACATTGCGCACGTTGTCATTGTTGTCGAACGTGGCGACGTTGAATGCTTCCGGCACGTCGGTGATGGCGGGGATCTTGTACGTCGTCGGCGAGTGGGATAGCAAGTCGCCCTTCGCGTCGTAAATGAGCGCCTCAGTTGTTACCCAGCCCATGCCTTGAATGAATCCGCCGATCACCTGGCCGCGATCGACGCCGGGGTTGATCGAGCGGCCGATATCGATCAGCAAGTCGACGCGCGGCACGCGAAGCTCGCCGGTGAATCGATCGACGAGCACCTCCGCCACGGCGGCGCCTTGTGTGTAATAAAAGAACGGCGTTCCCTGACCAGTCTCACGGTTGAAATCGACGCCGGGCGTTGCATAGAAGCCCCGCGCGCCCAAATCGACGCGGTCTCGACGGGCCTCGGCGCAAAGCTCGCCGAAGGCAATTCGCCGCTCAGGGCGGCGGCTATCGAACACATGCCCGTCGCGGAATTGCACGTGCATGGCAGAAGCACCAAGCCCGGCCTTGGCGTCGGCCAACCGCCCGGCTGCGAAACGCCGCAGCCGGCGTTTGATCACTCGGCACGCTTCCACGGCGGCGGCGCCATTGAGATCGGTGCCGGCCGAAGCTGCCGTGGGAGACGTGTTGTTGTTCTTCTCGGTGCTCGTCGGCATCAGCACGACACGACCGACATCGATGGCGAACTCGTCGGCCACAAGCTGCCGAATCTTCACATTAACGCCCTGGCCCATCTCCGTCGCGCCTGTGGAAACCTGCACCGTACCATCGGTGTAGATGTTGACAAGAGCATTGCCTTGATTGAGGAAACTTGTGGTGAACGAAATGCCAAACTTGACGCCCGTCATCGCCAACCCGCGGACATGCGTTCGCGACGCCGCGTTGAAACGGGCAACTTCATTACGTCGCTTGCGGTACTGCGAGCGAGCGGCGAGCGTCGCATAGATTTCCGGCAGATGATTCTTCTCGAAAACTTGGCCATACGGCGTGATATTCCGCTCGCCCACGCCGTACAGGTTTCGCATCCGCACGTCGAATGCATCGTGGCCCGTATGCTCGGCGATCGACTCGAGAATGTTTTCAATCACCGCCAGCGCCTGCGGGCCGCCGAAGCCGCGAAACGCGGTGTTCGACGGCAAATTGGTAAAACAAACCTGGCCGGTAAGCTCCACATGCGGCAGGTAGTAGCAGTTGTCGGTGTGAAGCAGCGTGCGCTCCATCACGGCCAGCGACAGATCGGTCGAAGCGCCGCCGTTCGAGTAAAACGCAATCCGCAGGGCTTGAATCTTTCCATCGTCGCCGAAACCTACTTCCCATTCGCTGTGGTAGGCGTGCCGCTTGCCGGTGACGCGCATGTCGTCATCCTTGTTGTAGATGACGCGAGCAGGGCGGCCCGTCTTATGCACTACCAGCGCGGCCATCATCGCCGGAATTGCAGCCTGCGATTCCTTGCCGCCGAATGCCCCGCCCATCCGCTTGCAAATGCACACGACTTCGTGCTGGCCCACGCCCAGCATCTCCGCCACCACGGCCTGAATCTCGGTCGGATTCTGTGTGGACGAGTGGACGACCACCTGCCCTTGCTCGCCCGGATAGGCGATAGCCGCTTGCGATTCCAAATAGAACTGCTCTTGCCCGCCGCTGGTGAACACGCCGCTAAGCCGATGCGGCGCGGCGGCAAGCTGCGCATCGGCATTGCCGCGGCCGATTCGCCGACACGGGCCCAAGAACCTTTGTCGCCGGATCGAATCTTCGAGGTCTAGCAGCGGTTCGGCGGCCCGGCAATCAACGCGCACCGCCTTGCGACCCTTCTCCAGCGCCGCAGGGCTTTCTGCCGCCACGATTGCCACCGGCTGGCCTAGATACAGCACCTCGCCATCGGCCAGAAACGGCTCATCCGCCACCACTAGTCCGAACATATTGTGACCGGGCACATCGGCCACCGTAAAACAGCCAACAACGCCTGGCACTCCCGATGCGACGCTGGTGTCGATATTCAGCAAATGCCCCGCGGCAACGGGGCTGCCAACGAACCCGACGTACAGCTCGCCAACCAGCGGCCGCAAATCATCGACGTACGGCGCCCGGCCGGTCACGTGGCCCAGCGCCGAATCATGCGGCACCGCTTTTCCAGCACTTGGCATGTCTAGGTTCCTCACTAAACCGGTGCGGCAACGGCCTGGATTTCATGATAGAACTTCAGCAGCACGTTGCGCGTCAGTTGGAAGCGGTAATCGGCTGCACCCCGAACATCGCTAATGGGCGTGATTTCGGCGGCCGCGACGTCACCTGCCGCCCGCATGGTTTCTTCGTCCAGAGTCCGGCCGATTAAGTAGGATTCCGTGTTTCGCGCTCGGATTACCGTGGGGCCGACCGCGCCGAAAGCAACGGCCGCGTCGTCGATCGTCTCGCCGCCGAGCCGCATGCGGATTGCCGCGGTAAAGCTGGCGATATCCAAATCAAGCCGTCGCGAGATCTTGTAAAGTCGCAAGCGTTCGTCCTCGGCCACCAGCGGGATGCGCACTTGTGTAATAAGCTCGCCCGGCCTTAGATCGAATTTCTTGTAGCCTTTGTAGAACTCCGTGATCGGCACGGTCCGCGTGTCGCTGTTGCTGCGCAGCTCGAGCGTCGCGTCCATTACGAACAGAAATGGCAACGAATCGGCAATCGGCGAGGCGTTGGCAATGTTGCCGCCGATCGTGCCGGCGTGCCGGATTTGCGGCGCACCAAACACGGAGATGATTTTATGGAACTCTGGCACCACCTCTTCGCAAATTACTTCGATCGCCGTCCAACTTGCCCGGGAGCCCAGCACCATTTCGCCATCTTCGATCGCCACGCCTTCCAACTCGGCGACGCGGTTCAAATCGAGAATCTTCCGCGGCACGGTAAGCGATTTGTTAATCCGCACACCGATGTCGGTTGCCCCGGCAACAATGGTCGAATCGGGATGCGCACCGAAAACGTCCAAGGCAACCTCTAGACTCGGCGGCGACATGAACATGTGTTCGTCCCCGTCCCAGTTGGCGCGCACCTCGATCGGCACCTGGCGCCGCTCGGCGAACTCGCGCAGCATTTGCGCGCTCGGATAAAGCTCCTCGGCCCGGTGATGCTGCGTGGTGTCGATTTTGCGGCCGGCATCGATGATTGGCAAATACCCAGTGCAGCGGCACAGATTACCAGTCAGACCGCAACGCATGCCGGCTTCGTCCAATTCGTCGCATTCCTCCAGCAGTCCGGTCATCGCGACGACAAAACCTGGCGTGCAAAAACCGCACTGCGAGCCGTGGCACTCGATCATTGCCTGCTGAACCGCGCTCGGCTCCGTTTCGTCGCCCAATCCCTCGACGGTAACGACGTGCGTTCCATCGAGCTGAAATATAAACTGAATGCACGAATCGATAGGCCGATAAACCAGCCGACTCCCGTCGGCGTCCGCCCGGCCGATGAGCACCGTGCACGCGCCGCAGTCGCCTTCGCTGCAGACGATCTTCGTCCCGATCAAGCCATGCACGCGTCGCAGATAATCCGAAAGCGACAGAAAGGCATCGCGCCCACGCACTTCGTGGCGGCGATCATTCAGCCATATCAAGATATGGTCGAGCATGAGGAAAATGCTCCCTTTTTTGCCGCCTGGCTGCAACGAAGGATGATGAGAATAGCGGGCCGCACGGGCTCGCCGCGGCATATTTGCTTCGTGACCTTCTATTATTGAGTCACGTTCCCGGCCGGTCAACGACCCGAGGAAAGGGGTCGTGGTACCGTTTGCATCCTAAAGCCGGCGATCGGGCCGTCCATAGGATGGACAATCCCGTCCGTTTTACCGAATTGACAGTCCGAATTGTCCGTCCGGCAAGGCAGACTGCACCAACCGCGTGATTGCCGATCCAAATTACGCGAAACGATGGGCCATAGAGTCCCAGTTAACATTGCACTGCGGTTCGTAGGTCATTAACTCGAACGAACCGGAAACGATACTCCGCAAGTGCGCAAGATCGCGGACCTGTGAGCTAGCCATGCCTTGCACGAGTAAGTTGCCCATGGCCGTCGCCTCGAAGGGACCGACGACAACACGCCGCCCGGTCGCATCGGCGGTCATTTGGGATAGAAGCGCATTTTTACCGCCGCCACCCACAATGTGAAGCACGTCGAATCGCCGATTGAGGATCGATTCCAGCGCGTCGAGTTTTTCTCGATACGCCAGCGCGAGACTCTCCAAGCAGCAACGGATGAACTGGCCTGGCGATTCGGGCGCCGGCTGGCTGGTCGCGCGGGCGAACTCGACGATCTTTTGGCACATGTCGCCCGGAAGTAAGAAGGAACTGTGTCCCGGGTCGACGATCGTGCGAAACTCCGGCGCCTTACCAGCCAGGCGAGTGAGTGTGGGATAATCGAGCTCCTGGCCACGCCTGGCGAAATCGCGCCGGCATTCCTGCACGAGCCACAACCCGGCGATGTTTTTCAGGAATCGAACCTTACCGGCGACCCCTAGTTCGTTGGTGAACGAGGCTGCCTGTGCCGCGGGCGACGCGCATGGTTCGTTCAACTCCGCGCCTAATAGCGACCATGTGCCGCTCGATAAATAACACCACGTTGAACCATTAGTGGCCGGCACCGCGGCCACGGCGCTTGCCGTGTCGTGCGCGGCCGGCGCCACAACCCGCAACCCGCTAGGCAGACCGGCTTCCTCTGCAAGCTTCGAATACAAGCATCCAATGACAGTCCCGGGCGAAGTCATCGGTCCCAGGATAGTCGCAGGCAAATCCAGTTCGCTGAGCATCTCGCGGGCCCAATTGCCGGTGTGGCAATCGATCATCTGACTGGTCGATGCGATCGTGGCTTCCGTCGTCCGCTCGCCGCTGAGCCAGTAATGAAACAAATCGGGAATGAACAGCAGCCTGTTCGCAGAGGCAAGAGCGTGCGGATCGGCCCGTTTGTGCGCGTAAAGCGAATACAACGAGTTGAGCGACATGAACTGGATACCAGTCGTGCGGTAGATCCGATCGGCACCGAGTTTTGCCAGGACCTGCTCATATGCGGCCGCGTTTCGCGGGTCGCGGTAAGCGTGCGGCAAACCGACAAGCTCGCCGGCCTTATCGATCAGCGCCCAGTCCACGCCCCACGTATCGACGCCAACGGACACCAATTCGACTCGCTTGGCTCGCCCCCAGTCGGCCGCCTTCCGTAACCCATTGACGATCTCCCGCCAAATCCCCGTGATATTCCAGTGCAGTCCCGTGGGCAGCCACAGCGGCTCGTGCAGGAAGCGGTGGACCTCCTCCAGCCGCAATCGTTCGTTTTCCAGCACGCCGACGATCACGCGGCCCGATTCGGCGCCCAAGTCGATCGCGATGTATCCGGTAATCATGCTGCTCATCGTATGCGGCGAGTGTCTGATCTACAATCATGTTTATCTCATTCCCATGCGAAGCGTGGAAACGAGGTGAGAACGGGGCTTGGGCTTATGCGCATTGGCTTATTCATTCCGTGTTATATCGATCAGTTTTACCCGCAGGTGGGCCTGGCCACGCTCGATTTGTTGGAACGCCGCGGGTTGCAGGTCGAATTCCCCGAGCAGCAAACGTGCTGCGGCCAGCCGATGGCCAATGCCGGTTTTCACAACGACGCCCGGCCGCTGGCGGAACGCTTCTTGAAAGTATTTGCTAATTACGACTACATCGTCTCGCCCTCCGGAAGCTGCGTGGCAATGGTCCGGCATCATTACCAGCAGGTGCTCGGTGCATCGTCGCAGCTTGAAGAAGTCGCGCACAAGACTTTTGAGCTGTGCGAATTTCTTATGGACATTCTCAACATTGACCACCTGGCCGGGTCGTTTCCGCACCGCGTCGGCCTGCACCAAAGCTGCCACGGCCTGCGCGAGCTGCGCACCGCGTCGGACAGCGAATTGGTCGGCCCAGCGTTCAACAAGCCGCGGCAATTGCTGGCGTCGCTGGAAGGCATCGAACTCACTGAGCTTTCGCGGCCCGACGAGTGCTGCGGATTCGGCGGCCTGTTTGCCGTTTCGGAAGAAGCCGTCTCCTGCATGATGGGCCTCGATCGAATCGCCGACCATGAACGGGCCGGCACCGAGGTGTTGACGTCAACCGATATGTCCTGCTTGATGCACTTGGACGGCCTCATTCGCCGGCAACGTAAACCAATCCGCGTAATGCACATCGCCGAGATTTTTGCCGAAGCCGGCGGAACCAATCCAGCCGATGGACTGGTCGCTTAACCGACCGGCCCGGCTAGGACCACAATGACGAACCACACGACAGACCACCCAACCGCCGCCGCCCGCTTCATCGCGAACAGCGACCGCGCGCATTGGCACGATGCGGCCGTTTGGCTCACGCGCACCAAGCGTGACAAGGCCGCGCACTCGGTGCCGGAGTGGGAGACCCTTCGCGAGCTGGCGTCGCGAATCAAGCAGCACACGATGTCGCGGCTCGACGAATACCTCGAACAATTCGAGACCAATGCGACGCGACTTGGCGCGCACGTCCATTGGGCTCGCGATGCCGCCGAGCACAACGCGATCGTGGCCGGCATTCTTCGGCGGCACGGCGTCACGCGGATGGTGAAAAGCAAATCGATGCTGACCGAAGAGTGCGGCCTCAATCCCCACCTGGAGCAGCTCGGCATCGAAGTTACCGATACTGATCTGGGCGAATGGATCGTGCAACTTCGCCACGAGCATCCCAGCCACATCGTTACACCAGCCATTCACATCCGCAAAGAGGAGGTCGGTCAGCTCTTCCACGAACGGCTGGGCACAGCCGCCGGCGCAACCGACCCCTACTACCTGGCCGAGGCGGCTCGTCAGCATTTGCGTCAAAAGTTTCTGGCCGCCGAGGCCGGTATTACCGGCGTCAATTTTGCCGTCGCCGAAACTGGGGGTTTCGTCGTTTGTACGAACGAAGGCAATGCCGATCTGGGCGTCTCCCTGCCGAAGCTGCACATCGCCTGCATGGGAATTGAAAAGCTCATTCCGCGCGTGGCCGACCTCGGCGTTTTCTTGCGCCTGCTGGCCCGTTCGGCAACCGGCCAGCCAATTACCACGTACTCTTCACATTTTCATGGGCCGATTCCGGGCGGAGAACTGCACGTGGTGTTGCTGGATAACAAACGAACCGAATTGCTCGGAAGCGGAGACTTCCGGCGCTCGCTCAATTGCATCCGCTGCGGGGCCTGCTTCAACACCTGTCCCGTTTATCGCCGCAGCGGCGGACATAGCTATGGCGCGACGGTGGGCGGGCCGATCGGCTCGATTATCAATGCGGCACGCGATCCGCAACTGCACAAGAGCCTGCCATTCGCGAGCAGCCTGTGCGGCTCGTGCAGCGATGTATGCCCGGTGAAAATCGACATTCACCAGCAACTTTTTATCTCCCGGCGGCGACTGGCCCGACTTGGTCTGGTGCCGAAAGGTAAGCGGTTCAGCATCATCCTGGCGGCCGCCGTGCTCAATCGGCCGTGGCTGTATCGAATCGTCGGCCGCGCGTCGCGATTCGCACTTCGAGTGCTGCCACGATCGTTAATATATAGCCGTCTAAACATTTGGGGGCACCAGCGCGAGCTGCCGGCGCCGCCGCGGCAGTCGTTTCGAGAGCTAAACCGCAATCGAAAGCGCAACGCACGAGTGGATGAATGACGAGCAAAGAAATTATCTTGAAATCGATTCGCGGCAATCGGCCAGCACCGTCGGAATTGCCGAAACTCGACCACACATGGACGACGTACGGCGACCGGCGCCAAATGTTTGTTGACATGCTGGAAGCCGTGGGCGGCAACGCGATTGGCGCCCGCGATCCGGCCGACTTGAATCAACAGCTTGAGCGATTGCCGCAGTATTCGAGCGCGCAAAGCGTCGCGTCGCTTGTGCTTGGCGTCGGCACAGCGAATATCGAGTTGGCGGCCATTCAGTCGCCCCATGCGTTGGCGCACGTAGATGTTGCAATCCTCCCCGGTGAGTTTGCCGTGGCGGAGAATGCCGCGGTTTGGGTCACCGATCGCCACGTGCCCTTGCGAGTTCTCTATTTCTTGTGCCAACACCTCATCTTGGTGGTGCCGGCGGACGCAATTCTCGATCACATGCACGCCGCCTACGAGCGTATCGCGGAAGCTGCGGCGGCGAGCCGAGCCGGACAGATGCCGCTCGACGCGCGGCAGCTACATGCGTTCGCCGAGCCGGTTTTCGGCGTTTTCATCTCCGGCCCCTCGAAAACGGCCGACATCGAGCAGTCGCTCGTGATCGGCGCCCATGGCCCACGGTCGCTGACCGTGTGCCTGCTAGGGCAGGTCTAGAACTTACGAGCCCGATTTTTCGCAAGACTTCGGCAATGGAATACAGCCAGAATCGATCCTAGCAAAATGGCAAGAGTTGTCGGCTCGGGCACTAATGCGATTACGTTGACCTGGGCGCTCACCGCTACTTCACCGGAGTGTTCGCGCCACATATTGTATTGGTCCATGCCGATTGGCCCGCCCATCGGATCGTTGGGAAGCACCTCGTCCGTACCCAGGTACTTACGCCAAACAATGTAATCGTTTGCGTCGACCGTGCCGTCATCATTGAAGTCGCCGGCTATTGGACCCGCATGCAATGCGTCGGGCGTAGTCGGCGGGGGGAGAGTCCAGAGTCGTACATTATCAAGCCGTCCGATATCATTCAAAGCGCCCCGAAACTCGCCGCGAATGTATAGTGAGGTGATGTTCGCGAGTACCCCCTTCATGTCTGCCTCAGTGGCCGCCGGGCCGCTAAGGCTGCCTACCCGCCAACCCGCCTCCGCCAGCCCGATCCTGTAGCTCCGCCAAGTGCCATCGGGGACGGTCGCGGCGTCGAACACCAACGTTTTGCCGCCGCCGACAAGCACGACATCTTCCTGGTTAAACACATAGCTGCCAAAGTCGGCTTCCAGGTCGAACGACAGGCTCGCGCCGTAGCTCGTCGACTGGTTGCCAAGGAATCCCGCGGGGGCAGACCAATAAAAAACATTCGCCGTGGGGTCATTTATAAAGATGTGTCCATTGGGGTTACCCCCTGCTGCCGACCACGTGGGAATAAAGCTGCCGAGTACTGTGGGCGGCGAACCAACACCCAAATACTTCAAATCCACCACGGTCCACCCTTCGGTATTGGCCGGGAATGTATTGGTCGGGCCAGCCGCGGGTGTCAACAGTTCCACATTATCAAGCCGTCCAACATCACTCAAAGTGCCGCGGAACTCGCCGCGGATGTAGAGATTCGTGACCGCCGCCAGCACACCCTGCATGTCTACGGCACTCGCCGCAGGGCCGCTAAGGCTGCCAATGCGCCAACCCCCTTCGCTCAACGGGACTGTATACGTCCGCCAGTTCGTGTCCGGCACGACCGGCGCGTCGAATACCAAAGTCTGCCCGGCGCCGACTAACACGACATCGGGTTGGTTGAACACCGTGGAGCCACCTTCCGCCTTGAGGTCGAATCGGAGACTTCCACCAAACTTTGTGCTCTGATTGCCGAGGAAATCTATCGTAGCGCCACCGGTGGGGGCTTTAAAGTAAAAGACATTGGCGTTCGTGTCGTTGGCAAAAATGTGTCCGCTAGTTGCGGAAAAAGGAGGGTTAGGACTACCACCGCCTGCTGAGTAACCGGGCGCAACGGGCGGCACTAAGTTCCACCGGCGGTGAACCGATCGACAGGTATCCCATGTCCACGACCTTCCACCCTTCGTCGTCCACGGCAAACGTGCTGAAGTCGGGTGCAGCTTCGGCGCTGCCACACGAAAATGCGCACAGCGCGCAAGAACTACTGGTATGTCGGAACCTCATCAGAAAGCCCTCCCTAAGGCGAACGCTGGACTGACGCTCGAAAAGACTGTAGCCGATATGGTCTAACCAGATGGCAAGCTCGCCTGAATACGATACAGAAGGATTCGCAGGCACATCCTTCCTAATCGTCCGATTCTAGACGAGCAAAACCTGAAATGTCAAACAATATCCCGGGCGTTTTTCGCATCAGGATTCGCAGACGAAACCGATTGCGCAAAGCCTTGTTGTTGACGCTGTTAACCGTTGACGCCGCAGGCTGACAGTCGCTCTTTGAAGCCACGATCGGTCGTTGATTTCCTCCGGACGCGGCGCGCTCTCGGATCAACAGCTGAGGTGCGGCGCGTCCTGCTGTAATCGTCGTGCAATCCCGACCGTACCTCGCTCGCAGCCCCGAAAATTCGGAGGAAATCTCAGAACCAAACCTCTGCCTGGGACTGGTTATCTAGCCACGCCTGGCAGCCGATCAAGGCAATGGCCGAGCCTTCGGCCGACTTCCTTTGGTTCCTTGACCGCGACCCCGGTTAGCAGCCCATGGGCGGCCCCCTCGTATCCCTCATCGTGCCGACTTTCGAGCGGCCCGAGAGCCTAAATCTGGTGCTCACCTCGATTGAGTCCCAGGCAGGCGTGTCGAATGGCGAAATGGAAATCGTCGTGGCCGACGACGGCTCGCGCGACCACACGGAAGACGTTGTCAATCGTTTTCGCGCGAAGTCCCGCTTTCGCGTCCGCTTCACGACGCATCCGCACAACGGCTTTCAGCTTGCCCGCACGCGCAACGATGGCGTGCGAGCATCGAGCGCACCCTACCTTGTGTTTCTGGACGGTGATTGCGTGGCGCCAGCCGACCATGTTGCACAGCACCTGAAGCGCCGTCGCCCGCGAACCGTGATGGCGGGATTCTGCTACTATCTAGATCCGGTAACATCGGCTCGTGTTGATGAAACGGCCGTACAAACACGCGCCTTTGAGCGGTGGACCACGGCTGACCAGAAGCAAAAGCTGACGCGCATGGATCGCAAGGCGCGGTTCTACGCCTTCATACGACATCCCCGGCGACCAAAATTATACGGCGGAGCCTTCGGAATGTGGCGGCCGGATTACGAGTCGGTGAACGGCTTCAACGAAGAGTTCACAGGATGGGGCTGCGAAGACGATGAATTCCGCATCCGGCTTATAAGGGCCGGCATCCGCGTGCGATCCATACTCCGCTGGACGCGAACCTATCATCTGTGGCATCCGCCCGCGCCTAGCTATCCCAGACGATGGCATGATGGCGCTAATGTGGAAAGGCTGAGGCTGGAATCGCTGCGGACGTCGCCCCGCTGCACGCACGGATTGCAAGCTCCGGCAGCATAGTCCGTCCGATGTGGCAACTTCTGACGTCCTGCGCCTATGCCGCTTGTGATTGTCGATCTTGGCTCGCGGACGATCTGAACTGATACCACCACACGCCTGTGTCGGGACGGTGTTGGTAAAGAGATTGCGTCTGCTCCAATTGCCAGCCATGTTGGTTGAAGAGCCGGACAACCTCTTCGTTCGTGCGATAGTAGGCCGTATAGTACGAACCCAGCTCCGCGGAGAACTGATTGACGACGTTGATTCGGCCGTTGATGCCGTTGCTCGTTCGGACAAACAATTGAGTACCCTGCTGGGCGTGCTTTCGCAGATTGTTGGCGATCCGTTCGGCTTGCTCATCATCCAGGCAGGGCAGCAAGCCGGATAGAAGGATCACGTTGACCTGGGCGTCCATCTCGAATTCTACAGCGTTGCGCTCGATCAGCTTCGCCGTCCTGCCGATGTCCGCTAATCGCTTTCTGGCGATCTCCAGCAGTTCGCCGGCGTAATCGACGCCGATGACCGTTGCAAACGCCTGACTTAATTCGGACAACTGCCGGCCGTCGCCGCAGCCGAGGTCAAGTAGCGTCTTTTGATCGGGCGACTCGACCGCATCGAGCACCAGTCCGACTTCGCGAGCTGTTGCCTCTCGGATTCTCTGCTGGTGGCCTTGATAGGAGCCAAGGACCGTGACGCCGGCCGGTAATGCTTCGATACGACTGGCCCGCGACTGCCAGAATTCTCGCAGCTTCGTGCGTATCTGCGTAGATGAGATGTGTCGCGTGCGGGGAATGTGGACGACCTTGATTCCATGCCGGCGACAATACGCCAGCGTCTCCTTCTGAATGGGAAAATCGTCGTTGTTTCCGTACTCCTCGCCTACAGCAAGAACGTCGATCCGCAACCCTTCCAGTAGCGGTCCCTGAAATACGGCCACGTAGCTAACGACCTCGTCGACGCAACGCAGGTGCTCGATGATCGCCATACGCTCGGCCAATGGGATGATCGGATCGATCCCTTTGCACCGCTTGACTTCACGATCGTCGTGAACGCCAACGATCAGGTAATCGCCCGCCTCGCTGGCCCGTTTGATGTAATTCAGGTGCCCGACGTGAAACACATCGAAAACGCCGGGGCAGAAAACTCTTACCACTTGCGGGTCCCCTTCCAGATTCGTCGGCGAATGATGGCTCGACTATCGGTCACGTAGCAGTAGGCCGGATTGGGCGAACGCCAATTGCCGTAAAGAGCGGTGAGATACGTTTCGTGGTCATCTGGTTTCAACCAGCGGCCTCCCGCCATCTCGAACGGCTCCAGCCCATGCGTCGGCGCCTCGTTCAGCAGCTCCTGGCAGGGATTCCCCCCATAGCAGTACCACCGCATGCCATTTTCACAGCGGTGCATCTCGAAGAATTCGAATTTGATGCCTCGAAACGTGAGCGATTGCTCGGTCACTCGGCCGTCGTTGTTTGTCCAGCGGGCGTAGGGGCGAAACCCGGCGGCAAGCAACTTTGGCAGCGTCTCTTGAAGATAATCGGCGTCATGATCCCAATAAGAGAAATCAACGTCCGTATCGTGAGCGAGTGGGCCTCCTTCGCGGACGTAGCCAAGCAGAATCCCTCCGTTGATCCAAATCTTGTCCGCCAATGGCGTTGCGGAGATTACCTCGTACAATCGTTGCATTCCCGCCATGAGGCGCGGCAGCGATTCGCCACGCTCGCCGCGGAGATAACCAGCAAATTTACGCACTGAGCGTGTCAATCGGCTCATCGCGTGTCCTTCGTCGAAGAGGAATTTGAGCCGCAACGGGATTCCGCGTTCGGTCACGCGCCATGCGCGCGACGCAACCAGAAGCTCATCGCGTATGGTTCGTGACCGTACGTCGGCAGACATATGTCGGGTCGCGTCGCGATGGTGCCGGAGTGTAATAACGCTATGCCCGGCGACTCAATAGCAATCTCTCAGGATCGGGGGCATAACTACCACAAATTGATGAATGCAGCTTCGTGCTGTCACAACCGCACCTGAAGTTGCGGCGGCCGACGCTGCTCTGCGCTGCCTTGTCTCGGCTACACCCCACATCATGTAACCGCTCGAACAGCGGCCAGAGCTTGCGAAAATACTTGAGGCCCTGCACGTCCTCTTCACGAATCGGATCATCTCTCTTTCGCGTACGCATCCTTGTAACATGCGCGATTAGAAGTTATCGCGCAAGTTAAAATAGGACAGCGCAAACGCCGTGCCGAACGGGCGTGTCCCCATCCCCTTTAATTCACGCGCCTATGGACGAACATCCCGGCCGCAAGCAGCGCAACGCTCAATAGACCCAAAGACGTCGGCTCCGGCACCGCATCGGACGTGAAATTGATGGCGTATAAAACACCGCCGCCCGTCGTGAGCTCGGTCACGAATCCGTTGGTGACTGGAGAGGTCTGCAGATCATCCGATGAGATGAACTGTACTTGTACCTCCGAAAGGATGTCGAAGTAATCGCTGATTACGCCGGGAACTCCACCGGTTTCGGCCAGCGGTTCCTCAATATCGAACAGCGTTAGAGGAATCGTGAACGTAAGTGGAGGCTCGGGCGTGCCTTCTGGCGCCTCCGGTATGACACCGCTAAACACCACGCTGCCCGTCCCAGGGCCGTAATAGCCAAGGGTGATTGTCAGAAGGTCCGATGCCGTGCCATTGGGTTGCTCGCCGTCGGAAAAGGCCTCAATTCGGATGGGCTGGAACGTTTCGTTAGCCGCGGCTGGAATGCGAATCACTCCGGGGCCGCCAGGTGGCAGGCCGCCGGGATCGGAATCCGATTGAATCCGAATATCATACGGGCTGATAGTCAGGCGATCACTGAGGTGGCCTTGATTCGGCCCAAAACCTTCAATGAAATCAAATTGCCTGGCCGGCATGGTCATCGCCACGACAGGTTCAGCGCTTCCTTCAAGGATCGACACGACCACCGGAGGCGGACCAAAAACAATTGGAACAGGCAGCCCGGTGCCCATATCGGTGATGGTTTCTGTCATGGTGTCGGACGGTCCGACTTGTGCCGATGCCATGCGTGAAACGAGGACGAGCCCAGCGACCAGCGCTGACGATGCACAACGTTGTATGATTCTCATTAGCTATCTCCGAAAGAACTGATCGGAATTTTAGTCCCGTCCGAGACTGATCTTAGGCTCAGTCATGGCAGTTCGTCAAGCATTTTCTCCCATTTGGGTCGAATGGGTGACCGGACCGCCTGTATCATTTGGGCGAAAACAAAAAGGGGGCAGAACTTTTGAGCGCGGAAAAAAAGTTCTGACCCCTGACCCCCTTATTAATCTCTATTTTCTTTGACGCCATAGGGCAATGAAACCAATCGCCACTGAGAGACCTCCGACGAAGACCGAAACCGCAAATTGGTTGCCGATGTCGTTAGCCCCGTAGATACCTACCGCAAAGCGCACCAGCCATGATGACCTTGGGGGCGTGTAAAAGCAGAGTTCCGCAACGGCAAATAGCCAGAACACGACCCTAATCCGAGCATCCGATACGGATACGAACGTACTTTCGGAAGGCGCTTCATGCCCGCCATCATACCGGGCATGAAAAAGCCCGCCACCAGAGCGAGCAATCGCAAATTTTGATATCGGTAGTCTAAGTTAGTAGGATTGAAATTCGTTTATGGCCGACTGAGTGACAGGACCAGAAAAGGAACCAAAAAGGTGCGCAGCCTGACCGAAAATAATTGTGGATTGCGCGTCGCGAACCTGCTACATTTTGGTCCACGCTGCGTTGTGCCGTCCGCTATTTGCAAAAGTTGAAACCGAGCTGCTAACGATCAGTCGTTCGCTGTCAGCCAGCCGCGCGCCGATAACGGAAGTTAATCCGTCGCATTTTTGCAAGGCTTTGGCTCGGATCCGCGCTGAACGTCTCACTGCTTTCAGGAATGCGCAAGCGCAATACTCGGCATTCTGCATGGAAAATGTGGGACCCCTATGGGGCGCGCCAAACGTAACTCGTGGAACCGCAATGTCTTTGCTTCATCAGTTCGCTATCAGCGAGCTGCAAGATACCGCAATTCCCCGGTTTTTCGAGCTTTTGCGCATCACGGTGCTGGGATGACATGCCCAGCCTGGCCATGGCAATGTTCGTGCCACTCCAAAATCTATAGATGCGACAAGACAGGCCAGCGGCGCCGCCCGATTGCGGGCTGGATCAGGCGGAGTGCCGCAACGGCACCGCGTCGGCGGCCGGAGGAAGCTCGCCGGCGGCGCTGGGCACGGCGACTTCGCGCGTCTCCAGCTCGTCGCGCAAGACGAGGACATTGTTCGGAGCTTCGATGCCCACGCGCACCTTATCTCCCGATATCTTCACGATGGTGATCACGATCGAATCGCCGAGCCGAATTCGCTGCGATTCTTTGCGGGAGAGTACAAGCATCGACAACCTCCGTGTATAGTCAACGAGCAGTGTAACTATGTATAGTACAAGGCCCGATATCTGTCAAGCTTCGTTCGGTCGCCGGGCCTCAGGCGTCCTGGCGGGCCGAACCTGCAGTATTTACCACGTCATCAATCCGCGGCGGTGCTATCAATTGCGTCTTACGAAATCGCTCGCCGCGGGAGCCGTAAAACAAAATCGTGTTGCTGTCTGTTTCCCAAATCGCCGCGAGATACAACGAGCGCGGACCGTATAGGCAAAAATATACACCACACGGGGCGCCGTCTCGCTTGAGGATTCGTTCGTACAGAGGGAATAAGTTTTTTTCGAGTTGATCCTTTTCGCACAGGGTTTCGGTTACATAAGTTCGTATGGCGTGTAAGTCATCAAGCCGCTGAATCTCCGTCGGCATGTGAATATCAAGCCCTTATTTTATGATGGATGATAGATGGAAACTCCCTTTCACAACGGCCGGTGCGCAATCTGAGCCGCGTGCATTCACGGGCTTATAAAGTCGCTGTCCGAGTCTCAACCAGGCTGGCTAGACCACCTACCCACGAATTTGCCAGGTCCGTCGCCGCGCCCGTAGAAAAAACCCGGATACCACCAAGTTTAAGAGATAGCCGCACCGTGCCGTCCGCACAAAATATATCGGTTTCCCAACAGGCACACTTTTAGATGACTTGGAGATTTGGGATAGACGGGTAAAACGGCACGCGACTATTTTACTGACCTCGCCGAGTGAACGCCTTGGCCTTTAGCAATCCGATGGACCGCGTTATTCGGGGAAAATACCAGCGCCGAACGCATCACCGATTGATGGCGGCGCATGGGCCGCGCCTGGGCCATCGCTGGCTGGCGGTGGACGAAAATGCGTTTTTGCAGCTCCATCGGCCGCGGGCGCACGTTTCGTCCCGATGTGCGGTTGATCGGCCGGATAGGGGTGGGATTGGTCGAACCGTGCCGGTTTGGCCCGCGGCGTTTCTGTGAGCTCAAAATCGAAATCGTCGTACCGCGAGATATAGCCGGGTTGCTTGGCGCGCTCGATCTCCTCAAAGAACTCATTAATCACGACCTCTTGGATCATCTCGCGACAATCAGAATTGATGGGATGAGCAATATCGGCGTAAAGTTTCGCTCGGCCATCGGCATCTTTCGGCGCGCGGGCGTCGGTCGATCGCTTGCCGCATTGATTGCAGTATTGGGCGCGAAGATGGTTCTTCGTCCCGCAGCCCGGACAGTGCGTCGTGAGCTTACGGCTGGGCATTGCCACAAACGGGCCGTTCGCCCCGTCGATGATTTTCAAGTCGCGCACGACGAAGCAGTTATCAAACGTAATGGAACAGAACGCTTTCAGGCGTTCGCTCGGCTCATCCATGAGCTTAATGCGGACTTCGGTGATTTCCACGGTCGTTCTCCTTGCGCTATCACGCGCGACCTATCGGCAACTGCGAGTGGCGTAGACGAGTCCCAGTTGCCGCGTTCGAAGTATACTAGCTAAACGCCGTGCGTGCTGCGCATGGCGACAAACGCCAAAATAGGCGGATCCACTCCCCGTCAGTTGATGCCCGACGAAATCGAACTCGGCGAAAATCTGGCGCAGCTTATCCACCCAGGGCGAAAGCACGGTCGCCGCCGCTTGTAAGCGGTTGTGCATCCATGCGCCAACATTCTGCCATCCGCCCAAGTACAAATTGGCAATTAGCCGATTAATCTGGCCATCGGCGACGCGCGATGCCGGATGCGATAGCGAATCGTGGACGCCATAAACGTCGCCGGTTTTCAGTGCCTCGGCGGGCTTGACGATTACAAAATAAAGCGGAGGCAGAGGTGGCAATCGCTCGATTTTCTCACCTCGACCGCGGCAGATTGCAGCACCATGCGATAAGAAAAACGGCATATCGCTGCCGAGCTCGGCCGCCACTTCGGCCAGGCGGCGGTGGCTCCAGTTCAGCCGCCATCCACTGTTAGCCAGTCGTAAAGCGGCGGCCGCATCGCTCGATCCGCCGCCGAGACCCGCCGCCATGGGAATGCGCTTCACAAGTTCGACACGGGCACCGAATGGGCACCCGCTGCGCTGCCGGAGCAGTTCCAGCGATTTAACGATAAGATTATCTCGTCCGGCCGGAATTTCGTGCAACTGCGGCGGCGAACGGACTGGCCAACACGCACGAACATCGAGCAGAATCTCGCTCCCACAATCGTCAGATTCCGAGCGCGTCGGCGTAAAGGTAACTCGATCGGCAAGGCGAATCGGTACCATCAACGCTTCCAGATCGTGGAAGCCATCCCCACGTCGGCCCAACACTTCTAAAAACAAGTTGAGCTTGGCCGGTGCGCGAGCGGTTCGCTTGAATTTGTCCCCGCGGAGGTCCATCTTCACACCGTAGTGGGGTTACAGCACAGTGGCGTGATGTGACAAGTGCGACTTACTTCTCCACTTAAACGCAATTCCTCCCGTCCTTTCCATGAACGGAAACAAAGTCTCTTGCCCGTGGCGCTGGCGCGATCATCGGCCTTGTCTACCCCGCCGATGGGGTGGCGGTTCTTGACACGCGGCGCGCACCCCAGCCTTTAGGTCTGGTGGTCCAAAATTCTACTACGGCTAGAATATTTCGTCAATCTGGCATCCTCGCTCCTGTTAAGTCGGGAATTTTACGCCGGGGTGCTAAAGCGGCCCTTATAAGGTCAGAGCCCGGAACAATCATCGCAATTCGGAGATCTTTTTAACCCGCGGCTGGAAGCAATTCGGCGGCAATACGCCAAATATCGGCCTGAATGACCTCGACGGGTCGAGCTGCATCGATCACGTGAATTCGATCTTGAGAGCGGGCCGCCTCGTCCAGGAAGCCTTTCCGCAGGCGTTCGCGATATTCGTCGCCTTGCCTTTCCATTCGATCGAGCGATCGATTTAACCGTCGATTGGCGCTGTCGACGCTCATATCCAGGACAAACACGCAATCGGGGAGAATGCCATCGGTTGCCACGCGCGCCTACCTGCCAAATCTGTTCAGGGTCAAGTCCGCCGGCATGTCCCTGATAAACGACGTTGGCGAGTAGATATCGATCGGCCACCACAATTCGACCGGAGTTCAATGCCGGCCGGATGATCTCGTCCACGAGTTGCGCACGCGCCGCCATGTACAGCAGCATTTCACTGCGACGGTCGATTGTCGTGGCCGCGTCGCTCGATAGTAACACTTCGCGAATCCGTTCCCCGAGTGGCGTGCTGCCTGGGTCGCGGCAAACGACGACGTTGTAACCGTGGCTGCGCAGCGCTTCACCAAACAAACGCACCTGCGTAGATTTTCCGACTCCGTCGATACCGTCGAACGAAAAAAAAGGAGGCATTTAGATTTCTTGGCGGCAGGAAACCAAAACAACTTGACGGCACACTAAGGCTCGCGCGCGATGGTTTTTCAGTCTTTGGATCCAGTGGCTCGTCACCCCGCAGATGCGGCGCTATCACCGCCACTATCGAGGCAGTTGTCACGTTTGGCAAGGCCGCTTCAAGGCCTCTCCCACCGAGCAGAACGAGCACCTGCTCACCCCCTGCGTTACGCGAAGCGCAATCCGTTGCGCGCATTGCGCGCCAAGCTCGTTCGATCCGCGGAAGTCTGGGCTTGGCCGAACTTGTCGTGGCGACGGACCGAGTTCCGAAGAAGTGGAATACCGCTTTTTCAACCGCTGCTGGTGTTTGCGGGCGGCGTGGTGCCAGTTGGCGTAGCACCCGGTCCTGGCAAGGACTCTTCCGGAACGCCACCGTCGGGCATGACTTGGTCGGGCATTTGCCCTGGCGCCCGAAGATTTCGCGAGGACCGTTCGTCGGATTGTCGTGCGAGCATCCCTGCTGGACCGGTCCTTGGCTCACGACATTGGGCCGCGTGTACCCGTAGTCCATGTAATTGCCGGCATCGCGCTTACGGGCCTGACGCATGGCATCAAAGTAGGCTTTGGCCGGCCACAGACCTTCCGCCAGGTACACGCCATCGTAGTCCAATAGCGAACCTTTGCGGTAATGGACGTTCATAATCCCCCGATTGTAATCGACGAGCGACCGGTAGTAAGCCGACTCGGCCTCCGCCCGCCGGCGCTGAGCATCCAGTAACAGATCGAGCGTCGCCCGGCCCGCCTCGTACGAAGCGTTTACGGCCTGCACTTCGGCCTCGGCGGCAACGCGGCGGTTGAAGTTCGTTTGCATCAGGCCGTAGTTGTTGTCGATATCGCGTATGGCGTCTCCCAATTGATGGGATATTTCCAGCTCCAAATCTTGCAGAATCGCCCGCTCCCGGGCCATTAGCAATTCCTCATGGCGAATGCCGGACAGCTCTCGTCGGAACCCAATCGGCACATTCATTTCCAAGCCGAGTTGCCATTCCTGGAAGTCCCCACTGTCGAGGACGCCAAAGGCTGAAGAACCGGGAGTATTGAAGGGGAGATGGCTCTGGTTGATCAAGTCATCACCCAGGCCAAGCCAACGGTAGCGGCCGACGGCATCGAGCCGCGGCAGCATGAGGTTACGAGCGGCGATCAATTCCAATTCGCGCCGCTTGATCTCCCATTTCTCCCGACGGATTTCCACGCGCCGCGTAAGCGCTTCGCAATGGATGCCCGCCCAATCGAATGCCACTCGGGCGGTGGACGGCTCGTCGGATGGGCGAATTAACCGGCCGTCGGACATCGACAGGCCCATGATGTACCGCAAGCGGTTTTCGTCCTTAAACACATCAGTGAGTGCTTGTTCCACCTGAGAGCGGAACAAGAAATACTGCGAGCGAGCCTCGGCCTCTTTGTCGGCACTGCCGCCGCGCGAGCCCGTGCGATAGAGGGCGGAAGTCTTTTTCCAGGTTTCCAGCGCGCTATCGCGCCCCATCTTGCGAGCTTCCAAATCGCGGTAGGCGAAGTATAGCTCCCAATAGGCGTCCTCGACGTCGTGCATCAAGTTACGCACGCCGCCTTCGAAGTCGTTCAACGTTTGATCGGTGCGAATGTGCGCGATCATCACGCCGTCGACGGGATTCCTAATTCCGGCTGCATACTGCTCAAACGTCAGTGGGCCAGCGATGCGGTTATATTGCACGCCGTTACCTTGCAACAACGGATGAGTGAACGAAGCCTCGAAGTTGGTATTCCAGACGCTGGGGAACGCTTGAGCCGTTGGTACCAGTGGATCAACGCCCGAGGAAACGTTGTTGCCTTCATACGTTGTGTTGTTTCGAATTGCGAACGTCGTCCCATCGGCCGCCGTCTTGGTAATTCCGGCGGTAAAGGTTCCTAAGTCCTGCTGTAAGACAGACGGACGAAACGCGCTAACCGCGCTGGTGTTTGGGGTATTCTGGGGCCGGTCGTTCTTCTCCCAGAACACACTGGCATCGAGCTGCGCATCGAACTCACTGAGTGCGGCCTCGACGCCCGAACCGTTGAACACATCGCCGACCGAAAGGCCCGTCGTTGTTTCGACGAGGGCGGGATCGTACGTCGTGGTTACTGCCACTGGGCTTACGATTGTGCGCGAAATAGTATCCGGTGCGGTCGAAACAATCCGCCCGCCGAGCTGTCGCATCACCTGGCTGCGGCTCAACGTGATTTGCACGACCTCGGTGAGGGATAGGTCCCAAATCTGGTAATTGTCGGTGTTTTTGAGCGTTAACGGCGGAAGCGTGTTGTTGATCTCACACGTCGGAGATTCCTGGACGTCGGGATATTCGATGTCCGTGGCGACGCCTAGATAATGCGACAAGTCGCCGGTCTCGCGGCAATAGAACGGCTGTTGCGGGGCGCACCCGGAAGTGAGCATCGATGCGATGAGCACCAGCGACAAGATTGTGCGAAACTGCCGATTCATGCTGTTGCTTCCTGAGCGAACGACGTGCGTGCCAATCGGCTTCAACGAACAACGCCAATGGCGGCGTGCGGCCACCCGCGTGGCAACCAACTTCGACCCGATTCCCCCCGGGCCGTCGCTCGTCCGGGACGCATAGTAACCGAGCGCCCTGGCGTCAAAGCAATCAGCAGAACTGGTATCGTCGGCCTAATCGTTAAACTTTGACGATTTTGAGCCCGGCTACCCGTTGAAGAGGTATTTCCAAGCGGCAGCATTGCTAACCAGCACGGCTCGGGCGGCCACTTCTGGATGGCAACCGGATAGGAATGCCTGCCCCGGCGCTAAACATTCATGCCGGCGAAGCTGGCAATGTCGGCGATGCTATGGACCTGGCCCAGTTGGTTGACCCGTTCCGCCAACTGGCCGGCCGCGATGAAGCGGTCGAACTCGATGAGTACCGCGCGCTCGATGACGCGGCGTAGCCAGTGCATTGCGGCCGCCGGCACGCCGCCGCACGTCTCGGCAACAAGGACGACGTTCAAATCCACCCGGTCGGCCTTGCAGTCGCTGCGATCTGTCAGCAATGCGCCGTCGAACGAAAACCGGAGCATGTTGTCGATGTCCGAATTCGCCAGCCGATAAGTGCAGCGGGTGTTATAGAGAAAATACGCATTCTCGCCATTGTGCAATTCGATTGCTTGCTGCAATCGCTCACACCGGGATCGGAAAGCGGGCGATGCATCCAGCGGCACATCAACTCTCGTGACCGATTTCAGTGGCAGGCAGTCGAATGCGATATCAACAACGGGTTGCATTGGTTCCCGGCCGCGATCACGTTCGCGGTGCCCGGCTCGAGGGCTATCTAGTGATCGACGCGGCAGCCCTCCGCGCGCTTTTTGTAACGATTCATTACTGGTTGCGCCTGCGCTGCCGGTCCAAGCCGATCACCAGCCAGCCGCCGTCAGCGGAGAACCTGTTGAATTCCAGCGGCCCGGCATTCGCGAGCTTGCCTTCCGGCTTGACGGGATCAAACTGAATCGTTTTTGGGAAACCCTTGCCCTGGGCCGAGCGCTTGTTGAACTCCTCCTCCAGATTGCGTCGCTCGCCGACCTGCCGCGAGCTAAGCTGCCCATGAAAATCTGCCGGCAACATGACCAAATTGCCTTCTCGATGCAAGAGCACTCGACCCTCGGACAGCTCTGGTTTATAGGTGCCCGTTACATCCCAATCGTCGTACTGCTTGTCGCCCGTTTTCAATTGGGCGATGTGGAGCGTAAGCTTCATATTATCGCGAACAAAATTGACGCTGATCGGCCGGTTTTCGCGCAGCGTCAAGGCAAATGGCTTGAACGGCTCGGCCTTGGCGGAGGCGTTGTCCGTGGCTTCGGTCTTGCGGTTTTCCCACATTTTTTTCATCCATTTGGGAAGCTCGACATCGAATTTGACATCTTCATCCGGCTTCGTTTGACGAGCGGTGGCGCCGCCCAGGATGCTCGCGGAATAATTGTCGACCGCGGATTCGTGCAGCCGCATCGTTACATCATGTCGCTCCGGAGCAGCGGGCGGACCTTTGGGCGCTGCAAGCTGCGAGCGACTTGACTGTGTCACCTCGAATTTTACCTCGCTCTTGTCGGAGCTGAAACGGATATGGTCGGGCAATTCACCGCGACGCTCCAGTGGACGTCGGTATTCGTCTTCATATCGTTTTCGCGCCTTCCGGATTTCGTCGTTTAAATCATCATCGAATCGTTGCTCGATGCGGCCTTCTGCGTGGTTGGCTGCGATCGCTTCGGCCTGGCCCCTGCTCCCTTGGGCGCGTCTCCAACCGATACTGGATACAAGCCGGCTCCCCAGGCCGCCGCCTTGCTTGGCGACCGAGTGAAGGTGCAAGTCGGTCGTGGCATTGGCTTGTGCGGACTTGCCGATAAACGCAGGGTCGCTCAGCTCGACACGTTTCTTTGCGGTGAAGTCGGTATTCGAAGTACTGCGAATCACGGCCGGCCCATTGAATCCGGTATTGTTCGACCACACGTGACCTGTCGAAGTGAATTCCAATACCGCTCTGCTCCCCGAAGGCAACGAGGCCACATCGACTCTGCCTGTCGTATGCGCGTCACTATGAACATTCGTTCCGAGAATACAATCGGTGACCGGTTCATTGCGATCGATCGGGTCTACGGATGCCGCAATGAACGACGTAGAGATATCAACGAAGGCGTTCGGTTTGGCCAGTTCGCGCCTTAAAGCGGCAACCAGCTTTGGAGCTTGCCCGATGCTATCTATAATTCGAATTCGTTCGCTAAGCGCCGTTTCTGTTCGCGGCGACGGTTCTTTGCGGTACGCCTCCAGATCGCGCTGCAGTGCGTCAAGCTGCTTATTGTAAATGTCGGTTGGATTTTCCCACAGCGAAACGGCCAGCCGATCGCGGTATCGTCGCAGGGCATTGGCCAGGCGCCGGAAACGGCGGTTCTCTAAGCCGTTCTCGTTCCGGTTGAGTTGCCGGAGGGTAGTGTCGAACGGCTCGAGATTCTTTGGATGATCGGCGGCAAGCCCCCGTTGCAATGCATCCCACCGCAGGTATCGGAGCCAGAGCTTTCCGTTTTTACTCGATGGATTGACATAATCTTCCACGTCCTTCATCCGCGCGGGTATGTTCGCGCGGGCCTCAGCCAATGCGTTCGCGCTAACGGGCTTGAACTCGCCGCGAGCCTGGTCGATTAGCTTCGAAATAGGGTTCTGGGCATGCGCCGTAGCAGATCCGATCAAAGCTGTTGTGGCCGCGCACAACGCTAAGAACAGCAGTCGCGAGAATTGTTTGCGATCAAGAAGACCGCGTAGTCGGTTAGGGGAGTGCATCACAAACTCCTTTTGATTTAGGGCTGGCGAGATTTTCACCTGCCACGGCGGCCAAAGACAGTTGCCGTGAAAATGGATAGAAACCGACGTCAAAAAAGCCGGCTAGTTTCGGGGGACTCTGCGAAGGGCTGATTGCCTCCGTGGACAACCCGCAGAGTTTCCCCACTTTATGCTAATTGCCATCGGGTTGTCCAGCCACTACCCCCACATGCGGCTTGATCCCTTGATCCAAGCGCGGGGATGCCTGAGTCGGGCAATTTGGCGGAGCCGCTACTCACCTTCGCGCAGCATTTGAAAGTACTGCTCGGCTTGTTCTCGGCGGCTGACGGGAAGCCGGTCGTTGGTCAGAGGGTCGGCCGGCTCGGCTCCGCGCGTCGCCATTTCCTCTTTGATACTTTGGGCCACGTCGCCTTTGATGTTCGGGCCCTCGACAAGGCCGCCAAATGAAGCCGCACCGCGATGCGGATTCTGGTGCACTTGGGTGTCGCGCGTGTTCGTCGCGTTCTTCTGCTCCGGCCGCGGGCCGATTCCCGTGCTCTGCCCCATTCCACGACGCGGCTTACCGTTCAATTTTTTGCCGTCGTTTTGACCAAACATGTTTCCCTGGCATTGCTCGCAGCCTTCGCCGTTGCAGTTTTTGCAAACCATTGCGTCCTTGGCCATTTCAAGTTGATCCATCGCGGCATCGAGCATCTTCAGCTCGTTCATGTCTTTTTGCATTTGATCGAGTTGCTGGGCCATCTGGGCCATTGCGTCGGCCGCCTTTTGGCCGTCGCCCTGTTCCAAACCTTGTTGGGCTTGCGCCATTTGCTGAGCTAGTTTTTGCAGCCGGTTCATCTGAGGCTGTTGCTTTTGGAGTTGCTCGAGTTTTTGTTGCAGCTCGCCCGCCTTGGCGAGATTGCCTTGGCGCTTCTGCTGGTCGATTTGTTTCTTGAGATCGTCCACTGCGCGTTGATGATTTTCAACGGCCGCTTCCAGTTTTTCCTTCATCTGTCGAAGCTGTTTAGCAAGCTGCTGTTGGGCCGCCTTGTCGAGTTTGCCGTCGTGTATCTCCTTGGCTAGTTTCTCGATTTCATGGAGGGCCTTGTTCCAATCGCCCTGCTTCATGGCTTGTGCCGCCCTGTCGGCCGGGCCGGCCCCGAGATTCTTCATTTTTTGCAACTGCTCTTTGAGCGCATCCTCACCACCGAGCTTTTGGCGCCGCTCCTCGAGTTGCTTGGCTAGGTCGTTAAGCTTAACGTGCGCCTGCGAGCGGTCGAGCTTTTCCTTTTGCGCCAGGTCGCGCGTGCCTTGCTCGATCTGTTTGAATAAGTCGTCGGCTGCTTTTAAGCCCTTTTCTTGAGCGAGCTTCTTGCGCTGTTCTTCCAGCTTCTTGCGGAGCGATTCCAGCGCATTCTTGGTTTGCTGTTCCGATTTGGCCGCGACCGTGGGATCGATGCTGCTCGAGGCCTGGCGGTTGTCGACCAAGGCTACGAGCAAAAACACAGCCGCGGCCGGCACCAGCGGCCACCAGGCGCGTCTGCCAATTTTCACGCGGAATTTTTCGTCGACATCGATGCGCTGCACGGCACGCAGCGCATCATTCACCACCGCCCTGCCAGCCGCGCTCGATTGTTCATCGGGCGACAGCGACAAGCTGCTGGCGATGCGCTTGCGCAGATCGAATCGGCGGTCGATTTCGATTGCGGCATCGAGTGGGCTGCGATTTGAAAGAACTGTCCACACACCGGTTGCTATAATGGCGGCGGCGATCCCACCCAGCAGCCACGCGAGGTCCCATTTCGCAGGCAAGTTTGGAATCATCGCAATGCGCGGCGCGGCTACGGCAATTGCAGCGAGCACCAGCGCTCCCAGCAAACACCAGGTCAACCGTCCCAAAAACTGCTCCACAATCAACCGTCGCCGTGCGCGGGCGACTTGCTTGCGAAGTTGGTCCATGAATGTATCCTTCAAGGATCGGTATCAATACGGCCGGTTTGTCGATTATATCGTACGGCCGCGGGCGGGGCATCCCGCGATTAACGTCGGCGGCTATATCGAATCTGTTGCTCGTTGACGTCAATTTACCGAGTGTTGGTCCAAGGAGGTTCGGTCTGGCGGCCGACGCTAACTCGACCGAGTGTATCCGTACTCGCTAAAATGCAAGAAAATGTCAACCTCCAGTGACCAACCCGCCGCAGCCTCCCTGCCGACCCCCGCCGAGCGGCCGGAGAGCGACGTTGTGATTTACGACGGCCATTGCCGCATCTGCACGGCGCAAGTTCGCAAGCTGCCGTGGTGGGACTGTCAGAAGAAGCTTTCATATCTTTCGCTGCACGACCCCGAGGTCGCCCGCCGCTGGCCCGACCTGTCGCACGACCGCATGATGCAGGAAATGGTGATCATCGACCGCAACGGCAACCGGCATTGGGGCCCCGAAGCGATTCGTTATCTGTCTCGCCGGCTGCGACGGTTGTGGTGGGCGTCGCCGTTTCTACACTTTCCGGCAAGCATGCTCGTTTGGCGGCCGCTCTATCGCTGGGTTGCCCGCAATCGTTATCGCCTCAGTGGCGGGCCAACATGCGACGAGGGTACGTGTGCGCTGCATCGCGGGTAAGTCCGTGCCGCTTGAACACGGGAGAAATCCAGGCCATCAAGGGCCTCACACGAATGTCGTTTAGGAACTCTAACAAAACCGCCGGGGACTGGCTCAATTTGCGCAGTCCGCGGAGCAAATTGTGCCTGTCCCTCTCTCCCGAAGTCGGTTTTGTTAGAGTTCCTTAGTCGTATCCGTGCTCTTTGGCCGGAAACGTTCCGGAGCGGACTTCGTCGCGGTATTTAGTGACGGCGCCGGTAATTTCGTTCTTCAGGTCCGCATAGGCTTTGACGAACCGCGGCATGTAACCGGTGGTGATACCGAGCAAGTCATGCAGCACGAGCACCTGGCCGTCGCAATCGGCGCCGGCGCCGATGCCGATTGTTGGAATCGCAACTTCCTCGGTAATCTTTTTCGCATGGCTGCGCGGAATGCACTCCAGGACGATGGCGAACGCGCCTGCCTGTTGGGCCGCTTTGGCGTCGGCCAGTAACTGCGGCTCGTCGCGCTGCACTTTGTATCCGCCGAGCGTGTGAACGCTCTGCGGCCGCAGGCCGCAATGGGCCATCACGGGAATGCCTGCCCCAACGAGTGCCGCGATCGTATCAGCCTGTTCGACGCCGCCTTCGAGTTTGACGGCCTGGCAGCGGGTTTCTTTCAAAATGCGGCCGGCGTTTTCGATCGCCCGGTGGGTCCCGAGGTGAAAACTCGGAAACGGCATATCGACGATCACAAGCGCGTGCTCGACCGCCCGGCCGACCATTTCGGCGTGATAGATCATTTCGTCGAGCGTCACCGGCAGTGTGCTGTCGTGCCCCTGGACGACCATCGACATGCTGTCGCCGACGAGAATGCCTTCGACTCCGGCCGTATCCACGAGCCGCGCAAGCGCGTAGTCGTACGCGGTGACCATCGAAATCTTTCGACCGTTCGCTTTGAGGCCAGTGAATTCCGGTACGGTGATGCGAGGCATGGTAGGAAGCAAAGGAGCAGGGTATTACGGAGTACGAATGCATTGTGACTTCCGCCACAGCAACTGACAACCGGCGACCGATCGACTATAAGAAAACTCATGCAAGCGAGAAACCGGCAAATTCTTGTCGCATCGATCCGGGTACTGCTAGGGATCTTACCTGTTGCGGCTGCGATTGATTCGTGCGCGACCGATGTTCCGGTAATCACCGTATTCAAGTCGGGGCAAGACGGCTATCACACTTTTCGCATTCCGGTCATCGTGCAGGCGAAGAACGGCGACTTGCTGGCGTTTGCCGAGGGGCGCAAGAATGCGGTTTCCGATCACGGCGATATCGATATCGTGCTGAAGCGCAGCGGCGACAACGGCCGATCGTGGGGGCCGTTGCACGTGGTGCAGGATGAGCCGGGCAATACGACGGCGAAGGTTTGGATCGGCAATCCAACGCCCGTGGTCGACCAAACCGACCCGAAACATCCAGGGCGCATCTGGCTCGTGTTTACTCGCAGCAATGCAAAGATGTTCGTCACGTCGAGCGACGACAACGGCAAGACCTGGGCAAACCGACGAGAAATCACGTCGTCAGCTGTAAAGCCAGAGTGGGATTGGTGCGCGGCGGGGCCCGTACACGCTATTCAACTGGAACGCGGGCCGCACGCGGGGCGACTCGTCATTCCATGTGATCATCAGATCAAGCCGACCAAAAGCTGGGGCTCGCATATTGTTTACAGCGATGATCATGGCGCGACGTGGAAGCTTGGCGCGGCGGATACGCATGCGGCTCACGATCCGCTTCATCCAAACGAATGTGTCGCGGTCGAGCTGGCCGACGGCCGGGTATATGTGAATGCCCGCGAGCACAATGGTTCGGACCCTGCGACACGCGTCGTAGCTTACAGCAGCGATGGCGGCGAAACGTTTGACGCGCCGTTCGTTGCCGAGCCAAACATCATATCGCCTGTCGTGCAGAATTCGCTTGTGCGGTTAACGTTAGCTGGGCACGGTGACCGGCGCAATGTGCTGGTTTATTGCGGACCGGGAAATCCGACGGAGCGGCGTGACCTAACCATGCTGGCGAGCTTCGACGAAGGAAAAACGTGGAGGCGAAAGACGATCGTTCACGCCGGGCCCGCCGCGTATTCAGACCTTGTGAAGCTGGACGACGAACACGTCGGCGTGTTGTTTGAAGCCGGTCAACGGCTATACGATGAGATCGTATTTGCCACATTTGGTTTAGCGGACTTGGCAAATCCGTAGCGGCGTTGCAAGAATTCAGACGTGCCCTGAATTCTTGCGAATCCAACCGCTTTCAGCGCTGAGCCACACGCGGCGGCGGGTTATTGCAGCATTTTCGCCACGGCCGCCGCCAATCGGTAGCCGGCTTCAACGGCACGGCGTTCGGAAGCCGCTTCCGCGTCCGCCTTGTATTTCGCCGACAGATCGAGCGGGCCCAGATGCGAATGTCCCTCGCGAGCGGCAACTTTCTGCAGCACTTCCTTGGAGTAAGCGGTTCGCTTGGCAAGCGCGTAACTCTCGTCAATCCATTGGCCCACTTCCAGCATCGCGGCAGCTTTCCGGCCGTCTTCGGCCAACTTTCGGTTATGCCCGAGGTCGGCCGCTAGGACGCGAAGCGTTTTGTACGATTCCTCAGTCGAAATCTGGCCGTCCCAAAAGGCGTGCAACTTCCAGTCATGCTCAATTTCCAGGTAGTTGCCACCATGATCGCCGCCGCGAAAACGGTGCGTCGTAAAAAGGGCGCACGAATGCAACGGCTGGTGTGCGTCGCCGACCAGGTGAAATACCCAGCACAGATGGACCGATCGCGTTTCCTTCGGCGCACTTGCATCGCGGACGATGCGGGCCGAGTTCTTGATCGCTTGGACGATATTCATATTCGAGTCGTCGGGGTCTTGCGGCGGGTCGCGTCGAAGATTCACCGGAAGATGATGCTCGAGTTCGCGGCCATCCTCGTCGTTCAGATAAATCGGCTCATCGATAAAATGCCACCACGGCCGGTTGAATCGGCTCACGTCCTGCCGGTTGACGGCACCCTTGGCATCTCGCACCAGGTCCGGCCAAGTGGCCGCCTGTGCAAACAGCCACTGGTCCTGTTCCTGAACGTCGCCGCGCGACACCTCGCGGGGCATGAGGCTTTGAAAGTGGTCGTGAAAGCGCGGGTGAGCGCGGATCAACTCGATTGCTTTCGCCCGCGTCGCATCGTCCATTTGATCGTAGCCAATTAGCGCGATAATCATGTGGCCGGCGGAATTCCAGGCGACCGCCGTAGCGCTTACCAGATTCAGGCAGAAAACAGTGACGAGACAGCCGAGAAATCGAATGGAACGATGCATTCAAATACCTTCGAGTACAAGCGGTTTCGAAACCGGGGGATAGGGCCCCGCGGCTGATCGGATCAGCCGGAACGCGCTAGCGTCCGGTTGATGGGGGTGAGTTTTGAAACCGCTTCTGGCCATCGGGCTGACGGTTTCGGCGTTTCTTGTGTTCGACTGCCTGGAAAGGCCCAACTTCCGCCAGCAGGCCGTTTAATTCCTCGATCGTATCCGATTTGGCCGGGTCATAGGACAGATCGTGAACTTCCTGCGGATCGTTGGCTTCATCGTATAGTTCCGCATTGCCGTCGCTCCAACGGATGTAGCGCCACCGCTGCGTTCGAACGGCCTGACCATAGCCGCCTGAGCCTCGCGCAACCAACGTAAAGGCTGCTTCCTTGCCGCGGCGAGTCGGATCCTCCAATAAGGGGCGCAGGCTTCGACCGGCTAGCCGGTGTGGCGCACGGACGCGGCAGTAGTCGGCCACCGTGGGGTACAAGTCCACGAACTCGATCAGTGAACGGCAGACTTCCCCATTTTTCCCGCCCGGCGCCACGATGATACACGGCACGCGACAACTGCGCTCAAAAAGTGTGCTCTTATTCCACCAATTGCGCTCGTTGTGGTGATAGCCGTTGTCGCCGATAAAAATAACGAGCGTGCTGTCCCATAGCTTCAAGCGATCGAGCGTTTCAATCAAGCGGCCAACCTGGGCGTCCATAAACGAAACGCCCGCATAGTAGGCCCGCTGAAATTCTTGCCGGTCGTTTTCGGTGAAGGCATTAAACGCCGCGGCAAATGCACCGCCCGGAAGCGAAAGCGGTCGCACCGGCGTCGCGTCCGGCGGGTCGTGATAGATCGTCATCGAGCCGGCCGGATAGAGGTCGAAGTATCGCTTCGGAGATAGGAACGGATCGTGAGGCCGATGAAAACCGGCCGCAACCATCCACGGCCGAGACGCAGCAGTATATTTTTCCATGGTTTGCATGGCGTGCCGCGCCGTTTGGCCATCGGGCTGGTCATCGTCACCACCCGCCATCGCACCCCAATTGCACCATGCGAGTTTACCATCGGTCAGATTTCGCCCTTCAATCACGTGACTGGCGGCAGTGGGCTGAAACATTTGGCCTTCGTCCCACGACTTGCCGACGTCCATCCATCCCTTGCGAATTTCGCCCATCACTTCGCCAACGTGAAACACCTTTCCGAACGACGCGCTATGCCACCCGTTTTGCCGAAGAAGCTGGGGCAACGTCACGACATCCGGCAACCGGTCCCGAAACATCGTTTTGTTATCGACTACGCGAGTTTGCTCACAACGCATGCCGGTCAGGAACGAAGTGCGGCTGGGATTACACACCGGGTACTGGACATAGGCGTGATCGAATCTGACGCCACGCGCAGCCAGCCGGTCGATGTTGGGTGTTTTGACGCCGGCGTTGCCGTAGCAACCCACGGTGTCGCGAAGGTCGTCCGAGATAATCAACAGCACATTCAGCTTTTCCGCGGCCATGGCCGGCAATATCGCCAGCAGCGACAGGAAAAAGCACGGAACCGTTCGTGTCGCCCAGCGCCACGAAGGATGAAGATGTTTGGGCTTCACGTGAATAAGCGTTTCGGATTCCACTAGTGGGCGTGACAGACCCCGCAAATTGTACAAATTCGGCGGAAAAACCGCAATCCTTGGCGGACTGCGCATATTCTTAGTCGCAGAATTCTCCGCGATCAATCAAGTCCTGCGCGCTTGAGAAATGCGGATAGCCTGATACCATAGAGTCGGCAGAAGTCGGCTAGCTCAACCGCATCAATTCGCCGCTCGCCCGATTCGCACTTGCTGACGAAACTAGCGTGCGTGCGAAAATGCTTGGCTACTTGCGTTTGTGTTAGCCCTGCCTCCTTTCGGGCTGCTCGGAGCGTTTGTAAGAGGCGTTGGTATCGGATCGTGCGGCGGGACTTGGGCATTTTCGGCTGCGCTGGGTTGCAACAGCCTAGTCCCGGTAATCATAATTTCCCAAAATGGGAAACCGTTTTTGCCCACTGTCGTGGGAGGACTTGCGATGGCCGCCTCAACAGAAATAGCGTGCCCGAACTGTGCCAGAGTATACGTGTTTGACGATCCAACGTTGGTTGGCAAACGGGTGCGGTGCCAATCGTGCCACCAAGTTTTTGTCGTGCCCGATACACGTCAACTGCCAATAGAAACTACTCAACATCGCGTTGAACCGGGTGACGTTCCGAAGTCTCCTGGGGATGAAGTAGCTAGCTGGCTTACCGCCGGCTTTGAGTCGGAACAGACGCGAACTAAGCATCTCGCTTCCGACACAGCATCAACATTTTCCGCAGTTGGTGGAACAGCGAATCGGTTTTCTAGTGCAACTGCCGTGCCTATTGGCAGCGCACCAGTTGACGTTGAATCAGATACTAAGAAAACTGGCTTTTGGGCCACATTGCTCCTGCTATTCGACCTCCGCGTTGAGCGATATATGACGCCGTATATCGTCCGCGTCTATTGGGCGATGGCAATGGTGGTAATCGTACTTTATGCCGTTGAGTTCGCGTTGTCACACCCGGCCGAGCAGAGTTCGCCCCAAGGCTCTGACGAAGCAATATCGGCCGAATCCTTCGGGCAAAATAGCCCAAGCACGCTTCACAACGCGGCGTCATCAAGGGAATACTTTGAGGCGTTCATAAGCGCTGCGACTGAATGGATGAAAATAGTAGCATTGGTTCTAGGAATTAGAGTTGCGTGCGAAATGCTCGTCGTCGCGTTTAACATGGCAAATTCGCTGAAATCAATCGATCGGCAAATTGCTAGTCTTGGCCGTCTAATCGATTGAACTGCTGCTACTGTGCTGGTATGTCGGGGAGGACCTGGAATGTCGGGTGATTGGTACGTTTTGCTGATGGGTGAGCAAATTGGTCCGTTGTCGGACGATCAACTTCGCGAGATGGTAGCCAAGCGGCAGTTGACCCCCGATGATTCGATCAGAAAAGGACCGTCTGCAAATTGGTTTCCCGCTTTGCGCGTTCGTGGCTTATTCAGCGAAGCTGTCGCCGCAAATATGGTCGCACACGGGACAGCCAAATCCCCGCCATTGTCGGCCAAAGTCGCGGCTAGCAGCGTTCCGAATGTGATAAGACCCGCAGCTCCAACGGCCGAAATTGTCAGTCAACCGGCATTGCGTGCTGCAACAAATTCAAATTCATCAATGATGTATTGTCAGAACTGTGGCAGCATTGTTAGGCCGAAGCTGCAAGTCAAAGGCACATTTGCATTGGAGATTCTTCTTTGGTGTTTTTTTGTTATTCCAGGCTTGGCGTATACGCTCTGGAGACTCACGACAAAAGAGAAACGTTGCCCTAGGTGCGATGCTCCAAACGTGATTCCACTTGATTCGCCAAAGGCGCGGGCTATGCTCGATTTATCGTCTGAATCGGCTACGGTTGAATTCCTGACGCCTTTACCCGCACCGTGGACTTTGAGCACATTTCAATGGACTGCGGGCTTAATGGTGTTGCTTACTGCACTGATCATACTTCCTTTGAATTGGCCAGTTTCGGTTACCATGCTCGCTGTCGGTCTTTCGCTGCTACCGCCAATTCAACGGAGGATTGATTCGCTGGCGATTGCCAAAAACTATGGCTTAAGCATTGGGACAATATGGCTTTGGTTTTTGGGCGTGTTGTATTTGCTCGCTGCGGTAGCGTGCGTGGTTGAATCTGGCGCGTGGCTGGCCGCTTTCCTAATGCTCATTGTGTCGTTTTGCTTAGTCCCCGTTGGTTGGAAGTGGCTCTGTCAGGAATATGAATTTGTCAGGCAACATCACAAGAAGTTACGTTGGATTGTGGGACTTAGCGCAATGTTGCTGGAGCATTGGCCCAGCCTGATGTTTACACTGAGTCGGTTGTCCGCAAGTCAAACGGGCGAGGCTCCGTTGCCGCCGCAACAACTGGCAGTCCATTGATCGAGTCTGCAAGTCAGCCGACGATACTACTCAATAGAAGTGCGATCGAATGGCAGTCGGCTAGTTACGAAGACAAGGTTGCCACTTGCGATTTGGCCCTTTTTGCACTGTGGAACGAAAAAGCACTGCGGCCTCATATTCAGCAAAGAATCACGTCCGTTGATGATCTCAAACCTTATGTGCGAGAGCTTGTGATTTGCATGGATGCGGCGACTAGGCCGGACCCAAATCCTTATACGAATCAGCGGATATTTGGGGACGTAAAGGTGCATCAAATCCTATCTGCCAGTGTAATCACAATGGGCTGGGGAGATTAGCGCTGGCGTCCATTCGAGGAATGCCACTAATGAAGCTGCCAGTCCGACCCACCCCTACTTAATTTCGCGCTTTAACCTGCACGGCCAGGGCGTCGGTCTAGGATGGCCCGGCGCGCCAGAAAATCGACCCCTTACCCCGAAGCCAATTTAAGAACTCGGACGTGCGCTATTATTCGGACTGGGGGCCTGGAGCCTTGGCCCAAGGTATGCGTTGCCCTCCGCAGCACCCGGCGGACGGAACTGCAAGAGGAATTCCCGGACTACGTTCTCAATGCGTGGTTTGGTCATTGCTCGCGGGTTGCGGAGCGACACTGTCTGCAAGTGCGTAGTGAGCACTTTTTGAAGGCGGTGCAAAGCCCGGACCAGACCGCAAAAAACTCGAATCTGTGACCTCTTGCATGTCAAGCAAGCGCTCTAACCAACTGAGCTACACGCCCGAACGACGCTTTCGGCTGTCGGCCTTAGCCATCGACTGGAAATGGCAGGAGCCGGCGATTGCCACTTGCGCGGCCGAATCCTGTTGACCTAGTATGATAGCAGGGGCTGGCTTCGGAGACAGGGGCGGTTGGCTGAATCCGATTTCAGACGGTTTAATCCGGGCCTGCCTACGCACTCTTCGCATGTTACCGATGGCGGCGTAATGCCAAGCGCTCCAACGACTTCACGGCAAAAGCGGTCTTGCCGTGGATATGGCATTTCGATGTAATTTGGGTTTCAAGCGGCAATCGTGATGGGGCGGGCACTTGTCGAGCGAAGCGATCTGAAGGTTCGCTTCGAGGAACGTTTTATTGTCGCCAGATGATTGTCGCCTTTGCGCGGTGGTCGCGGTTGATCATCGGGGTACGGATCTTATCTTTGTGATTATGTTCGGCACGACGCTTTCTAATCGGTGGAATTGGCAAAAGCTGTTTTCGTACGGCGAGGTGGCGTGCTTCATCTCGGCCTGGGCGGTCGGGTTGTTGGTGGCGATGCAGAACCAACGACCGACGGAAGAGCGAGCCACGGCGCACACCTTCGCCTCTGCATCCGATACGTTAGGCATACAGGCGACGTTGCGGCGGTAGGCGCTGCAGTCGCAGGCGAGTGGTTGAAGTCCGCGGGTCGAGGCAACAGATTCGGCCTGGCAGCCGCTGATCTTCACGTCGATTAGGCTGTTTCGGCATCGGCTGCAATACTACCGGTCGGATGCCCGCCGGCAATTCTTTCGCGTTTGCCTTGGTGACCGGTGATCTCGTCGCGCACATCGGCCGGGTGCCGTCGCCGCAGATACAGCTTGATAGGCACTTCGTTGAAGCTCAGCTCATCGCGAAATTTCCCGAGCAGGTAGCGCTGATAGGGCTTCGAAATAAGAATTGGGTCATTGACGAACAACACAATAGTGGGCGGCTGGATGCCAACTTGCGTCGCGTAATAGATCTTTGGTTCTCGATTGCGGGCCGCCGGCGGCGCGTTCTGGCGAACCGCTTCACGAAGCATGCGATTGAGCTGGCCGGTCGTCACACGGGACCGCGATTGCTTGAATAGCATCTGCGCGTGGTTGATGAGTGCCTTGACGTTTTTGCCCGTCTGGCCAGTGATGAAGGCGATTGGCGCGTAGCGCATCGTGCCAAACGCGTCTTGCAGATAGCGGACCCATTTGCCGGTAGGCATCGAGCCGACGAGCTGATCCCACTTGTTTACGACGAAGATGCTGGGCGTGTATTGTTGCGCGATATAGTCGCACAATTGCTTATCGACCTTGCTGATCCGCTGTGTGGCGTCGAAAAACAGGAGCACGACATCCGCTCGGCGAATACTTCGTTGGGCGCGGTGGGTGCCGTAGAAGTCGATATTGGTTTGCTGGCTCTTTGCGCGGCGGATGCCGGGCGTATCGATGGCGACAAACGGTTTGCCATCGAGCTCGAAACGAACGTCTACACTATCGCGCGTGGTGCCCGGCACCTCACTGACGATCATTCGCGGGGCGCTGACAAGCGTATTGATAAATGTGCTCTTTCCGACGTTGCGGCGGCCGACGATCGCCACCTTCATTTCCGGCTCGATCGCGCCCTCGTCTGACTCGTCGTCCAAAGGCGGCGGCAGCTTCGACAGAATCATATTCAGCAGAACGGCCCGATTGCGGTTTTGCAGCGTGCTGATTCGAAGTGGCTTGCCGGAACCAAGGCGGTAAAACTCTTCTGCCTCGATATCCAGCCGCTCATCGTCTGCTTTGTTGGCGATCACAATAATCGGCACGTTGACCGACCGAAGTCGGCGGGCAACGTCCTGGTCGAGCGGCAGCATGCCTTCGCGGGTATCGACCACAAATAAGATCACGTCGGCCGAGTCGATCGCCAGGTTGATTTGATCCTCGATGTGTCGCGTAAGGTTGTCCATATCGGCGATTCCCATGCCGCCCGTATCGACCAGCTCGAAAAACCGATCGTTGTGGCACATGAGATGGGTGACGCGATCGCGCGTAACGCCCGCCTGATCATCGACGATGGCAATCCGAACTCCCGCGAGCCAGTTCAGCACGCTGCTTTTGCCAACATTCGGTCGGCCGACGATAACTACTTGCGGAATGCTCATCGCAACACGGCTAGTGTGCAGGGAGACGACTCCGGCCGATTGGGCGTTGTGCCCGGCAGCATCGGACTCGGAGAGGCCTCCGAAGGCAAAAAGGCCCCGAAACGAAATTTTGGATCGCGGAACCGCCCACTTAGTTCCTCGAAACCATCATACTTTGTGGCGATGCCCGAGAGTAGACGCCACGGTCGGATATGCCACGCCAAATCTAGGGGCTGACAAGCGTTCGGGCCGAAAAATCTTGTGCGGTGCCCCCTGTGCTGTGCCCAGAGCATCCCTACACTGGCAATCAAAGGAAATTGCCATGCCAACCAACAAAATCGAGGAACTACGACGTGTGGTCGTTGGACGATTGGAAAGCCTGCAACAGGCCGGAGTGCTTCACTTGCCGAAGACAAATCGCGCGACGACCGACGCCGGTGCCGGGGCGATAGCGTTGCCAGAGGCCCGACCCGGTGAGGCAGCCTCGTTGTCGCTTCGCACTTCGGAGAGCACTCGGACCAAAGATTCGGCATGGCAGCGCAAGGTGGAAACCACGCTGTTCGACTCAGCAGACAGCATTGCCAAGGCGGACTTGACGGCGCTGACGTTAGACGTCCTACAGCAACACGTGGCTGGCTGTACCCGTTGCGATGAGCTAGCACGCACGCGCACCCAAACCGTATTTGGCGTCGGCAACAAGCATGCGCGGCTATGCTTCCTCGGTGAAGCACCCGGTGCCGACGAAGACCGTTCCGGTATACCGTTCGTTGGCCGGGGCGGACAATTGCTCACGAAAATCATTGAAGCATGCCGGATGAAGCGGGGTGATGTCTATATTCTCAACATGATAAAGTGCCGGCCGCCCGGTAATCGTAACCCGCTGCCCGAAGAGCTGGCCAACTGTCGCGGCTACCTGGACCACCAATTCGATGTAATCCGTCCCGAATTCATCTGTTGCCTTGGCGCGGTAGCGGCCCAAAACTTGCTAGGAACAACTGTATCGATCGGCAAGCTCCGGGGAAGAATACACAGCTACCGCGGTGCGAAAGTGGTATGCACCTATCACCCCGCCTTCCTCCTTCGCAGTCCTTCATTTAAGAAAGAGGCGTGGGAGGACATGAAGCTGCTGATGCGCGAAATGGGTGTTGAGCTTTAGATCACCAACTCGCCCCACTGATGTTTTGGGAACTGCTTCTGATTCTGCTGTTGATCCTTGCCAACGGCCTGTTCGCCGCGGCAGAGACATCGCTCATTGCCGCACGCAAAGGCCGGTTGGAGCAGCGCGCGGCGGAAGGCCGCCGCAATGCGAGACTCGCTTTGGAGCTCGCGCGAAATCCGGATCTGTTTCTGCCAACCGCACAAATCGGCATCACGCTGGTCAGCGCGCTAGGTGCCGCTTACGGCGGCCATCAAATTGTGGAGAGAATCCGCGCCGTTCTTTCCGATTCTTCATGGCCCACCATCGCGCATCATGCCGACGGGATTGCCTTGGGCATTTTCGTGGCCTGCTTTACTTACGTCTCGTTGATTATCGGTGAACTGGTGCCCAAGCGGGCGTCGCTACATCGAGCTGAAAGGCTGGCCATTCTCTTGTGCCGGTCGTGCGTTTCATTGCCATCGTTGCACGGCCGATCGTCTGGTTCATGGGCCTTTCGACAAGCGCCGTTTTGTGGTCGCTGAGGCTTGATGTGGGAAGCGAACCCGCTGTTTCGCTCGATGACATCGAACACTTGATCGACGCCGGTACGGCCGAAGGCATTGTGGAACCGCTGGAGCAGAAACTTGCGCTCGGGGCCTTGCGCCTCGGCGACCGCACCGTTCGCGATATCATGCGCCCACGCATTGACCTGGACGCAATGGATGTCGATACGCCGGCCGACGAGACTCTCGGCACGGTAGCGATGGCCGGGTTTTCACGGCTGCCCGTCTACGAGGGAGATCTGGATCACGTGATTGGATTCGTCCACATCAAGGACCTGTTTCGTCAACATTATCTCGGTTGGCCGATGGAGTTGCGCAAGCTGCTTCATCCAGCCCTGTTCGTGCCCGAAAATTTGACGCTCGACCGGCTCCTGGAGCTGTTTCAGGAAAAGCACAACCAATTGGCGATCGTTCTCAACGAGTACGGCGGCACCGATGGTATGGTGACGCTCGAAGACGTGGTCGAGGAGATCGTCGGCGAGATGCGCGATGAACATCGCCGAAATGAAGATCAAAAATTTGTTCAGCGCGACGATAAAACCTGGCTTCTCGACGGAACGATTAGCGTCGCCGATATGATCGATCGACTCGATCTCAGCCCCGATGAATCGTGGGAAGGCCGGGGATTCAGCACCATCGCCGGCCTGATTTTAGACCGCCTCGGCCATATCCCGTCAATTGGCGACAAGGCGGAGTGGGATGGCCTCGAGCTTGAGGTCGTCGATATGGACGGCCAGCGAATCGATCGAGTGTTAATAACGCGAAAGAGTAGTGAGGCCCAATAGCGGCAATTCGTTATGCGCCTGGTTTCGGAGCCCGCACAGCTCTGACCGAAAGTTCACAAGCGGTCGCTGTTCGGAGACCTGCGGGCACAGTTTGGTGAGGTCAGGAACGCTCGGCCGTACATGAGAACACCGGTGTTTGCCGTCGCCATCCTGCTTGCATTCTTCCGTCCTTCCTATCGACTTTAACGAATACGCAGACTCTTTGGAGTGACCTTGCCGTGTTTGCAGGTCGTGATTCTGCCGGCACAAAAACTCTCTCAAAGTGCCTTGAGAAGCGCTTTTAGTCCATGTCGCCAGTTGCTAAAGTCAAGATTCAGGAGCTCCGTTCGGCGGCCACGCGCGATGTCGCGCGGCTTCCGCGCAGGCATTCCCTCGATCCCCTCATCCCAGCACAATCTGGCGGCGGAATTCAGCCCCGTTGGAATTCATGTTCGTCCCCGAATCACCGAAATCGGACGACGTCGAGCATCTGCTCCGCAACGCGCAGCTTCGCGACGAGCTGGAGCCACTGCTCGATGAATCGATCGATCGCGTCAATCCGACGGCGATGAGCACGCGCAGCGAAAACGAATTCCTCGAATCGATGCTCGAATGGGAACGTGCTCCCATGCTGCCGGTCGGCCAGTGGTTCGACCCGCCGCTCGGGCTTCCTCACCCCGATCGGCTCGGTCAGCATCAACTTTCGCTCGTGCTGCGGGCCACGATCGAGAAGTTGTTCGAGAAGCACATCGTCTTGGATTTCACCGATCATTTGAGCGATTACCAGCTTTACGGTTTGATCTTCCGCGATATTCTGCCGTCGCACGAAAAGAAGCTGGAACGTCGCACGAGCTACCTGCATTGGGACTGCGCAAACATCGAGGAGAACCCGGACGTGTGGCTCCGCTACTATGCGAGCGCGGCCGAGCGGGTGATGTGGGCCGAAGAAAACGATCAGCCGCTGCCGCCGCACGATGAGCCGCCGTTCAAACGGCAATTGCCGCGGGCGCCGCTGTAACGGGGGTCGGGTGTCGGGTATCAGATTTCCGAACTTCTAACCGGAGACTCGATCTATAACAAGTCCGGCCAGATCGCGTCGCTCACATACAGCCCTTCCCGCGTGAGGCAGATCCGCTCGCCGTCATCCGCCAGCAGGTCCAAGTCAATGAACTTGCGAAGTGGCGCTGCTGCCAGGTCATCTACATCAAACCCGGTGCGCGTGTAAAATTCTCGCCGCAATACGCCTTCCACCCGCCTTAGGGCGAAGACGAGTAACTCGCGGGCACGAGCTTCGGGCGCCAGCCGCTCCCGTTCCGCCACCGGTGAATCGCCCGTCAATACGCGTTTGAGATAGGTGGTCGGGCTGCGGTGGTTCGTTTCGCGGACACCATGGATGTAACGCGCGGCGCCGGGGCCGTACGCAAAGTAACCGTCACCCGACCAATACACCTGGTTGTGCCGCGACCGACAGCCGGGCCGGGCGAAATTTGAGATTTCGTAGTGCTCGAAGCCTGTGCCCGTGAGCCGATCGATGGCGAGCGCGTACATCTCGCGCTGCAAATCCTCATCGACCTCAATCAAATCGCCCCGCAGACGGCGCGACCAAAACGGCGTGCCGCGTTCGAACGTTAGCCCGTAGGTCGAGACATGATCGGGTTCCAGCGCGATCGCCGCTTCGAGATCAGCCGCCCATTCGTCGAGTGTTTCTCCGGGCGTTGCAAAAATCAGGTCGAGCGCGACTTGCATCTTGTTCTTCCGAGCGAGCGAAACCCCTCGCCGAATGTCGGCTGCGTGGTGATCGCGTTCCAGCAAACGCAACTTGTCGTCGCGAAACGATTGCCCGCCTAGGCTCAGTCGCGTCACGCCGATCGCCGCTAGCGTCTCGATCGTCCGCGAATCGACGTCGGCCGGATTGGCTTCCACGGTAAATTCGCATTCCTTCGCGAGCGGATGAATCGCCGAAACGATTGCCGCTAACTGGCGCAGCTCGCTGGGCTTCAGTCGCGTCGGCGTTCCGCCGCCCCAGTACAGAGTGTCCACCTCGTAGGATGTCGAGAGCGGGGCGACCTCGCGTGCGATGGCTTTCAAATAGTCGCCGGCTAAATCCTCGCGGCCGGCCAGCAGCGTGAAATTGCAATACCCGCAGCGGTGCCGGCAAAAAGGTACATGCACGTACGCCGCCCGGGGCGCCACTTGCTCCGTAATCCGTGCGCAGACTTCCAGCGCGAAAGCATTCATGCTCGAATTCTACGAACGCCGGCCGTGATTTGCTATGATTGTTGATTCGTAAGCAAAAGCGCGGGCTAGCGCCCTGCGGCTGATCACACCAGCCGACGGGTACCCTTTGGGTGGCTAGCGTCCGGTTGCCTACTGCGGCTTTGATATAGGTTTTCGTGCGTTTTATCTCACGTCTACCTGGATTTATCATCATGATGCGACCATTGTCTTGTTTTGCGTTGCTGATCGTAGCAATCATCACCGCCGCGTATTCGACCGACTGCGCGGCCGCCGAAAAGCTTGCGAGCGGAATCGACCGCTCAACATTCGATACGTCGGTCAAGCCGGGCGACAACTTTTACGAGTACGTCAATGGCGAGTGGATCAAAAACAACCCGATCCCCGAGGAACACAGCCGCTGGGCGCGTTCCCCAAGTTGCGCGACGACAACCTCGTGGCGCTCCGCGAAATCCTGGAGGGTTTGCCGCAGATCCAACAGTCGCTCGATGAAAACCTCCGCAAGCTGCGCGATTTTTATCTAACCGCCATGGACACCGATTCTATCGAGAAGCAGGGCGCCACGCCGCTCGCTTCCATGATGAAGCGAATCGACGGCATCAAGACGACCGACGAGCTGGTGGCGGTCGTGGCGCGCCTGCGCGTCGACGGTGTCCATGCCATGTTCGACTTTTGGGTCGATCAAGACGAAAAGCATAGCGAACAATACGCGGCCCACATGGGACAGGGCGGCATGGGCCTGCCCGACCGCGACTACTACGTCGGCAAGTCGGAAGACTCCAACCGCGTGCGCAAGCTGTATCGCAAACACGTCGCCAAAATGTTCGAGCTGCTCGGCGACTCGGAGAAAAAGGCCACCGCCGAGGTGAACACGGTTTTGCGAATCGAAACGCGGCTGGCCGAGGCGTCGCGAACGCCCGTGCAGCTTCGCGATGTGGAAGCGCTCTACAACAAGAAAACGGCTTCGGAGCTGGCGGATCTCGCGCCCACGGTGGACTGGAAGCTGTATCTGACCACGCTCGACGTCCCGCCGCAAAAGGAGCTGATCGTTTGCGAACCGGAATTCTTCCAGCGGGTCGACCAGCTCGTTCGTTCGGAAAAATCGCAGGACTGGCAAACGTACTTGCGTTGGCACCTGGTTCACTCGATGGCTCCTTACTTGAGCAGCTCGTTCGAAAAAGAGAACTTCCGATTTTACGAACACGAGCTGCGGGGCGTCAAAGAAATGCAGCCCCGGTGGAAGCGCGTCGTCACCACGATCGACGCCCAAATGGGCGAAGCGCTCGGAAAGCTGTATGTGGAAAAACACTTCCCCATCGCGGCCAAGGAGCGAATGGACCAAATGGTCAAAAACATCATGGCCGCTTACCGCGAGCGGATTGCGTCGCGCGATTGGATGAGTGCGAAAACCAAGAAATTCGCCCTCGCCAAGCTCGACGCCCTGATGCCGAAAATCGGCTACCCATCGAAGTGGCGCGATTACTCCACGCTCGAAGTCCGCACCGACTCCTACGCCCAGAACGTACTGCGGGCCGAAGCATTCGAATCGCGTTATCGGTTCTCCAAGCTCGGCAAACCGGTCGACCGGACCGAATGGCAAATGACAACGCCGACCGTCAACGCCTATTACAATCCGACGATGAACGAAATTGTTTTTCCCGCCGGCATTCTGCAGCCGCCGTTCTTCGATTTAAAAGCCGATGACGCGGTCAACTACGGCGGCATCGGCGCCGTCATCGGCCACGAAATCACCCACGGCTTCGACGACCAGGGCAGCCGATCGGATGCTCTTGGCAACCTGGTCAATTGGTGGACCAAAGAAGATCGCGAACGCTTCAATGCCAAGACCGACAAGCTCGTCCAGCAGTACGACGCCTGCACGGTCCTTGGCGGCTTGCACGTCAACGGCAAACTCACGCTGGGAGAAAATATTGCCGACTTGGGCGGCGTCACAATCTCCTACGCGGCCTACCAGAAGTCGCTGCACGGAAACGAGACGCCAAAAATCGACGGCCTCACCGGCCCGCAACGGTTCTTTATCGGCTTTGCCCGAGTGTGGCGCGGCAGCACGCGCGACGACGAGCAACGGCTGCGAATCCGCATCGATCCCCATTCGCCGTTCCAGTTTCGCACGCTGGTGCCGCTATCGAACGTGACCGCGTTTTACGACGCGTTCAACGTAAAACCCAGCGGCAAATGGTACCGCAAACCGGCCGACCGGGTCGAAGTGTGGTGATTGGCGTGCTAGGCGACTACCACCTTTCAGTGACTGCAAACGCAGCTCGGGTCCATTTCATTCGTTGGCAGCAGCCGCTTTGGCCCCGTGACCAGAAAGCTCCATGTATCGCTACGGCGCCGGCAGCTTCGAATATACAGTGAATTCGATTCCAGCGGGGCGAGCGTCTTTATTGATGGTCGTTTTGCGTCTGCGGACCGATTTGCTCGAATGGGATTGGCTTAAATTGCGGAAGGTGGCGAAATAGCTCGGCGTCCTTGCGCTGGCGGAAATCGTCATGGGCCGGATCCACAAAACCTGGATCGCCGCTGGTCGACCACATTGTTTCGGGGTCGCATTTCCAATTGCCGGCGGCGATCTGGCTGCAGCGAACCAGCACGTTGTTACGAGCATGGTTTTGCCGCGGCTGGCCCGGCTGTGGGTGCATAAAGCCGATCAGCTCGGGGTAGTGCTTGGTATAAACCTCGCTGGTGATATCCACGTTCTTAAGCAGCTTGGTTTGCCAATCGCAGTCCTGTCCGCCATCGATGGCGTCTTTCCATCGCGCGTCGCTCCAGGGCGCCGACCCGAGGGCGCGAGTGCAGTCGATGAAGATGTTGTTTTCGGCGCGGATGTCGAACCCGCCGTGCGAGAAGATCGCGCCGAACGTCTCGATGCCGCCGCAGCGCAGGAAGATGTTGCCGATCACGCTGTCCCCGCCGTCGCCGTCGTCGAAATAAACGGCGCAGGTGTGGCCTTTGGGATTGCCGGTGTCGCGGAAGAAATTGCAGCGGATGAGATTTCCGCGGCAGGATGGATCGCGGCCCTTGTAGAGCGCGCCGGCGTCCTCGGCGTCGGTGACGACATTGTGGATGATGTTGTATTCCACAACGTTGTCGTTGCCGGCGATGAGGATTGCCTGGTGCGGCGCATTGTGAATCAGGTTGTGCGCCGCCCGGTTTCCAACGCCCGCCAGCGTAATCGCGTAAGCGCCGGTGCGTTGAAGGCGGGAAAAGTCATGGATGTTGTTGTTGATGGCCAGATGATGCGCCGGCGTAAGCGTCCGCCGTTCACCGCCCTCCAGGTAAAGCCCACCGGCGCCGGCGTCATAAATTTGGCAGGAATCGACGACGTCGCCTGATCCGCCTTCGACACGGATGCCGAGCTGCCGGACATCGCGCACGGTGCAGCGCTCGATGCGGACGCCGCTCCCACTGCGGATGTGGACGCCGTCGCCGAGCCCATTTTCGAAAATCATTCCGGAAAAGGTAACGTTCCGCGCGTTGTCGATGCTCAGCAGCGGCGCGTTGAGAGTTGAGAGTACGATGCGCGCCTTCTCGATCGGCGCCGGCGGCCAGAAATAGAGCCGACGGTTTCTCGCGTCGATGTAGAATTCGCCCGGTGAATCAAGCTCCTCAATGAGATTCAGTGCGTAGAACCGTCCGCTCTTGACGCTATATAGCGCTGGCGCCGCGAGTGTGATCTGGCCGTTATCGCGGTTGATCGATTTGACGCGAATCACTTCGTCATACCAGTTGTAGGTAAATTCTCCGAAGAGCCAGTGCCGGCGTCAGTGTTCCAGCCGCGCGGCCGAGGGTCGGCGATCGTGAAGACCGGCACGCGATTGCTCTTGTCACCATCGCGCGGGTCGGCGCCGGGGTCGAAGACATTGCTGATGTCTGCCCAAGTGGTATTGGGCCAGGCGCAATTTGCATCCGTTGGTCGTTGAAGAATAGCTCGGGTGCTTCGGTGCGCTGCGGAACTTGATCGGCCAGCTCCTGACCGATTCCATCCCCAGCGCCGACAGATCGGCCACCACCACGTGTGCGCGTGCCGCATCGGGCAAGCGCTGGAGAATCTCTTGATCTTTCACCCCTTCAAACATCTTCGGATCAATGCGGACTCCGCCGTCGATCCGCACCTGCTGGCCCGCTGCCGCCTGCCACTGGCTAGCCGAATCGCGCGCATCGAGTTCGAGCGTCGCGGTCTGCCGATACGTGCCGCCGTGAATGATAACGGTGATCGGCCGTTTAGTGGGGCCGTGGCGGATCTCATCGCGTGCGCGCGCCAGCGTGGCGAAAGGCCGTGCCTCGGCGCCGGAGTTCCGGTCGTCGCCGGTTGGAGAGACATACACGGTCGCGCCCTGTGCGGCGGTGACCATCAGCAAGGCAAGCAAAAATCCTGTTATGTCGACCGGCATGCCCTAGAGTCTAGCTGCCGGCGCCTACCAGGCCCAGGGAACCCAACTACGCGTTTTCCTAGCGTGGTTTGGTCAGATCGAGTTAGAACAGCAAGAGTCGGTGCCACGTCGCCGGGCTGCCGGGCGCACCGAACCAGCGCCGTCCCAACAACGCGTGCAACTGCCTTGATCCCTGGAAGTCCTATCTTACCACCGTTTTTGAAACGTCAGTGGAATCTTTCAATACTGACGGCTCACAGGAAAAAAATCGTCAGCATGTAACTTCTCCGACCACCAGACGCGGCATGATGCGAGCCTCCAAAGTTGGCAAACGATATGTACCGTTTTGCGCTTCTGGAAAACGCCGCACTGCCCAACGTTCAGAAGGTAACAATTACCCTGGTTTCAACGTGTTTTCCCGAATGGAGCGGAAGGGAGTCGAACCCTCGACCTCTGCATTGCGAACGCAGCGCTCTCCCAACTGAGCTACCGCCCCGTGATGCGGCTGCCAGCCGCTTCGGATTGTGAGAATCGCATTCTACGGGAGCTAACCAGAAGTGTCTAGCAAGGACGCAGGAGGCGGGATGCAGGGGAGAGGGTTCGGACGTCGGATGCCTTGTCCCTGCCCCACGCATCCCGCATCCTTCTGCTCACCGCGGCAACAGGCAGTGAAACCCGGCTTGCTCGAAATGATGATCTGTGGTCAACGCGTCGAAGAGGCCACGCTGCCGCATTAAAACAAAACTCACCGCGTCGCATAGTGAATACGACTTGTCGAGTTGCGAACGCAACAAACTCATTGCGTCGCCGTGCAGCGCTTGGTCAACCCACACTACTTCAATCTCCGCATCGGCCACAACATCCGCAGCGAACCCCAACGCGGCGTCGCGCGGTAGATGACGCGCCTGGGCAAGAGCAACAAACTCCGCGAGCACATAATTGTGCGTCAGCCGCATGCTCGCTTGGTCGTAGAACTCCGCCGCAGGGATGTGCCGCTCCTCATCCGCGTCGAAGCAACAGAAGAGTCCAGACGTATCCAGTAGCATCCGCGACTTTACTTCTCAGTGTCCGCGTACGCACGCGCCAGTTCTATGTCCATCCGCTCGTTGTCGGCAGATCGCGTCTCACCGCTACGAATCGCACCGAAACGACGTCGCAAGCTCCCGCGCGGCCTCGCGTCGCCAGATTCCTGCGGCGCCACCGTCACCACCAGCTCGACCATGCCCGTGGGAGTCTCCGGCGGCAGGTTTACAACGATCTGCCGGTCGGCGGGAACTTCTGTGAAAGTCCGAAAGGTAATCATGGTATAACTCGGTTGCGATGTTCCCGCGTTTGAAATCCCAGCCAATACATTATAGCAGACGGCCTTTATCCTGACCGGAGGATGAGGGATGCAGGGGAGAGGGGTCGGACGTCGGATGGCATTTCCCTGCCCCCAGCATCCCGCCTGCTGCATCCTTTTTCTCACCGCGGCGCTTTGGGGCTCTCGCCGAGCATCGGCCGCAGCTCTTCGAAGAAGTCGTAAACGTCGTTGAATTGGCGATACACGCTGGCGAAGCGCACGAACGCCACTGCGTCCAGGTCGCGCAGGTAGCGCATGACGATCTCGCCCAACTCGCGGCTTTCTACCTCGCTCTCGAAGTGTTGGTAGACGTCGTTTTCGATCGCGGTGGTTGTGTTTTCGATCTGCCGGGTGGTGATCGGTCGCTTCCAACAGGCCCGCTCCAGGCCGCGCTTGATTTTCTCGCGCTCGAAGGGGACGCGCGACCCATCCTTCTTGATGACTTTGATTGTCGTTTCTTCCGGCCGTTCATACGTGGTGAAGCGGCGACCGCAGTTCACGCACTCGCGACGGCGACGAATCGCCAAGCCGTCTTGGCTGGACCGCGAATCAACCACGCGGTCGTTGTCCATGCGACAAAAAGGGCACTTCATAACCGCATTACTATACACTTCGTGCAGGCGGCGTACAGCAACCTATTTTGGGCCGGTCCGACGGAGCTTCATACCGACTGAGATTGGCGTGACAGGCGCCGGCAGGCTAAATCGACAAATCGCGCCGAAAAACTAAATCGGCGCCGCATAAGTCGTAATCCCCTCCGGTGATGCTGGACATCGAACCGGCAACGATCACAATGCGCTGTTGCGATGGCTCTAATTGGTATCCTTAATGTAAATAAGCCCGCGGGACTGACGTCTCGCAACGTGGTTGACCGCGTCGAACGGCTGACGCGGCCAGCTAAGGCGGGGCATGCCGGGACACTCGACCCGCTAGCAACGGGTGTTTTGGTAGTTTGCGTCGGACAGGCAACGCGGGTGATCCGGTTCGTACAACAGATGCGAAAGAGCTACCTGGCCACTTTCCTGCTTGGATTCCGGAGCGACACGGACGACACCGAAGGACAAATCGTTGCGATCCCAAACGCTATTCAGCCGGCCCGCGCGGGAATCGATCGCGTACTTTCCCGGTTTATCGGGGACGTCCAGCAGCGGCCGCCAATCCATTCGGCGATCAAGCTCGCCGGACGCCGGGCATACCAACTCGCTCGCCGGGGTGCCACGTTTGAATTGCCCGCGCGCACGGTAACAATCTTCAGGATTCGCGTCGCTCGCTACGAGTATCCCAAGCTGGAACTCGAAATTGAGTGCGGCAGCGGAACATACGTCCGCGCTCTGGGCCGCGATATTGCCGCGGCGCTTGGATCAGCCGCTGTAATGTCCGCACTAAAGCGAACCGCCGTCGGTACGTTTATTGTAGAGGATGCGGTTGCGCTCGATGAGTTAACCGCTGAAACTCTTCCAGATTATTTGCAGCCGCCGCTGGCCGCCGGCGCCTATCTTCCGCGGATCGAACTCGCCGACGAGCAGCTTACCGAAATCCGACATGGCCGGCCAATCCTGAAGCCGACCGAGTGCGAAGGCATGGCACAGGCCAGCGAGACCTCCGAATGGATGGCGGTAAACAGGGCCGGCAAGCTCGTGGCGATCCTCAAGGAAAAACATACCGGGCAACTTTGGCCGAGCACAAACTTTGGCTAAGAGCCTATCCCAGAACCATCCGCAACTGTTTAGGAGGGTTATGCCGTTTGCAACAGCAACCGGCCTGGCAATTGCGCTCCCAGCAAACGAATTTCTCATCGGTAGTGCTGGTCTTCCGCATCGCGACGAAGATACTTTGGATAGCCAAAGCGTAAAGCATGACACGCCAAAGACCTAAAGTGGCCGTGGCCGATGCTGGTGGCCGAAACTATTGGTGTGTGGTCAGTGCCGCGATTGAGCGCTGAGGTTCTGCGTGAGCCCGACCACACCGATCCGATACGGATAGCTCGTCGGGCAAGGACGTGCCCTGACAAATCGTTCGCACCTTCGATTCAAGGTTGGCCGCTTCGTTGCGCATGTCTCGCGGCCAGTTCTTGCACGTCCAGATGTTTGAAGACCGCAGTCTGAAGATCGACCTGTGTGCGCTTACGCTTTTGGCGCTCGTCGTGTTCCTCGGCATCGCGGCGTGGACCTACAATGCGACCGATCCGCCCGGCACGACCGTCTGGCCCGCGAGCAATGTCGTTCACAATTCGTGCGGCCGCGCCGGGCGCTTGCGGTCCATTATTTGTTCGAAAGTCTCGGCATTGGAGCCTATTACCTGATCGTATCACTGGCCACGCTGGCGTTCTTGCTGCTGCGTCGTCGAGAAATCGACCAGCCCGTATTGCGCACGCTTGGTTGGGCCATCTCGGTGGTGGGGCTCACCACGCTGGCCGCGCTTGCCATACCAAACTGGACGCCCGGACCCGTCGTGGGCGCGGGCGGTTACATCGGTGCGATGGGCCGCACGCTGTTGGAAATGCATTTTGCCGTGGCCGGGTCGTACATCTTTGCACTCAGTGTGCTGCTGGCCGGGTTGTTGCTTTCGACCGACTACTTCCTGTTTCGCGCAGCGGCTGTGACGACTTCGATCACGGGCCGGTCCCTGCTCCAAGTGGGTCATTTTGGTCATGTCGCGAAGAGAGCCAACCGTGTGAAAAGCGATGTTGAGAACCGGGTCGCGCTCGAAGAGGAGGACGCGGAAGAAGACAGCGACGAAGAATACGACGAAGAGGAATCCGAAGAGGACGAATGCGACGACGACTGCGAAGAGGAAGAGGATCCGGACGAAGACAATCGCGAAATTAAAATCCGCACGCCCGGCGAGGTTGCGGCGACAGGTAATGACGCTCGTGGCACGAAAGTTCCGGCCGTGGAAGCTGCGGGGCCGCCAAGTCGGGGTCGCGGCTGGCCAATGGACTGAAGGCCGCGCTGGGGATTACCAATCGGCGGCAGCCGCCGCCAACGGCTGCGACACCAGCCTCGCCGAAGACTGAGCGGCAGGCCGTGATCGAGCAGCTTGAAGCTGCGGAGCAACAGTCCGTCGAAGATACGGATTACGAGCTGCCGTCGCTCGAATTGCTGCTGCCGAACGAAGACGTGTGCTACGAAGAGCACGAAAAGGAAGTCCGCCGCAAGGCTAAGATTCTCGAAAAGACATTCAGGGACTTCGGTTTCAACATTCGCGTCGTGGAAATCGAGACCGGCCCCGTCATTGCACAATACGAAGTTGAGCTGGAAGCAGGCTTGCGGCTGTCGAAGATCACGGGCCTGGCCGACGACCTGGCCATAGCCCTCCGCGTCCCGAGCGTGCGAATCGTCGCTCCCATTCCCGGCAAGAACACGGTGGGCGTCGAGGTGCCAAACGAAAACCGGCAGCTCGTTCGCCTGCGCGAAGTAATCGAGGAAACGAATGGCCGGGCCAAGCGAATGAAGATCCCCGTCTATCTTGGCAAAGACGTCGCCGGCAACCCGATGGTTGTAGACCTGACAGCTCTACCGCATCTGCTGATCGCGGGCCGCACTGGCACCGGTAAGAGTGTGTGCCTCAATTCGATCATCGTTTCCATGCTCATGACGCGCGGGCCGGACGAGGTCCGTATGCTCATGATCGATCCGAAAATGGTCGAGCTGAATGGCTACCGTAAGCTGCCACACCTCATGCACCCAGTCGTCACCGATATGCGTAAGGCTGAGGCGATCCTGGCTTGGGCCGTGGACAAAATGGAGGAACGTTACCAGCTTCTTTCTCGCGCCGGCGTGCGGCACCTGAGTGTGTACAACCAATTGGGTGATGATGAG
>CAWEDY010000005.1:0-27624 GCA_963807935.1 uncultured Planctomycetota bacterium
ACACAAGCATCGTGCTGATCCTGGAAGAAGGCACAGGGTGCGCGCGCTTCTGGACAACCGACCTGACGGCGGAATACGTGCGGCTGAATGCGGACTATCACACGTGAGTGGGGAGAGGTCAGGGGCTGGGGCGATCAGCCGATTTTGCCGTCGCCGTCGATATCCCGCCCGAAGTGAGTTTCGAGGGTCTTCAGCAACGACAATTGAACGTGCTGAATTTCGCGAAGCTGCGTTTCTAATCGCTCGATTCGATCTTCAAGCGATGATGTGGCGGATTGCTGATTTGAAATCTGACTTTGTTGGATCAAGTCCCAGAAGAGGCCCATGGTTGTTTGCCGGTTTGAGATATTATTAAAGAAGTGCCATGTGGAATCGCCTCGTCGGGTATTGTAGCAGACCGCACAGCGGCGGCTAAGCAATATCGGCCATTTCACCCAGGCCAGTTTTCAATGCTTGCTGAGCGCGTGACCAACGTTGAGCCGCGACGCGGAGGCCGGGCACCCGGCACACGGTTCTGTCGCGTGCCGGGTCGGCAGGGGAGCGCGCTTCACTTTGGCTCCCAAGCCATCCAATTCCAAACAGCCGCTTGACCCGAGAGTTCCGGAAGATAGATACCGTCGCGCTTGTCGGGCCGAACGTACCTCACCAGGAAACCTACCTTCCCCTTTCGCTCGAGGCGATACACCACGCCTTCGATTGGTCGATGGCAGCTCTTGACCGACTCCCCAACCAGCGCATATTCATCCTGGTCCTGGCGCATGGCCGCCGCAAGTCGCTGGGCGACCTCTGTTGGCACGAATGCGGCTGCCGTACTAGAATTGCATTATGAGTACGGTCACATTCAATATTTCCGACGACCTCAAAGATCAGCTTGAGGAATTGAGCCGCAAGCAGCAGCGGCCGGCTAGCGAGTTGGTGCAGGATTCATTGCGCCGATATATCGCTGTCGAACAACTGAAGACGATTCGCCGCGTGACGGTGCCGCTGGCAGAAGCGCAAGGTTTTCTGACGGATGAAGACATTTTCAAGGCCGTCTCTTGAAGATCGTTCTCGACACCAATGTGCTTTTGGCCGGAATCGCCACGCATGGAATGTGCGAAGGGTTCCTCACGCTGTGCTATCGAGACCACACGGTGGTGCTGTCCGAACATATTCTGGCCGAGCTGCACGAGCACTAGCCACGCCGAAGGCGTTACACGCAGATCGACGCCCGTGGGTTTGTGGTTTTGACCGGGGCGGGGTAAAATCGAAATGCAAACTCGCGGAGACTGAACCATGGTCTATCAAGGCACAATCCAAAACGGCGTGGTTGTCTTTCAAAACGGCGCTCAGTTGCCGGAAGGGGCCGTGGTGCGCGTGGAGCTTCTTGATCAGGAAGCGCCGCAGCAACCTCTAACTCCCGAAGAAGATGCACTGCTCCGGATGGGAGAGCTCGCCGTCGACACTGGCATTCCGGATTTAGCAGTGAACATCAACCACTATCTTTACGGTCATCCTAAAGTCATCGATGGCCAGTAGTATCTTCCTTGATACGAATGGTTGGCTGGCGCTGCTAAACCGCACGGAGACAATGTATGCGCCGGCGAACCACGCCTGGGCCAGCATCATACGAGGCAAGCACCGTATAATTCTGACCGACTGGGTTGTCGCGGAAACCGGGAACGGATTGGCTCGAGCCAAGGACAAGACTCGTCTGGCAGAAGCGCTCGACCGGATTTTGCAGGTTACACACAACGAGCTCATTTACGTGCACGAGGATTTGCTTCGTAAAGCGATTGCGTTGTTTGGCCAACACGCAGATAAGTCGTGGGGCCTGGTGGATTGCGCCAGCTTCATCGTGATGCGCGACCGCGGCATCACCCACGCGTTCACCAGCGACCGCGATTTTGAGCAGGCCGGTTTTCAATGCTTGCTGAGCGCATGATCGATGTTTGGCGTTCGAGGACTGTCCCGGTTTTTCGGGCACCACCAGCGGTGGTCCGGCGAGGAAAAACGGAACTGTCCCCCTTCGTTTAGCCCGGTTCTGCCGTGTGCCGTGCCGGCGTTGATAGATTGTCGAGTCGCGCCACAGAAGTTGCCGACTGATCGCCGCGTTAGCCGCGACGCGAAGGCTCGGCGCAGCGGAGCGCGTTACGTCGAAAACGTCCAAAACCGTGCCTGTCCAACCCGACCCTTGGCCGCCAACCTCCACGCCAAAAGCGTTCCACTCCAAAGCCCAGCGTCGCCGTCTAGCAGCGCAGGACTCGCTCGACATGCAACTCTTTGCGCGTAGAAAGGCGTCAGGAAGCATATTTCCCTTTCCAAAAGTGATTCTGGGACAGGCTCTCTAACCGCTAAACCGACGCGAAGACAAAACAGCCAAAAACGCCAAAACGCACTTCGCCGGTCAACTTCCGCTCACAGCAATGCCCCGATTGGTACGTGAGAAAATGTTTGACCGCTCAGGAATGACACCCTAAAATCAGGCTTCGATAGCGATTAAACTCCTATCAGTCGCCGAGATTCGCCCGCGAAATCTGCGTTATCATCATGACCGAGGTGTACTCTCTCAGCAGCGGGTGCTAGATGACCGAAGAGCAAAAAGTTCGAGACCTGCTCGCCGGAAAGCCGACGGCGATTAAAAGCCTCGTCGCCAAGCTACGGCAATGGCTTGATGCCGACGAGGATGGCCACGAGGCAGATGTCTACACCACCGACACCGCAGGCGGCGACATCCGGCACCATTTCCCCCGACCCAACACCAAAGTTCGTCACAACTACTCAGCGATTCGATTCCGCGCCGATTACGTTCTGCTGAGGCTGCACGTGGGAAAAAACGCAGCCACGGATGATCACCCATTTAAGAAGGCAGACCTAGAAGACAAAATCGAAGCGCGCTTGGACGTCGACAAGCCCATTCCCACAAACGTCCAGGCCTGGATCAAAAAGGCCAAAATGTTCCGAATCAATGAAGCTTAACCACAGGCGGTCAACGGCATCGGTGTCAGAACAACGATGCAGGCTGGGCCGCGCCCGCCTACTTCTTTTTCACCGCCAACAGGAGGTTTGGCTTCAGCGGATCGAACGACAGCCGGTCAGGCTGATCGGTGCCGCGTGAGAGGTTGATTATCCACCCGCACTGCGCTTCCGTGAGGCGCTTTTTATTTTACCGCGGCGATTCGTTTTCGATTGCATTGCTTGTCGCAGCGCGCCGTCGATTTTGTCAACCGTGCGAATCGTGGGCGAATGTTTGCCCGACTCCAGCCGTGAAACGGTCTCTTGTCGCAATCCGGCAAGCCGAGCCAGCTCTTGTTGCGAGATTCCCAGCGCCCGGCGCTGCTCGATGATCTTACGGGAGATCGACACGCGGGCGAACTCGACGGCCGGCCGGTTGCCTTTGCGGTCGGCTGGCGGCCAGGAGGGAAGTTCGGCTTCTTGGGCTCTGGCAGCAAGTTCCTCCAGCCGCTGCAGTTCCGATGGATCAATTAGCGCATAGCGCTTTCCGTTACGCTGTACAACTTCTCTGATCATCGATTAGTCCTCGTAAAATCGGTCACGATGCCCCACTTTTTCAATAATAACTGCCTCGACCACTTGGCCGCGCACGACTCCGAATTGAACGCGGTAATCGCCGGTTCGTATTCGATAATGCCCGGGGAGATTGCCCGAAAGCGGCTTTGCACCGCTAACGGTCGGCCACTTTTCAAGACGAACAAATATCCGCTTCACGCGAGCCTGAATCGCGACCGGAAGATCGTAGAATTGTCGCTGCGCCTCCTCGTGATCGTGACGGTGGCCATCGTTTTTAAAGCTTAACTCGTTATGACAAATTTGTCAATTCGGCTCGACGCAGGCTCTGTGGCGGCCGCTGTTAAACCATTTTGCATACACCGGTCCAACGCCTTGTCGCGCGGCCAAAAAGCAACTATGGATTTTCCCGGGGCAATCGCTATATTGAGAACCGGCCGATAGTATACCCATGAACAGATATCGACACCAACCATTCTAAGCTCCGCCGATTCGCCGCTGAAATGAACACACTGGCTCCCAGAATTCCATCGGCAAATGCATGCCAATGCTACGACTACTGCTATTCGCACGCATTGAACCGTGCCGAATAACGGACTTCTGGAGCGAGAAATCGACTTCCCCGACATTCACCCATTTCTATCGCCAACCCGCCCAACGACTTACGTCGCACCGCCCAAACACGCCGATTCCATTACTCAACTATCCTCGACAACCAGAAGCATTTCGGACGACCGTACAAAACGCCGTCGCCAAAATCACCGCGCACGTAGGGCGGCCTGTACCCGCCAATGATGTAGGGGTGGGGACCGCCCACCACGCGGCGAAACGCGAAATGTTGGTGCGCGGCGCCCAGCCTACTTCTTCGTCACCGCCATCAGAAAGCTCGGCTTCAGCGGGTCGAACGACAGCCGATCGAGCTGATCTGTGCCGCGCGAGAGGTTGATCATCCAGACGTGGGGGCTGGGGGCTGGGGACTGGGGGCTCGAGCCTCGAAGCGCTTCGCGGAGTTCCATGAGATGGTCGATGCTCGTGGTGTTCACCACCAGGCGACCGCTGGGGCGGAGGCGAGCATAGGCGGCTTTGGAGATGTTGGTGACTTCGCGGCCGGCGCCGGCTACGAAGACGCAGTCGGGGTCGGGAAGCTCGTCGAAGGCTTCGGGAGCGCGGCCGAGGATCGCATTCACGTTGGCGACGCCGAAGCGGTCGGCGTTTTGGCGGATCAGGCCGTGGTCTTCGGCGTCCATTTCGATTGCGTAGACCGCACCGTCGTGCGCCATTTGGGCGGCTTCGACGCTCACCGAGCCACTGCCGGCGCCGATGTCCCAGACGATGCTCGCCGGGGCAATGTCCATTTGCGCCAGCGCGATCGCGCGGACTTCGGCCGGGGTGAGGAGACCTTGCTTGGGTTGCGATTGGATGAACGCTTCGTCGGGGTTGCCGAAGAGGCGGCGGCCGACGGCTTCGCGCGGGCGGTCGGGGGCATCGGGGTCGCGGATGAGGATCATCACGTTGAGCGCGTCGAACCGCTGCTCGGCGATTTCGGCAAGCGTGCCGCGGGTCACGCGCTCGTCGCGGGCGCCAAGGTTTTCGCAGACGTACGCCGTGAAGTAATCGATATGTCGCTCGACAAGCGCGCGGGCGAGATCGGCCGGGCCGCAGTGGTCGGTGGTGAACAGGCCGACTTTTTGAGCGGTGCGGATTTTTTCCAGCACGGCGTCGAGCGGGTGCTTCGCCAGGTCGGTGAGGTAGGCTTCCTCCCAACTCTCCATTACGCGGGCGAATGCGAGCTGCATGCTCGATACGTGGGGCACGACGACGAAGCGGTCCTTTCCCAGCCGGTCGCATACGTAACGGGCGAGGCCGTAAAACATCGGGTCGCCGTAGATGAGGAGCACCACCCGCTTGTCGCCCGCCTTCTCGATCGTGGTGACGAGCTGATTAAGGTCGCCGGAAATCGTGTGCCGCTCGGCTTTCGATTTGGGCACCAGCGAAAGCGTGCGCTCGGTCGCCAGCAACACCTCGGCATCGGCGATGGTTTGGCGCACGGAGTTCGGCATGGCCTCGAGGCCATCGTCGCCAATGCCGATGACGTGGATCTTTGCGGACAAGAGAGGTCAGAGGTCGGGGTTCAGGGGGTAGCAGAAAGTCTAAGGCAATATATCAGAATGAAGGGCAGTCGCGCAGTGGTTAAGCGGCGGCGGCGACGCCGAATATTTTGAGCAGCGGTTTGCAGCGGGACATTCGGCGTCGACACCGACACCATTACGGCTATTCCGCGACGTAGCACCGCAGTGTGTGCGAATCGAGGACAACCGATTCATGATCCAGCGCCGGGCCGTTGGCATCCGGATAAATGTCGCCAGGAGGTTCCGCGGCCGTGTCGATGAACAGCCGAAATTTCTGGTCGCCGGCAATGGCCGGGAGCTTGAACGCGCGCGGTTCGTTGCCGGCGTGGAGCATGAACAGGACGGCGCGGGCGGCGGGGTCATCCAGGCCGTCGGTGCCGAAGATGCTTGTTAGGCTGGGACCATTGGCGTTCCAGTCGATGGGGTTGCCGTTGGGGCCATACCAGCTTACGTCGGGCAGTTGGCCCGGCTTTCCCGCCTCGCCAGTCAGGAACGCGCCGCGGCGGACATTCGGCTGCCGGCGGCGGAAGGCGACGAGCTCCCGCACGAATCGCAGCATCTCGGCGTTGCGATCCACCAACCGCCAATCGAACCAACTGATGGAGTTATCCTGGCAGTAGGCATTGTTGTTGCCGCGCTGCGTGCGAAGAACTTCATCGCCGGCCAGGAGCATCGGCACGCCCTGGCTCAAGAGCAGCGTGGCCACGAAGTTTTTAGCCTGGCGTTGGCGGAGTGCGACGATACCTTTGCGGCGCGTGGGGCCTTCGACGCCGTAGTTGCGGCTGTTGTTGGTGTTGTCGCCGTCGTGGTTGTCTTCCAGGTTATCGAGATTGTGCTTTCGCTCGTAGCTCACCAGGTCGTTGAGCGTGTAGCCGTCGTGCGAGGTGATGAAGTTGATGCTGTGGTAAGGCCGGCGTCCGCTAGGTTGAAAAAGATCGCTGGAGCCGGAGAGCCGCGTGGCCATGGGACCGGTCATGCCGTAGTCGCCGCGCCAAAATCGGCGGACGTTATCGCGGTAATGACCGTTCCACTCTGCCCAGCGTTGGTTAGCGAATGAGCCAACCTGGTACGCGCCGGCCGCGTCCCAAGCTTCGGCGATGATCTTGGTGTCGGCGAGCATGGGGTCTTCGGCAATCAGCTCGACCATTGGCGGGTTGGGCACGAGCTCGCCCCGCCGGTTGCGACTGAGGATTGAAGCCAGGTCGAACCGGAAGCCGTCGATGTGGTAATTGTGTACCCAATGTCGCAGGCAGTGAAAGATCATCTCGCGGACGATCGGATGATTGCCGTTGACGGTGTTGCCGCAGCCGGAGTAATTGCGGTAGGTGCCGTCGTCGTTGAGCATGTAGTAGACGCGGTTTTCGAGGCCCTTGAAGCAGAACGTGGGCCCGGTTTCGTTGCCTTCGGCCGTGTGGTTGAAGACGACATCGAGGATGACTTCGATGCCGGCGGCGTGCAGCTCGCGGACCATTTCTTTGAATTGCCGCACCTGGTCGCCCGGTACGTTTCCAGACATGTAGCCGCGGTGTGGCGAGAAAAAGGCAACCGGGTCGTAACCCCAGTAATAGGTGCGGACCGGTTTGGAGCCATCCGGTTCTTCGACCGGAAACTCGTTGATTGGCATCAACTCGATGGCCGTTATGCCCAGCGACTTCAAATAGGGAATCTTTTCGACGATGCCGGTATAAGTGCCCGGCTCACTGACGCCGCTCGAGGGGCTGCGGGTAAAACCGCGGACGTGTGTTTCATAGATAATCGATTCGGAGAGCGGTCGCTTAAGATGGCGGTCTCCCTTCCAATCGAACGTGTCGTCGACGACGACGCACTTGGGTGGGCGAACGACGCCGTCGTCGGCCGGTAGAAAGCGGCCGGCCAGGGCGCGGGTATAGGGATCGATCAGCCGGGCCTGGGGGTTGAACCGTTGGCCCTGGGCGGGGTCGAACGGCCCGTCGGCCTGGAAGTGATACAACTGGCCCGGTTTGAGACCGGGAACGAAGACGCTCCAGATATCGCCCCAACGGTCGGCTTCGGGGTTCAATTCGACGATCCGCACGGGCTCGCGGTCGTTGACACGTTGGTACAGCAAAACCCGCATGGCGGTGGCCGATCTGCTATAAACGACAAACTGCACGCCGCCATCGCGTAGCACCGCGCCGTACGGCAGCGGATAGCTGAACTGCAGGTGCGGCTGGGCCGGTTTGCGGGTCGTTTTGGGCATGACGACAAAGGCGTGTCTGGCAAAGATGTTGCGGGCAAGGAAATTGGTAGCGGTCGTAAACATGGTGCATTCGCTCGTGTCGAAGAGAGTTGGGAAGTTTGTGACCAGCGCAATTGGAGGAGTCGATCGGTAATACCGATCTGGCGGCCTATTGGCCGCGCCGTATCGCGCTGACAAGCGTCCTTAACTTCGACACGTGGCGGGAGCACACTTCAATGCGCCGCCATCCTACCGCAGAGCTTCGCCGGACAGAATCCTTGTTTTGAGCGGCAGGATTGGAAAGTGTCGGCCATAAGGCATCTTCGACACGGGCTGCTCGATTCGCAGCGACAGGGCCTCGTGTCCTGCCCTATACAGTCAACCGGATTCTCAGGCTGCGGGCTTTCTGCCATGCAAAAAAACCGATTTAGCTGCAAGCTTACGGACGCGGCGGCAGGCCCAAGCGCTCTCGCGCTTCGGCCGTCGAGAGGCCGCCTTCCGATTCCAGCCGCTTCTGCGACCGCTCAAGAATGTTCTGAAACTGTGGATTGATGCTAAGCAGCAAACTTTCCACATCCTCATCGTCGGCCGGTACAACCGCCGCAACCGTGTGTCCGTCCTTGGTGAGGAACAGCGGTTCGCGCGCATCCGATTGGAGGTGCGGAGCTAATGCCGCTACGGCGGATAAGTCGAGAGTTTTCATAGCACTATCCTTTCGCCACCGATCCATAGCTCGTTGTGAATCTTCTTGCCGACCGCTTTGATGTCGACAACGGGCGTTGGCGCCTCTTGGGCTTCATAAAACACGCGAATATCGCCGGGCGGTGCGAGATGCAAATGGCATCAAAAGTCTGGGGCTGAGCGTCCGAACTATCTTCCGGTATATTTTATGACGGTTTGAACAAAGAGCGGACAAATCTCAGCTTCCTATGGCAAAAGCCACTTACAGAGAATCTGGCGTCGATCTGGACGTGTATCGCGAGTCGATGTCGCGGCTGCCGCGGCTGCTCAGGCGAACGCATTCGCCGCGGGTGTTGCCGGCGGAGGGCGGGTTTGCGGGGCTGTTTCAGTTGGATTTTTCGGACGGGCTTTTCGCACGTCGCTACCAAGATCCCGTGCTGGTCTCGGGGACGGATGGAGTTGGGACGAAGTTGAAAGTCGCTCAGCTTGCGGGCGTACACAACACGGTCGGCATCGACCTCGTGGCGATGTGCGTGAACGACGTGCTGTGCTGCGGGGCCGAGCCGCTGTTCTTTCTAGATTACGTGGCGATGGGGCGAGATGATCCGGCGCTGTTGGAAGCGGTCGTTTCGGGGATCAGCGACGGCTGCGTGGAAAGTGACATGGCGCTGGTGGGCGGCGAGACGGCGATCATGCCGGATATGTACAAGGAAGGCGATTATGACCTGGCGGGGTTTTGTGTGGGCGTCGTCGAACGCGCTAAGGTCCTCGATGGCTCGACGATCTCGCCGGGCGATGCGGTGATCGGCGTTGCTTCAAGCGGGCTGCATTCGAACGGATACAGCCTGGTGCGCAAGATTGTGTTTGACGTCGCCAAGTTAGGTCTGGGCGACGTAGTTGCTTCACTTGGTGCGACGGTTGGCGACGTAATTTTGCAGCCGACGACGATTTACGCGCGGGCGATTCGCGGGGTGCTCGCCCATTACAACGTAAAGAGCGTTGTGCATGGTATCGCACACATCACGGGCGGCGGGCTGTTCGACAATTTGGAAAGAATTTTGCCGGAGAGTGTTGGCATTACGATTGACCGCGGGAGCTGGGCGGCGCCACCGGTGTTCGCATGGCTGCAGCAGTTGGGCGACGTCGATGACGACGAGATGTTTCGCGTCTTTAACATGGGAGTTGGCCTCGCGCTGGTGGTCTCTCCGTTTTATGCCGAGAGCATTCAGCAGCGGCTTGCAAAATCGGGCCTTGCGACTTGGCCGATCGGCCGGGCCATCGAAGGCAATCGGGCCGTACGGTGGGTGTGAGCGAGCGCCGGGTATTGATGATCCAATACAACGTCTGGTTTTCGTTCGCTCGGGATGTCGATGAGGCTTCGCAATTGGAGCGCATCCGATTTTTGCTCGCAGATTTCAGGTCCCGCGATATGGTGGCCGAATATTGCATCCTGAGAAACCGCGGCGCAGGTGACAAAACCAACATGCCGCCCTACCAAGCGATCATCGAGTTTCGCGATGACGTGCAGTTCGCCCTGCCGTTTGCGGAAGTTGCGCACATTGGCGTGCACGGCGGTCCGCATGGGGCGATGATCGAACATGTTGTGGACTTCGTGGTCGAGGTTTTTGAACAGATTTGATTGGTGATTGCCATGGTAAACGCATTCCATTCACGGCGCGAATTTTTCGCACGGTCGACTGCCATCGGCGTCGGGATTGCATCCTCAGGAGTGTTTTCGCAACGGCTGGTCGCAGGCGAGAGTGCAGCGGAGTCGGTGCGGAAGATCAAGGACGCGGAGATTCGCGGGGGCGTCGAGGCGGCCATTCAAAAGAATATTTTGCCGGCGCTGGTGGAGACTGCTTATCCGGGCCACTTTTTGATTACGGCGGATGGCGGAACGTACGGGGGCGATACGACATGGCCAGGCCTCGATTCGTGGCAGATGGCTGGGGCATTTTTATTGCTGGGGCGCAAGCGATTGGTGCTCGACTATTTTGATTACGTGCGGGCATCGCAGCGGAAGGACGGCAACGTGCCGTTCGCGATTTTTCCGGAAATGAAGGCGAACAATACGTGTCTGCGCGGATTGAAGTGGCCGGACGATGTTTTCGCGTACGCGCCGCCGAAGCGCGAAGACTTGCCGGCGTCGAGTCAGAAGACGCGGAAGTGGATTGGTCTGTTCGAGCACTGGCAGAATATTGGCGATCCGCTTTCGACATTGGGTGCGGTGTGCTACATCCTGACGGCCGCAGAGATTTTCGATGCCACACGGTCAATCGATTGGCTCGAAGAGCGATTGGCGTCAATTGAGTCGGCTGGCAAGTATTTGCTCAGCCGGAAGGCGAAGAGCGGCCTTATCAGCGGATGTGGTTTTTACAGCGAACAGCCGCCACGGCGCGAGTGGGATGGCGTTACGCAATGCTACTGCGTGCATGCGTTTCGCGAGTTGGGGCGGCTGCTTTTGTCGGCGGGGAGAAAGGCGGACGGCGCAAGTGGTCGAGCGCAGCCCATGCGATTGCGAAGTCCTTCGCCGCCGCGTTTTGGCGTCAGGATCATTTCGGCGAATATATCAATCCCGAACATGGGCTGGTGGACGCGCACGGATTGTCGGATGTGAATTGGGCGGCGGTCGCATTCGATGTGGCAACGGACGAGCATCTCAACATGCTGTGGCCGCGGCTTATGGCGGAAAAGGCGTTTTGGTTGGGCGGTATGCCGACGCAGTCGGTGACCAAGCCATTTGCATACGAGGCTTGGGAACAAAACTTTGGGCCGCCCTGCCCTGTGCCGCCACTGGCCGACGTGGCGGCGATGGGCCGGGTGTGGTACTTGGAAGCGTCCGCCTGCAAACGGATGAAGGCACACGATCGATTAATCGAATCGGTCCGAAAAGTTTGCCGGGCGGGTCAACCGGACGGATATTGGCGCGAGCGGTATCATCCGCAGAAAGACGGAACCGTGAAGGCGGAAGGGGCGCCGAAGTATTGCGAGTATCCGGCGGTACTGGTGCGGATCGTGTTAGGGAATCAAGCGCTGTTCTGTAGGTAGCCGACGAAGCAAACCGGGATGAGCGAAGATCGCTTTCTGTCGAAGTTCAATTTGGCGCTGCGACGGAGGCCGTGGCTTCGGCGATTGGGGTGCTGGAGGGTTTCCAGTGGCGCCCGGCGGCTCGCTCTAGCGCCGCAATCAGCTCTTGTTGCCGGTAGCCGCCGCGGAAGACGATCGGCTCGTAGGGCGTGTCGCCTGGAAAGATGGCGATTACCGGTACGCCGTTTCCGCCGAGGGCTCGGATCGTATCGGTGATCTCGGCGGGGTACTTCGTATAGTCGCCGTACATCGTCAGTGCGCCGGAACGAGCGATGGCTTGCTCGACCGGTTTGGTGTGGAGCACGGTCTTCTCGAAGAACTTGCAGTTGAGGCACCAATCGGCGGAAAAATCGACCAAGACCGTGCGGCCCTCGTCCACTGCGACTTGCTTCAGGCGCTCCAACGAGAAGGGCTGCCACGCCATGTTGGTTGGCGCGATGGCAAGTCGGTACAGCACGCCGAACGACGCACCGGCGAACACCACCACGATAACTCCGGCAACGGCCCACGATTTCAGCCGATCGCCAAATTCGGCGGTGAGCGGCGTGCGGGAGACGAACCAACAAGCTATCGCGATTCCCAAAAGCAATGCCAAGGTTGGCACGACGGCCGGGGTGTCGATGAACGAGAGGATGAATACGACGGTCGCCAGCAGGACGAAGCCGCTGATTTGTTTGAACGTTTCCATCCATGCGCCGGGCTTCGGGAGGAACCGCAAGAGCTCGGGGTAGACGCCGACGAGCACATAAGGGCTCGCCATGCCGAGGCCCAAGGTCGCGAAGACAGCAAGCGTGGTGGTGATGGATTGAGTTACGGCCCAGGCGATTGCCGATGCCATAAATGGCGCGGTACAGGGTGTGGCGAGGACCGTCGTCACGACGCCTTTGAGAAAGGCGCCGAGTGGCCCTTCCTTTGCGGCTGCGGAGTGGACGGAACCGCTGCCGAAAAAACCGGGGATCGGAACATCCCACACACCAAGCAGGCTCAACGCCATGGCGAACACGACGGCGGCGATCACAACATTGAAGGCTAAGCTTCCAAACTGGCCGCCCCAGGAGAGGCCGATAGTTGCGGCCAAGAGGCCGAGCAACAGGAATACCGAAACAATTCCGGCCGCGAACCACAGATTGAGTGCAAGGGCGTGGGAGCGGCTCTTGCCGGCCTGGTCCACAAAGCTCATCACTTTAAGACCGATCACCGGCAGAACGCAGGGCATGAGGTTAAGAATCAAGCCGCCGATAAACGCGAGCGCGATGTAATACGAGAGCGAGCCTCGCGTCGAGCTATCGAGGACGACGCGGTTCAATTCGTATGGATTGGCGGGACGAATAACGGGCGTCTGCGCTTCGTCCGCCTTCTTCGTAGTTTCTGGCGAGCGATTGGGTGCTTGCCGATCGAAATAATCGGCAAATACGTCGGCCGCCTCTGCCACCTGGCGGTAGCCTTCGCCCGGCGCGAACGTTAACGGCGTACCAGCCCGGCTTGTTGCGTCGCCAACCTTCAGCGTCGCGGCAAACCGGACAGCATGCGGCAGCTCGCAAATGTTCTTGCCATCGTCACCGTACTCGCACGCTTGATAGCCAACCAGACCTGAAATCGGATAGTCGCCCGGCTTGGCGTTCTTCGGCACGTCCAAGCGCAATTTCCAGGTGACCGGGGCGTCGTGATATTTCATCGGTCCAAATTGCGGAATTGAATTATCGATCTTGGTGGGCGCATCGGTCGCGGGCCTGTGAGGCACGAGTCCAGCGGCCGTTTCAATTGCAATCAGGACGGGCTTGGTGCCGATCTTGGTATCGCGATCGGCGTGGGCATAAATGTGGGCGTGCGACGAGGGCGTAGCGGTAAGCTGCAGCTCGGCCGTTTCGCCGGGACGGACGTTCGCCGGGATGAGCTGCCCGGCGAGTTTCACCGCGGAGCCGTTTGGCTGGAACGCGCCGACTTCGGCTTGCGGATTGCGGCTTGCGGATTCAATCGGCCGCGGTGGAAGATTGATGCCCGCATCGGAAGACACGGCCTGCCTGGCGACGAATTCCTTTTCGATGGACTCGCAAACTCCGTGCGTTTCGCAGACTTGCATATGGACGGCGCCGCGGATCTCGAGAGTCTTTGGATCGATGCCGGCCGTCAACTCGATCGGCGCGTACCAGGTAACTTCGCCTTCGTGCTCTTCCACGTGATAGCTGATTCCCGGGGCCACTTGATCGACCCGAGCCTTGGGCGCCGGCTGCGAGCGAAAGTTCGTCAGCAGACGAAAACTCGACGACGGCTGCAGCTCGATCGTGGTGGGCTGGGGACCGCCTGCGGGCTGGGTGAGCGAATACGTGTGCCGACCCTTTGCAATCTTTGCGGTGATTAAAAGAATGGGAGGCCGGCCTGCCGCGGCGGGAGTAAACTTCGCGGTGACGGTCGCGGGCTCGAGCAACCCATTGGCTGCCGATTCATCGAACTGACCGATAACGCCGTCGGTGAAGTGGCTGAGCGGACTTGATCGATCTTTCGACCGTTGCGCGACGATGGCGCCACTGAAACGAGCGATACCGAAATGGCAACGATGGTTAAGGCGAGGTAACGCACGAATAGCTTTCCGAAGACTGCCGCGACACTTTTACTTACGCCGCCTGTAAGGCGAAAGTTTCACAATTTTACTCGGGCTGAGGCCGAAATCATACCCGGAATAGCCGCGAACCCGGCCCGCAGAAAGGGGGCAGGCACAATTTGCTCGGAAGACTCCACCCGATGTTCGCGGCGATGGTGCCCGGCCAGGCCCCGACGGTTCTGGGATAGGCGCTAAGCGGCGGCTTGCTTGGTGCGGCGGAACGTGTCGGCCGTTCTGCGGACGAGCGATTGATACTTTTGCCGCGCATCCATGTAGCTCCAACCCAGGAACAAATTGCCGGCCAGCGATCCGGCGAGCGCCAGGACCGCGACAACCATGGGAACCCAAGGCTGCTGTTCGCCTGTTGGCTGATTGTGGTTGATCGCGTTGGGACTTCGTGCCGGTTGTGTCGCGCTCGGACTCGGACCGGAAAGACTGACGTTCGCCGCGGTTGGTCCGACCGGCGGCGAATTGAACGATGGGGAACTGTTGAAGGGCGAACTGACCGGCGTCGCATTGTTCGCCGGAGCAGTTACCGCCGGTTTGGCAACGTTTTGCCCGGCGGGCAATGATTGTTGCGGTTGCTTCCAGGGATCGTCGGCCCAGAATTCGTTGGTCTTAGCCGGAGCGGATTCTTTTGAGCGCCGCGATGCGTTCGCGGCGGGTTGCACAGGAACCAAATCGGATTCGCGCCCCGTGATGGCGAGCGGCGGACTGTTTGCGCTGCGCCCGATGGTTGCCCGCGACGTGGCGGAATTGTTGTCCCAACCGGTTGCCCAGTTGTTGGCCGCAGTCGTCGATGGGTTGGTTGTTTGACGAGATGGGTTCGTCGTCAACGACCCGTCGAGCGGTTGTAGATTACCAGAAGCTTCGGCCGGGGTAACCGGGGCGCTGCGGCTAGCCGCGTTGCCGGCGGGCGCAATACCGTTGCTTGAGGTCGGAAGTTGCGGAATCAATAATGGCGGAGAGGCGACGTTGGACCCAATGCTCGACCAGCCGCCGTTGGCTTGAGTCGGTGATGTGCCGGTCAAAATACTACGATCGGCGGGCGCAGCGTTGGGCGAATCGTTCCAGCTCATCGCCGGCGCAGTTGGTGCCGCTGTTGAAGCATTTGGCCATGGCGGCGGTGCGAAGTTTCCACGTGTGCCGGAGTTTGCGCTTGGAGCGGGCGGCGGTGCCGCAAAGGGGCTCGTCGACTGCGCAGGATACGCGGAGGCGCCGAACGTTTGTTCCGCGGCGTTTCGCACACTGCCGCCGGCCGCCTGCACTTGCCGTGAGGCAGACCCGGCCCAATCCTGAACTTGTTGGGCTCCGGCCTGAAAACCATCTCGCAGCGACGTGGCGGTATCGCTGACGGCGGTTTGGGCTCTCGCGGATATCGACGGCGGCTGGCCAGACGCGGTCGGCGTGCCTGACTGCGGATATGCGTATCGGTCGTTGGGGGAAGCTGAAATTGTCGGAGCGGTGGTCGGACCGGTATTCGACCAAGCCGACTGGCCGGCAAGGTACACCGTTTGTTGGACCGGATCGGTTGCTGATTGCTGCGCCGCGCCTAGCGGCTGTACCAGAAAGCTAAAGCCTGCGAAGGCCGAGACGAGCAAGATCCTTCCTGCGTCCATTGCGATCCCTTTTAATGAAGCCCAAACGAATTGGCCGCGACGCGCTTTGCAACCGCGCATTCGATTCGTCGGAAAACCGCCAGCCATCGGCTCGGGGCGAATTGCCTGATTCGATTGGCGATTAGCGTATCGCGAGCGTGGCCCATTGTAGGGCAAGACGGCGAATTCGACCTAGACAAGTCGGCGGCTGCGGAACGCAAACGAGCAGCTATCGCTTTCGCTTGGCGCGTCGGGACGGGGCCACCTTGGCGGGCGGCCGCGAAGTTTTGGCGCGGCTGCTGTCGCCAGTCCCGGCCGCCAACGTAGAGTCCGTTTTAGCACTTACGGCGGCATTTTCATCGGTCGCCAATTGAATCGCCTCGACCATCGATTCCGCTAGCGGTTTCGACGACGGTCCCACGGGGCCGCCAAACGCATCCAGCTCCTTGCGAAGCATGTTCAATAGCGCCTGCAGGAATGAGACGAGCATCGGTCCGACTAAAATGCCCACCGGACCGAAAACTTCAACTCCGCCCAGAATGCTCAGAAGTGCTAGCAAGGGATGGAGCTTCGATTGGCCATGAAGGATCAGCGGTTTCAAGATGTTGTCGATGAGAGACACCACCACCGTGCAGTAGATGGCAAGGATGATCGCGGCGACAGGCTCACCCTGCACGTAGACCCAGCCGCAGACAAGTATCCAGATGGCGAACGCGCCGAAAATGGGAATAAAGGCGCCCACTACGGTAAGCGCCGTCCACAGGAATATGGGCGCTCCGGCCGGCAGCGCAAAATAGTATCCGATGCCGGCTAACGCGCCTTGCGCGAGTGCGGCGAGCGACGTGGCCATCACAACCGCGCGGCTCACTTCGGAAAATCGTAGGAGCAATTCCTGCTCGTAGCGCCGATCGAGCGGCGAGACGGCCATCACCGCTTCGACCATCGCGGGCCCGTCGGCCAGGAAATAGTACAGCGCGATGACCAAGATGAAGAGGCCGACCGTCAAGCTAATGGCCGAATGCACGCCGGTGATAACCACTTTGGCGACAAAGTCACTCGCCCAGCCGACAACGCGGTCGATAGTGGCATCGTCCACTTTCAGATGCGCTAGATTGGCAAGAGGACCAATCAGGCCTTTGACCAACGTTTTGAGGGTATGCTCGACCTGCTCCTGTTGCTTCGCGGGAAGCTGTGCCGACTCCGGCGAGGTGGCGGATGTTTGTAATTGCGGCGGCGGAATCGGCGCCGATTGCGGCTCGACCTGCTGCGTCTGGTCGACTGCAGGCTTGCTGAGCACGGCGTAAAAATCGACGTATGCTTTCCAGCCGAGCCACACGAGCGGCAATACGACCATGAGTATGATGGAAACGGTCGTCAGCAGGGCGGCGACGCGCGGCCACTGCGGCATGCGGTCGCTTATCCAGCGGTGCAGGGGCTCAAAGACAACCAATAGCACGCACGCCAGGAAAAGTGGCACAAAGAATTGCGCCATGACCTGGAAGAATACGGCCCCGACGAGCAAAACGATGGCTAACAGCACGATGAACGAAATAACGCGCGGCATCTACAAGCTCCGTCGAAAGAATTGCAGCGACTGGGCGCACGCATTCTAACAAACTCGGATCAATGTCCCATCAGCAATCTTGCGAAGCGCGAACGATTTCCGCCACAATGGGCGGCGCTCCAACGTGGCCCGTTCAGAGGACATTCGATGGGCGTGGGTTTCTTGAAGGCTTTGTAAGCAACCACGCCCTTGGAAAACGCGGGGCGTGCCGCCCAAATGCGTATTTGCCCGTGCAGTGAACAGCACAACAACTTCATCACGTCGCTGGCTGGTCTGGACGCTGCGGATCGGCGCGCTGGCGGTTGTTGGGCTAGCGGTGAGCGGTACGGTTCGCCATGCGCTGGCTCAATTGTCGCTGCACGAATGGGAGCTGCACCCGGCGTGGCTTGTGGCGGCGGGGGCGTTCTATGTGATGGGTCTCCTGGCGATGGGCTGGTTCTGGCATCGTGCCCTTGCCGCGCTTCGCTGCCCGACGCCACGGCTGGTCTCGCTGCGAGCTTATTTCCTGGGACACTTGGGTAAGTACGTGCCAGGAAAGGCGATGGCCACGATTTTGCGTGTTGCCGCCGTTCGAAGGTCGGTTCCCTCGATGCGACTCGCGCTTGTCAGCGTGCTTCTGGAAACGCTGACCATGATGGCAGTCGGGGCATGTTTGGCAACCGTAATATCCATCGCAGTGTTGCGTTTAGAAACGACTCGGGCGTGTGTCATTTCGCTAACTGCGTTAGCAATGGCGCTGGCAGCGGGTGTGCCAACATTGCCGCCCGTTGCGCGTTGGCTTGCCCGATTAGGCGTTGGCCGATTTCAGCGCGACGACGAAGTTAACCGTCAAGCGCTAACCTCAGCGGAGATCGAGATGAATTTGCGCGGGATCCATTTCCGGTTGTTGGCGGCGGGATGGGTCGCGGCGACATTCTGCTGGATGTTGCTCGGACTAAGTTTGTGGTCAACACTGCGTGCAATCGGAATCGATCAGTTTGGCATGGTCACTGATTTGCCGGTCTTGGTCGCCGCGGTCGCGTTCGCCGTGGTGGCCGGCTTTTTATCGATGTTACCGGGCGGCCTGGTTGTGCGCGACGCCCTGTTGATGCAACTGTTGGCCCCCGTGTGCGGCGAAGCGAGCGCCTTGATTGCGGCAGTGTTGATGCGGCTTGTTTGGCTGGTGTCGGAGGTAGTTGTGTGTGGTATTCTGTATGTAGGTGTGCGGAAGAGCGGACAGGAAGGAACCAGGAGCGAGGAATCAGAGGGGCAGTCAAATCGTTGGCCGCGCGGCCAGAGGTAATCTTACGGTTCATGCTTTCTGTCATTATTCCAGTTCTTGACGAAGCTCAAAGCCTGCCGCAACTCGTGCGCGAGCTAGACGAGGTTGCGGCGGAGCGTGGTTACGATCTGCAGACGATCATCGTCGATGACGGCTCGACCGACAGATCCTGGCCGGTCATCTGCCAACTGGCGGCGGATGATTCACGGATTTTGGGCATCCGGCTGCGCCGGAATTTTGGCAAGGCGGCGGCGCTGAGTGCCGGTTTTCACGCAGCCGACGGCGAACGAATTGTTACTATGGACGGCGACTTACAAGACAATCCGGCGGAAATCGCTGCCCTGCTGGCAAAGCTGGACGAGGGGTTCGACGTAGTGAGCGGTTGGAAGCGGGAGCGGCACGATCCGTGGCACAAAGTGTTCCCGTCACGCGTGTTCAATTGGCTCGTAAGCTGGTTGATGGGCGTGCCGTTGCACGACCACAATTGCGGTCTAAAAGCTTATCGCCGCGAAGTGATGCACGAAATCCGACTGTATGGCGAGCTGCACCGCTTTGTGCCCGTATTGGCGGCGGCGAAGGGCTTTCGAATTGGCGAAGTCGCGGTGAGCCATCGGGCGCGGATATATGGCAAATCCAAATACGGCGTGTCGCGCCTGATCAAGGGTCTGCTCGATTTGATCACGGTAAAATTCATTGTTGGGTACGGCCAGCGCCCGCAGCACATGCTGGGCACCGCGGGATTGTTGGCGTTCCTGCTGGGTGGCTTAGGAATGTCTTGGCTCGCGGTGAAATGGACACTGTCGCGAACGGTCGCGGGCTGGCCGTTGGTAGAATTGCACAAGACGGCCGCCCTGTATTACTGCCTGGCATTGTTCATTATCGGCGCGCAGTTTCTTTCGATCGGCCTGCTGGGCGAGATGATCGCGGCACAATGGGCGCACGACACCGACACATATTCCATTGCCGAGCACACGTCGCCAAGCCAACCGTTGCGCACCGCCGTGTCGATCAAGCCAGGCGAGGCGTCATGAGCACAGAACGGGTAGCGAGGAACGAGGCGCGCGAAGGCGGGAACCCAAATGCATTGCCAACTACCGGCTCCTTGCCCGCTGCTCAAGTACGCTGGGGCGTGTACTTGATATTGATTGCCGTTGCGGTAGGCAACATGACGGGCCGGCTTCTGTCTGTGAACTCGATTGACAAGGTGCAGTTAGAGGCGAGCCGAATCCGCGAACGGCTGGATAGCGCACGGCAGCAACTTATCCAGCAAGGCGTCACGGGCGAAGCGTTGGAATCGCAACTGGCGGACGACGAGGTGCGGCTTCGCAAGGAGCTTCGATTGCAGCGGCCGTTTTTGAGCGCTAACGATCGCAGCCGATGGATGACCATTCGGTCGCTGGTCGAGGACGGCACGTATGAAATCGATTCGATCGTGGGCCAACCGACGTGGGACACGATCGACATGGTGCAGCACCGCGGTCACGACGGCAAACCGCACTTGTATTCCAGCAAGCCGCCGCTGCTGGCGACGATATTGGCCGGCGAGTATTGGCTGATTTACCATTTGAGCGGCGCGACGTTGAGTGATCACCCGTATGAAATCGGCCGAGCCATGTTAATCACCGTGAACATTGTGCCGCTAGTGGGGATGTTCGTGTTGCTGGGGTGGTTGGTCGAGCGGTTCGGCACGACGGACTGGGGCCGCATCTTTGCAATGGCAACGGCCACGCTGGGAACTTTCCTGAACACGTTCGCGGTGGTTCTGAACAATCACACGGTGGGGGCGGTCAGCGCGGCGGTCACGCTCTATGCGTTGGTGCGAATTACGAGCGACGGCGATCGGCGATTGCGGTATTTTGTTATTGCCGGTTTGGCCGCGGCCTTTACGGCTACCGATGAGCTGCCGGCGGCATGTTTTCTCGCTTTTGTCGGACTGATCCTGATTTGGCGGGCGCCGCGACAGACCCTGTTGGCGTTTACGCCAGCGGTGGCGGTCGTTGCCGCGGCATTCTTCGCCACCAATTGGGTCGCCCACGCAAGCCTGTTGCCACCCTACCTGCACCGCAGTACGACCGACTCGACTGACAATTGGTATAACTACACTTACACCGTTAATGGCCGCGAGGTGCAAAGCTACTGGCTCGATCGGCAAGGCATCGATCGCGGAGAGCCGACAAAGTCGGCGTATGTGCTGAATTGTCTGGTCGGGCATCACGGAATTTTTTCGCTTACGCCGGTATGGATACTTAGCATCGCGGGCGCGCTCATGTGGTTTGGCTCGCCCGACCGCGCGCGGCGTGAATTGGCAGCGCTGGCAGTTGGAGTGAGCGTCGTGGTGTTAGTTTTCCTGATCGGTATGCGGCCGCAAGAGGATCGGAATTACGGCGGCATGACGAGCGGCTTTCGCTGGATATTCTGGTGCGCACCGCTGTGGATTGTGATGTTGATTCCGGCCGCCGACCGGCTGGCCCGTTCCAAGACAGGGCAGGCATTGGCGGCAGTGTTGCTATCGTTCTCGGTCTTGTCGGCGAGTTATCCCACGTGGAATCCTTGGGTCCACCCGTGGATTTACAATTGGCTGGTATGGTGCGGCTGGCCGGGGTTCTGAAGTAAATCCGCCGAGCCGCGGCGGATTTGTTGGTGATTGCCTTACAACGTGCCGCTCAACTCGCGGAATCTACTATCGCTTATGCGCTGCCCAATTTGTAAACGCGAGTTTGATCCAGAAGCGTCGCCGGCGTTGCCGTTTTGCAGCGAGCGGTGCCGGACGATCGACTTGGGGCGATGGCTGGGCGAAGCGTATCATTTGCCGGTGACGCCCGACCCGGAGGCTGATGAAGTGGCGGACGAAATACCAGCCGACGAGGGCAATGGCGTGGCGGACGAATAATCGCGACTTTTCGGTCCGGCGAACGGCGGCCGGCAGATTTGCCTGCACTTCGGACACTGCTAGCATTGGCCGACTCGTTGTTTATAATCGAGCCAATTGATAGAGACTTGCGAGTTCTAACCCCGCATCAGAGTTCCCATGGCTGATTCCCACACCAAAGTTCAAGAAGTCGCTTGGAGCGAATTGTTTCCTTGGCTGATGCTGTTGCGAACGGTGCGCATCGCGCTGATGGCCCGCGTGCTGGTGCTGGGCGCCGCAGGTCTTGTTGCGACGATGATTGGGTGGTGGGTGCTGGCCGAAATGTTTTCGGGCAGCAGCGACACGGTGATCAAGGCGTGGCCGCACGGCACCGGGCTCAGGATGTGGGAGGACTCGCTGGAAAACACTGCGGCGCAGTCGTGGCTCAACACATCGGCCCGCAGCGCCGGTGAAGTATTCGAATCGTCCAGATCGCATCTGGTAGAAGCCCCAAAACTGATTTGGATGTATTTCACCCGGCCGTTCATCCAGATGTTTCATTCGACGTTGACGGCGACGGGTTTTCTCTTCTTATTGTTGTGCGGCGTGTGGGAACTCATCGTGTGGGGATTGTTTGGCGGGGCGATCACTCGAATCGCGGCTTTGAAATTTACCCGCGATGAGGCGCCCGGATTACTCGCGGCGTTGAAACACGCGGCTTCCAAGTGGCCTTCGTACAGCCTGCCGCCGCTAGTTGCCTTGGCGGGGACGGCCGTGTTCGCGATCCAGCTCGTCATACTTGGCGTGATCATGCGGATCGAAGTGCTGGCATTTTTGACCGCGCTGGTTTGGCCGTTCGTGATTTTGCTCGGCCTGCTGATGGCCATTTTGCTGCTCGGCGCGCTAGTCGGTTGGCCGCTGATGTGGGCGACGGTCAGCGTCGAAGGCACCGATGCGTTCGACGCGCTGAGCCGCAGCTACGCCTACACGTATCACCGGCCGTGGCGATTGTTGTGGTATGTGTTGTTCGCGGCGTTCTTGGCGATCGTGAGCATGTTCGTCGTGAAGCTATTTGCGTCGTCGGCGATTGCTCTCGGCAACTGGTCGATCGACTGGGGATTGGATCATACGACCATGCGCAGCGTTGTCGCACCCGAGCGGGCAGTGGCAAATGAGGCGCCGCGTATCGAGGTGGTGCCCGCGCCCGGCACTCCGGTCACGGAAATCGTGCCGGGTGAAACAACACCCGATCACCCCGAAGAGCTCGACAAAGTCCTAAGCGCGACCCGCGGTGTGATCCGTTTCTGGAAGTATGTGGTGGTTGCGCTGGTCGTCGGATATCAGGCTGGTTTCTTGTGGGTTTCAGCCGTTGGTATTTACTTGCTGTTACGGCGCGACATCGACGGCGTGCAAACAGGCGAGGTTTTTGTGGACCAGGTCGAAGAATACGGCCTGCCGCCGATCACCGCCGATGGAGCGACCGGCGTGCCGGAGATCGCCCCGCGCGAGCCAGCGCTGCCGGGTGACACGGGCGCGGTACCATCGTAAAGACCGGCGAACCTTGGGATCACGGTTTAAGGCGATTCAGCCATTAAGGATCGTATCAACCTGGCCAAAGAATTGGCCGCGGCTGATGACGAGGTCGCAACCGGCGTTGCGTGCGGCGGCTAGCCGCTCTTCGTGGACGTGCGGACCGAATGCGATCACTCTGGTTACGGTCGACCGATTCGACTTCGATTGATTGACTAGCGCGGCGATATTCAGCGAAGGCAACGACAGATCGACAATCAATACGTTGCACTGCTCGGCGGTGCAGCAATCGACTGCGGCCGATTCGTTGGAAGCGATGCGCACCGTCTTGCCCAGACGAGATGCAGCGCCTTCGAGGCGCGATAGGACGGTCAGATCGCTGGAGAGGAGCACAACGGTCATACGGCTCAAATTGCGCCCTTGCCGCGGTAGCCATCGCTAATTTGAATGGCCTGTTCCATGGGCACGACAAAGATTTTGCCGTCGCCGATGTGGCCTTCCGCGCTCGTGCGGGCGACGTCTTCCAGGCATTCGGCCGTACGATCGAGGAAGTCGTCGTTGACGGCGATTTCCAAGGCGATCTTGCGCAGCAGGTTGGTTTTGTATTCGTGGCCGCGATAGGTTTCGAGCTGGCCGCGCTGGCGCGCGTAGCCCATCGCGTCGCAGACGGTCATTCGGGTCACATCGAGCCGGGCGAGTGCTTGCTGCACGGCATCGAGCTTGGTGGGCTGAATCACGGCAATGATCATCTTCATGGCAATTGCGCCCGGGGTATCGTCTCGTCCGACGATGCGAATCTCAAGCTTTTCGCCGGCGGGCGGCCTGCAACTCGAGACCAGTCACCTCGCACTTGATCCAGCCACGACAGCATCCGGCCTACCGTCGAAGTATTCATTGCAGTCGATGTGGAATCGCTCGGGCGTGAGCAACACCAAATCGGGAATGCGAGAGTTGCTCGGCCAAGTGCCCGGTTCTGAAATATTAATCTGATGATAAACGCGACAACCATTGGGCACGGCACAATGCATTCGCAGCCAAAACTCCAAAGCACCTTCAAAATCCTGATGCTCGCGATTCGGGCTCGGCGCCGTGTGCAGCACTCCCTCCCATATTTCGTCCCACTGGTCGGCGCCGGTGCGGCGACGCCACTGCAAAATGTCTTCCGACACCTTGGCCATTACAGGTTTCACGGTGAATGCTCTTCAGGTCGCTCGAGTAAGCGCGCAGTACGATTGTACCAGAAGCCGGTTGAGTCGCGAAACAAGCGAATTTTCTTCATCCGCTACGGCGAAACGAGCATCCGCGCGTCGATCACCTTGGCAATACGCGCAGAAGTCTCCTGCAGATGGTCCTGCGTATAGGCGTCGAGTTTCACCTGGCCGGAGAGCTCCGAATCGATTCGCGACTTGAGCTTACCCAGCTCGGCGAAGGCCACGGTCTGGCAATCGGCTGGGGCACCGGTTTGGCCGAGGGCCAACTGCGATAAACGTCGCAGGTACGCCCGCTGTAAGTTGCGCCGGAGGCTGGAAATAGCCGGCTTGCGATTGGTGAACTCGCCTTCTTTCACGGTATCGACTTCTGAATACACGGCCTTGGTAAGCCGTTCGATCAGCTCGGCCGTGGTCAGGGCGTCCGCATCTGGAGCCAGCTTCAGCTCGCTGTCGTGCAGCCGAGCTAGCGTGAGGGGCGAGAGCAATCGGCTCACGATGCGGTCTTGCCACATGAGAATGACATCGTGAGCAGGGTAGTCGCCGCGTTCGACAATTTGCGTGCCCCAATGATCCCAGTGCGACGCGGCTAGCTGACTGTATAACTCGGGCGGGAAGTTGAACGGCTTATCGTTGAAGACCTGCTCTTCCAGCAGTCCCAGGGCTTCGCGCTGCCGCGCCACGGGCACGACCTCGAGCGGCTTCGTTGCGTTCGCATCTCCCTTATGACTGCGGCTAACATAGAGGCCGCCGATGTACCGGGCGGCCGCGAACATCGCCTCGCCATGACGCGCAAGCAGGACACTGAACGCCCGCCGCCCACGCTGATATCCTTCGCCGTCTTTGGTCATATCTTCGACGACGTGCGGCCAGCTTTCCGCGACTAGCTTCGCTTGAGTTTTGGCATACTCGACGAGGTCGTTGCCAAGGTCGAAACGCACGCTGTGTGGATCGGGGTCGATTCCGCGGGCGTCCTCATCGGAAGCGTAAGCCAGTCCGGGTTGTCCGCTGCGGGCTGCGATCTTTTGCAGCTCAGGCAGCTCGGAATCCGGCGAGCCGGCCTTGAGCGGCTTATAGCCGAACTCGATTGCCCACATATCGTAAGGACCAATAGTCGTCGAGAAGAAGTCGCCCTGCGTCTTGCCCTCGGGCATGATGTTGGCGGGGTTGTAATCCATCACCGAGGCGCCGAGGCCGGTGTCGCGGGTCTTGTCGGCGTTATTCAAATCGGCAAGTGAATACAGGGTGCTGGCCTTGAAGTTGTGTGTCAGGCCCAAGGTGTGGCCGACCTCATGCATTGCGCACTCCTTGAGACCCTGCATGATGAGCTTTTCCATTTCGGCATCGCTGCGCTTTCGGGTAGCCATAACGGCCGCGCCGAGCGCGAACTGGCGCTGCATTCCGCCCAGCATGTTGCAGGCGGCGCGGGCGCTGTGCGAATCCTGCAAATAGGCCGGCATGCGACGCATTTCCGCTTCGTATTCCTGCAGATCGATCGGCCCGCCGGTCAATTGGGCGATGCTGGCGGGCGTAAAGGTTTCGTATTCCTGCTTCCAGTATTGGAGAAAGTCAGCGTCGAAGATGATGTCGGCATCGAGGATCTGGCCGGTAGTTGGATTGACGCGCGAGGGGCCCATGGCAAAACCAGCGCCCGCTGTGATCCATTGGAAGGTGTTGTAGCGGATATCGCCCGGCTCCCAGGGGGCATCGTCGGGCTGCTGCCGCACTTCGATCGCATCGTAGAAGCCAGCTTTGGCGAAGGCTTTATTCCATTCCAGAATGCCGTCGCGGATCGGCTTGCGGTATTTGAACGGAATCGTCTTTTCCAGCCAAAAGATGATCGGCTCCTTGGGAGTGGACATCTCCGCTTTTGGATCGGCCTTTTCGAGATCCCAGCGCGTGATGTAGCGCACGAACCGGTCGTCGTCGCTCTCTTTTTTAGAGAAGTCTTTCAGCACGGTGAGGAAATACCCCACGCGGTCATCGGCCAACCGGGGCTTATATGACGTGACCGGCAGCTCGCTGATCGAGTAATGCACGTTGACGGTTACGCCGCGGGTGTCCGGGACAGAATCGATATTGCTGGCGCCGCTGGAAGCATAGGTGGCCGCGACCGTTAGCTCGGCGTTCTTCGGCAGGACGTCGATTTCGGCCCAGGACGACTTGGCCGGCGAAAACGCGAAGCCCGGCAGCACGAGGCCGATTTGCGGCAGGTCACTCATAAACACCGGTGTTAAATCGACGACAAATGCGCCCTGCGGGCTGACCGTGCGAATCGGCAGGCTGAACAGCACGCTATCGGTGTACGCGATTTTCACCGCGCGTTCAGTGGGGCTGCCCTTCTCCGCTGTGAAGCGCACGTTGCGGCGGACGAGCTGGATGTTCTCGCCCGCTTTGCGGAACTGCCACACCGCGTCGTCGCCGAAGCCCCAACTGAAGCCGCCGAGGATGGGCGTTTGGCCGATGCCACGGGCGATCGTCATGAGCACGATGTAATCGCGATCGAGCTGTCGAGGCCCGATCTCGGCAAGCACATGGTCGTCTTTGCGGTACAACGTGATGAGCCCTTCGAGCTTCTTCGCATCTTTGAGCAATTCGGTATAGGGCGGGTATTTTGGCTTGGATTTCTCTGGTGATTTCTCGGTCGTCGACTTGGCCTGGCTCTTGGCAGCGGTGTCCTCGTCTTTTTTGGCGCCGTTGGATTCGTCCTTGGCTTTATCTTTGTTGGCGCTCGATTTGTCTTCTTTCGTCTCCGGCTTGGCATCATCCGATGCCGCCTTTAACACTTGTTCTGAATCTTCTGCACGTACGGCTGCTTGCCATTGCGGCCCGGCCAAGTGCAATCCAACGAGCAACATCACAAACGAAACGACACGGCGGGGATAGGAGCGCATGATAAATACCTTGCGGGCAGGGACTTGCGGCCACGGACGGCTGAGTGGGGAGGGTTTGGGTCTGGGGTGCGGGTGTAGAATGACCCAGGCGAATATACCCCATTTTTCGCGCTTTTCGCAGGCCGTAAAGTCCCTTTAGCCGCGCAAGTCGCGAGTGTGCATATGATTTCCATACGCGACATAACAACAATCGTTCGCGAATATCCGGTCGGTATTCGGCCAAAACATGTTGAGCCGCTGGGATCGGCCGGTGGAATGAGTGGTGCGCAATTCTGGCGTATCGCCTCGAATCGGGGCACGCTGGTGCTCAGACGCTGGCCAAGTGAGCACCCGTCGCCGGAACACCTGGCATTCATTCACAGGATACTTTTCCATGCGGCCGAACGGGGAATCACGTTTTTGCCGGCGCCAATTCGCACGACGGACGGTGAATCGTTCGTTAGCTGTATCGGGCATTTATGGGAACTGACGCCGTGGATGCCGGGAGCGGCTGACTACAAACAGTCGCCCTCAACAACAAA
>CAWEDY010000006.1:0-45050 GCA_963807935.1 uncultured Planctomycetota bacterium
AGGTCGCCGCGATCCTGCACCTGCATGTCGAAGCCGCCGCGTACGCCAAGCCCACGGATCGCGGGAGGTGCGAACGGGAAGATACTTGCTTCCTGGACCTTGCCGAAAGAGGCTCGCATCGAATTCATAATGGCGTCTAATGTTTGCCCCTTGGGCAGTCGTTCGCTCCACGGGGCAAAGGTGACAAACAGCGTGCCCGAGTTGGGCGCGGAGCTCTGATCCAAGATCGAGAGTCCGCCAATCGTGATCCAGTTGGCGACCCCATCAGTTTTCGCCAGGATGTCGTCGATATGTCGCATGACTTCGCGCGAACGGGTTTGCGACGCCGCATCGGGCAGTTGCACGCCGACGAAGACGTAGCCCTGATCTTCGGTCGGCAAGAAGCCAGTCGGCACCTGCTCGTACCACCAGGCCGCCAGCACAATCAGGGCGGCAAACAGAATCATCATGGCAAACGCGTGCCGGGCGATAACCCGCACACTGTGGGCGTATAGCGACTCGACGCGACCATACACGCGGTCAAAGTTACGCGTGAAGGCGTTTTTACGTTCGCTTTTTGGCCGCAGCCAGAGCGCGCATTGCGCGGGCTTGAGCGTCACCGCGTTGATAGCGCTAATGAAGGCTGTCGCCGCGATCGTCAAGGCGAATTGTTGATAAAGCTGGCCGGTAATGCCGCTCAAAAACGCGCTCGGTAAAAAGACCGACATCAATACCAGTGTGATGCCAATAATCGGGCCGAGCACCTCGCTCATCGCCTGGATCGTGGCCGCCTTGGGGACCATCCCCTCTTCGATGTGGTGCGTCGCGTTTTCCACCACGACGATCGCATCATCCACGACGATGCCGATCGCCAACACCAGTCCGAACAGCGTGAGCATGTTGACGCTGAAATGGAGCAGCCACATCGCGAAGAACGCGCCAATGATTGTTACCGGCACGGTAGTGGCCGGCACCAGCAGCGCTCGCCAGTCTTGCAGGAACACGAGAATCACCAGCAGCACGAGCAGGCCCGCTTCGATGAGCGTTTTGTAAACAGCGTGGATCGATTCATTCACGAAATCGGTCGTGTCGAGCGGAAACTCGTAGCGCATTCCTTCGGGGAACGACGCGCCCAGCCGCTTCATCGCCTCGCGAACTTCCCTGGCCACTTCGAGGGAGTTGCTGCCGGGCAATTGGAAGATGCCGATATTTGCCGTCGGCTTACCCTGCTTGAGATTGAATTGATCGTAGGTCTGCGCTCCCAATTCGACGCGCGCGACGTCTTTCAACCGGGTGATTCGCGTGCGGTCGGCCGCGCGGACGATAATGTTCTCAAATTGATCGACGTTGCTTAACCTGCCGAGCGTCGTCACCGTGTATTGAAAGGCGAGTTGCTTGTTAGGATCGATTGGCGGCTGGCCGACCTGACCGGCGGCGACTTGAACGTTTTGTTCCCGCAGCGCGGCGACAACGTCTTCTGTGGTGAGGTTTCTGGCCTTGAGCTTATCCGCATCGAGCCACACCCGCATGCTGTAGTTGGCCGTTCCGAATACGGTCACGTCGCCGATACCGTGCAGCCGGCTCAGCTCGTCGCGGAGCCGGAGCGTGGCGTAATTTGCCAGGAATAAGCCGGCGTATTTGTTGTCCGGCGATGTCAGGGAAATGACCAATATAATGTTTGCGGATTGCTTTTTGATCGTGATGCCTTGCCGGCGGACCTCTTCCGGCAGCAGCGGTTCGGCAATCGCCGCGCGGTTCTGCAGTAGAACTTGCGCCGCATCCAGATCGGTCCCGATCTCAAAGGTGACGGTCAGAGAGTAGCCGCCGTCGCTCGACGAAGTGGACGACATGTAGAGCATGTTTTCCACGCCGTTGACCTGCTGCTCGATTGGCGACGCGACAGTGTTGGCAACGACCTGGGCATTTGCGCCCGGATAATTCGTCGTCACCCGCACGGTGGGGGGCGTGATTTGCGGGTACTGCTCAATCGGCAGCCGGGCGACCGAAATCGCGCCGAGCAAAATCGTCACGAATGCGATAACGTTCGCTGCGATTGGCCGTTCGATGAAGAACCGGGAAATCATCGTCGCAAAACTCCCTCCCTTTTTGGAGAGGGGATGGGGAGAGGGTTGGGCAGAACTACTCTTTTTTGTCTGAGTCGCTCGTGCCGGGTGGTGGGACGGACTTTGGCGGTGTTTCGCCGTTGGATCTTGTCGCCTCGGGGCTCGTCGTCGCGGGCGGTGGCGTTTTGGGCGCCGGTTTAATCGTGGAAGATTGCTTGTTGTTTTTAGGCTTCTGGGGATTGACGTCCGCCTTGGGCTTCGCTGGCGCTTTCGCATCCTTTGCGGCAGGCGGCGTGGTTGCGTTCTTCGTCGTCGCCGCGGCGTCCGTCATTGCCGCCCGCTCGGGCGTTACCTTCGCCCCTGGCCGGGCTCGCTGGAGCCCGTTCACAACCACCCAATCGGTCGCGTGGATGCCGGCGTCAATCACGCGCAACGGCCCGGCGTGAATTCCCAGTTGGACCGTGCGGTATTCGACCACATTCTTTTCGTTTACAACCAGCAAATAGTCGCCGCGCTGGTCGGTTCCGATCGCCCGCTCATCGACGAGCAACCGCGGTTTCGGTTCGCCGATTGAGGCCTGAATCCGCACAAACATGCCGGGTATCAATTGCCGATTCGGATTGGGAAAAATGCCGCGGCGCAGCGCCGTGCCCGTCGATGGATCGACGTTCAGCTCGCGATAATCCAGCCGTCCCTTGTGCGGGAATCCTGCCTCATTGGCCAGCCCGAGGTTCAGCACGGGTGGATTGCGGTCTGGATCGGGAAGCTGATTCTGCCTTAGCATCTTCATGAACCGCAGCAAGTCGTTCTCGCTCAAGTCGAAGTAAGCATAAATAGGATCGATCGCTTGAATGGTCGCGAGCGGAGTTTGCTCCGCTTGGACCAGGTTTCCGACATCAACCAGGTGCCGATTAATCCGTCCGGCAACCGGCGCCGTGATTTGGGTATAACTCAAATCGAGATCGGCTTTCTTGACCGCGGCTTCGGCGGACGCGACATCCGCCATCGACGTGGCCACCTGCGCCTGTTGAATATCTAGCTCTTCCGGCGTCACAACGCCGTTCTTCACCAGCGGCGCCATCCGGCGGTACTGGCTCTCGGCGAGGGCTTGCGAGGCAACGGCCTTTTGCAGCGCCGCCTTGGCCGCATCGAGCGCAATCTTAAACGGCGCTTGTTCGATGATGAACAACACGTCGCCCGCCTTGACGATGGAGCCATCGTCGAATTCGATGCGCTCCAAATATCCGTTCACCCGCGCCCGAAGATCGACGGTGACGGTGGCCTGTGTATTGCCCACGAACTCGATCGTATCGGCGACCGCATGTTCGACTGGATGAGCCACCGTGACAGTGGGCGGCGGCGGGGACACGAACTGATTGCCCTGCCGGCAGCCAGCGATGACCGCCACAACGATCGCGGGCCAGACATGCTTGGCGGCCGCAGACCCATACGCATGCCGGACCCTGCGGCAGAGCGGAAGGTCTGCCTCGCGGTCTATGCGACATTGTTTCGGCATGCTCATGCGATTACCTCGATCCGCGGCGCGGCGAGGCAACCTGACGCGCCATAATGAATTCGATTCTGTTTCAATTGTAGGTCCTGCTTGCCGAGCGTGAGCTAGGCAAGATCGCGAGAACGGCAGACTTGTAACAGCCGCTTCCTGCGGAACGGACCTACAACGACCTTAGAAACGAAGTTTTGCATGAAATTCATTATGATTGCTCCGAGGCATGTTTCCGAGGGCCTGGTTCCAATTTGACGCATCCGAGCAGCAGTCGTAAGCTGAACCCCAATACGGCGAAGCGGGTTTACCCGCACTAATATTCGCGTTACGAATACTCCAATTCAGGGCGATCTCGCGATGATAAGTTTTCTGCGCAAGTCCAAACCATTTCAGCGTCTTCTGTGTGTGATACTCGCCGCGACAACGGCCACCGCTCCGTCGGCATTGGTCGTGGCGCAGACCAACGCGGCCGCAATGGCCGTTCGGCAACGAGTCGAGGGGCTCGACCGCGGACCTGGCCCGGAAGGCCCGGGCACAGCGCCACCGCAAAATGTGCCGACGCCGGGGCAAGCCGTTACCACCGAGCCGACGGCAGGGAAGATCGATACGCGGTACGTTTTGCCAAATGCCGCCGTCGTGATCGACGTGCGACCCGCGCAGATTCTATCCGCTCCGCTGGGACAGATGTTGCCGGTCGAATTGGCAACGGCCTTCACCGGCTTCGATCCGGCGGAAATGGAGGAAGTCGTGGCGTTTCTCGACACGTCCAAACTCCCCATGATCGGCTATGGTGTGACGTTCAAGTTCAAGAACCCGATCCGCGCATCTTCCATACCAGTTGAGCAGCGTTCTCACGTGCAGCTTGCCGAGCTCGGCGGCAAGAAGTATCTGCGGAGCAGCGTGCCCATGAAGTACAGCTTGTATGGCCCGAACAATCGAACCCTCGTCGCAGCCACGGACCCCGAGCTTCATCAATTAGTCGAATTATCCAGCCAGCCAAAATCCGGCCCGATGATGGATCGCATCCGCGAGATGCCGGAGGGCAGCGACTTGTTCGTTGCCGTCGACGTGGCCAGTCTGCGACCACTGCTCTCGATGTTTCTTGCTCAAGTTCCCGCGGACGCGCCGCCGGCGGCCAAACAGTTATCGGAAGTCCCCAATCTCGTCTCGGCAGCCGAATTGACGCTCAATGTTTCTAATCCGGGTCCCATGTCGCTCGTCTTTCAATGCGACGATGACGCCGCGGCGCAGAAATTGGAAACTATTCTCCATGACATCAAACAGGAGGCGAATATCGCTAATCCGACTGAGCAACCAGGGGCACACACCTCGACCATGCAAGCTGTGACGCGGTACATGGATCGGGTTTTGCAACCGTTCCAGCCGCAGAGAAACGGAAACAGCATTACGTGCTTCCGTTTGGAGAAGCAAAACCCCGGCCACCAACAATTGGTGTCGTCGATGGTCGTACTTTATGCATCACTCGCCGCGGTGGCTCCGTTCCTGAAAACAAAACATGAAGCGGCGCAACAAAACCAAGCGTTCCAAAACACGGGCGGTGTACCCAGCCCCGGCAGCATACCAGCTACGCCCACGGACGAGCAACGTCGCTAGTTCCAATACCATGATTTGGAGTGGCAGCAGTCCGCGACCTATTTAAGGACTGCCACCTCATCGATTAGGAGATCGTCATGTCCCGTCACGCATTGCACACCAAGCGTATCCAACAGTTGATTTGCGTCGTACTTGCCGTCTCGATGGTTTTGGACCCCTCGCTGAACGTCTGGGCACAGAATAGTGGGGCCGAAACGTCCGCGCGACAGGCGCCGAAGCCTGAGATCGCGACGATCGACACGAATTACGTTGCGCCGGGCGCCGTCGCGCTCGTCGTGCTTCGACCGGCCCAGTTGATGAAGTCGCCGATGGCCGAATTCCTGCCGACGGAAGTCGCCACGGCAGCCGGATTGAAGTACCTGGGCATCGACCCCGCCAACGTGGAGGAGGCCACCGCGTTTGTCGATCCATCGAATCCAAGGGCGCCGAACTATGGGCTGGCTTTAAGGTTCGTCGAGCCACTCAAAAACTTCAATCCGCCGGCAGCACTTCGGGCGCATACGCAACTGGACGAATTGGCGGGCAAGAAGTACCTCAAGAGTCAGCATCCGCTGCTGCCCAGCTTTTACGCGCCCGACAATCGCACGCTGCTCATCGCCCCGGATGCCACGATCAAGCAGTTCGTCGAGTCGCCAGCCCAGTCGAAATCAGGGCCCATCATCGATCGAGTCCGCACAGTTGCCGGCGGGAACGACCTGTACGTGGTCGTGGATGTCGCCAGCCTGCTGCCCATCATCCAAATGGGCCTGGCGCAAGCACAACGGCAGATGCCGCCGGATGCCAGACCATTCGCCGATGCGATCAATCTGGTGACGGCGGCCGACCTGACGTTGAACCTGTCGAAAGCGGCCCCTTCCTCGCTCGTGGTTCACGCGAATGACGAAGCCGCCGCGAAACAAATCGAAACATTGATTGCCGATACGGCGGCAAAAGCTCACGAACAGATGCGAGCCCAACTGGCCAAACAGGAAGCCAGCGAAGACCCGGTCGAACGCGCTTTCGCTCACTACATGGAACGCGTTTCCGGGCTATGGGCGCAGCCGTTCATGCCCACGCGGGAGGGCGCCGACCTGACCTTTTTCCGGTTCACTGGCAGCAATTCGCCCCAACAACAGCTCGTCACGGTGGCGGTGATCGGCATGCTCGTCGCGCTCTTATTGCCGGCGATCCAGGCGGCCCGCGAAGCCGCCCGCCGCAACCAGTCGATCAACAACATGAGGCAGATCGCTATCGCCCTGCAGAATTATCACGACACGCGCAAATCGTTTCCTCCTCATGCCATCTACAGTGCGGACGGCAAGCCGCTGCTGAGCTGGCGTGTCGCGATTTTGCCTTTTGTAGAAGAGGCAGGCTTGTACAGTGAGTTCCATCTCAATGAGCCGTGGGACAGCGAGCACAACCGCGCGCTCGTCTCTCGCATGCCTTCGGTTTATAAAAATCCAAATTTGCCTGGCGGAAATGGCAAGACAAACTACTTGGCCGTGGTGGGAAAGGAGTGCGTATTGGACGGCACTTCGAAAGGCAAACGTATTAGAGATATCACGGACGGCACGAGCAAAACAATCGTGCTCGTCGAAGCCAACGCCGACCACGCCGTGGACTGGACGAAGCCCGATGATTGGACGTTCGACCCGAATCATCCCAACTCGGGGCTGGGCGGCCTGCGGCCCGGGGGCTGGCTGGCCGGCTTCGTCGACGGGCATACGCAGTTCATATCAAACGGCATCGACACCAACGAATTAAAGGCACTATTCACGCGCGCCGGCGGAGAAAGCATCAACGCCTTCTCGCGCCGCCGAATCAGGCCGCCGAGCAAAAGCACTGCCGCCGCGAGCCAAACACTGGCCGGCTCTGGCACGGCTGGGGACAGCTCGAATGCCGAACCCGAGCCGGAAGCAGATTGGCCGAAGCGTGCTCGCCAAATGTCGTAGTCCGCATTGTTAACCGTGCTATTGCCATCGCCATCGGCGCCGCTGTAGGCCGTTGTCACGGATTGGCCAACTGTGCGTCGCCAGACCACGTAATCGCCCGAGGCCACTATGCCGTCTGCATTGTAGTCGCCCGCCAGGCGCACGGTTCCCGTTAGCGCGAGCGAGAGCGACTTGCTCTGCGCCCCAGCCAGATTCTCATCTGAAAACATCAGCGTATACGTGGCCGTAAATGTGCCGACGCTTGTCGCGTTGAGCGAGGACGTAAACGTGTGCCCCAGGCCGGCCGCAATTTGCAACGATCCAGCCGAAGCGCCGAGATCGGTGTTGAACGCCAGCGCGTTTCCGGAGGGCGATACGCCATCGAAGTCCATATTGGCGGTGGAGCCGACCGCTCCGTTCAAGTCAAACACATCGAAGTTAAGCATTGGTGAGCTGTCGCCGAGCGCGATGTTGCCGAAGTCGAGGGTCCGCGAACTGGTGAGCGACGGCGCCGTGAACGATGGGGTCACATGGTCGAGTACGTTGAGGCTCACATTGAATACGTCGTTGGCGTCACTCGCGCCGTGCCCCGAGCCGCCGCCCGTCGTAATGTCGAGGTTATCGACCGTCACGGTGCCGCTTCGCAGGCCGGCAGTGGCAGTGTTCGTGTTGAGGCCGATGGTGATCGGTGTGCTGTCGGCCTGGTTGGTGCGAAACGCATTAAACCTGCCGGCAATTGAGCTGGTTGCCGCGTCGCCGGTGGTCACTTCGTAATAAGTCCCATTGTCACCGGCCTTGTTGAGGGTGAACGTCTGCGCCGCAGGCACCGTGCCGCCCACCAGTACGCGCCCCAGATCGACCGTTTTGGTCGAGCTGCCGGTGGTGGGATTCAACGTCGTGGCGTCCGCGATCGATATCTGGCTGTCGTTCATTTGGTTGACGTACACGGACCAGACCCATTCGGGATGGTCGATGTAGGGATTGCGGTTGTTCTGGTAATAGCTTGGGTTCAGCGTGGAGCTGTAAATGGCCTGATTTCGATGGCGCTCGAAATCGTCCGGTGCGTCCTCGTAGTGCCACTTTAGCAGCGAGGCCAGATCACCGAATTGGTATGTCGCCGACTGGCCGTTCACTAACGACAAATTATTCGTTTGGCCCTGACCATAACGGGTCGCCGTGTAAAAGATCGTCCGAGCCGAATCGCCACGATCGGCATCGCCGGGATACCAATAGTCGACGCTGTCTTTCGTGACGTGGCCATAGGTGTGCGGCACCGTAACATCCACCGTGCCATAGCCGACATTCCCGCGTGCGGAATTAATAGTCGGGTTCGTCGGACGCAACTCGAACAAGTCGCTGGCAATGCCGCTATAGCTGTTGCTGACCTGACTACTCGTCAGGTTGAGCAACGACTTGGGCCAAACGTGCTCGCGATTGTACGTGACGCCGCTGTCCCAGGTGCCGTCGACGCTGGCGCGGTTGTAATCCAAAAGAATGTTGTTTGGGTTCGCCAGGTCCTGATCGATCGTTCCGAAGGCATAGCGCGCCTCGCCATAGCTGCGGCTAATGAAGCCCGTCGAGATAATCGTGTATAGCTCACTCTTGAGCGTGGCGCCCGTGCCGGTCGCGTTGTTGTAGTAGCTGGCCGGCGGGTCGTAGGCATCGGCTAGCGCGAAGCGGCACGAGAGCGCCGCGGCAATCAATAGTGCCAGACTGAATCGTGGATGCCTAATCAAAGTTCCGCCTTCTCTGTACGCGACAATCGCCCCGCAGGCGCGGCCGATTGCCAACAGGCGAGCAGATTCTCGCCCTGATAGCCCTCTAGTATAGCTGCCGGCCGCAGGTTTGCCGCGTGGTTGGAACTATACGGCACTCACCGTAAAAGTCTAGAAGCCGCCAGCGATCGGGAGGCACACCCACCTGCTCGGTCATAGGCGTGAGCATCTACGCGGTTGGCAACCTCGCTCTTCGAAGGCCCATGGCGTGCCGTCCAACCGCTCCCTTGCAACCGCCATCCGTCACGTTGATAATCGGCCGCTGTCCGACTTTCTGTTCCCTACCCCCTATGTCCCGCTCTTATGCCCCTACTCGTCGTCGGCTCGGTCGCTATTGATAATGTGGAAACGCCGCAGGCGTGCCGCGACGGCCTGCTAGGAGGTTCCGCCACGCATTTCTCTTACGCGGCCAGTTTCTTTACGGATGTGCAGCTTGTTGGCGTCGTCGGCGAAGATTGGCCCGCCGAGCACACCGAACTGCTGAAACGCCGGGGAATCGATACGTCCGGCCTGCAGGTTACCCTCGGCGGTAAGACCTTCCGCTGGACCGGCCGCTACGAGCCGAACATGAACGACCGCGAGACGCTGGATATCCAACTCAACGTTTTCGGTGAGTTTAATCCCATCCTGTCAGACAATTACCGGCGCTCAGAATATGTCTTCCTCGCCAACGGCGTGCCCGCGTTGCAAATGAAGGTCCTCGATCAAGTGCCCGGTTGCCGACTGGCAGTCGCCGATACGATGGAGCTATGGATCCAAACGACGCACGCCGATCTGATGCAGCTTTTCCAGCGGATCGACGGTCTGGTGATCAACGATAGCGAAGCGAAGCTGCTGGCCGATACCGAGAATCTGGTTTTAGCCGGCCACCGCGTGCGCCAAATGGGGCCGCAGTTCGTGGTCATCAAGAAGGGCGAGCACGGCGCAATGTTTTTCAGCGAGCACGAAACCTACGTCATGCCAGCCTATCCGACCGAGAATGTCATCGACCCGACGGGTGCCGGCGACAGCTTCGCCGGCGCTATGATGGGCTACCTGGCGCAGCACGACAATTTTGGCTCGGTCGCACTCAAAACGGCCATGGCGTACGGCATTTTGGTCGCCAGCTTCAATGTCGAGGGTTTTGGCCTCGAACGAATGCAGCAGATTTCACGCGACGACATCGAAGACCGCATGGCGGCGTATCGCAAAATGCTGAGCTTTTAAGCTGGTTGGCGTTTTCAGAGGTCGCTGGAGGCTGTCCGAGAATTCCGGGTGGCACATACTCTGAGTCTTCGAGCGTGGCTTCAACGGCTACAGGCCAGGCCCTTCGCAAAGCCTCATGGCGTGCCACCGCTTGGTCGCAAAGTCTTGCACCACGCCGCCCTAGCCAATCGCCCGTTCGTTCCCGTCGCAACGATTGCGCCTGCGATAGGGGCGGGTTGTAGCGGATGATCGCCATTGGACACACCCGGCATTTCCGTCGCCGCGTGCCACGCGTCGAAAGGCATCCGCGGCATACGTTCTATACATTCTCAATGCTATGGTTGACCAGGCGCGGATCGTAGGTGCCGCGAGCCGAGCGGGGCTTGGTGCGCCCTGTGTACCGGTTCGTTCGCCGGACCGACTGGCGAAATCCGGGTAGCACTGCAGATTGGCTTTCTTATGATCGTTATCGTTGGTGCCATCATTGTGATTGGTGCGGTGCTCGGCGGCTTTTCGATGGCCGGCGGGCATGTCGGCGCATTGATTCATCCTTCGGAGTTGCTCACGATCGGCGGCGCCGCAATCGGCGCACTGATCGTCAGCTCTCCGAAGAAAGTCCTCATCGATCTCATGAAAGGTCTCGTCGCGTCGCTAAAAGGTACGCCGTACAACAAAAAGGCGTACGAAGACGCGTTCAAGTGCCTGTACGACCTGTTGCGGCTGGCGCCGCGACGGCATGCTCGCCCTGGAGCCGCACATATCCAAGCCCGAAGAGAGCAGCATCTTCGGCAAATATCCGCGCATCGTCCACAATCATCACCTGCTGCATTTCATTTGCGGTGGAATGGGACCGCTCATCGATGCGACGGTGAAGCCGGAACAGATGGCCGAATTGCTCGAATCGGAGCTGAAAGTGATGGCAGAAGAACATCACGCTCCGATGACCGCGCTGACGAAAATGGCCGATGCCCTGCCCGGCTTCGGCATCGTGGCGGCGGTGTTGGGCATCGTCGTTACGATGGCTCACATCGACGGCCCGCCGGGCGAGATCGGCGAACGAGTGGGGGCGGCGCTGGTGGGCACGTTTTTGGGCATTTTGCTATCGTATGGTTTTGCAGCCCCGCTGGCGACGCGGATGGAATTTCTGGGCGAAACCGAAAGCGCATTCTTTCGCACGATGGCTGCGATCATCGTGGGTTTTGCAAATAACTTGCCGCCAAAAGTGGCCATCGAAATGGCCCGCCGCGGCGTAACGCGCGAGTTCAGGGCCGAGCGCAACGAACTCGACGAGTGGTTCAAAGAAGCGGAAGCAGCGTAGAACTCAAGCGTCGAAAGCCGGAAAGTTCGGCTCTTGAGCTCGACTTTTGGAGTCGAATATGGCTGGCAAAGGCGGCGGTGCCTGGAAAGTAGCGTACGCGGACTTTGTGACCGCGATGATGGCTTTTTTCCTGGTCATGTGGATCACCTCGCAAAACGATGATGTGAAGAAGGCAATCGGCGGCTACTTCCAGGACCCGTGGGGCTCGTTTTCGGAAAACACTACGCCGACGATGAAATCCCCCGCTGGACTGAGGGGGGACACGCCGTTTGCCGATAGCGCGAGCGGCATTCTGCCCAACCGCTGGCCACAGGCAAATCAGGACAACGCCACCGATAAGCAACCGGGCGCCGCCTCGGTGTGGCAACAGCGCGAGAAGATTCATTTACTTACCAACACGGACCGGAATCTGCCGGCGCTCATCGTAACATTCGACGACAGCTCTGCCGAACTTCCGCAAGAGGCGCAGCAACGACTGAAGGATTTGCTGCCGGCCCTCGTCGGCAAACAGAACCGGATTGAGCTGCGCGCACATTCCACGCGCCGCCCGCTGCCGAAGGGCAGCCCGTATCGCGACCATTGGCAACTTTGCTTCGAACGCAGTCAGCAGACGATGCGGTTTCTGGCATCGCACGGCGTCGAGCCGGAACGGATTCGTCTCAGCGAGTCGGCGGCGTTTGAGCCGCTGACAACGCGGCTCGAAACGGCCTGGCAAAACGAGAACAACTGCGTCGAAATCTTTCTCTTGACTACGGTGGCCGACCGGATACCCGGAACAGCACCACAGTCGGCGCGAAGCGACAGCCCGACGGAGCCGTGATTTGCCGTGGTGGGCTGAGGCCTGGTGGCTGCCGGCCCAATCGTTCAACTCTTTGACATGGCTGGTAGGCCGGTCGGCGATGCGGTTTCCTCCGCCCTTCTGATCATTTGGGCTAATTTTCGGAAAATCTCCGTAATTTGTCTTGCATTCCACCCGGCGGTCGGCAAAATGTACCGATCAGGCGAAAGTGGATCAGTGCTTCCGCGATTGCGGCTTTCACACTGGCTGCCACGAAAACGAACTGACACGCTAATGAGAGGGACTAATGTTGAAATCGCTTAGTCTAAGCTTTGCCCTCGTTTGCTGCGCACTTCCGGCACTCGCAAACAATGTGCTGGTGAATTCCGATTTCGAGACGGGCCTTCTGCCGCCTTGGACTAACGACAACGATTTCTGTGGCGGATGCACCTGGTCGGTCGACTCGGCTGACGCTCATAGCGGCACGTACAGTGCGGTGGTTGATGGAAATCGATTAATACTGCAGACGTTTCTCGCCGACCCCGGTATCGTCGATCTCGGCGCTCAATTTCTGGGCCCGTCATCCCAACTCGCTGAACGGCGACGCAATGGCAGTCTGGCTAGGGTATTCGGATAGTACCAACGAAGAAGCGTTGCGGTTCACCAGCGATTCCAATTGGACCTACTTCGACGTGCTTGGCGAGCTAGATAGCGGCAAGAGTCTGACTAGTTTTGGCGTATACGGCAACAGTGGAGCTATTGCCCGCTTCGATGATGCCGTGCTGAACGTCGGCGTCCCAGAGCCTACTGGCTGGCTGCTTCTTGTGACGGGCGCTGCGTGGCCCGTTTTGCGCCGCCGCCGCTAGGGGCCGGCCGCAGGAAGATTTTCGCGCCAACCGGATCCGGTGAGCAATTGGTCAATGCGCACCAATTCATAGCCGCGACGTGTTAACTCCTCGCACAGCGGCCCCAACAGCGGGTGGAACGGATCTTTGCGTTCCGAGCCGAGGTGCAAAAGGAGCAAACACCCATTGAGACCGTGCCGCTCCCTCCGCTCGTAGGCCAGGATGTCGTCATAGATTTTCCGGGAGCTCACAAAGTGCGGGTTGCCTTCTTTAGCGTAGTCGCGGTTCGAGCCGCTGCCGGGCGTGAAGTCGAATAGCGTAACTCCCAGTTTGCGCGACCAGCGAACCTGGTCGCCGTTGTAGTATTCGTACGGCGGGATAAACAAGATCGGAAGCTTTCTTTGCAGCGATCCCACTGCCCGCAGGTCTGCGATATTCTGTTGCAGGTCTTGCTTGAAGAACGTTTCCGATACGAGCGACTTGTCGCGCTCGTCCCAGGACGCATAGAGGGGGTGCGAATCGGAATGCGGACCAACGTAATGGCCTTCGGCGATGGTGCGCTGCATAAGCGCCCGCATCTCACGCTGGCGCAAAAAGTTGCCGGTGACGAAAAATGCCGCGGCGATCTTTCGCTGCTTCAACGTATCCAAGATCGGCCTCGTGCTTTCGCCGTATTCATCACCCGTGAATACAAGAGCGAGCTTCTTGACGTTCTGATCGCCACGGGTGATCGCGCCGTAGCGGTCGCGAATTAGGCGGTCCGCCGTTGGGGATTCGGCTCGTGCGATGCCAGGAAGCAGAACCACGGCAATCATCGACCGCGCAATCGCAGGCGCACACGATCGTGCGCTCAGTCGCCGGCCGAAATCAGCGATTGCGTTCATACGCGCCCACGAGTTCCGCGTCGCCGAGCACGTGCCCCTTCATCGCATCAAGCAGTTGTTGCTTGGTAACTCCCGGCGACAGTTCGAGCTGCTTGTCCAGCGCATACAGCTTGAAATGATAGTGGTGTACACCATGGCCGGGCGGCGGCATGGGACCACGATAGCCGCTGGTCGCCCCAGAAGTGAATGAATTCTTTCCCTGCCGCGCTGCGACTGGCTTTGTAAGCTGCGGCTCATTCGATGTCAGCGCTTCCGGCAGCGCGCGAACGTCCGCCGGGATGCCGTAGATCACCCAATGGACCCACGGCTGGGGCGATGGCGCATCCGGATCATCACAAATGAGCGCGAATTCCTTTGTACCTGCCGGCGCGTCGTTCCAAGCGAGCGGTGGCGAAACGTCTTCACCTTCGCCGGTGTATCTGCGAGGGATCGTTGCACCAGCTGTGAACACAGAGGAGGTTAGTTTGAGTTTCATCACACTGTCTCTCTTGGTTCCTGTTTGAATCCGTTGACCGGCGTGAGGATGTTGAATCGCCTGTGAAGGCGTCGCGGGTTCGTGATTTTCGCGGCAGCCGCTACTCAACAGGACGCATACTATACCACCAATGAATCGGGCAGTTGTGCGGGAGCAGAGCATGATTTGGCCCTTTGCACGTTAGCTTCACACCTGCAGCTTATACCTGTCGGTTTCCGATGGGTAGTATGCGGCCGCCGCAAGACGCCCGGACCGAAGCGGCGTGGCAAACGAGATGCCGACACTGTTATGCGCGAGCAGCAGGCCGTGGCCCTCGGGAAGGGCCGCGACGATTTGCCATGCGCTGGAGGCGAACCCGGCTGCAAGCTTTCGGCGCACGCGGCAAAATCCTGCTCGACTTGGACGACAACCGGTGCCTCGTGCCCGATGTGGATGCCCTGCCGCCGACGGAGCAAGAACTCTTCTTGCCGCATGTGTATTGGTGATACGATTCACTGTTGCGGATGGAACTAGCGAGCTATGTATCGCTATTGGTGATTGACCCGTCGGCTCCAAGTAGAGTGCGATTCAACGTGCCGCCAGCAAATAGCATCTCATCAATCGCTTGATCGATATCGTTCTGCAATATCCTAACGGAGTCTCCGTTCGTGCGACACTCGAGGTTAAATTGAATTGCACGACGCATCAATTCCTTGATGAACGAGGCACTAACGCCGGCTGTTGCGCGGGAGGCATGTGCAACGACGTCGTCGGATATCGCAGCGCCGGCGGCGTAGAGCTTCACGAGTTTTCGCCGACCGTTCTCGTCCGGCAACGGGAACTCAATTGCCTGATCGACTCGACCCGGCCGTGCAGCTAATGCACGTTCAAGGGATTCTGGCCGATTCGTTGTTAGAAGGAAGAGAATCTCCGCGTCGGCTCTAAGACCATCCATCTCGTTGAGTAATCGATTCAAAAGCGCTTCACGACCGGTTTCACCGCCCTCGCGCTCGCGACCGATTAGGTCGACGTCTTCAATAACAACAATGCTTGGTTGCAGTAACCGAGCGAGTGCGATGTATTGGTTGATCTTGGCCAATTCCTCGGCCGTAGCCAACAAAACAGTGTGCCCCTTCAAATGGCTCGCCAAAAAACGGATAGTATGAGTCTTTCCCGTCCCGGGTGGGCCGTACATTAATAAACCCTTCTTTGTCGGCATTCCAAGCTTTTTAAACTCGTCCCGTTGTGCAACAAACCGAATTAAGTTGCGTTCGAGCAAGCGCAACGTGCGCTCCGGCAATATGATTTGGTCGCGCTCGATAGGTTCGAGTTGATGTACGACCAAGCCGATCGAGTTGCCCGCGTAGTTCGTCTGATCCTCCAGCGACAACACTTTGCCGCGATAGGAGGCTGACAGACGCACCGTGTCCTGGATGCGCTCAAAGAAGGTATCGATAAAGTTCTCATTCAGCCCCGCAATATGGGCAATATCTATTCGCAACAGCGACTCGACTTCGCATCCGACTCGATCAGAATACGACGTCCAGAGTATTGCAATTGGGGCACCATCGTATTTCGCAAACCACAACGAGTCGCGCACGACTTGTACTGGCCCGCTTTCGCCAATATCAAACGAGTTATACTCCAATGCGGCAGGGAACCATTGGTCGTACGTAAGAAACGACGCAATGCCACTGCTGGACATAAACCGTTCGGTAATTGCAATGCCAACCTGCGATGTGACGGAGCACTTTGCGTCGATCCATTGGAGTACCGCACGGTAAACGTCGACACTGACACGGTACGGAAAGACCTTAGAGTGCACTTTGATCTGAGAATCGTCGACGCGGCGAAAATGCTTCTTCAGCAGCGTGCGAACATTGCGTCGACGAGACCAGCCTTCGTGAATTGCAAAGCCGATTCCGCACAAGAAGAATCCGACGACTCCTCCAGCGACGGCAGCGGTGAATTCCGACATTGAAGCAAGCCCCTCGTTATGACACCTGAGTTGCAATCGCGCAGCTTTATGAGAAGGCGCGAGCGACGGCGTCCACAGACGCACAAACTGCAAATCAGGTTCAGGCAAATAGACGAGTACGCGAGAGCATACGCTCCGCCATGATACCACTAATTTCGAAGGCCGGGCCAGAAATTATTGCTTAGCCGCTTCTTTCGCCCACGTATCCCGCAGCGTCGCGGTACGATTGAAGATGGATTTGGCCGGTTTTGAATCCACCGGATCGGTAAAGAAGTAGCCGAGGCGCTCGAATTGCAAATGCTCGCCCGGGCCGGCCTTAGAGAGGGATGGTTCGAGCCTCGCTTCGCGGACGATTTCCAGCGAGTCGGGATTGATGTTGTCGAGGAACGTTTTGCCTTCGGGAGCTTGGTCCGGGTACTCGGTCTTGAAGAGGTGATCGTATAACCGAACTTCAGCACGGGCGGCGTGCGGTGCCGAGACCCAGTGGATCGTGCCCTTCACCTTGCGGCCATCTGGGGCGTTGCCGCCGCGCGTGGCCGGGTCGTAGGTGCAACGCAATTCGGTGATGTTGCCGGCCTTATCCTTTACGACTTCAGTGCACTTGATGAAGTACGCGTAACGCAAACGCACCTCACGGCCGGGCGCCAGGCGGAAGAATTTTTTTGGGGCATCCTCCATGAAGTCGTCGGCCTCGATATATAGCTCGCGCCGAACGGCACTTGACGCGACCCCATTTCCGGCCGCTGAGGATGGTTCGCCGCTTCGAGTTGTTCGACTTTACCTTCGGCATAGTTCGTGATGACGACCTTGAGCGGCCGCAGCACGGCCATCACGCGGGGGGCCCGCTCGTTGAGGTCCTCGCGAATGGCGTCTTCCAGCCAAGCCATATCGATCGTGCTGTTGAACTTCGCCACACCGATCCGCGCGCAGAACGCGCGGATCGACTCGGGCGTGTAGCCGCGGCGGCGCAGGCCGCGGATCGTGAGCATCCGCGGGTCGTCCCAACCGGAAACGTGCTTTTCCTGCACGAGCTGCAGCAGCTTGCGCTTGCTCATCACGGTGTACGTGAGGTTGAGCCGCGCGAATTCGATCTGCTGCGGATGGTGAATCCGCAGCGCTTCGCAAAACCAATCGTACAGCGGCCGGTGGTTTTCGAACTCCAGCGTGCAGATCGAATGCGTGATGCCCTCGATCGAATCGCTCTGGCCGTGCGTGTAGTCGTAGGATGGGTAAATGCACCAGCGATCGCCCGAGCGGTGGTGCGACGCGTGCTTGATGCGGTACATCACGGGGTCGCGCATGTTGATATTGGGCGATGCCATGTCGATCTTCGCGCGGAGCGTGCGGGCGCCGTCTGGAAACTCGCCCTTCTCCATCCGTTGGAACAGGTCGAGATTCTCCGCCACGCTAGCGATTGCGGATACGGACTATTCTTGCCCGGCTCGCTCAGCGTGCCGCGATGCGCGCGGACCTCTTCTGCCGACAAATCGCACACATACGCCTTGCCTTCCTTGATGAGCTGAATTGCCCAATCGTAAAGCTGCTGGAAGTAATCGGACGCATAAAACAGCCGGTCTTCCCAATCGCCGCCGAGCCAACGAACGTCATCAATAATCGAATCGACGTATTCCTGTTCTTCCTTGGTCGGATTCGTGTCGTCGAACCGCAAATTGAACTTGCCGCCGTACTCTTGCGCAGACCGAAGTTCAAGCAAATGCTCTTGGCATGGCCGATGTGCAAATAGCCATTCGGCTCCGGCGGAAACCGCGTATGCACCCGCCCGCCATTCTTCCCCGCCGCCCGATCGGCATCGACGATCTGCTCGATAAAATTCCGGGACGGCTTGTCAGCGCTCGGCTCATGCTGATTTGGCTCAACGGCTTTTGTCGACATGCTAACTCCTTATTCACCGCCCGAAACATGCATCAGGCTTTGAATCTTCCTTCGACGATCAATTCGCGTCGCAATTCGACACGAGGATTGTCGTTCAATTGCAACAAACGCACCGTACATCGGCCAATCGCGGTCAGACCTAATATACGCGCGTCGCGGACAGCGAAATGATCCGTCCATTGTTGTCGTCGCGGGTCGAAGAGATTTGTACGGCGACCCGATTCGGGATCAATGCTGGCAAGATTTGTGCCTTTCCGAACGTTGCAGCGAATGCAAGCCCAGCACAAATTGTCTTCATCGTTGCTTCCGCCATGTTGCCTTGCCACTATGTGCTCGACGTGGAAAGGCCACTCGTCGTCATCATCAGGCAATCGACAATACTCGCAGCGCCGGTTCGCCCGATTTCGGACAAAATTGCGAGTCCCTTCGCCCATAAATCATCGGCCGCGCTCTGCAAGATATTGACGAGCCTTGGATTTAATCAACGCGATAAAATCACCAGTGTCGACATAATTTTCCAACTCGTCGCGCTCTTCCTTTGTAAGCGTGCCGTCATCACTCTTGGCCGCAAGTTCAGTAACACGCGCGATGACTTTAGCATCGGGCTGCAAGCTCACAATCTTTTCTGCCAGTTCCGGCGTCAAAACACTGACCACTGGTTCAAAATAACCATCAAGATAGCTATGTACGATAGACATCGAAAGCGGCTCCTTCGTCCACCGCGAATTGGGCAACGACATTCATTATTCCATTTGCCATGCCTCAATATTGCTGAAATGCAATCCTAGACGGCCCCAGTAATTATATCACACCACTATCGTCGGGCGTCAAAGGCAGTGTAATAACATAGCTACTTCTCGACAACGTCGCCCCACTCGGCCACGAAATCGCGATGGCATTTTGGGCATCGTACTTTCTTGCCCAGAAACGAACCGCGCGATTTGCTGGCGTGGCCGCATTTCGGACACGTGACTTGAAACCGCCACGGGCCGTCGTCTCCGGCATCGAGCTGAAACGCCGGCGGCAGGCCGGTGAATTCGATGTCGTCCGTTTCCAATAGCATCAACTGTTCCGGCGAGATCTCGGGCAGATCGGCAATCCGATTGGCCATCCGTCGGATCGCCTGTTCGAACAGGTTGCGAACCGTCCGGCCATTGCCGAAGCGGCGGTCGCGCGCGCGGTACAACTCGGTGAGGCCGAGCATCAGCTTCGGCCGAGTGCCCTCGGCTAATTCGTAGTGATTCTTTTCGCAGAGCCACGCAAAAATGCGGGCGAGCTCCAGCGGCGAATAGTCGCCGAATTCGAGCTCACGATTGAAACGCGACGAAAGCCCAGGATTCGAATCGAGCAGCGTTTTCATCTCGGCCGGGTATCCGGCCAGGATAACCACAAGCCGATCGCGGTCGTCCTCGGCGCGTTTCAACAACGCCTGGATAGCTTCGTCGCCGTAGGGGTCCGGCCCTTCCTCGGCCACCAGACTGTAGGCCTCGTCGATGAACAGCACGCCGTCGAGCGCTTCGTCGATTTTCGCGTTCGCCTTGGGACCTGTTTGCCCCGCGTATCCTGCCACGAGGCCAGAGCGATCGGTTTCGACCAAGTGTCCCTTCTTCAACACTCCCATTGCCGCGAAGATCTTGCCGATGATCCGCGCAACCGTCGTTTTCCCAGTGCCCGGATTACCGGTGAAGACCATGTGCAGGCTTACTTCCGTCACGCTCAACCCGGCCTCGCCCCGACGTTGTTCAAGTTTAAGGAAATTGGCCAGTGTGCGGACTTCATCTTTCACTGGCACCAAACCGATCAGCTGTTCCAGTTCCGCAAGCGCTTCCTGTAGATCAGGCTGTGCCTGAGTCTTTGCCGCCGATCGGGTGTCAGCCACAGCCTGACCTACGTTCCCGCGCGTTGCCTTGTGCACCGTTTGCGCATCTTGCTGCATCGTCGCAATTGCCTGATCACCGACCGTGAGCGGTTCTTCATGATTCGTCGGCTCATCGATCGGCACCGCACGTAAATGGCGCTGCAGTTCTTGCCGAATCGATTGAATGGCGAGCGATTCCCGCTCATCCAGTACGCCATCGGCTCGGGCCACGATATTTGCCAACCGCATCACAATCGTTTCCAGCGCCCCGATCCGCTCGCGAAGCGGCACAATGTGGTCGAACGGACGGATCAAGCTGTACCATTTCAGTTTCGATGATTCGCGAGCCGCTTCTCGTGCCGCAATCGAAAGTTTGTCGCCGGTTAGCCGCTTGTTCCACAGATGCTCGAACAATTCGGTGCCCAATTCTCGTTCCGCTTGCGACCATTCTCGGTCGGCCTCACAGATCGTGATGTAAACCTTGAGCACCAGGGCGCGGTGCAAATCGTCCATCAGCTGAACGAAATCGCTACCCGACTGTTTGATTAACTGTGGGTATTGGAGTGCGCACAGTTTGCCGCTCGATAGGTAGAGTTCACGGCATTCGTCGAGGACCGATCGAAAGAGTGACGGAGAACTAGCGGTATCGCTGCCGAACATCGCAACAATTATAACGTGTTTCGCGTCATTCGTCTCTTGCGCTTCGCATAGATGCGACGACCACGGCGCGGATACGCGGCGACCAGGCGTCCTGGTGGTCGATCGAAAACCGCCTACGAGAAACCAGGCACCCAACCACGACTATTTCTCGCGCTTTAACGCGTTGCCGTAGAAGGCTGCCAAATCCTTGCGCAGCTTTTCTAGCGCGGGCTCGTGGACGTACATCATGTGGCCACCTTCATATAAGTGGTAATCGATGTTCTTTTGTAATTCTCGCGGCAGGCGCATATGCTCGACGCTGTATTTTACCGTCGCCGGCGGAGTGGCCAGGTCGTAATAGCCGCTGGCGACAAACAGCTTCATGTACGGACTGGCTGACATCGATTCACGGAGCGTGTTCGAGGCATCGGGGAAGTGAGCGATATAGCGGCCGTAGCTCCAGGGCTGCACATTGCCGGCCAGAATTTCGTAAACGTGCTCATCTTCGAACTTTAATTCGTTGCGTAGATAGTCGTTGATCGCGGCGGTGAAGGGAGCAAAAATGGCCGCGGCGCTGGGATCATATTCGGGATCTTCGCCGGCGTTGTCCACATCGATGCCAGTGAAGCGGCTGTCGTAGCGGCCGACCGTGCGACCGCGCCCCCGCAGCAGTTCTTTGGCAAAGCGCGGCATGCTAATGCGCAGATTCGACTCGAGCACGTACTGCTTCGAAAGGCCGGTAAAGCGAGCCAGCTTTTCCGCGACGGCGCTGCGCTCGTCGTCGCCTAATGATTGGCCCTTCATCATCGCCAGCGTGTATTCGGTTAGCGCAAAGTCGGTCGCCTGCTTGACGACTTTCTCCAGCGGCAGAGCCTGCAGATCGCCCGGCAGCGCTTTGTGATACCAGGCCGTCGCCGTGTATCCGGGAATAAAGAGAACAAACGGCAAATCGTTGCCGTGCGCGAAGCCGATGGCTTCGAAGTTCAGCGCCGGCGAGATCATGAGGATGCCGTTAAGCGACATGTTGTAGCGCTCGCGCAAATATCCGGACAGCCCCGCGCCGCGCAGCCCACCGTAGCTTTCGCCGATGAGAAACTTCGGCGACCGCCAGCGGCCATATTTGGTAACGTAATCATGAATGAACTGACCGACGCTACGGATGTCCTCCTCGTAACCGTGAAATTGTTCGCCCTTTTCGCCCTTGGCCGGCCGGCTGAAGCCGGTGCTCACTGGGTCGATGAACACCAGGTCGGTGATATCGAGCAGCGAAAAAGAGTTATTCGACAAGCCGTACGGCGGCGGCGCAGCCGAAGTGCCATCGGGCAATTTCACGCGCTGCGGACCGAGCAGCCCCAGATGCAACCACACGCTCGACGAGCCGGGACCGCCATTGAAGGCAAACGTCACCGGCCGCTGGCTCAATTCATCGACGCCGTTCTTCGTGTAGGCGATGAAGAAGACGAGCGCTTTGGCCTTCCCCTCATCATCCTTCAGAACGAGTTTGCCGGTCGTGGCCGTGTACTTAATCTCTTGGCCTTGGATCGTCGCCGTGTGCTTGGTGACGGAGACTTTGTCTTTGGGCTCGTCCTTTTTGTCGTCGGGCTTTTCTTTCTTCTCATCGGACTTTACAGCGGGCGTTTTCTCGTGGGCCGCGCCGGAGGGATCAGCGGCAAACGCTGGTCCAACAACCAGCAAACAAGCTGCGACAAACAGTACCAGTACTTTGCAACGGAGCGTCATGGTGATTCTTTCGCGCTTGTAGAAGCAGCCTATTCGAGGATCGGATGAGACGCCGTGAGAAATATGGACAGCTCCCAAACTAATCACCGGGTTCGATTTTGCCAACTATGATGGGTGAAGGCTGCTCGCTTTGCGAGCGGGAACCCTCTCGCGAAGTGAGAGGATGTGATTCGTCGCCGCCAGCAATGCGGAGCCGTTAATCCCGCTCCGCGCCCGCGCTAGTCAAGCCACATGTGCCGGAGGAAACGCTGGGAGCTGACAACGACGCCTCGGCGAACGATTCGTCGCTTTCCCAGATGACAACCTTGGTGGCCGTAACGCCGGTGCCGGCCAGAAGCGTCGGGCAAACTTCGTGCAAGAGATAGATCGCCATGTTCTCGGATGTTGGGTTATACGGAAGCACGAAGTAGCGGCATGGCTCGACAATTTTCGCCGCAGCCAGGCCGTTTTTATCCGCCTTGTTGAGCACAAAACCATGGTCCCAATGCTCGTCGAGCCAGCCTTTGAACAGCTTTTTGAGCTCGGCAAAATCGATCACGCGGCCGACGTCGTCCACCTCATCGCCGGTGACGTAAAAATCGGCCGTGTAATTGTGGCCGTGGAAATACTCGCACTTGCCGCCGTGCTTGTGCAGGCGGTGGCCGGCGCAGAACTTAATCCGCCGCATGATCGTGAGGCTCATTGTGGAAATCCAGATTGGAGGATGCGGGATGCTGGGAACAGGATGTGAAGGTGACGTGGCAGAATGGGAGCGACCATCTCTTATTTTCGTGCCGGTGGGTCTGTTTGGGAAGCACGAAATTGTAGACGATAGGAACTGCGACAAGGTCCACAGTCGATCACCGTGCCCCTTCATCCCGCAATACTGCACCCTCAAATGATCGACATCGTACTGCCGCAATGGGTTGGCATCGCCGTACCTTTGATCCACGCGCTTGGAATGATAGCGGCCATTCATGCGATCATGACCGCGCGTACATCGCAGGGCGCGATCGCCTGGGCGATACTGCTGGTTCTGATCCCATATGTTACGCTGCCCGCATACGGCCTGTTTGGGCGCGGCAAATTTCAGGGTTATGTGAAGGTGCGCTGCGCAGGCGACTCGCAGATCGACCACATCGCCCGCTCGCTGGAAAAGAAGATGCACCTGTTTCGCGTGCGCGATGAAGAGGCGGATCCGAAGTACGCGGCAATGGAAGAATTGGCGGAGATGCCGTTCACCAGCCACAACGGTGCGAAGCTGCTCATCAACGGCAGTCAGGCGTTTCCCGCGATGTTCGCCTGCATGGAAGCGGCCAAGGATTATATCATCGTTCAATTCTATATCATCCACGACGACACGCTCGGTCGCCAGCTCAAGGACCTGCTGGGCCGCAAGGCGCGCGAGGGGGTACGCGTGTATGTGCTTTACGATGAGATTGGCAGCTATGATCTACCGCGGGCGTATCGGCGCGAGTTGCGCAAGCTGGCGCGATTATCCTGCCCTTTCGCACGTCGCGCGGTCTGCGTAACCGCTTTCAAGTGAATTTTCGCAACCACCGCAAGATCGTGATCGCCGACGGGCAAGTCGCCTACGTCGGCGGGCTCAACATCGGCGACGAGTACATGGGCCGACATCGCAAGTTCGGGCCTTGGCGAGATACGGCGGTCGAAGTGCGCGGACCAGTCGTACAGGCGATTCAATTCGGCTTTCTCGAAGATTGGTATTGGGCCACCGGCGACGTGCCCGATCTCGATTGGACGCCGCTACCGGCGCCGGAAGAGGACAAAACCGCGCTCTGCCTCGGCTCCGATCCCTCGGACTTGCTGGAGACCTGCGGCCTGTTTTTCATGCACGCGATCGAGTCGGCCCGGCAGCGAATTTGGATCGCCAGCCCGTATTTCGTGCCCGATACTTCGCTGATCGCCGCGCTGCAGCTTGCGGCCTTGCGGGGCGTCGATGTGCGTGTGATGCTGCCGCAAAAGCCCGACCATAAGATGGTGTACCTGGCGGCCTTTTCCTACATCGCCGAAGCCGAGCCCTCCGGCGTAAAGTTTTATCGATATCTGCCAGGGTTCATGCATCACAAGGTGATTCTCGTGGACGACGACCTGGCGGCCGTCGGCACCGCAAATTTCGACAACCGCTCGGTCCGGTTGAATTTCGAGTTGATGCTCGTATTTGCCGATCAGCCGTTTGCAGCGACCGTCGCCAACATGCTGGAAAATGACTTCCAGGTATGTCACCAAGTCCGCGCCGCAGACGTGGCGCGTCGACCTTTCTACTTCCACTTCGCGGTGCGGCTCGCCCGGCTCTTTGCGCCAATCCTTTGAACAGGGGGACAGGTTGGACAGCTTCGCTTATTGACGCGAGTAGATGCACACGCCCCAGTAATCGGATGGAAAATTGCAGTTGAGACAATCAAAAGAAGGCGAAGCTTCACCCCTTTTCCCCTTTAGTTGAGCGATGGATCAGGTGGCACGTGCTCGCTGTCAACGTCTGGCGCCATGATCTCCAGGCCAATCCGCTGCGTGACGGTCTTCCAGATCGATTCATGGTCGGCGAACACATCGTCTACCGTAGCGCGAGTCGAAAGCCAGCCACCCGCTTCCATTTCGCCTTCGAGTTGCCCGCTGCCCCAGCCGGCGTTGCCGCTGCACAATCGCAAGGGCACGCCCTTTTTGCGGACAATCAAATCGAGTGCATCGCGCTGAGTGGACACATACAAACCGGGCAGCACCTCGTGGTCGGAAAACGGCTCCAACCGATGTAGCGCCACGAGCGGCCCCGGCACCGGTCCGCCGACATAGATATAATCGTCGCAATCGCACGGGTCGTTGCCGATCATGTCCCACACGTCGCGGACCGTTTTGTCCGACGGCCGATTGATGACCACCCCCATGGCGCCCTGGTGGTCATGGTGAATCATGAGTACCACCGATTGCGCGAAATTCGGATCGCGCAGGTAGCGAGATGCAACCAGAAAATGCCCGGCAAGCGAATGATCGGCCATACGGCACAAATGGCGTAAGTCGATGACCAACAAAAGTGGAGAGTGACGCAGACCATTCTAACCGCGGCAATCGGGCGAAGAAAGCAGCACATCGATGTCCTCTCGTTCTGGGAGAGGAAATCTGCGTCGCGTAGCGAGCAGACGATTTCCAATTTGACCGACGCGGTGGGACTCCCAGACGGCAGAAAACCGCGGTATCATGCGGTCGTTGACCGTCGTTATTCGGCTGGGACGCGAAAAGGAAGGATCGTTATGCAGCGCGCAGGCAAATTGCTGGTGGCAACCATTCTCTTCGACATTTTGGCGTGGAGTGCGAGCGCGCCGCGCAGAACTGGCCGCAGTGGCGCGGTCCGAACCGCGACGCCAAGACAACCGGTTTTCAAGTCCCTGCGACCTGGCCCAAAACTCTCACCAAGAAGTGGTCAGTGAAAGTTGGCGACGGCGTGGCCACGCCCGCGCTGATGGATGGCAAACTATATGTTTTCACGCGGCAGGATGACAAGGAGATTCTTCGCTGTCTGAACGCAGCGACAGGCGACGAGCTGTGGCAGCAAGGCTATGAGTCGGAAGGTGCCAGTGGGGCGGCCCGCAGTTTCCCCGGGCCGCGGAGCTCGCCCACGGTCGCCGATGGGAAGGTGATAACGCTCGGCGTGCGCGGCATGCTGGTCTGTCGCGATGCGGCAAGCGGCAAGCTGCTCTGGCAGAAGGACGACTTCGCCACGTCGTGGCCGCAGTTTTTTACTTCCAGCTCGCCGATTGTCGTCGATGGCCTCTGCATCGCTCAATTGGGCGGCCGACGGGACGGAGGCATCATCGCCGATGACCTGGCGACGGGCCAGGAAAAATGGCGCTGGATGGGAACCGGCCCCGCATACGCCTCGCCCGTGCTCATGACCATCGATGGCACCAAACTAATCGTGGCGCCGACTGAGGGAAAAATGGTCGCCGTTACCGTCGCGGACGGAAAGCTGCTCTGGGAAATTCCTTACTCGGAGGTTCGATACATCGCTACCACGCCGATTGTCGATGGCTCGATGCTCATCATCGCCGGCCCAGGAACGGGAATCACGGCACTCAAAATGAAGAAGCAAGGCGATAAGCTCGTGGAAGAAAAGCTGTGGAGCAACACCGATAACTCAGTCGGCTTCAACACGCCGGTGCTTAAGAACGGCTTGGTGTTCGGAATCTCCGGCGGCGACCAATTGTTCTGCATCAACACGCAGACGCAGAAGACCGCGTGGTCGGTTCCGCTCGCCAAGTCAGCGGCTACGGATCAACGCGGCGCCAAGAGCGGCACAGGCGAGCTGCGTGTGCGTCCGCCGCAGGCTTTCTTCGTGCAGTTTGTCCAGCAAGAAGAGCGAAAGCAGACGGATCAGCGCGACCGGCCGGAGCCGGGTCAGCGCCGCGGTGAAGGACCAGGCCGAGGCGGCCCCGGACGCGGATTCGGCGGACGTGGCCGTGGAATGGGCGGCGGTATGAGCAGCCGAGGCTACGGTTCAATCGTCGATGTCGGCTCCGCTTTGCTGGGACTCACGCCCGCAGGCGAACTTGTGGTCTTTCAACCAACCGGCGACGCGTTTACGGAATTGGCCCGCTACAAAGTGGCCAACGGCGGCACGTATGCCTATCCGATCCCGGCCGGCCGAGGAATCTACGTCAAGGATCAAGAATCTGTGACGCTGTGGACCATCGATTGATCGATTCGCGCCGGCCGGTCAATCAAAAGCCTGACGCACAGCAAACGATAACTCCGGCGCGGCCAACGGTGAAACGTTGTCGTCGCCTTGGCGGTTTTCTACTAAGCGGTAGACGACGCCATCGGGGTCGCGGTGAATTGGAAAGGCAGACTATGAGCACTCGTCTATTTCATTGGATGCGAATCTCGCCGTTAGACGTAATCGGTCTCGTTGTGCTGCTTGTTATCGGCAATTCGTCTGCGGGAGTTGCTGCCGCGGAGTCTCCGGCGGTCAAGTCGTGGCGCATCGAGGGCCGCGTGGTGGATGAGCATGGCGCGCCTGTCAGTGGCGCCCGCGTCTTTACCAACGAGCTGAGCTACTTGCCGTCTGAAAAGAAATCGAGCACCAAGTCCGGCAACGATGGACGGTTCCAACTCGATGTGGCGCACAGCGTTAACGGCCGAATGATTCGAGCCAGCTACGAGAAAGGAAAGCGGCAAGCCGGTCAACGACTTCCGTACGAAGCGGATAAAGCGGCGCGGATTAAACCGCTGGAGCTTGTGCTCAGGCCGGCGCGCGAAATCGATTCAGTCGTTATGGATACTGATCAGAAGCCGGTAGGCAACGCGACTGTGCTCGTTACCGCCGGCTACGAACAAGTTAGCCAAGCGACAACCGACAGCGACGGCCATGCTTCTGTCCATGTTCCCGCTGATCTTCCCTTGCGATATATCGTGGCGATGAAGCCGGGCGTCGGGCTCGATTATTGGACATTCCGCCTGCCGGACGAGCCGAAGAGCGATCCGTACAAATTGGCGCCCGGTCACGCGGCGCCGCTGTATTTCGTCCTCAACGGCGTGCGTGTCGTTACGGTTCGCGTCGTCAATGATCGGGATAAGCCACTCGTCGGCGTCGAGGTCTATCCGTGGTTATTGGAAAAGCCAAACAAGGGCCGCCAAGGAGAAGACCTGAACTTATCCGGCCTCTCGAGCGTTGCGCGCAAACGAACGACCATGGTGTGGCGACGTTCGATTTCATACCGGCTGATAACAAAAAGCGCATCAACTTTTGGGTGCGGGCCAAAGGCTATTATTCACCGGACCGCCACCTATTCGACCCCGCGGCAAAGGATTCGGAGGTGGTGGCGAAACTTGTACCGTTGATGCGTGTCACCGGCCACGTAAAATTCGCCGATGGGCGACCGGCCCCTAAAATCGAAGTGCTAGCAGCCGGCGACGGCCGCGGCATGGACGGATTCCGCGAGTCGACACGCACCGACGATGAAGGCCGCTTCACATTCCGAGCGTACCCCGATCAGTACTATCAATTCGCGGCCGGCAATAATGAATGGGCTTCGCCCGCATTGAATAAGATGATCCGCGCGGCGCGCCGGTCGAAGAGATCGAGCTTGTGCTGCAGCCAGCCACTCGTGTCTATGGTCGCCTGACGATGGGCTCCAGTAACAAGCCGGTATCCGATCAATACATTTCGCTTTACCAACAAGAGGCAGTTAGCTATTACGAACTGGCTGAGTCGGAAAAATTTCCCGCGTCAAAGGGCAATAACAAAGCGATTTCGACGCGAATCGTAAAATGGACGACAAGCGACAAGGACGGCCAATTCGAGTTCTTCACCGGGCCGGGAAAGTATTACTTAATCGGCCCGAGCAACATCGAACCGCCTAAATTTCAGCTTGCCGGGCAAAAGACATTCGAGCTGAATCTTCATTCGAACGGGCCTGAGAAGGGACCGATATCCGGTCGAGTCGTGTTGAGCAACGATTCGGCAAAGGGAGTGGCGGAAGCGGTCGTCACTGGTGTTTCTACGCAATCGGTCGCTCGCGGGTTTGGTGCAACCACCGACGCAGACGGCCATTTTCAGGCAGTTCGCGGGCGCGCGCCGACTGTCGTTCACGCAGAAACGAAGGATCACAAGCTGGCTGGCATCGTCAAAATCGGGCCGGATGAAACGGAAGTTGAGATACCCATCGGCCCAACCGGCAGTGCGCGTGGCCGGCTGGTGGACAAGGACACGGCGACTCCGTTGCCGCAACGTCAAATTGAATACGGAGTGTGGATTGAATACAGCGATAAAACGTTCAATTGGCGATTCGGTGGCAAGGTAACGACAGATCCCGACGGGCGCTTTACCATGACCGGCTTGATTCCCGGCCAGGAATATACCTTGGAAGTCGTCCAATCCGAGGCCGACGGTCGGCCCCGTGGTTGGCACAGCGCAGGAAAAGTAACCGCGCCGACTACCGAAATTTATGAAATCGGCGATTTGAAACTGCCCAAGCCGTATCGGCAGCCCACAATTCAAGAGCACGTGGCCACGTTGTTTGGCGATGCACAATCGCTGGAAGATCGGCTGAAAGCGCGACTCCGCGACACGCGGCTCGCTTACCAGCGTGTGCTCATGGTCATCGGCGACCCCGCGAATCCTTTGGTCACGGGTTTTTTCGACCTGGAACACGATCGCGAGCTCAGCAAGGCCACGTATAACTACCTGTTCCTGCCCGTGAGCACTGTAGATGCGAAACAAACCAAAGCTGGCCAGAAAATTGCCGCTCGTCTGGGAATGGCCTGGCCGGATGCAAACGATCCGATGCTCGCCGTGCTAGACGAAAACGGCGCGCTCGTTGGTAAGACCGCGCTACTCGACGTAATTGCCGACGGGAAATTTGACCGCGATAAATTAGCCGCATTTCTCGACGAGCACGCCCCCGATCTTCCCGATGCCGCGTCCAAATTGTCCGACGCACTCGCTAAAGCGAAGCGAGAAGGAAAGCGCGTGCTTGTGCAGGTCAGCGGGCCGCGCTGCGTCTGGTGTACGGTGCTTTCGAGGTATTTGGACGACCATCACGATCTGGTGGATAAGGAATTTGTCTACGTAAAGCTCGATAGTCGGCTAAAAAATGGCGAGGCCGTCATCAAGCGCGTGCGGCCCAATCAAAACGGCGGCATTCCCTGGATGGTCATTCTGGACAACGATGGCAAGCCGCTTATCACCAGCGATGCCGCCGACGGAAACATCGGCTACCCCGGCGAGCCGGCGGGCCGCGTCCACTTCGAGAAAATGCTGAAGGCATCCGACAAGCACCTGACGGATGGCGATATTAAGAAATTGATCGACGCGCTGGCAAACGCAAACAAATAAGCAGCCAGCGCGGCTACGTGGCACGCCTGCGTCCACGAAGGCCGCACTAAGCGCTGGTCCGCTGCTCGGTAATCTCAATTGCCTGGAGCAGCCCGCGGGCCTTGTTGAGGGTTTCTTCATACTCGCGTTCGGGGACGCTATCGGCGACGATCCCTGCCCCCGCTTGAATATAAGCCGTGCCATTTTGAATCACGATTGTGCGCAGCGCGATGCACGTATCCATGTTTCCGGCGAAATCGATGTAGCCAATGGCCCCGGCGTAGGGACCCCGGCGGTGCGGCTCTAGCTCGTCGATAATCTGCATTGCCCGCACCTTCGGCGCACCTGATACCGTCCCCGCCGGCAGGCATGCTGCAAGCGCGTCGAACGCATCACAATCATCGCGCAGCTGCCCCGTAACGTTCGACGTTATGTGCATTACGTGGCTGTAGCGCTCGATAACCATTACGTCCGAAATTTCCACCGAACCAAACTGCGCGACGCGGCCCACGTCGTTCCGACCCAAGTCCACGAGCATCACGTGTTCCGCGCGCTCCTTTGGATCCGCCAGCAGTTCCTCCGCCAGCCGTTGATCCTCTTCCTCCGTGCGGCCGCGCCTCCGCGTACCGGCTAGCGGGCGCACTGTTACCTTGCCGTCAACGACGCGCACCATAATCTCTGGCGAACTGCCCACCAGCGTGCACTGCGGCGTGCGCAAAAAGAACATGAACGGGCTTGGGTTCACCACCCGCAGCGTGCGATATAGTTCAAAAGGATCAGTCGCGAACGGTACGGCCAAGCGCTGACTGATCACCACCTGGAAAATATCGCCGGCCCGGATGTATTCGTTGCATTTGCGCACGGCGTCTTCGAATTGCGGTTGCGTGAAATTCGACCGGTACTTCACGTGCGCTTCGCCTTGCGTGTCGATATCGACCGGTGCTAGCGAATTTGACGGCGCTGAAAGTTTCTCGACGAATCGATCGACACGGCGGCAAGCGTCGTCGTAGGCTGCCCGGACTCGCTCCTCGCCGGGTACCCTTCGGGTGGCTCCGTGATCCTCACCAACCTTTGCCAGCACGACGATGATCGCCGTCTTCTGCACGTTGTCGAACACGATCATGTGATCGTAAAACGCGAACCACAAGTCGGGCAGGTTGCGATCATCCCGCGGCGCATTGGGAAGATGCTCGACATACCGCACCGTATCGTACGCGGCGTATCCGACGGCGCCTCCGACGAACGGAGGAAGCTCCGGAAGTTTCGCCACGCGAAACTGTCGCAGCTTTTTCCGCAGGGACTGCAGTGGATCAACGGGTTCGCTTCCGACCAGGCGCGCAGTGCTGAATTCCATGAATGGCTCCGCCGCCAGAAAGCTATACCTCCCAACCTTCTCGCCGCCGATGACGCTCTCGAACAGGCACGCGCTGCCGCCGTCGTCGATCTTGTGAAACGCGCTCACGGGCGTGAGCACATCGCTTAGCACGCGGCGATAAACGGGCACGTAGTCGGCTGTGCGTGCCAGCTTGGAGAACGTCGCGAAGTCGGGATAGTGCGGCATGGATGGCGATGATGGCATCGAGTGCGCTCAGGTCGCGCGGTGGAACTGCATCGTACCACGACTACTCCCGCCGCGGCGAGGCTGATGTCTGCGATGCAGATCAAATCGTACCGTTTCGCGTAGGTATCTCGCTCCAGCAAGATGCAATTTCCTCTCGCGGAGGCAGTGGACTATACTTTTTGCACACTGCACCACGATGGTTCGCAACCGATCATCTGGCGGTGTAATGTATTAGCTCCGGTAGCACCAAACCGCTTCATCTTGACACTAGGGTGCTCCCAGATAGAATCCCTCTAGCCGGGCGGAATCTGCTTTCAGATGCAGAGTTGTGACAGCGCTGGATGCGCTGATTATGCTGATATTAAGTGCGAGGCAACCAACAAAGGTTCGCGCGGCGATGGGATACGACGATGAAATGCCAAAAGTGCGATAAGCCGGCCACGTTCCATATCACGGATTTGGTGGACGGCAAACCGAACGAGCTTCATTTGTGCGAGGAGTGCGCCCACAAGTTCCTCGCTCCGTCGCCGGACGATGCGTCCGAAGTTCTGCCCGCCATGGCGGGCCTGTTGGCCCAGCATCTGGCGGTTGGCGAGACAGCCGAGGAATTGGCCCGGCTCGATCAGCGGTCCTGCCCGGTGTGCGGCATCACGTTTCTCGAATTCCGCAAGCAAGGCCGGCTCGGCTGCCCGCACGATTACATCGGTTTCGCCGCGGAATTGGAACCGCTGCTTTTGAATATTCACGGCGAGACGCGCCATGTCGGCAAGGTGCCAAAGTTCTGCGCCAGCGGCGCCGAGCAGCAAACACAATTGATCCGCCTTCGCCGCGAGATGAAAGAGGCGATTGCTGCCGAGGAATACGAGCAGGCCTCGAAGCTGCGCGACGAAATTCGCAATATCGAACAGGCACGCGACAAAAATAAGGAATGACGATCGCCAAAAGAAACAGAAAAGCGACAAACACAGAAATTCATCAGCAGGAGGAAACAGGGAGAGCGGAGAAACTAGATTGATAATCTTCTCTTCTCGGGCCGTCTCCGTTGTGCCTACTGTTCAAAAGTGAATTGCCTTCTGTTGATTATTCGTGTTTTTTGTGGCTATTGACGATGCGGCAACCAAATGGACTTTTCAAATTTGAACCTGCAAGAGCTTGCCCAAACCAGCGGGGAATGGCTGCGCGGCTCCGGACCGGAATCGGATATCGTCATCAGCAGCCGCATCCGCCTGGCCCGCAACCTGGCCGACTTCCCATTCATCTCCCGCGCGACCGATACCGACCGGGCCGAAATCGGCAAAATCCTTCGCGGCCGAATCGAAAAACTGCACGAGCAGGGAAAATTCACCGGACAATTGATTTATGTCGATGTTAGCGCGCTGGAAGCCGTCGACCGGCAATTTCTAGTCGAGCGCCAGCTCATCAGCCGCGAGCACGCCGATGCCGAGGGCGCCCGTGCCGTGCTCATCGACCAGCGCGAGCAGATGAGCGTGATGATCAACGAAGAGGACCATCTGCGGATCCAGGTGTTGAAAAGTGGTCTCGACTTGGGTTCGGCTTGGGAGCAGATCAACGAGTTGGACGACCTCATCGAAGCCCGCGTTACGTATGCGTACAACGATCGTTTCGGCTACCTAACCGCGTGCCCTACCAACGTCGGCACTGGGCTGCGCGTGAGCGTGATGCTGCACCTGCCGGCGCTGGTGATCACGCGGCAAATCGACAAAGTCTTCCGCAGCCTGCAAAAAATCAACCTGGCGGTCCGTGGCCTGTACGGCGAAGGCTCGCAAGCGCAAGGCGATTTCTACCAGGTCAGCAACCAGGTCACGCTCGGCCAAAGCGAGGAAGAGCTAACCAAGAAGGTGGCCGACGTAGTGCCCGTCCTTATCGATTACGAACGCAAAGCCCGCGACTTTTTAATCCGCGAGAGCCAGGAAACGCTGCACGACAGAGTCAGCCGGGCTTACGGCATCCTGCGGACCGCACAGACGATCAGCTCCGAAGAAACGATGCACTTGCTCTCGAGCCTGCGAATGGGCGTCAACCTCGGACTGATCCGCGACGTGGAGATTCCCACCGTCAACAAACTCTTCGTCCACACGCAGCCGGCCCACCTGCAGAAGCTAACCGGCATGGAGCTCGACTCATCCGACCGCAATATCGAGCGTGCCACGTATCTCCGCCGCCATCTCAGCGGCGATGCCGATGGCGCTGGCCACAATTAGCGATCGTTTCTGCACGCGCCATAAGGAACTCGAACAAAACCGACTTCGGAGGGGAACAGGCACAATTTGCTTCGCGGACTGCGCAAATTGAGCCAGTCCCCGCCGGTTTTGTTAGGCAAAAAGTCGTCGCGCGAACGATTCGTAACCGTTCGCGCGACGACGACCGCCCATGCTTCTAATCTACCGTCGCCGCCAACAACCAAGTCCCGCCAGCACTCCGCTAAACAGCAGCAATACCGAGCTCGGCTCAGGAACAGGCGGCGCCTGCAGAATGAACGACGCAAACGTGCTCGTCCGGGTCACCTCCAGTTTTCCGATCAACGTGTTGCTTTTCAGGTAGACAGCGACCGATGGATTTCCGGGCACCGAATTCCCGTTGAAGTCGTACACGCCGGGGGAAAAACTGTAGGCCGGCATCTGAACGGCGGTCGAGCCGGCCGATGCGGCGAACGGCGTCTCCAGCCACGGCGTCGTGATGAGGTTGCCCGCCGTGTTGAACGCTAGGAGGTGAAACGATTCGTTCTGGGCTGCCCCGTTATCCAGGTCGCCAAAGTAGAAATACGTTCCGACTGGGAGCGCGCCTGGCGCATAACCGCCTGTCGGCGTGAAGTCATAGAGCGCGGTACCCGTTGCGACGTTCCCATGCGGCATTGGCCCCATTGCGGAGAACGTACCCCACCATGCTGGGTTGGCTAGATCCGGGCCGACGCCCGGCCAAGTGCCGGTGAACGGACCGAGTGGCGAACCGGCCGGCGCATACGTATCTCGCGGCGGATTGCCCGTCGCTCCGGGGAATGGCAACGTTCCACTCCCAACAAGCGGCGTAGCATACGACGAGACTGCAAATAGTGCGGACAGCGAAGCGGCAAGAACAAACGCAGATACGGAGGCTTTCATGAGCTTAACCTTTGCAAATTGAAGTAAAAACGATTGGGTGCCGTGTTCCGGCACTCCGGGCGAAAATGGAATTTCGATCGCTTCTACTTCACTCGCGTCTCGTTAGCTCAGAACTCTGTCCATGGGTTTGTTGGCGAAAACAGTTCAGCGAGCCGCCGGGTTTACCCCGGCGAGATGAACCCGCCGGCTCGCTAAAGCTCGATGGAATGCAATCGCTCCGGCCGACTGGCGTCGGCTCCTGCGGAAGCCAAGGCAGACGGCGGCAATGCCGAGTAAGCAAGCGCCTGTTGGTTCCGGTACGGCTTGCGCCGTCGAAAAGTCGTCGATGTTCAGTCCGCGAGCGAATGCGTCGTTCGCCGTCACCGTAGTTTGAATAAGAACGCTCGCAATCGGCATATTCGTGGTCACACCGGTAAATTCCATCGGCGTAGCGCCGCTGACGGTTAACGCCGTCACACCTACTGTATTGGCAAAAAAGGAGTCGGTCGTCGAGTTCGTGTACGTAAGCGTGAATTGAACTTGCGTTCCCCGCCAGGCAGCATGACGAACGGCGAACGCATCGATGGGAGTGACGGGCGTAATCAGCACATTCGAAAACTCACCATTGGGCGTATCTTGCATGGAAAGAACGCCCGTCGGCGCATACGTGCCTGGGGAAACTTCCAACATCCGCCCGCCGGTATCGATGCTGCGATCGATGGAATAATTGATCGAGCTTCGAGTCAATCCTGGCGGACTTGCATACTGGGCGAAAGACGTCGGAACGTTTTCGAACGGCTCGTTCTGTATGCCAGTGACTTGGGCCGACCACACCACCGGATTATTTGTGTTGGTGATAATACCGGCACACGCACTTTGCGCGATGATTTGCGGCAAAGTTAAGTGCACAGCCAGAAGAATGAAAATCCTGGCGAAGCCATAGGTCGGCAGCGAGACCACGGCGAAATTCGATACGGAGACTTTCATGAGCTTTCCCTTTGCAAGCGAGAGTAAAAAAGCGACTGGCGAATGCACGTATTCAGCACTCGCTCCGAAATTTAATTTCGATCGCTTCTATTCATTCGCGCTTGCAGGTTAGCTCAAACCACCTCCGTAATTGGACGAGATCGATCGCACTTGTTTCCGACCGGTCGGTGCAAGCCGGGCGTAATGCCAAACCGCACAGGTTATGAGTTTATCACGATCGCGCGGGGAAAGCAAATTATCTTTCGGAAGTTTTTTCATGCGCTGGGCAGCCTGGAAGTGTAGCCGGTCCCGCGTGTCGTTCCGGTTTGAGAATGTAACGGAGCGCCGCCATTTTGTGCTTAACCGGGCTGTGCTCGCGCGCTAAGCCCAAGGCCTGTTGCCGGTGGCGTCATCACAATCGATTTTTCCCACTTTTGTACAAATTTCCACAAAAAGTAATTGCAATCACGAAGCTGACACGTACAACAGGACTTAATGTCACGGCTTTCGATAGCTAAAAACAAGGCGGTTAGCCGTGATTATGGGCAATAGCCAATGGAACCCAAAAGAATCATGTGTGCTCGACAAAAGGACGCCATGCCTCTCGGTATGGCCTAGAGGAGCCCAGCATCTTTTTTCGTTGTTCGGCTGAAAATGCGCGATCGGCCCGTTTTCAGCCCCATCCACAAGGAGAACGCTAATGGAACGCTTGCAGCCCCTGTACTTACTGAAGAAAGGGAGGAAGCTAAGGAAACGGCGAACAGTAGCTTTTGCGTCAGCAGCGGTTGTTGCAATCGGCTTGTTCGCGCTGCGCCCGGCGCGGCGCAGGCCCAGCCTTTTTCGGGCGGTCCCGACGATGGCTTTATTGGCTGCGATGATGTCGGCGCATGCAGCTTTGCTCTCGATGAGCTTGGGAATGCTTCGGCGTCGTTTAATGGTTTCTTCGGACCTTATGATGTCACCATAACCCACGTTCCCTCGACGGTGGACCCGATGTATGCCGGCCTGGAAGTTACCTCTTACGAGGTCGTCGGCAAAGGCGGCCTCCGCGCACCCTTCGATTGACCCCCGGCGCGATCGGCCTTTTCGAAACGGACACCCCCGTGGGCTTGTTGAGCGACGTCCTGGTTTTCCGGCCTGGTAATATTGACGGAAACGGCTACGGGCACACCATTATCGACTTCTTGTCGGACGGCCCATCCGGCGCGTTCGCTTGGCAAACCGAGGTCAATGTGCCAGAGGTTGGTCCCGAAGGCCAAAACGGTGCCGTTTATCAAACGGGGGCTACCGGATATTATCCGAACGGTCAAATATGTCCTGGCGACGCGAGTTGCACTCCTGCGAATGAACGCATGACCTATTTCATCACGAGCGATGCCGGTGGGGAGGTCCCAGAACCAGCCTCCCTCGCCTTGCTCGGCCTCGGCCTGGCGGGACTCGGGCTCTGTAAGCGCCGACAAGCGTAGTTCGAATCTGCGCTTCGATTCGGCAGAACAAAAGGAAAGACGTTCAGTACGTTTGACTCGTCGTTACTCCGCAGAGCGCGCGGAGATAACTGAAACGTTCCACGTGTCGCAGTTAAATCAGGGCCAGAGCTTTTCGGCCACGAAAAGTTCTGGCCCCTTTTACTTTTCTGACCGCGCCGGAACAGCTAGAAGCAGTTGCAAAACCGTCTCGGCGGCGAGGAGGCTGTCTCAATCCTCCGCCCGGCTTCCATCGCCGCACATGCGTACAATCTTCGGGTCGAATTGGCCAACGATTTCAACCAGATCCTGCTGTGCTGCCATCACCTCGCGAATATCTTTATAAACGCCAGGAACTTCGTCAGATCCGGCGGCCAATACATGCACTCCTCGCTGCTCCAAGTTCTTACGCACCGCCTGAAACCGGAACGTGTCATTTGCCTTCTTGCGGCTCATGCGGCGGCCCGCCCCGTGGGCGGCCGAGTTGAAGCTCTGAGGGTTTCCCAGGCCGCGAACGACAAACGCGGGGTCAGCCATCGTCCCCGGAATGACTCCCAAAACGCCCGCCCCGGCCGGTGTCGCCCCTTTGCGATGGACCACGAGCTCCCGACCCTGGTGACGTTCTATCCAGGCAAAATTGTGATGGTTTTCAACACCGCTGAGGATTTCAGCCCCAAGCAGCTTTGCCACCAGGCGATGGATCACCGCATGATTGGCCGCCGCGTATTCACCCATCAGGTTCATCGCTTGCCAGTATTCTTGGCCAGCCTGGCTATCGAGACTGAGCCACGCAAGCCGGCCCAAATCCTGATACCGGCGCGGCAACGCCGCTTGAGCGATCGCGCTGTACGTGCTGCACACTGCTGCCCCCGCGCCGCGACTGCCGCTATGGCTCAATAGCGCAACATATTCGCCCGCATCCAACCCAAGTTCCTTGTCCGCAATCGGAAGCGAAAGCACACCAAACTCAACAAAATGATTTCCCGAGCCGCTCGTGCCGAGTTGCCGCCATGCCGTGTCTTTACGCTCTCGTGTAATACGAGTTACGTTCCAATCGCGGTCCATAACGGCGTGCGACTGGGCCGGCTTGTGCTCGACGCCAACGCCGAATCGCGTCCCGCCATTCAGCGCTTCCTTGTAGCGATTGAAATCCTTTGTGATGGATTCAACCGGCTGATCAAGCACCGAAAGCTTCATCCGGCACGCGATATCGACACCCACCGCGTACGGAATAACGGCGTTTTCGCAAGCCAGTACGCCGCCAATTGGCAGCCCATAGCCGATGTGCGCGTCGGGCATCAGTGCCGCGCCGACCGCATTCGGAACTTGGCACGCGATGCGCATCTGTTGATGGGCGCCCGTATCGATATCCGTGCCCCACGTGCGGTAGCTGATCGCCTCGTGAGTGACGGGCATCGACGCAGCGAGCAATTCGCGGGCAAACTCGCCCCAGATCGGATCCGTTTCATAAGCATGCGGATCGCCGGTAACGGCTGCCACTAATTGGCGCGCCCGCTGTCCCTTGAGGCCCATGCCGCGCCCCTGCTCCGCCGCCCGCGAAAGCGCCTGAATCGCAGCCTTCGCACAGTCGGGCGGAACACCGAGTTTTTGAAGCTGCTTGCGGTTCATGGTGTGCCGAAAAGGCCATTCCATGCGAGTCTCGGAGAGACTCGCCCACATGCGTGGCCGCGGCTCTCCGAGCCGCGGATAACGGTATATCTTGGGCCTCCGCGTGTGAGGGGCCAGCACCTGGCGAACCTTTGGCGGCCCCGCCGCGTCTTGTAAAAAACCGGCGAAATCGCGGCAATTATTGTGTAGCTCTCACCGGATGCCCGATTATAATGATAGGCGACGGGTTCGTGCTTACGCGGCACGATTTACTAGAGGGCACGGCTGATCTGTCTCAGTTTTTGGCTTTCTAGGTCGGCTTTGCCAGGGCCTTTAGTAGGAAGGAGGTGGTCTTTGTACGACATATGTTCTTGCCAACGAGGTGGTTCAACCTGAGTTTGGCCGGCGGGTCGCCTCAGGCGACCACCACCTGCTTCTGAGTGGAGTGCCGCTTCACCCGCTGCAGCGACGTCGAAGTTGGCCTGTTCTCAAAGCAACTAACAGAGCCCGGTTCCTGCGTGGCGGGAGCCGGGCCTCTTTTTTTGTGCCGACGAGTTTTTTCTCCCTTGTTCGTGAGGCCCTGCAGAAGATTCAACTCTTGCCTCGGCCATGTTCCCGCCCCACAAACGGTCTAATCGGCAAAACTACCCCTATCCGGTGGTTTTGTCGGTTTATCATTGCGAACACTACTTATCCCGCCAGCGATTCCATTGACATGCGCTAGCCAAATCCTAAGTTTTCTAGAATACTCCGATTGAAAGCGTTGCCACCCGGCGACGACGGGAGTGTCGTACCGCGCGAGCACTTGAAAACCTAGATGGCGGGTGGACTTTTCGGAATGGCCACGACGTTTCTCTTACCCGCCGCACTAGGCACGTTTGTGCTCGTGAATCTGGTCTGCGCATGCGTTGCGCTGGGCGTTGGCTTTGCGGCCGGCGTCTGGTTCTTCGGCGCCAAGCTGGCGAATTCGACCGCGAATACGCCGCAGAAGAAACCTTCCGTAAAGCCAAGCGAAGAGTCGAAGCGCGCCGCCGAGCGGGCCGCTATGGCGGCCAGCCGTGTGGCCGACTTAGCCAAGAATGTCGCCAGCGATGTTGGCGACCACGCGGCCAAAATGAAGGCCATTTCCGCCGATCTGGCCGGTATTGATCGCCAGGACGGCGGCGCCAATGCAGCCGTCTTCGCGGCCATGGACCAGATGCTGGCCGCCAATACCGAGCTGCAGCAAAGGCTGGAGCAGGCGGAAAAACAGCTCGCCGTGCAAGCTGTTGAAATCAAGGCCCACGAATCCGAGGCGCGGACCGATTCTCTTACTGGCGTGTCGAATCGACGCGCTTTCGATGATGAGCTCAAACGTCGGTTGAGCGAGTTCCAGCGCAAGAACACACCTTGCACGCTGGTGATGCTCGATATCGATTTTTTTAAAAAGTTCAACGATACGCATGGCCACCAGGTCGGCGACGAAGTGCTGCGGCAAGTCGCCAAAGTGCTCGCGGCCCAATCTCGCGATATGGATGTGCCATGTCGCTACGGCGGCGAGGAGTTTGCTGTAGTTTTGCCTGCTACCGAAGCGGCAGCGGCCTGCAAAGTTGCCGAGCGGATCAGGGCGGCCGTGGAAGACTCGACCACAGTTTGCGGCGGCAAGACGCTGAAGGTTACCTGTAGCCTGGGAGTTTCCGAATTCTTGGCCGATGATGACATCGCGCACCTGATTCGCAGGGCGGATGATGCGCTCTACACGTCAAAAAAAGCAGGACGCAACTGCGGGCATTGGCACACCGGCACGGCGCACGTGCCCATCACGGAACCCGAATCGGTGACGGTTGCCGAGATTCCCCTACCCGAAACTCCGGATGAACGGCCCATGGATGGGTCCGCGCCAACCGGCGCAACGTTTATCCAAATGTTGAAGCGGCGTGTTACCGAAAGCCATCGCTTCGGCATCCCGTTGTCGGTCTTGTATTTAAAAATCGACGAATACGACATCGTCAACCGGAAATACGGCGGCCCGATCGCCCGGCAAATGGTCGACGCCGCAAGACCGGCATTCGATAAGGTCCTTCGCGAAATGGACGTCCTGGCAAAGCTCGAAAATGGAGAGTTCGTCGTGATGCTACCAGGCAGCTCGAAATCCGAAGCTGGCCTGGTGGCAAAACGCATCCGCGCGGCCACGACTCACTGCGTCCTGCCGCTGGTGGATCACGAACTGCGGATCCGCTTGCGGCATTCGATCGCGCAGCTCAAGCCCAACGAAACGGCACAAGAACTTCTGGCACGGGCGCGGCAAGGCTTCTCGCACCAGTGCGCAGAACTCCCCGTCGGCAAATGCGTGAGCACTAGTGCGCGGCCTATTGAATCCGGGCGGAGGATGGTTTAGGGTCGTACAAATCATGCCCGAATCGGATCCGTCGCCCGACGATCGACCGTCACCCATTGCGTGGCCGAAGTTCCAATTCAGCTTACGGTCGCAGTTGATCGCCGTAGCGATAGTGGCGGTCATTCTTGGCCTGTTTGTGACCGTGGGCCAGAGCTTCGCCCAGTTGGCGTACTATGGAATTCTTGGTTGTTTGTTGCCTACTCCGCTGGTTATTTGCGCGCTATTTGGGAGCGGCGAGCTTCGCACCTTTTCGATCGGATCGCTGGTGCCGTGGCTGACTTTTGTCCATCCGCAGCCGTTGACGATAGCCTCGCAGTATCGGACGCCGGTGTCACTTTTCGGTTTGATGCTCGGATCAGCAGTATTCATGCTGATTTTGGCGGTTGCGTGTGGAGTCTTGGCGGTGGCTACCCGGCGATGGATTGAGCGCAATTGGACGTAACTGGCGCTACGCCGAGGGTGCCGAAAACTGCCTATTTTATTGTTTTCCGACGCGATTATTGCACCAGAACTTTCGTATGGGTTTCCCCCTTGTCGCCCATCAAGACAGGCGTAGAATCTATCTTGCCCGCGTTTGACATGGTTTCGTCGAGCCGTTATATTTTGCGATTCCGCCGAAGGGGTAGCAGTTGATGCCACTCATCGGCGGGGGATGCCACTGCAAGTGGCCAGAGGCTGGTAAGGCAGCCCATTCCAGGATGGATTCAGCCTGCCTTGTCGGCCTCTGTCCATTGGCGAACAGTAGCTCAGGCTTTAGCTTGGCGAGCTGTTCGTTAAACCTGCGGATGGAACTCGGTAGATTGTGACCGGGTAAGCGGCTGTAGCTGAAGCAGCCCGGCCGCGAATGATCTTTGACAATTTGGTTTAGAAGCAAGAGTGGCATCTTTGCTAAGCATCTCACCGATCAAAGTGCGCAAGCGCGGCGATCAGCGAGCCGGCCCGTCCCGGGCTCGGTTCGAAGGTGAGCATGTTTGGCCAAGACTCTTTTTTGTCCTTAGATTATGGGGATAGTGACTTACAGAATGGTAGGTAGGCAGTGATTTGAATCGAGCGTTACTCGTCCAGGTCCGCCTTCGCCGGCGACTTGGACAACAACGTAGCGTGAGTCGCGTATGCAAGTGACTCACCAAGCATTGATCCGAAGGTTTGAAGCTAAGCTAATAGCTAAGAGCTTTGGATTAATGTGGCCAAGCTACTAAGGGCGTATGGGGGATGTCTTGGCATCAGGAGGCGATGAAGGGCGTGGAAGTCTGCGAAAAGCTCGGGGGAGTTGACAAACAAGTGATGATCCCGAGATACCCGAATAGACGCCTAGTGAATCCATAGCTAGGCGTAGCCAACGTGGGGAACTGAAACATCTAAGTACCCACTGGAAAAGAAAGAAAAATCGATTTCGTGAGTAGTGGCGAGCGAAAGCGAAATAGCCCAAACCGCGGAGGTTTCCTCTGCGGGGTTGTAGGGCCTCTCACATGAGAGTTACAAAATTGCCGGTTAGCAGAATCTTTTGGAAAGTTGAACCACAGAGGGTGACAGTCCCGTATGCGGCAACCAGCAATCTCTCGAGGGGTACCTGAGTAAATCGGGCCACGTGGAATCCCGATTGAATCTACGGGGACCATCCCGTAAGGCTAAATACTCCCTGATGACCGATAGCGAACTCAGTATGGCGATTGAAAGATGAGAAGAACCCCTGCTAGGGGAGGAATGTGAACCTGAAACCATACGCCTACAAGCGGTCGGAGCACTATGGCTCTTCGGAGCAATGTGTGACGGCGTGCCTTTTGCATAATGATCCGGCGAGTTACCGTCTGCGGCTTGGTTAAGGCCCTCCGGGCCGAAGCCATAGGGAAACCGAGTCTGAATAGGGCGACTATTGGTCGTTGGCGGTAGACGCGAAACCACGTGATCTACCCATGAGCAGGTTGAAGCGCGGGTTATACTGCGTGGAGGACCGAACCCACTTGGGTTGAAAACCGAGGGGATGACTTGTGGGGAGGAGTGAAAGTCTAATCAAACGTGGAGATAGCTCGTTCTCTCCGAAATAGCTTTAGGGCTAGCCTTGAGCCACTACGCACCAGGGGTAGAGAGACTGAATTGGTTGGAGGCTCCTCACCGAGTACTCTGCCGAACCAAACTCCGAATACTGGTGCGACTATCTCAGGAGTCAGTCCGCGAGGGATAAGCTTCGCGGTCGAGAGGGAAACAACCCAGACTACCTGCTAAGGTCCCGAAGTGATGCTTAGTCACTAAGGAGGTTGAATTGCCGAGACAACCAGGATGTTGGCTTAGAAGCAGCCACCATTTAAAAAGTGCGTAACAGCTTACTGGTCGAGCAGTTCTGCGCCAATAATGAACGGGAGTAAGCATTACACCGAAGCAGTAGATGCGCGGAGCCTTCGGGCAAAGCGCGTGGTAGGAGAGCGCACCAGGTCAGATACAAGCCGTACCGAAAGGAGCGGTGGTGGGGCCTGGTGGTGATTATGCCGGAATGAGTAACGATAAGGCAGGTGAGAATCCTGCCCGCCGAAAGCCTAAGGTTTCCTGGGGAAGGTAAATCCGCCCAGGGTTAGCCGGTGCCTAAGTCGAGGCCGAAAGGCGTAGACGATGGACAGCAGGTCAACATTCCTGCGCCAGCTAAGTGGACCGATGGAGGGACAACATCCGGAAGGTGAGCGGTACGAATAGAAATGTCCGTGGATCCTCGCAAGGTGTGGGAGTGGTAAATCCGCCCACATAAAACCAAGCGGGGGGACCGAGTGCGTTTATGTTCACGAAGTCATCGGAAGGATGTTCGAGAAAAGCTTCGTAGGTTTGAAGCTTAGCTGACCGTACTAAAACTGACACAGGTAGGCGAGACGAGTAGTCTAAGGCGCTCGGGAGAATAGTGGTTAAGGAACTCTGCAAAATGACCCCGTAAGTTCGCGATAAGGGGTGCCAGGGGTGGTTCACGCTGCCCTTGGCCACAGTAAATCGGCTTCTGCGACTGTTTATCAAAAACACAGGACTCTGCTAACACGCAAGTGGATGTATAGAGTCTGACGCCTGCCCGGTGTCGGTAGGTTAAGGTAGAGGGTTAGTGCCTTCGGGTGCGAAGCTCACGACCGAAGCCCCGATAAACGGCGGCCGTAACTATGACGGTCCTAAGGTAGCGAAGCTCCTTGTCGGGTAAGTTCCGACCTGCATGAAAGGCGCAACGACAGAAGCACTGTCTCAACCACTAACCCGGTGAAATTGTAGTCGTGGTGAAGATGCCACGTTCCCGCAGCTAGACGGAAAGACCCCGTGAACCTTCACTGTAGGCTGATATTGGGCTCGTGTATAAACTGTGTAGGATAGGTGGGAGGCTTTGATCCCCGTGCGCCAGCACGGGGGGAGCCGTCGGTGAAATACCACCCTTTTTATGCATAAGTTCTAACGCTGATTCCCGTGCAACCGGGCAGCGGACAGTGTCAGTTGGGCAGTTTGACTGGGGCGGTCTCCTCCTAAAGAGTAACGGAGGAGCCCAATAGGTACCCTCAGCCTGGTTGGCAATCAGGCTTCGAGCGTAAAGGTAGAAGGGTGCTAAACTGCGAGACTTATCAGTCGAGCAGGTACGAAAGTAGGGCTTAGTGATCCGGTAATCCCGTATGGAAGGGTTATCGCTCAACAGATAAAAGGTACTCCGGGGATAACAGGCTTATCGCTCCCGAGCGTCCATAGCGGCGGAGCGGTTTGGCACCTCGATGTCGGCTCATCACATCCTGGGGGTGGAGA